>NZ_LJPW01000167.1 GCF_001400735.1 Pseudomonas caricapapayae
GCAACTGGCTGCGCGCAGCCGCTACCTGGGCGATCAGTGCGTCGGCAGCGTTGTAGGTGGCCTGACGGTTATCGGCGGTCGGGATACTTAGATAACGGCGAAACACCAGGCGGAAGTTGGTCATGCCATTGCGCAGGTCGCCGGCAATCTTGACCTGTTTGATGCCGGTTTCATCCGGAGCCCGCAACGTGTCGTCGATGGTCTTTTGCAGCAGGTTTTCGAACGTGGCACTGACATCGTCCGAGACCTTGATCAAGGGTTTCAAGGCGTCATCGACTTTCTGGTTGATGCTGACCAGCTGATCGAAGGTCTGCTTCAGGCCGCCCACCTGTTCCTTGATGTCACGCAGCCTGGTGAGGTTGCTCGACACCACGAACACTTGCAGACCTTCATCGACACTGCGGCTCAACGTATCCAGAGCACTGGCGTAGGTCTGTATCCCGGCAGGGCTTGGGCCTGTGGCATAGGCTTGTGCGGCGATCCGGGCATTCAGGACATCCGCCTTGATTTCAGACACCTTGCCGCTTTTGCCAAGGCGCTCGATCAACAGGTTGGTGCTGGAGTAACCGATGGCGGTGACGGTCAGTACGCCCAGCAAAATAGCGGCAAAGCCCAGCCCCAGTTTTTTGCTGACTTTCAAGTTGTCCAACCATTTCGCGCTCATTCAGTGTGTGCCTTTGATTTTTCGGGATGCCCGTGAATCGGCGCTGAAAGGTTTAACTTGATAGACAGCGTGATTGGAATAACTGATGGGTCGATAGAGCAGACCGTGTACCCCTTGAATTACGGGGCAAGGAGCAATGATTAAGATTTATTTAACTGATCAGGACAGTCGTGTTTCGGATGACTGGCAAGGTAGCCTGCCCGGAATGCCATTTACGCGTCACCGATGTGCTGAAGGACGAAACCGAGCCTTGCCACGCAGCGATTGCCTCGAGCGTGGCGATGAAATGCACACGCATCATTGATCATTGGCCGCATGCCGAGTACAAAACCCCGTGCCTTTTTGATCGTGCAAGGAGCAACGGATGCTGGAGTTGAACACCGAACGGCTGTACCTGCGGACCCTGGTCGACAGTGACTGGCCGCTGTTTCTGAGGCTGCACTCCGAACCTCAGACCATGCAGTACGTATTCGGAGAAATCGAAGAGGAGCAAATCCGCAAGGGCTTCGATCATCGCCTCCCGGTCTGGACGCCGCAGTCCGATCACTGGCTGTGCCTGGTGGTCATCGACAGGCACAGCCGCGTGGAGCTTGGGGTCAGCGGCTTTCGTATCCTGTCGCCTGGCCATGCCGAAGTGGGCTGTCTGCTGCTGCCGGAACATCAAGGCAAGGGCTTCGGCACAGAGTCACGCCGCGCAATCATCGACTACGCCGCCGACATCGGCCTTGAGTCACTGGAATCGACCGTGACCGACGGCAACATCGCCTCCTGCAAGGTTCTGGAAAAGTGCGGTTTCTCTTTCGAACGCCGAGTCCCGCACGCCTATCAGATCGGCGACCAATGGTTCGACGACCTGATATACCACCTGCACCTGAGGTGATGAGCCCCCGGCCCGGCGTTCGCCGTCAGGCTGCAAGCGGCTCAAGCCTTGGGCCGCCCTCCCAGAATCGTCACACGCTCACCATAGCGCGAGTGCGGAAAGTAATCCCAGACTGCGTGGTGCTGGGTGCAACGGTTATCCCAGAACACCAGCGTGTTCGGCTCCCAGCGCACGCGGCAACTGAGACAGGGCTCTCGTGCGATCAGCTCGAACAGCATGTTCAGCACCGTGCGGCTCTCTCCTGCGGACAGTTGCACGATATGGGAGGTGAACCCGGAATTGACAAACAGGCTGCGGCGTCCCGTTTCAGGGTGGCGCACCACCACCGGGTGCTCGCTTTTCGGAAGGTTGGCAGGCGGCTGATAGCCTTTCCACGGGATCTCGCCATCGTGAATGGCCGTCAGTTCGCCGAGAAACCGTTGCATTGCCGGCGAGAGCATTTCAATTGCCAGGTGCATGTTGGCAAACAGCGTATCGCCACCGGTTCCGCTGGCGGGCGTCTCTTTGACATACAGCATCGAGCCCATCGACGGTTCCGGGTCAGCGGTGCCATCGGTGTGCCACAGCTCGCCGGCGGCGAAGCGCGACTGGGCGTTGGCGCGAACCACGACCAGCTCCGGGTCATCGCCATCGATACTGTCTACCGGCAAGGCGCGTAACGGACCGAACAGGCGGCCAAAGGCTTTGTGCTGTTCGACGGTCAGATGCTGGTCGCGAAACACCAGGACATGATTTTCCAGGAACGCCCGGCGGATTTCCTCCAGTTGCTCTTCGCCAGGCGGCTGCGACAGGTCCACACCGCTGACTTCTGCACCAATGATGGGTGTCAGGCGATTAACAGTAATGCTGTGATAGGGCGCACGAGGTGTGCCTGCGATACCTTCGATGGCTTTGAGTGCCAGTTGATCCATGATCCCTCACCTTTGAATTGTCGGCATGGCCGATCACCATGCCCGTGATTCGTTTACGCGGTCAGCCCGCCCGAAAAGTCTGCTGCCCACACGTTCAACCTTCTGCCGACAACAGGTCAGCGTTGATCATCTCGGCAATCACCTTAGCCCAGGGCGCAGTGACGATGCCGTAATGATCGGTGTCCAGTGGCTGCCAGCCCGACCGTTTCGGCAACAGCCCTTGCCAGGCCTGCTGCAGATCCGTCATCCGCCAGGCGCTGCCCATGCCGTAAGGGTTGGGATGCGTGGCAATGAACAGCCGCGCGCGGGTGCACGGCAGTGACAAGGGTCGATGATCGACCATGCTGGCCATGTTGTTCCGGCAGCAGACGATCAGGCTTTGCAGATAACGCGGCGTGTCTTCTGTAGCTGCGGTGGCGCTGTCCGGCAAGTCTGTGCGGCGTGCAGAAAACTCACGCTGGAAAACCTGCTGGATATGCGCTTCGTCGATCTTCGCCAGCTCTGTGCCAGCATCCGGCGCGGGCGGGTCGATCAGGTATAGCAACGGCTGCTCGCAGTCGTCTGCCAGCAGACTGCACATCGCCTGCGCCACCCACGCGCCGAATGACCAGCCAGCCAGTCGCCAGGCTGAACCTGACGGGCAATGGGCCTGCAACGCCTTGAGATACAGCTGCGCCCGTTCAGCCACACTGATGTGCGGCAGCTCAGGCAGGCGCAATGCCGGATCGGCGATCACCCACACCCCGAGATCAGGGTGCAGCGCCGAGGCCAGCTCGCGGTATGCCTGCACATCGCCACCCACCGGGTGAATCAGATACAGTCGTTCGCGGCCTGCCCCCGCATGCCACTGGTCGATCCGTACTGCGTCAGCCCAGTGCTCGTCGACTGCCGCCGCTCCTTCCCCTGCTGCCTGCTGCACCAGCGTCAGCACCTCGCGCAGGCTGACCCTGTGGCTGAACTGTGACAGCTGGAAGACCACGCCTGTCGCGGCCTGCAGTTCATCGATCAGGTCCAGCAGGGTCAGGGAGTCGGCACCCAGTTCGTAGAACGAGTCATCCTCCTCCAGGGCGCTCACGCCAAGCCACTTGCACAGACAGCCGTGCAGACGCTCACGCAGACCGGTTTCTGCCGCAAAGGCCGGCGCGGCTTCAACCAGCGTCGAGTCACTGCCGCCATGTCGCGCCGGGTAGAACTGACGTGCAGTGTTCAGTTCGGTCGTCGAGATCAGTAATTGCGGCAGTTGAGCCGTCAGGGCTGCATCGAATACCCGGCAGCCCTCCTGCGCCGACATGCCGACTGCCAGGTGCCGCTGATGCGCTTCATCACCGATGCCAGCGGTAGCGGCCATGCCGATATCGCGCCAGATGTCCCAGTTGATGCCCAGACGCACGCAGCCATTTTCGGCGTTCGGGCGGTAATGGGTGAAACCATCGAGCACTGCACTGGCGGCGGCGTAGTCCAGATGTCCGGCACCGCCGAACAGTGCCGACATCGACGAGCAGTACAGCACGAAGCCCGGTTTCATCTGTTCGATCAAGGCTTCGACCGCCAGCATGCCGCGGGTCTTGCTTGCCATCGCTTCGGACAGTACCCGGGCATCGCGCTGACGGATCAGGCTGCCCGCTCCGGTCCCCGCAGCGTGAATCACACCGTCGAACTGCCCGTAACGCTCGCGCAGTTGCTCAAGCACTCCGGGCCAGCGCGCCAGATCGGCGATGTCCGCCTGGACGCTGTCGATGCGCGAGGCATGAGCGTGCAGGCTTTGCGCAATCTCACTGCGGCGCGACAGCAACACCACCCGCCGCTGGCTTGATTGCAGCAAGTGCTCACACAAGGTACGCCCTATACCACCTGTGCCGCCGAGTACCAGAAACGTGCCGTTTGCCGGTAGCAGATTCGAAACGGCCGCAGGCTCCGCAAGCGGACTGGCCTGCAGCTGTGGTTGCCAAAGATAGTCGTCACGGATGGCCATACGCCGTGGCAGTGACGTTGGGTCGGCGAGCAGTGCCGCCACTTGCCGAGCCTGGGTGTCCAACCGCGCCGCAGGGAGATCCAGCCAGTGACAGCGTATCGGGTACTCCTGCGGGGCTACTTCGGTGATACCGGCCAGTGCCGCCAGTTCCGGGCGCAAGACCGTGCCATTTACCGGGCATGCCTGCCAGGACAGCAGCCAGAGCCGCAAAGCTGTCTTGTGCTCGCTCGCCCCCCAGGCTTGCAACAGCGCGCTGACCGTGTCCAGACAGGCCCACTGCGCGGCTGCCAGGCTTTGCTCGCCGACTACCCCGCTTACCGACAGCGGCAAGGCATGCAGCCAGTCCAGTTCGGTTGCAGTGTGTCCATTGTGTTCAAGCGTTGCGATCAGTCGGCTGAACGCCAGCGGGTCCAGTGGATCCAGCTCATAACGGTTCGGGCCAAGCTGCTGATAGCCGTTGCCAGCCTGTACCTCGATAACCTGCCGGTAAACGCTTTGAAAGCTGCCAAGCACTGCAGTCTCCATGCGCTCGTGGGCGCACACCACAAGCACGCCACGAAGCTCGCCATTCGTTTGCGTGCCCAGACGACGTACCCGCTGCCATTGACGCTGGTAAAACCAGTCGGCTATCGGCTGGCGGTCAGCGGTGTGCGGCGATGGCTCGACATGGGCGGATGGCTTGAAGCGGAAAGTCTGCAGATCGAATGCCGAGGGTGGCAAGTTCCACGGTGGCGGTGCCGAACGAGTCGGCGCGTCGATACTGGCTCCCGCATACCAGGCCTCCAGCAATGCTTGCGGTGAATGCTCACTGGCGTTCAGGCGTGCATCCGTGATCGTCACCTGTTTGATCGCCGAGGGTTGCAGGCGCAACGCCTGACCCGGCTGACAAATCATCGCGAAGCGCCAGCGCAGTGCACGTCGACCGCTTTGCAGGTAACGTAGCAGCGCCGTCTGCTGCTCGGGAAAGGTGTTGAGCCATGCTTCTATCGCCCTTACGTCGTGTTCCAGTGCTGTGCGGCTGTGCGCGGACAGCAACAGGCACGGCGGGCAATCCTCTGCCATCTCTGCCTGCGGTGGCGGCGCGCCGACAATCACATGCGCGTTGGTGCCACCGATGCCGAAACTGCTGACCCCGGCCAGACGTCGACGGCCCTCGGGCCACGGTCGTGAGGCACCGGGAATGTAGAACGGTGAATGCTGCAGATCGACTTGCGGATTGATCCGGGTAAAACCGAGGTTGGGCGGGATCACCCCGTGAAACACCGCAAGCGCTGCACGAATCAGCCCGACCACACCCGCCGCCGCGCCCAGATGGCCGATCTGGCTTTTCACTGACGCCAGTGCGCAACTGGCGGCAGGTGCGGCACCGAAGGCCTTGCTCAACGCGGCCACTTCGATCGGGTCGCCCAGCAACGTGCCGGTCCCATGAGCCTCGACATAACCGATGTCGGCGCCCGTGACGCCGGCCTTGTGCAAGGCCTCGCTGATGACTGCGCTCTGCCCCGCCACCGACGGCGCGGTGTAGCTCATTTTGGCTCGACCGTCGTTGTTCAGCGCCGAAGCCTCGACCAGCGCGTAGATCCGGTCGCCATCGGCCTGGGCGCGAGCCAGCGGTTTAAGCACCACCACCCCATAACCACTGGCACCGATGGTCCCGCTGGCGTCGTCACTGAACGGCCGGCATAGCCCGTCGCGAGAGAAAATGTGTTGCGGGCGGTAACGGTAGCCATCGGTCAGGGTCGGGTCGATCAGCACCCCGGCGGCCAGCATCACGTCACTGTCGCCCTGGAGCAGCATCGCCGCCGCGAGGTGCACGGCAATCAGCGAGCTGCCACACGCCGCCTGAACGCTCAAGGCCGGACCGTCGAGGTCCAGGTGGTAAGCCGCCTTGGTGGCCAGAAAATCCTTGTCGTGGTGCAGCGCCATCTGAAAACCGTCCGGCAGATCGGCCTCGGCCGTTTCGCGCAGCATTTGCTGGAAGTACGTGGTTTCGCCACAGCTGGCGATCAGACCGATGCGCGGGCCATCGGCTGTTGGCGTGATCGCAGCATGTTGCAAGGCCTGCACGCAGCCCATCAACAGGTGGCGCTGTTGCGGGTCCATCAAGCGTGCTTCCTGAAGGCTGATGCCGAAATAATCGGGATCGAAATCCAGCAGGCCCGCCAGTTGACTGCGAGCGCCGACCAATCCATCGGCGGCATCAAACAGCTCGATGCCCAGCTCGTTTCCTTGAACCATCGCCCAGAAGTCGGCGAGATTGCTGGCTCCCGCCACGTTCACCGACATGCCGATGATTGCCATCGGCTGCTCGCCGGCTTCAGGCGCGCGCATAGGGGCCACGGGAGCGGATGGCGAGGCTGCAAGGTGCTGCGCAAGAAGGCGCACGGTGACATGTTCGAACAGCGCTGCCATCGCCACCGGTTGCGGCAGTTCCTGGTTATAACGGGCATGCAGGCGCATCAGGCCGAGGCTGGTGGCTCCGGCCTCGAAGAAGGTCTGATCGGGTTCGATGTCGCGACCTATAACTGCAACGAACAACTCGCTCAATTGCTGTTCGAGCGCACTTAGTGCTGGCACAGAAAGCGCCGTGCGGGGCCGTTGCAGCACTTCGCCCAGCGCGCTCAGCGCCTTTCGGTCGATCTTGCCGCTGGGCGTCCGCGGCCAGTCCTCGATGCATCGATACTCGTCGATTCGCACATGTGCAGGCAGGTGCAGCATGACCTGCCGATCAAGCTGAGGCACATCGGGCCGCGTACCTTCGGTATGCAGCCAGGCAACCAGGCGTGGCGGCTCGCCCTGCATGGCCACCACGGCATTGATGACCTGCGCGACCTGCATCAGTGCGGCTTCGATCTGCCCCAGCTCAAGACGCTGGCCACTGACCTTGATCTGCTGATCATCGCGGCCAAGGTAGTGCAGGCAGGCATCGACACCCATCTGTGCCAGGTCGCCGGTGCGATAGAACAGGGTTTTGCCCTCGGGCTGCGGCAATTCGACAAAACGCTCGGCATTCAGTGTCGGGTCAGCGAGGTAGCAGCGCGAAATCATCGGCCCGGCCACCAGCAGATAACCCTGGCTGCCGCTCGGCACCGGGCGGTCGTATTCATCCACCAGCAGCAGGCGCGCGTTGTTCACCGCCAGCCCGATGGGCGCTCGCAGCGGCCAGTCCTGAACCTCTTCGGGCAAACGCCAGGCGCTGACCACGTGGGTTTCAGTCGGGCCGTAATGGTTGAACAGACGCGCCTGCGGCATGCCGCCAAACCAGCTGCGCAGTGCCTCGGTGCACAGCAGTTGTTCGCCTGCCGTGATCACTTCGCGCAGTGCCTGGGGGTAAACGCCCTGGCTGACGGCGGTCTGCGCCAGATGCTGCAAGGCCACGCACGGCAGGAACAGCCGTTCGATGCGCGTCTGCAGCAGGTAGTCCAGCAATGCCGGGGCATCCTGTCGCCAGAGCGGGTTGATCAGGTGATAGCAGCCGCCACCGCAGAGGGTGCTGAAAATCTCCTGAAACGACACATCGAACGACAGCATCGAGAACTGCAGAGTCACCGACCTGGCCGGCAAATGCCCTTCAGTGCGCTGCCAGTGCAACAGGTTGCACAGGGTCCGGTCCGGCACCTGAACCCCTTTCGGGATACCTGTCGAGCCGGACGTGAACAGCGTGTACAACGGTCGCTCACCGGCATGACGGCGACGTTCGAACGGCCGTGCCGCAGCGCTCAGGTCGACCCGATGACGAACCAGCCGGCCGGCACTCAACCGATCCAGCGCCGCTTCGGTTGCGCTGCTGTACAGCAGGCAACACGGCTGTGCCTGCTGCATGACCTGGTGCTGCACCGCCAGCGGATAGCCAGGGTCCAGCGGCACGGCCGTCAGGTTGAGTCTGGCCAGCGCCAGCAAGGCGACGATATGCTCGACCGACGCGTCGAGGTACAGCACCACTTGCAGCGCTGTGTCAGTGCGGTCCGGCAGCGGACATTGCTCGATCAGGATGGCCGCCAGCGTGTCAGCCAGCGCGTCCAGTTTGGCATAGCTCACACACTGCCGATCAGCGACCAGTGCCGGGGCGTCCGGTGTGCAACTCACCTGATGCTCGAACCAGTCGGCCAGGGTGCCGAACGGAGCCTCATCGCTGCCACCCTGACTGGCAGGCGGCAGGCTGAAACGGTAGGGCGTGAGCAGATCGTCGAGGAGGGCCGAGGGTTTTTCCAGGAGCAGATCAAGGCCCTGTTGAAACACCTGCTGGGCGGCGACCATTTGCCCGCCATCGAAGTAGCTGCACTGGTATTCCCACCAGCATTCCAGTTGTGCACCGGCATCGACGACCGACAAGGTCAGCGGGCATTTGGCCTGCACGGTTTCACTCAACTCCAGCGTGGCTCGCAAGCCGGTCTTCGCAAGCCGGGCATAGTCGGTGTTTTCCAGCACGAACATGAAATCGAACAGCGCACTGCCGGACGACAACCGCAGGTCCTCAACCAAATCAGCCAGCGCAACGTCCTGCAAGGCAAGTACCTCCCGCACCGTGGCGGTCTGATGGTGCATCTGCCGGTCGAGCGCCATGCGATCGTCGAACGCCGTCGGGATCAGCACGGTGTTGGCGAACATCCCGATCGCGTCTTCGAATTCGGTCAGCGGGCGGTTGGAGACCGGGCTGGCAATTCGCGGCCGTTCACAACCGGTCAGCGCATACACGCTCCAGGCATAGACGCTGAACAACACTTCATAGCGGGTGACGCGTTGCTGACTGCAAAACCGATCCAGCGCAGCACTGCGCGCGACGCCCAGCGGCTGGCGGTACAGCCGTGCCTGCAGGCCAGGCTCACGGACCGGCACCAGCGGTGACGAACAGGCTTGCTGTCGGCGATGCAACGCGGCCAGGGCGCGGCGCTGGTCGCGATAGCGTGGGTCGACACGCCATTGCCGTTGCCAGAGCGCGAACTCCAGCGTACTCAGGCCGCTCAGAGGCTCGGCACTCGCCCGCCCGTGCAGCGCATCGTCGTAGAGCTGCACCAGATCGTCGAACAACAGGTTCATCGACCAGCCATCGACGACGATGTGGTGCAGGTTCATCAGCAAGCGACAGCTGCCATCGGCAAACGGTAACAGCCAGGCCTGACACAGGGCTGATGTCGCCAGATCGAAAGGTGTATCGAATACCAGCGCCGCGAAGCTGCGCCAGGTCTGTTCACTGAACGCGCCCACATCGAACGTCCGGCACAGCGTATCGCGGTCGCAGATCTGCTGATGCAGCCCGTCGGTTGCGGACACGAATGCGCTGCGTAACCCGCTGTGGCGGGCCAGCAGCCGCTGCACGGCTTCGGCCAGCGCAGGCAGTTGAATGCCTGCCGCCAGATGCAGGATGAGCGGCACGTTGTAGGCCGTTGCCTGCGGCGTACGTTGCTGCATCAACCACAGGCGACTTTGCTCGGCAGTGGCTGGCGCACGCCCTGCCCTGTTGACCGGTGGCGCGGGCGGATAGGCAGACACAACGCCCTGCTCATCGCTCAGGCGCTCGGCCAGTACGGCGAACGATTCGCTCAGCAAAGCGATCAGGGCAACCTCCCGCTGCCAGTGCGTGCGGATTGCCGAACGCAGGCGCATGGCCTTCAGAGAGTCGCCACCACTGCCCAGCCAGTCGTCGTGGCCATTCAGTTCAGGTTGTGCGAGCAGTCTGCGGGCCTGGCTCAGCAGCCAGTCCAGCGCGGGTGAGTGCTGATCGTCATGCGGCGAGTCGGCGTCCGCTCGCCACGGCTTCAAGGGCCGGGCAAGCAGCGCACGCTGGTCGATCTTGCCGTTGGCCGTCAGCGGCAGGCGCTCCAGCGTAAACAACTGATGCGGGCGCATCCACACGGCTAAATGTTCGCGCAGATGCTGGTCAAGGTCGCGATAGCCCAGCCCCTCGCGTGGCACGATGAACGCCAGCAACTGGTGGTCTTCGGCAGCCTGCCTGCGGGTACAGACATGCACCTGCGCCACCTGCGGATGCTCCAGAATGCGCTGCTCGACCTCGCCCGGCTCGATGCGAAAACCCCGTACCTTTACCTGGCGGTCAATCCGGCCCAGGTACTCGATCAACCCCTCGGCATTGACCCGTGCCTGATCGCCGGTTCGGTAATGCAGCGCTTCCCCGCCGTCGGATACCGGCAGGCGTACGAAACTGTGTGCGGTTTCGGTAGAGCGGTTGCGGTAACCCCGTGCGACCCCGCTGCCACTCAGATAAAGCTCGCCCGCTTCGCCGGGAGCAACCGGACGCTGTTGCGGGTCGAGCACGCGCACGCCCGTATCCGGCAAAGGCTGGCCAATCGGCACCGCGTCACCGACAAAGTCCCGGGCAATGGGATGGCACAGCGCGAAGGTGGTGCATTCCGTGGGGCCGTAGACGTTGAATATCCGGCAGCGGCTATCGGGATTGGCCTGATACCAGGCACGGACCGCAGCGGCACTGACCTGCTCGCCGCCGATCAGCACCTGACGCAGGCTGGCAAAACAGTCAGGGGTATCTGCACTCAGCGTGTTGAACAGTGAAACGGTCATGAACAGGCTGTCGACCTGCTGCGTTTCCAGCACGGTTGCCAGCCGTCGTGCGTCCTGCAGGTCGGCATCCGCGATGATGATGCAGCAGCCGCCATTGAGCAGCGGTGCCCACAGCTCGAAATTACAGGCATCGAACGCCGGGTTGGACAGGCAGGCGAAACGGTCGCCTTCGCGAATGTCGATGTAGCGGTCGGTGTGGGCCAGACGCAACAGGCCGCGCTCGCCAACTTCCACAGCTTTGGGTGTGCCGGTGGTGCCCGAGGTGTAGAACAGGAAACTCAGCTCGGCGAAGTCCTCGGGCACAGGCTGTGGCGGCTGATCAGGGTAATCCAACAGAGTCTCGACGCTGGCGTGCCAGCCCCGTTGCGTCGACACGGCAGAAGAATCTTCGCCCAGGGTGACGAGCCCGACACAGCCTGCATCGTCCAGCATCAGCGCGCGACGCCGGGCCGGGCTGGCGCGATCCAGCGGCACCACGACTGCCCCCACTTTCAACGCTGCGATGATTGTGGCGACCCATTGCCAGCCACGCGGCATGCACAAAGCCACCGGATCGCCGCGGCCTGTGCCTTGTGCCAGCAGACCCTTGGCGATGCGCTCGCTGGTGCCGGCCAATTGCTCGTAGGTCAGCCGTACGTGCTGGTCGATCACTGCCAGCGCGTGGGGATTGCGTGCGACCTGCCCGGCAAAGCCTGACAGCAGGGTCGTGGGGTGCCGGGCATTATTTTCCTGGTGCCTGCTCATCATTGCGCCTCCTGCGTATCGAAACGTTGCAGCTCTTGCCTGAGCGTCTGTGAGACCCGGTGCACCTCGGCACTTTCCAGCATGTCCCAATGGCCGCCGTGCACCAGCCGGGCCCGATAGCCATTGCCCGCACGGCGACGCCAGAACCTGCGCAGCTCATGCAACTGCGTGCGGCTGAAACCTTCGCGCGCCTGAATCAGCACGATGCGCCCGGCTTGCGGCTCACATTCGTAAGCAGCCATGGCCAGACGGTTGTGGTTATAGAGGTGGAAGTAACGCTCGACCTGCGCGTCTTCGATGCCGGGGTACATGCCGTTGAAGCGCACCAGTTTGTCGCGAAACTCAGCCATGTCCACGGTGCCGATCTGTTGCCGGAACCCCGGATCATCCGAGCCCTGGGTATCGAGCAGCACCACCGTGACCTGACGATTGCCGGCAGCCGTCAGGCGCCGGGCCATTTCGTAAGCCACCAGGCCGCCGAACGACAGCCCGGTGAGTATCAACGGTTGCGAGGTCAGTGACGCGATGCGCCGCAGATAGGCGTCGGCCATGGCCTCGACGGTTGGCTCGGTGCTCTCTCCGGGATTCAAGCCCGGTGATTGCACCCCGTACACCCCGATTGTTTCCGGCAGCTCCTTGGCCAGCGACAGGTAGCAGAACGCAGTGCCGCCCGCCGGGTGAATGCACACGACATTGCGCTGCCCGGCACCGCGCCGGAATTCGATCAGATTGCCCTGCGCCGCGGTCAGGCTGGCCCCGGTGCGCAGCCAGCCGCCCAGCGCCTCGATGGTCGGCTGGCCGATGATCACCCGCACCGGCACCTCGACACTGAACGCCCGGCCAATCTCGTAAGCCATCTTGATTGCCGCAATCGACGTCCCGCCGACATTGAAGAAGTTGTCACGGATGCCGATTTGCGGCACCAGCAGCAGGTCTTTCCAGATTTGATACAGCGTCAGTTCGATATGGTCTCTGGGGCTGCCGATATTGACCTGCCGATCGACCAGGTCCTGATCGGCCAGCGCCGCAAGCGCCACACGGTCGACCTTGCCATTGACCGTCAACGGCAAGGCGTCCAGCCACAGATAAGCGCTGGGCATCACCGCGCTGGACAGCGTCGTCGCCAGGTGCGCACGCAGCGCCGCTTCATCACGGGCGCTGTCGGTCACGCAGCACGCCACCAGGCGCTGGTTCTGCGCGGTATCGCCGACGATCAGCGCCACACTGGCGCGAATGCCGGTAAACAGGTCGAGCCGCGCTTCGATTTCACTCAACTCCAGACGGATGCCGCGCAGCTTGACCTGAAAGTCATTGCGACCGAGAAACTCCAGTTGACCGTCTGCGCGATAACGCGCCAGATCGCCGCTGCGATACAGGCGGTCACCAGCAACGAACGGGTTGTCGATAAAGCGCTCGGCAGTGAGCGCGGCCAGGCCCAGATAACCCCGCGCAACGCCGAAGCCGCCAATGTGCAGTTGACCGGTCACACCCGCCGGGACTGGCGCGTCGCGCTCGTCGAGCACGTAAAAACGCGTGTTGGCAATGGGGTGGCCGATGGGCAATCGACGTGTCGGCACCTCGGCACCGGGGTCCAGCGTCCAGACGCTGCTGATCACCGTGGTTTCGGTCGGACCGTAGACGTTGTGCAGGCGCGCATGCGGCAGCCGTTCCTGAAAGAGTCTGGCCAGGGCTGGCGACAATTCGCCGCCGCCGCTGAACACATCCATCAGGGTGTGACAGGCGCTGACCTCTTCGACTTCCAGAAACAGTTGCAACATGGCTGGCACGAATACCATCGCGGTGACACGTTGCTCACGCACCACCCGGGCCAGATAACCGGGTTCGAAATGCCCGCCGGGACGCGCAATGACCAATCGGCCGCCGGTCAGCAACGGCCAGAATATCTCCCAGGCCGAAGCGTCGAAACCGAACGGAATCTTGTGCAGCATGTTTCCCGATTCGCCACAGAACTGCTGACACCACAGCAGCAGGTTGCTCAGCCCGCGATGCGTGACCATTGCGCCTTTGGGCAGACCGGTAGTGCCGGAGGTGTAAAGCACATAAGCCAGATGGTCGGCGTTCACTCCGACGCGCTGCGGATGCGGATTGTCCGACGAACATTCGGCCCACAGCACCGCGTCGGCCTGTATGTCGATAATCGGCACTTCGCAGGCCGCACCGTGCAGCGCCTGACGCAGTATTTCGCGGGTCGGCCCCAAGGCAAGCAGCACCGCCGGGGACGTGTCATCAAGAATATGGCGCAGGCGTCCCGACGGGTAATCCGGGTCCAGCGGCACGTAGGCACCGCCAGCCTTGAGCACCGCCAGCAAGGCCACTGGCAGTTCCAGAGAGCGTTCGATACAGACCGCCACGCGCACATCCGGGCCGACGCCGAGGCTGCGCAAGTGCTGCGCCAGGCGGTTGGCCTGGCTGTTGAGCTGGCCGTAGCTCAGCGACTGGCCTTCGAAAATCACTGCGCATTCGTCCCGGCGACGCGTGACCTGAGTCTCGATCAAACGATGCACGCAATCGACAGGCTGGGGCAGCGCCGCCGGACGGTTCCACTTGTCGAGAATCTGTTCGCGTTCCGCAGCGGTGATCAGCGTGAGTGCGCCGACCGGCTGCTTGGGGTCCAGCGCAACCTGCTCGAGCAACTGCCGATAATGCCCGCTCAGGCGCTCGATGCTGGCCCGCTCAAACAGATCGGTGTTGTACTCCACCAGCAGGTTGAGCAGACCGTCGCGCTCGACCCATTCGAAAGCCAGATCGAACTTCGCCGTAGCGCTGCCGGTGCCGTACGGCGTCATGCTCAACGCCGGCATGTGCGCAGGAGTGCCGGGGGTGTTCTGCAACACCATCATCACTTGAAACAACGGCGAATAACCGCTATCGCGCGGCGGGTTGACGGCCTCTACCACCCGGTCGAACGGCACGTCCTGATGGGCGTGAACATCCAGCAGGGTGGCGCGTACCTCACGCAACAGTTCGGCAAAGGTCTGCTGCGGATCGAGGCGCTGACGAATGACCTGGGTGTTGACGAAATGGCCGATCAGCGGCTCGATCTCGGGACGGCTGCGGTTGGCGAACGGCGTGCCGATGCACAGGCCCCGCTGACCGCTATGACGCCACAGCAATACCGACAGCGCGCCGATCAGCACGTTGAACAGTGTGCCCTGGGTGTGTCTCGCCAAGGCATTGAGCGCGCGCAAGGTGCTGCCGTCGACCGTCGAGCTGAACGTGGCCCCGGCGTAGCGCTGCACACTCGGGCGTGGTCGGTCGGTCGGCAGAGTGAGCAGCGGTGGCGCGTCGGCCAGCGTGCGCTGCCAGAAAGCCAGCTGCCCGGCCAGCGCCTCGCCGCCCAGACGCTGTTGCTGCCAACAGGCGTAATCGGCGTACTGCACCGCAAGCGGCGGCAGACTGGATGCCTGACCGCGCAGAAAATCGCCATACAAGGCTGCAGTTTCATGAGCGATCACGCCCATCGACCAGCCATCGGCAATGATGTGGTGCACGCTGTACAGCCAGAGGTACTGCTCATCGGCCAGGCGCAGCAGCGAGGCACGCAACAATGGGCCGCTGGCAAGATCGAATGGCGCTTTGGCCTCGTGATCGACAGCCGTTCTGACCTGCGCTTCTCGCGCCTCCGGCGCCAGGCTGCGCAGGTCGACGACCGGCATCACCCGCGCCATCGCCGGGTGCACGATCTGCCGTGGCTCGCCGTCTACGCTGGCGAATGTGGTGCGCAATATCTCATGACGCGTGATCAAGGCGTTCAGCGCCTTCTCCAGCACGGGCACCTCCAGCGTGCCCGTCAAGACGACCGCCGTGGGCACGTTATAGAACGCATTGCCCGGCTCCATCTGATCGAGAAACCAGAGCTGGCGTTGCGAAAAAGACAGCGGCAACGACATTTGCCCGGCGGCCCGGCGAGGTATCGCCGCCGGGTCCGTGCCGCTCAGCAAGGCAATCAGCTCTGCCTTGTGCTGCTTGAGCGCCTGCAACATCTCGTCATTCAGAAACCCGCGCGGTGCCTTGCAGCGCAGTTTGTCACCGTCCACTTCCAGCACCACGGCATGGCGACCGAACAGCTCCAGCAATTGATAGGCGTTCATATCTCTATCTCCTCCATGTCGCTGGCTTCGTCCGGTTGATCCGCAGCAGAGGCGAACGCCTCGACCTGCCTGTGGCGTTGTTCGGCGGCGGTGCGCAGGCCGCCCACCATCGAGTAGATCAATTGATGATTCGCTCCCAGGTCGAACAGCGACGACAACTGCTGCTCCTCGATTGAACCCATTCCACACAGGCCAAGGCCCTGCTCGACCGCCGTCATGGTCAGCAATTGCGCCATGCCGCCGGCTTCGATGTGGCAGAAGTCGCGACTGCGCTCGCCATACAACGGTCGGATCGCTGCCATGTCGGCGACGAAGAACAGCGAAAACGCAGCGTTTTCATACACGGGGCGATTGACGAAATAATCGTAGGTGTCGGGGTCCAGCACATCACTGGCGAGACGCAGCAGGCGATGCCGAATCGGATCGTAGTAATAAGCCCCCGCCGCAACGCCGGCCACCCGCTGCGGTTTGACGTACAGGTAGCTCTGGATCGGGTACAGACCGCCCGCAGACGGAAACTGGTATTTGACCTCGCCGTCCAGTTGCCCTTGCGCCAGGCTGGCCAACAGCCCGGCAAATGCCTGGGCGGGAATCGGCCGGGCAGCAAACTGGCGTACCGAGCGATAATCACTGAACCGTCGGGCCAGAGCCGGATCATCCGGCCGCGCAAGGTCCAGCGTCGGAACGTGCGGATCGAACGCCCGGCGCCCACGCTGATCGGCCTTGAAGCGGGCGCGCTGCTGCGGATCTTCAATCACCTGTTCGGGCGCAAACGTGCGTTGCCGGACGCTGTCGATCACGCTGCCGTCGGCAAGACTCTGGCGGTACATGCCGAGCAGATTGAACAGGGTTGGCTGCGCCAGCAACTGCGCGACATTGGGGCGGAAACGCAGCTCGCCGGACAGCGCATTGCTGATCCTGACGATGTCGATCGAGGTTGCGCCCAGGTTCAGCAGATTGGCGTCGGCAGCAATCGAAGGCCGCTTGAGCACGCCCTGCACAATCGTCACCAGTTGTTGCTCCTGTGGCCCCTCGACTTCAAGCGCAGGACCGGATTCCAGAGCCTGCGACGGTTCGGGCAGGCGTTTCTTGTCGACTTTGCCGTTGGACGACAACGGCCACTCCTGCACGAAGGTGAACGAGGACGGCACCATGTAGGCGGGCAGTTTGTCTGCCAGGTACTGATTGAAATCACTGGCCTGCAACGCCGGATCGGCCTTGAGTACGTAGCCTGCAAGCCGTTTCTCGCCCAGCGCTTCGCCGAGCACGCGGACCACGGCGCTTTGCACTCCGGGATGGCGATTGAGCGCAGCTTCGATCTCGCCCAGCTCGATACGATGCCCCTGAACCTTGACCTGGGTATCTTCCCGACCAAGAAACTCGATATTGCCGTCGGGCAACCAACGCCCCAGGTCGCCAGTGCGGTACAGACGCTCGCCCGTCAACGGGTGAGCAAAGAAACTGCCGGCACTCAGGGTTTCATCGCGCCAATAGCCTTTGGCCAGACCGATACCGCCGATGTACAACTGACCGGCCACCCACGTCGGGCGAACCTGCAATGCGTCATCCAGAACGTAAAAACGCTGGTGATCCAGTGCCTTGCCATAGGGAATACTGCGCCAGGCGGGATCGACCTGTTGCAGCGGATACTGAATCGACCAGATGGACGCCTCGGTTGCCCCGCCAAGACTGATCAATTGCAGCGTTGGCTGTAGCGCCCAGGCGCGTTCGGGCAGCGTCAACGCAATCCAGTCGCCGGACAGCATCGCCACCCGCAGGCTCGACGGCAACGCGCGACGCTCGCTTTCGGCATGCTCCAGCAACATGCCGAACAAAGCGGGCACCGAATTCCACAGGCTGATCCGGTGCTGCTCGATCAGCGCCAGCCAGTGCGCAGGGTCAAGTGCCTGCTGCGGGTCGAGCATCACCACCGCAGCGCCTGCTGCCAGGGTGCCGAAGAAGTCGTAGACCGACAGGTCGAAACTCAGCGACGAAATCGCCAGCACCCGGTCCACCGCGCCGACGGCAAAGCGCCGGTTGATGTCCAGCAATGTGTTGACCGCACCGCGATGATCGATGACCACGCCCTTGGGCATGCCGGTCGAGCCGGAGGTGTAGATCACGTAGGCCAGGTCGTCTGGCGTGAGGCGCACAGCGTGCAGTTCGGGCTGATCGACACTGACCGGTTCGGTTACGCTGATCACGCTGACTTGCGCAGGCCACTCGATGCGTTGCAGCACTGCTGGCTGAGTCAGGGCCAGGCTCGCTTCAGCACGTTGCAGAATGTGCTCCAGACGCTCCGTCGGCAGCGCCGGATCGAGCGGCAGGTAGGCACCGCCTGCATAGTGAATCGCCAGCGTCGCCACGACCTGTTCCCAACCGCGCTCCATGACGACCGCGACCAGTTTATTGGGCACCACTCCCCTGCTCTGCAGCAGCGCCGCCAGTTGTCGTGCTTCGGCCCGCAGCTGTCGATAACTCAGCTGGCGCTGCACTCCGATCACGGCCGGTGCATCCGGGGTGGCAAGCGCCTGACGGTCAAACAGCTCGTGAATCAGCGCTGAATCGACAGGGCTGACATCGGGTACCGGCAATCGCGCCAGCGGTATCAGGTGCACCGTGCCGGCGCTCCAGGCAGCCGGTTCAAGCAAACGGTCCAGCAGCGCGTTGTAGGCGTCGAACATCTGCTTGATCATGCCCGCCGGAAACAGTTCGTCAATGCTGTCCCAGTTGAACAGCAGGCGCCCTTCAAGCTCCAGCAACGTGTGGTCCAGCCACACCTGCGGGGTCTGAGTGATGCTGTGCATGTGCTCGGCACCCAGGGCGTCGGCCAGATTGAATTCGGCCAGTTCCGGCGCAGCCTCCGACAGGGTGCTGTTGAAGACAATCGGCATGGCGGTCTGCTGCACGCCACGCGCCTGAGACAGTTCGCGCAGCACCCTGACCCCGCTGACCACGGAATGATCGATGTCTTGCCAAAGCCGTGCCTGCACGGCACGCGCCTTGTCGGTGAAGCTTGCGGCCGCATCAAGGCTGACTTCCAGCAGGATCAGCGAGGTGAAGTCGCCGATGATCTCATCGACATCCGGGTGCAAGGGCATGCGGTTGAACAGCGGCAGGCTCAAGGTGAAACGCGGCTGCCGACTCCACAGCGCCAGCACTTCACTGAACGCCGTCAGCAGCATCACCGACGGCGTCACCGCAAACTGTCTGGCGAGCTCCTTGAGCCGCGACCACTGCAGCGCCGACAGTTCGCGGTCGCGGCGGGTAAAGTGCGGCTGGCTGATGCTTTCCGGCTGGCACACCAGCGGCAGATCCGGTGCGGGTGCCAGCGTGGCCACCTTTTCGCGCCAGTAGCCCAGCGCCTGCTCGTAGCGGCGGTCGCTGCGCAAGCGGTGTTCGGCCAGCACGTAGTCGCGAAAGGTCAGACCCGGCTCAGGAAGATTCAATTGCGGGTCGGCATAAAACGCCATCAGTTCGCGAGCCAGAATCTGCGTGCTTGCAGCGTCCACGATCAGCGCGTCGAGGCTGATATGCAGATGGCAGATGCCGCCATCGAGCAACGACAGACTGAACTCGAACAACGGCCAGCGACTGGCGTCCAGCACCTGATGGGACTGACGTTCGCGAGTGACTTGCAAGCCCTGCTGCGCAGCATCGACGGACAGGCCGCGCAGATCGCTGCGTGGCATGTGATAAGTCGGCACACTCTCGAGGATCTGCTGCGTGCCGTCGCTGAGGAACACCACGCGCAGCATGTCATGACGCTGGATCATGCGGTTCAGCGCCCGTTCGAAACGTGGCACATCCAGGTCGGGAATGCGCAGCTCTTCGTAGCCGTGGGCGCTGACACCGCCGAGGCTGACTGAAGATTCGCGACCAAACCAGTACGCCTGCTGAATATCGGTCAACGGAAAGGGCGCGTAACGTGCGTCGCGATCAGCTTCGATCGGGGTAAACGACGTTTCCCCCGGATGATCTTCGCCACGCCCGAGCCGTACCTGCTCTGCCAGATCCATCAGCACCGGGGTCTTGAACAGGCTGCTCAGGGACAGCTGCGCGCCCATGCGCTGGTTGATCATGTAGATCATCCGCGTGGCCAGCAGCGAATGCCCGCCCAGGTCGAAAAAGTTGTCGTGGAGGCCGACCTGCCCGGACTTGAGCACCTCGCCCCAGATCCGCACCATCTGCCGCTCGGTCTCGTCACGCGGGGCCACGTAAGTGCCTGAGCTCTGGCGCTCGGGCGCAGGCAGCGCCTGACGGTCAAGCTTGCCATTGCGGGTCAGTGGCAACTGCACCAGTGACACCCAGGACGTCGGGATCATGTGTTCCGGCAGGTGGCGGTGCAGCGCGGCACGCAGGGTGTCGGCAGTTGCAGGCCCCACCACATAGGCCACCAGACGCTTGTCGCCCGCCACATCCTCGCGCAGCAGCACGACCGCTTCCTGCACGCCGGGCTGTTGCTGCAGAAGGCTGTCGATCTCACCGAGTTCAACGCGAAAACCGCGCAGCTTGACCTGCTGGTCGATCCTGCCCAGGTAGTGCACGTTGCCGTCAGCGTGCAACCGCGCCAAGTCACCGCTGCGGTACATGCGCGCACCAGGTTGCGGGTCGAACGGATCCGGCAGGAAGCGTTCGGCGCTCAGGTCCGGACGATTCAGGTAACCACGGGCCAGGCAGGTGCCGGCGATGTACAGCTCCCCCGCCACGCCGACGGGCACCGGATTCAAGTCGCCGTCCAGCACGTACAGCCGCGCATGGGCGATGGGCCGGCCAATGGGCGGCGCATCCGGCCACTGGCCAGCTTCTTCGCAGTTCAGGCTGAACTGGCTGACCACGTGGGTTTCGGTCGGACCGTACTGATTGTGCAGTCGCGCGCCGCCAAGGCCGCAGACAAAGGCACGCAGTTCGTCATTGATGAGCAGCGCCTCGCCAGCGGTGATGATTTCGCAGCCACCCGCTGGAATCGGCGCGCCGGTCTCGGTCAGGCCAGCCAGTTGCTGGAGCACTGCAAACGGCAGAAACGCCCGCTGTACGCCTTCGGCCACCAGCGTCGGGCGCAACGCAGCAAGGTCCTTGCGAGCGGTTTCGCTCATCAGCACCAGGCTGCCGCCCTGACACAAGGTGCTGCAGATTTCCTGAAACGAAACGTCGAAATTCAACGAGGCAAATTGCAGCACGCGTTGCGACACAGGCGTTTGCTGCAGTTGCCAGGCAATCAGGTTGTCCAGCGCCGCACGGCTGTGTGCCACACCCTTGGGCCGTCCGGTGGAGCCGGAGGTGTAGAGCACGTAGGCCAGATTGCCGGGGCTGACGCAAACCTGCGGATTGGAATCGGAACACTGCGCCCACTGCTGCGCATCCACGTCCAGACAACAGACCGACAGTGTGTCGCGCAACGGCGGCAGACCTGCGCGCAGCGAGGCCTGAGTCAGCAGCAAAGACGGTGCTGCATCACCCAGCATGAATGCCAGACGCTCGGCCGGATAGGCGGGGTCGAACGGTACATAAGCGGCACCGGCCTTGAGAATGGCCAGCAGGCCGATGACCATCTGCGGCGAACGCTCCAGGCACAGCCCCACGCGCTGCTCGGGTTTCACGCCTTGCCGGATCAGATGATGGGCCAGTCGATTGGCCGACCGATTGAGCTCGGCATAGGTCAGCGTTTGCCCATCGGCAAGCACTGCCTCGGCACCGGGCACGCGTTGAGCGACGTCCTCGAAACGCGTTACACAATCGGGCAGCCCCGAGGTGTTGCCTTCAGTGCGGTTCCAGTCATGGACGATTTGGCGAAGCTGCTCGGCGTTGAGCAGGTCGAGCGTCGCAAGCGGCTGTTCGCTGTCCTCGACCATCTGCGTGAGGATGCGGCGCAGGTATTCGCCCATCTGCACCACGGTCTCCGGCTCGAACAGCCCGGACGCGTATTCCAAGCCGCCTACGATTTGCCCGTCACGCTCGCTGAGGGCCAGTTGCAGGTCGAATTTGGCCACTGGCTGGACGCTTTGCAGCACGCTGACGTCGAGCCCGGACAACTCCAGATCGGAATCCTGATGCTGCTCCCAGGCGAACAGCACCTGAAACACCGGGCTGTAAGCCAGACTGCGCGGCGGGTTAAGCAACTCCACCACTTGATCGAAGGGCAAATCCTGATGTTCCTGAGCCGCAAGCGCGACATTGCGCGCCTGTTGCAGCCAGCTTGCCACTGTCGGGCTGCCGGTGCGGGTCATGCGCAAGGCCAGGGTGTTGACGAAGAACCCGATCAACCCTTCCAGCTCCTGCTGGCTGCGGTTCGCCGAGGGCACACCGATGACCACATCGTCCTGCCCCGACAGGCGCATCAGCAGCAGCGACCAGGCCGCCAGCAGGTTCATGAACAACGTAGTGCCCTGCTGCGTAGCCAACACTCGGAGCCGTGCCGTCAGCGCACGGTCAAAGATCAGCGGCACGAAGCCGCCGCGGTAATCCTGGGCCGCCGGACGTTTGTGATCGGTGGGCAACGCCAGCAGTAGCGGTGCTCCGCTCAGGGTTTCACGCCAGTAGTGCCGCTGCGCATCCAGCACTTCGCCGGACAGCCACTGGCGTTGCCAGACCGCGTAGTCCACGTACTGGATAGGCAGGGGCGGCAGTGGATTGGCATGTTTGTGCAATGCCGCTTCGTACAACAATCCCAGTTCACGTGTCAGCACGCCCATCGACCAGCCATCGGAGACAATGTGGTGCTGGGTCAGCAACAACACGTGATCGTCGTCGGCCAGCCTGACCAGGCTGACGCGCATCAACGGCCCCA
Organism: Pseudomonas caricapapayae; assembly: GCF_001400735.1. Classification (GTDB taxonomy): domain Bacteria; phylum Pseudomonadota; class Gammaproteobacteria; order Pseudomonadales; family Pseudomonadaceae; genus Aquipseudomonas; species Aquipseudomonas caricapapayae. Next base: position 22,608 of record NZ_LJPW01000167.1, read on the forward strand.
CCGCCAGATCGAACGGCTTGCTGCCCTCTGTGTCGATCAATGCCAGCAGACGCGCCTGGGCATCGCGCTCGCCGCGCAGGTCGATGACTGGCAACGGAATGAACGCTCCCGTCGCCACGCGCTGCCGCCCCTCGCCCTCGATCGCGAAAAACGTGGTGCGCAGCGCTTCGTGGCGGGCCACCAGTTGATTGAAACTGAGTTCCAGCGCGGCCACTTGCAACGGCCCGCGCAGGCGCAGGTTCAGGGGCATGTGGTAGGCCGCATTGCCGCCTTCCATCTGCGCCAGAAACCACAGGCGCTGCTGGGCCGACGACAGCGTGTGTGCCCCGCTACGCGCTACAGCCGTGATTGGTGGGCGTGGGTTGCCCTGCCGAGTGGAGCTCAGTCGTTCGGCGAACTGCTGCAGCACAGGGGCGGTAAACAGGGCTGAGGGTGACACGTCCAGATGCAATGTCTGCCGGACCTTGGCCAGCACGCGCATCACCAGCAGCGAGTGGCCGCCGAGCGCAAAAAAGTGATCCTGGCGACCGACCCGCTCGACGCCCAGCACCTCGGCCCAGATGGCCGAGAGGGCCATTTCTTTCTCGCCTTGCGCAGCTTCGAAGACGTGCCGATCGAATGCGTCATCCCCAGGCTCAGGCAATGCGATGCGGTCCAGCTTGCCATTGGCGGTCAGCGGCAGCGCGTCCATGCGCACGAACGCAGCAGGAATCATGTAGTCCGGCAGGCTGAGCTGCAGATGCTGGCGCAGGCCTTTAGGCGTCAACGCTGCGCCGGTCTGTTCGCGAAAGTAGGCAATCAGCCTGGGCACGCCCGCGCCGTCCTCGCGCAGCACCACCACGTTGTCACGAACACCGGCAACCTCGGCCAGACGCGCCTCGATTTCACCGAGTTCCAGGCGCAGGCCGCGCAGCTTGGCCTGCGAGTCGTTGCGCCCGAGGAACTCCAGATGGCCGTCGGCCCGACAGCGGGCCAGATCGCCAGTACGGTACAACCGCTCACCGGCCACGAACGGGCTGTCGATGAAGCGCTCGCGGGTCAATTCCGGCAAATTCAGGTAGCCACGCGCAACCCCAGCGCCGCCAATGTGCAGTTCGCCGGTCACGCCTTGGGCAACCCTGTCGCCAGCGGCGTCGAGCAGGTAAATCCGCGTATTGGCCAACGCCCGCCCGATGGGCAGCACCGCGTCGACATGGCTGTCGGCCTCGAACTCGAAGCAGGTGCTGTCGATGCTCGCTTCGGTGACACCGTAAGCCTGGACGATCTGTACAGGCTCGCCACACAACCGGCGCAGCTGGCGCGCGCTGTGGGCTGTCCAGATGTCCGATCCGCAGACCACTGTGCTCATGAACGACAGATCGCGCCCCGTTTCCTGCACCCAGACCAGTAGCGGATTGAGCACGGCCGGTACGAAGTCGGCAAAATCGATGCGTGCCTCGCTCAACAAGCGATACAGCGCCGGTGGGTCCATCAGCGTATCGCGCGGGCACAGAACGAGCGTGCCGCCAAACCCCAGCGCACGGATCAGATCGGCGCTGAACACATCGAAGGAAAACCCGGCCATCTGCAGGTGGTTGAGGGGCTTGCGCAGCGCGTATAGCTGCTCCCATGCCGCACTCACCGCAATCAGCCCGCGATGCTCGACCATCACCCCCTTGGGTGTTCCGGTGGAGCCCGAGGTGTAGATGACGTAAGCCAGATGGCGTGACGTCAGCCCGACCGCATGCGGGTCCGGATTGTGCACTGATTGCGCTGCCCAGAGCGGGGTGTCGGCCAGATCCAGCAGGGTTGGCGCAACCTCGACGCCGTGCAGAGCGGCCAACAGTGCCGCACGCGCCGGAGCATGGCTCAACAGCACACGTGGCGCACTGTCCGCCAGCATGTGTGCCAGGCGGGCTTTCGGGTACGCGGGGTCCAGCGGAACGTAAGCGCCGCCCGCCTTGAGCACTGCAAGCACGCCGACCAGCATGTCCAGCGAGCGCTCCAGGCACACGCCGACGCGCACATCCGGCCCGACGCCGAGGCTGCGCAGGTAATGGGCCAGACGATTGGCCTGAATATTGAGCGTCGCATAGTCAAGCGCGTCCTCTTCGAATCGAGCAGCGATGGTGCCGGGATTACGCTGCACCTGCGCTTCGAAAAGGCCATGTACACACTGGTTTTCGTCAAAGAAGTGCGCTGTATCAGGATGAGCGAAGCCCGTCCCGCGCGAGGAAGATTTGTCGACCATCAGGAACCACCGTCCGTGAGCAGATTATTTTTATGAACGGACGGAAGCGCAGAGCCTCCCGCCCTTCAAGCACAGCATGAGAGATGCCGGATGAACCTTGACACTCAGGGGGCGGCGCGCGCTCTTGCGCTCACGTCATGGCCAGACATGGAAGCGCTCGGGGGGATCGCAGGGAAATGACGGGCGAACGCGGCAAGGCGCGACTCGCATACAGAGAGGGGGTTGGCTGGCTCGTTGACGAGACTGATCGCTCTGCCCCTGAAGCTGGCGTTTGCATACCGCGTGACCAATTGAAACCTCATCTTCCGTTTGAGGGTCAACGACGGGGAACGGCCTGCGCCGGGGTGTCAGCGCCAGGGTGGACCCGATCGGCTGTGACTGCGGGGTTTGTAGACCCGTGACAATCATTGACGCTGGGTTTTTGGCCCTGAGCGCCCCGGATAATAACCATGAATTTCGGCGGTGAGGCAAACAAAAAGTTACAAACCCCGAAAGTGTCCGTCAAACGGCACTGCGCTGGAGGCGATGGACGTGTTTAAAAAATCGGCACAGGGTTAAGACTTTTCCCGGCTGATGCAGTCGCTTATCACACGCTCATGGCTAGGATATACGACCGCCATCTACATCTCCCCGCCATTACCGGCTCGGGCTCAGCAGCCGAGCGCTTCTGCCGCGTCGGTCAGGGAATCGACGATCAGGTCCCAGTCCTGTTCGGCGTCAAGGTCAGAGGTCTGCCCTGGCCCATGCTCGGATGGGCGTCGAACGAACACGGTCTTGAAGCCACTGGCGCGGGCGGCAGCCAGGTCGGAATTATGCGCAGCCACCATGGCGATGGCTTCCGGAGCAAGGCCCACGGCCTTCGCGGACTTCAGATAGGTCTGGGGCATCGGTTTGTACGTGCCTGCGATTTCCGCGCCGACGATGACGTCCCATGGAAGCCCGCCGAACCTGGCCAGGTTGAGCATTCCGGCGATGTGCCCGTTGGAAAGCGTGCCGATCGAAAACCTGCGCTTGAGCCGAGCCAGACCGGCAACGGAATCAGGCCATGGATCCAGTCGTTCCCAGGCTTTATTGAACTCGACGAGCTCGGCGTCAGGGATAGCGCCGAAATCCACCTCGTGCCGGGCCAGCAGTGTTTCCAGGCTCTCGCGGTTAAGCACGTCGAGTGTCACAAAAGGACGTTCACCCGAGCGCACCCGCTGCATGGAAGGTTGATAGAGCCCGCGCCACTGATCGGCAAAATCGAGGGGGTCAACGTTCACGCGATGGCGTTGCAGAAAGGGGGCGGCGGCCCGTGCGACACCCTTTCGCCAGTCGACGACGGTGCCGAATACATCGAACCCGAGAAAACCTGTCTGTTCAAATCCGGTCATATCGCAGCTCCCGAAATGTGTATCGTCGTTTATAGTTCTACAAAAGTAGAACTATAAACACAGCCCTACAGAGAAAGTCACTGAAGACGCAGTCGCGCGGAAGATAGTCGTTCCGGGCAGACATTGCCCGCATTGAAGAGGTAATGAGCGGTATCGAAACGGTCGGCGACCGGCCAATCACCGATGAATGGAGAGTTCATGAACTACGTGAAGCTTGGAAACACAGGTCTGGATATTTCCAGAC
>NZ_LJPW01000055.1 GCF_001400735.1 Pseudomonas caricapapayae
GTGTGACGATTCCGCTGGCGGCGAGTGCGAGAAACAGGCTGCTACGGCTCTCATCGGCAATCAGGCGGAACACCGGCGAGCTGATCGCGAGGCCTGCGGCAGTCATCGCACTGATACGCAGGATGTCGCTCAACCACTGGCGATGAAGGCCCGGTGCCAAGTGCCGATGCACAATCGTCGGCCATATGACGAACGACGTTGCACGCAGAAAAAACCACGCCAGCGCCGCGCCGTAGACACCCTGATAATGGATCGCCAGAAACATCACGGGCACGCTGATCAGCGTTGAAATCAGGCTGTACCCCAGGTGCAAATGCATCCGGCCATAGGCGTATTGCAGATAGAACTGAAAAGCGCTGGCGGCCATGATTGCGCTGCCCAGTGCATACCAGCCCAGCACCGGACGACTCCAGCGCGCCGCAGCTTCATCGCCGGTCCAGGCGAGGATCAGCGGCTCGGCGTACAGGGCGATGACGGCGGCCAACGGGAATAGAAACGTACAGGCAAGGCGATTGGCCGCGAGAAACAACGCATGCATGTCGTCGCGTCTCCCTTCGGCCATCAACACTGTCAGGCGCGGCAACAGCGTCTGTACCAACGGATTGCTCAGCATCACGATGCCAGTGGCGATCAACGCGACCAGTGAAAAGTAGCCGTACTGGTCCAGCGGCAACAGATTCGACAGCAGCACCTTGTCCACCTGGGTCAGCACGATCCACAGCACTGCGCTCAGTGACAGGCTGGCAGCAAAGGGCAGAATCGGCTTGACCAATTGCCAGTCCAGACCGGTGAGCCAGTGCGGTGCAGGCATCTGTCGGTGCGCTTTGCCGGCAAAGACCAGAGTTTCGAGCAACCCGACCACAAGCTGAAACTCAAAGAAGTCCCGAGGGTCCCGGGAAAACTGGCTGACCAGCAACAAGCCACCGAAGTAGCGCAGGGTTGCAATCGATACATTGGCGGCGTTTAGCCAGCCATGCTGTTCAAGGCCCTGAATGCCGCTTTTATAAAGTGTCGAATACAGGCGCAGGGCAATGATAATGCCCATCAAGGCGATGCACTGGACCAGCGTGTCAGGGGGTAGCGTATTGGCGTTCAGCCAGTGTGCTGCGATCCAGGGGCTGGCGACATGGACCAGCAGGCCGCAGAGCATCGCCATCGGCAGAAATATCAGTTCGAACGAGCGCAGCAAGCGGCCCAGGCTTTGTTCGTGCTCGGGAGCGCCTTGCTGATGCGCCACCGCTCGCACCAGGCTGGGAGACAGTCCGGCATCCAGTAGTTGCAACCAGGCTTGCAGGAGGGTGAAGAAACCGATCAGGCCATAAGCCTCGGCACCCAGGTGGCCCAGATAAAACGGCATGATCAGAATCCCGATCAGCATTACATAGGCCTGCCCGCTGTAGTTCAGGATGGTGTTGCGAATGACGGCGCTTGTGCCAGGCATGATAGTCAGCAGACCCGTGCAACGGTGCTGGCCGGATAGCCTGCCTCTGTCGCGTCGCAGGTTTCGATCAGGGTACGGATGACCAGATCCTGTTCGCTTTTCAGCAGGCCGGGATAGATCGGCAGACACAGCACTCGTTCGCTCAATGCTCTGGACACCGGCTGGCCGGGCTGCGGCTGCAAGTATTCCAGCGTGTCGAGCGACGGATAAAAATACCGGCGAGGGTTGATCTGGCGCAGGTTGAGTGCTGTGCGCACTGTCAACAGCTGGTGCTCGTCGTGCAATGCTACCGGGTAATAGCTGTTGTTCAGTTCGCTGTCGGCTTGGTGTTTTTGCAGATCCAGACAGCTTTCCAGTGCGGATGTGTAGCGGTGAGCTATCTGCGCACGTTCTTCAAGAATGTTGTCGATGTTGTCGAGAATGCAAAGGCCCATAGCGGCGGAGAATTCATTGAGCTTGGCATTGATGCCGATACCGTCTATCCGGTCGACCCCGGAGATACCAAAGTTGCACATCAGGTGAGCGCGTGCGGCCAGTTCGTCATCGTTAGTGATGATCGCGCCGCCCTCGATGGTGTGAAACAGTTTGGTGGCATGAAAACTCAGGGTGCTGATATCACCCTGGTTGAGCACCGACTGGCCGGCATGACGTACGGCAAATGCGTGTGCGCCGTCATAGATGACTTTGAGTCTGTGTTCGCGAGCGATGTGCTGAATAGCCTCCACGTCGCAAGGATTGCCAAATACGTGGGTGCCCACGATCGCTGTCGTGTCCTCGGCAATACTGCGTTTGATGTGGTGTGGCGAGATATTCCAGGTGTCCGGATCGATATCGGCAAAGACTGGCCGAATACCTTCCCATTGCAGTGAGCTGCTGGTCGCCACAAAACTGAATGGCGTTGTAACCGCGCTGCCGCTGAGTCCGAGAACGCGATAGGCAACCTGTAGGGCCAGGGTGCCATTGTTGGTCAGAATGATGTGTTTGACGCCCAGATAGTCCTTGAGTCGCTCCGTCAGCTCTTTGGCCAGCGGCCCGTGATTGGTCAACCAGCCGCGTGCATAGATGCCTTCGACGTAGCGTTTGAACTGGTCGATATCACCCAGATAGGTCTTGGTCACGTTAATCATCGAAGCCTCCATGTTTCTCTGAATCGGGGGTGTCACCAAGGTGTGACCAGGCACCTGCCGCACAGGGGCGCTGCATTGCTTCAGGCAACGCTACCGCCACACCGAACGCGTTCAGTACTTTAAAAAGGGAATTGAGAGTCAACAGACGTCCGCCGATGCGTGATTAGCACCGTGGAAAAAACTGACAGCGTGGGCAGAACAGCAATCAACTTCGGCTTGATGATCCCGACGCTATGCGCAGCGGCATTTGCGTACCAATCGGAATGGGCCTGACGGTCCTATATATCGGTGGCGGCAGGGTATCTGTCAAATTATTTCGTCAGCTTTCTGTTAGGTTTTTGATAAATGGCGGTCGAGCTTTATTAACTATATGATTTGTAAGGACGTCAAAAAAATACCATTGTGGATGTGTATTTAAATGACACGGTAACTGTGCGTCACCACGCAGCGACAGGTCACCGGATTTTACAGCTTTCACGAGTCACATATTCTTTTTTTGAATATTTAAATAATAATTAATAATTTTTGGTTCTATATGGTTTGATGCATGATTGCGCTCATGGTCCGCAAGCGGGAGAGCGCGCATGAAAGAGCCGGTGCTGTATTTTGATTACGCTGCAACTACACCAGTGGACGAGCGTGTCATCAAGGTCATGGTCGATTGCCTGGGTATGTCAGGCAATTTCGGTAACCCTGCGTCCAGCTCTCATGCATTCGGTCAAAAGGCCCGTCTTGCGGTGGAGCTTGCCCGAGGGCAGGTTGCCCATCTGGTAGGTGCGCAGCCCTCGCAGATCATCTGGACTTCCGGCGCTACCGAATCCAGCAATCTGGCGCTCAAGGGTGTGGCCCAGGCACGCGCGAAGAGGCAAGCGGTCGCTGGAGGCGGATACGGTCATATCATCACCAGTCAGATCGAGCACAAGGCGACCCTCGATAGTGCCCGACAACTTGAGGAGGAGGGCGTCGAGGTAACCTGGCTGGCACCGGACAGCGAGGGGCTGATCAGCGCCGACGCTGTCAGCGCAGCGTTGCGCGAAGATACGTTTCTGGTCTCCCTGATGCTGGTCAATAACGAACTGGGCACCCTCAACGACATCGCGGAAATCGGCAGACGGGTACGCGCTCACGGTGCGTTGTTACACGTCGACGCCGCGCAGGGTGCTGGCAAATTGCCGATTGACCTGAGCCAGCTTGCGGTAGACCTGATGTCGCTTTCTGCACACAAAATCTACGGGCCCAAAGGTATCGGCGCGCTGTATGTCGGTCCGCGTGCACAGCAGCGGGTGCTCGCCCAGATTCACGGGGGAGGGCATGAATCAGGTCTGCGCTCCGGCACCCTGGCGACCCATCAGATTGCCGGAATGGGCGCGGCCTTCGCTTTGGCAGCAGAAGTGCTCGAGGGTGAAGTTGCTGAAATACAGCGGCTCAACAGTTTCCTTTGTCGACGACTGGCCGATATTCCGGGCGTGCGTATCAACGGCAGTCTCACACAGCGGATTGCCCACACCCTCAGCTTTACGTTCACCCATAACGATCTCGACGTAGCAGCGCTGGGCAGCAGGCTCGCCTTCTCCTCCACCTCTGCCTGTAACTCGGCGAAGAACCAGCCTTCACACGTGCTGCTTGCCCTCGGGCTCAGCCCGCAGGCCGCCAGCCAGACCATACGCTTGAGCCTTGGGCGCTTCACTCGCGATCGGGATATCGAGTGTGCGGCCGAGTCCATCCGTGCCTGTCTGATTCAACCAGCGTTCTGGGCGGTTGCTCAGTCTCGATGAGTGCTCCATTATCTGAGTCGGTAAAAGCAGTCAATTTCCGGGTCAGCAGGAGAGTCAATGAGCACGCAATCCAATGCCAGTTCAGAAGTGGCAGAACGTTTGGCGCATACCCGCGCCTTGATGAGCAGGGAGCGCATCGATGCCTATCTGGCGCCGTCAGCGGATCCGCACCTCTCCGAATACCTGCCGGGCTATTGGCAGGGACGCCAATGGCTGTCGGGTTTTCATGGTTCTGTCGGTACGCTGATCATCACCCAGGACTTTGCAGGCATATGGGCTGACAGCCGCTACTGGGAGCAGGCCGCCAAAGAACTGGCCGGCAGCGGCATCGAGCTGGTGAAACTGTTGCCAGGCCAGCAAGGCCCACTGGAGTGGCTGGCAGACGAGGCCAAGGCCGAAAGTGTGGTTGCCGTTGACGGGGCGGTACTGGCCGTTGCCTCTTCGCGTACCCTGGCAAGCAGGCTCGATGCACGTGGTGCCCGGCTGCGAACAGATATAGATCTGCTTACCGAGCTGTGGCAAGACCGTCCCGCTTTGCCGTCTCACCCTATCTACGAACACTTGCCTCCCCAGGCTTCTCTGGATCGTGCAGAAAAACTGGCGCGTGTCCGCCAGATCGTCGACGAGCGGAACGCTGACTGGCACTTCATTGCAACGCTGGACGACATTGCCTGGCTGTTCAATCTGCGCGGCGCTGACGTTTCCTATAATCCGGTCTTCATCGCCTTTGCCTTGATCGGTCCGCAAAGCGTCACGCTGTTCGTGGACTCGAAAAAGGTGCCGGATTCGGTGCGGGCGCGTCTGGAGCGCGACGTTATCAACCTTATGGAGTACACGCAGATCGGCGCAGCCTTGCGAGAACTGCCGAAAGACGCCCGACTGCTGGTCGATCCGGCGCGGATTACCTGCGGGCTGCTCGATTACCTGGACAGTGAAGTCACGCTGGTCGAAGGGCTTAACCCGAGCACATTACTGAAGTCGCAAAAAACCGAGGCCGATGCAGGTCACATCCGTCAGGCAATGGAGCAGGACGGCGCAGCACTCTGTGAGTTTTTCGCCTGGCTGGACAGCGCGCTGGGACGCGAACCTATCAGCGAAGTGACAATTGATGAAAGGCTGACTCAGGCAAGGGAACGGCGTCCGGGATATGTATCACCCAGTTTCGCCACTATTGCTGGTTTCAATGCCAACGGTGCAATGCCGCATTACCGTGCGACTGAAGCCGAGCATGCGCAGATAGAAGGTGATGGTTTGCTATTGATCGACTCGGGCGGTCAATACCTTGGCGGTACCACCGATATCACGCGCATGGTCGCGATCGGGACGCCGAGTGCCGAGCAGAAGCAGGACTGTACCCGGGTCCTTAAAGGGGTGATCGCATTGTCGCGCACTCATTTTCCCAAGGGCATTCTGTCACCGTTGCTGGATGCCATTGCACGAGCGCCCATCTGGAGCGAAGGCGTCAACTACGGTCATGGCACCGGACATGGCGTGGGTTATTTCCTGAACGTGCACGAGGGGCCGCAGGTCATCGCCTATCAGGCACCGGCCACGCCGCAGACCGCAATGCTTCCGGGCATGATCACCTCCATCGAGCCTGGTACCTATCGGCCTGGACGCTGGGGTGTGCGTATCGAGAATCTGGTGATCAATCAGGAGGCGAGCAAAACCGAATTCGGCGAATTCCTGCGCTTTGAAACCCTGACTCTGTGCCCGATTGATATCCGTTGCATCGAGGTCTTGATGCTCAACGAAGAAGAGCGCACGTGGCTGAACAACTATCACGCACAGGTACTTGCGCGCCTTAGCCCCTTACTGCAAGGGACCGCGCTGCTGTGGCTGCAGGCCCGCACGGTCGCTGTCTGATGGCGGATAGGTAAGACGAGTTGCCGCAGGCTCAGTCCTGCGGCAACGGATTGGCCAGTGGCGTACCTTTCCGGCAGACGATGATCATGCTGCGGCTGGTATAGCCTGCCGGGTTCAGACCAAACGGATAATCTTCCGGCTCTTCGGTCGCATCCCCGGATTTTGCAATGACCTTGAATGTCCTTGACGCACAGGCATTGGTCGCCAGCTCATAGCATTTGGCCCAGGAGGATGTCAGTCCGGAGCAGTTAATGTGAATGCCGCGCTTGCTTTGTTTGACAGGCTTGGATGTGGCTGCACAACCTGCCACAGCCAACATGGCCAATACGATAAAAATGTATTTCATTCCTTTCCTTAGCAGGCCATTGCTGATCGCGATCCATACGGATGACTGGACCATGAGTCGGTAAAACTGTAACGCAGAACTGTCGAATATGAATGTGGCAGGTGTAAACATGGCGCATGCGCGTAACAAATGCCAGTGCAGTGTCGTTTCTTGACCTTGTGAGGGGCTGGTGAGTTCAGTCGGCAGGTACCAATTGCGGTTTGGTGTTTGCAGACCCGAGTGTTGCGCCAATCGATGCGAAAATAATTGCAGCGATCGCCAGCCATTGAGTCAGTGAAAGGCTTTCGTGAAGAAACACCAGACCTGACAGCGCTGCGAAGACCGGTTCCAGGCTTGCCAGGGTGCCGAATGTACGCGCCGACATCCGCGTCAGAGCAATCATTTCCAAACTGTAGGGCAGGGCCGTCGACAGAATGGCGACACCCAGTGCTGCCGGTATCAGGGAAATGTCCAGTAACGCAGAGCCTGCATGTATTGCTCCGACAGGTCCGATAAAGAGTGCCGCGATCATCACCCCGAGCGCTGCAGTCTGTACGCCGTTGTCTGCACCGGCTTTGTGCCCGAACACTATATAAGCGGCCCAGCACACGCCGGCCCCAAGGGCGTAAGCCGCGCCGACCAGGTCAATCGCTTCGGTGGAGGTACCCAGCGGTATCAACAGCAGTAAACCGATGACTGCCAGCGAAACCCAGAGAAAATCGATGGGTTTACGCGAAGACAGCAGGGCCACTGCAAGCGGGCCGGTGAACTCCAGTGCGACGGCAATTCCCAGAGGTACAGTTTGCAGCGACATATAGAAGAAGAGGTTCATGCTGCCTAGCGCAATGCCGTAGATCACCACGGTACGCAGCGACCTTGCGGTCAGATTCGCGCGCCATGGGCGGAGGATGGCAACGAGGATGAGGCTTGCAAACACCAGCCTTAGGGTCGTGGTTCCCTGTGCGCCTACTGCGGGGAAAAGGCTCTTCGCCAGTGAGGCACCGCTTTGAATGGAGATCATGGCGATCATCAGCAGCCCCAAGGGGAAAAGGGCGGACGCTATAGTGTGGGGTTTCTCAGACATTTCGGGGGTACGTCCTGGGTGTGATCCGTGCGCTGTTAATCAGGCATGATGCGGAATAATCAGGGTTTGGGCAATATATTGCGCAGCCTTCGAGCGCTGCTCTATATAGATAATCACGAAACGAGCAATTTCGATGTTTTTGAAATTAACGGTTGACGCCCTCTGTGATCTGTCTATAATTCGCCCCACTTCCGGCGCAGACGGAAACGAAAAAGCCTTGTAGATCAATAGGTTGCAAGGGTTTGGAGTGAGGAGTCAGCGAGGAAGGAGGT
>NZ_LJPW01000052.1 GCF_001400735.1 Pseudomonas caricapapayae
ACCGGCAGCAAAACCAGCTGCTTCGATGTACCAGACACAGCCGAGGTGGCCTGTTTTAGGGCCGCTTCGCAGCCCATCGCGGACAAGTCGGCTCCCACTCCCTCCGGGCAGAAGCTGTATTGATTCTGCCCCGGGGGTGTGGGGATCGTGCGACGCTCCGCCTGTCCACAACCTCCCGTTTTTTGTAGGAGCGGACTTGTCCGCGAACTGCCGGAAACCGGCAGCAAAAACCGATGCATACGGTGCATCAGACACAATCCAAGTGGCCTGTTTTAGGGCCGCTTCGCAGCCCATCGCGGACAAGTCCGCTCCCACGTCCGGGCAGAAGCTGTATTGATTCTGCACGAAGGTGTTGGGATCGTACGACGCTTAGCTTGTCCACAACCTCCCGGTTTTTGTAGGAGCGGACTTGTCCGCGAACTGCCGGAAACCGGTAGCAAAACCGGAGCATACGGTGCATCAGACACAGCCGAGGTGGCCCGTTTTAGGGCCGCTTCGCAGCCCATCGCGGACAAGTCGGCTCCCACTCCCTCCGGGCAGAAGCTGTATTGATTCTGCCCCGGAGTGTTGGGATCGTGCGACGCTCCGCTTGTCCACAACCTCGCGTTTTTTGTAGGAGCGGACTTGTCCGCGAACTGCCGGAAACCGGCAGCAAAACCAGCCGCTTCGATGTACCAGACACAGCCGAGGTGGCCTGTTTTAGGGCCGCTTCGCAGCCCATCGCGGACAAGTCCGCTCCCACGTCCGGGCAGAAGCTGTATTGATTGTGCCCAGGGGTGTGGGGATCGTGCGACGCTTAGCTTGTCCACAACCTCCCGGTTTTTGTAGGAGCGGACTTGTCCGCGAACTGCCGGGAACCGGCAGCAAAACCGGTGCATCAGACACAATCAAGGTGGCCCGTTTAGGACCGCTTCGCAGCCCATCGCGGACAAGTCTGCTCCCACGCCCTCCGGGCAGAAGCTGTATCCCGGAGTGTTGGGATCGTGCGACGCTCCGCTTGTCCACAACCTCCCATGCCCTCCGGGCAGAAACGCTGTTCTCAATACTCATCGCAGCTGAGTATTGCGACAGTTAGCAGTCAATAACCTTGCCCGCGATCCACCTGTCCTTGCATCGCTTCACCCCGCTCGAAGCGGCGAATGTTGTCGAGCAGGCCGGGAAATGCGCTTTCCGGCTGGGTCATGGCAGCGACGTGCGGGGTTAGCAGGATCTTCGGGTGATGCCAGAACGGATGGCTGGCAGGTGCTGGCTCTTGCTGCAATACATCCAGCACCGCAGCGCTCAGTTGGCCGCTGTCCAGAGCTTCAAGCAGGTCCGCTTCCACCAGATGCCCGCCACGGCCCATATTGATCAGTGCAGCACCTTGAGGCAGTCGCTCGAAAAGCTGGCGATTGAGGATGCCTTCGGTTTGCCCGGTCAGCGGCAATACGCACAGCAAAATATCGCATTGCCCGAGAAACGCACCCAACTGCTCTTCACCCGCATAGCACGTCACACCCTCGATCCGATGCTCGCTGCGCGCCCAGCCCGACAGCTCGAACCCGAACGGCTTGAGGCTCGACAGAATATGCTGCGCCTGCAAGCCCAACCCCATCACGCCCACTCGACGCTGTTGCGCCGGCATCAGTGGATGAGCCTTCCAGAGGCCCTCAATCTGCTGCTGCCGATAGCGCAGCATGTCCCGATGCAGACTCAGTACCGCAAAGGAAGCGTACTGACACATTCCGTGACTGATACCCGGGTCGAGCAGACGAACCACCGGCAACGATTTCGGAATGCGGCTCAGATCCAGCTGATCCACACCCGCAGACAGGGCGAACAGCACTTTCAGGTTGGGCAGCAGTTCCTGCAGATCATCAGGTGCCAGCCAGGCCCCCAGGTAATGGATATCGGCCGGATCACCGATGTCCGGCCACACCCGCCATTCAATGTCAGGCGCATGCTCGGCAAACAGAATTCGCCATCGTTCGGCGCGTGCGGGGTCGGCTTTGTAGAGCAGGGCGGGCATGGGCGTTTCCTGAGCATGAAAGGGGAACCCCATCATGCCGCAAGTCGGGAGCAGGATATGTTGAAACGCCGTCTTCCCGGGCGCTCGACTATCTGAAAAGCGGCGTTGCCCGGCAGATTGCATGGCGCTCGCGGGGCATGAAGGAATCTGCCGTTTGCGAGGCGAAAAACAGTCGATCTGGACATCTGAGAGGGCAAGTTCGGCGTAGATCATTTTGCTGAACGCTTAACCTGAACAGCATCGCAGCCACCCCGCCGGCTGCCAGGCCCACGACAGGTAAGACCATGAACAGCAAAGTCGACGAAACACCTCATCTGCTCCGCCAGCGCGACCAGTTCGTGCCGCGTGGCATTGTCACAGCCCATCCGCTGGTCATCGACCGGGCGCAGGGTTCTGAACTGTGGGACGTCGATGGCAAACGCTATCTGGATTTTGTCGGCGGTATCGGCGTATTGAACATCGGTCACAACCACCCGAATGTGGTCAAGGCAATTCAGGCGCAGTTGACCAAGGTTACTCACGCCTGCTTTCAGGTCGCGTCCTATCAGCCCTATGTCGATCTGGCCAAACGCCTGAGCCAGATGATCGCAGGCCAGAGCGGTATCGATCACAAGGCAGTGTTTTTTACCTCCGGTGCCGAAGCAGTCGAAAACGCGGTGAAAATCGCCCGCGCCCACACCAATCGCCCGGCGATTATCTCGTTTCGTGGCGGCTTCCACGGCCGTACGCTGCTTGGTACCACGCTGACCGGCATGAGCCAGCCGTATAAACAGAATTTCGGCCCTATGGCACCCGAGGTGTTTCACACGCCATACCCGAACGCATATCGCGGCGTGACCACCGAAGTCGCCCTGGCGGCTCTGCATGAACTGCTCGCCACTCAGGTTGCACCGGACCGCGTGGCGGCCATTCTGATCGAGCCGGTGCAGGGTGACGGCGGCTTCCTGACCGCACCCGTCGAATTCCTCAAGGCGTTGCGTGCACTTACCGAGCAACACGGCATCGTGCTGATCCTGGATGAAATCCAGACCGGCTTCGGCCGTACCGGCAAGTGGTTCGGTTTCGAGCATGCCGGTATTCAGCCGGATCTGGTCACTGTCGCCAAAAGCCTCGCAGGCGGGATGCCGCTGTCGGGCGTGGTCGGGCGCGCCGAGATCATGGATGCACCGCTTCCGGGCGGTCTGGGCGGCACCTACGGGGGCAATGCGCTGTCCTGCGCCGCCGCGCTGGCGGTGATCGACACCTACGAGCAGGACAATCTGCTGGCACGTGGCGAACAGCTGGGCGAACGCTTGCGCGCCGGCCTGCTCGCGCTCAAAGGCCGTTACGACTGCATCGGCGATGTGCGCGGCACAGGCTTCATGCTCGCCATGGAACTGGTCAGGAACGACGCTGCACGCAGCCCGGACGCCGATCTGAACCAGAAGATCATCGATCAGGCCCGCATCGGCGGTCTGCTGGTGATCAAGTGCGGTGTGTACCGCAACGTACTGCGCTTTCTGGCACCGCTGGTGACCACTGAGCAGCAGATCGATGAAGCGCTGAGCATTCTCGATGCTGCCTTGGCACGAGTATTGAAGTCCAGCTGAGCGCAAGCGTGGTCGCGGTCGTCGCGAGACGCTGCGACCACGAGCGCTGGAGATCATTGTTGAATGGAGACGTTGCCTGCCATGGGGCTTATTGATTACCGCGCACTGCTGATCGATTGTGATGAAGTTCTGGTGGACCGCGATTCAGGGGTCTGGGCGGCGTTGCAGCCGTTGCTGGATAACGGTCTCGACACACCGGAAAAAGATCAGGTGCTGACTGAATTCAATGACGTGGTCCGCACGTTGTATCCACGGTTTGACGAGCTGGGTTTCAGCGGTCTGCTGTGCTTTGCGCACCGGCAACTGGCCGAGCGCCTTGGCATCAAGGCCAGTTGGGAAGAGGGCATGACCTTCGCCCGCTCAGTGCCTGACTGGACAATGTTCGAAGACGCACCCGGCGCAATGCTCTACCTGCGCAAGTTCTATCGGTTGCTGGTGTACGCTGATCGGGATCTGCAGGATCGCAGCCTGCTCTGCGAACGGCTGGGGCTTGAGCCGGACAGCCTGCTGTCACTGGCCACGCATCCGCTGGACGACCCAGGCTGGCTTGCCGGGATGGACCTGGAACCCCACGAAACCCTTCTTGTATCTCGCCCGCCCGCTTCGGCGCTGAACACCGGTGGCCTTTGCCTGATCCGCCGCAGCCGGGAACAGCATAGCCAGCCCTGCACGGCCGACCTGTGCATAAACAGCATGGCCGATCTCGTCGCACAGCATCAGCTGTCTTTACGGCGCTGATTTTGCTAGAAGGTAGGCACCGTGAATGGCAATACAAGAGGTAGGTAATGGAAGGCTTGGTCAAACTGGATCGGATTGATATCAATATCCTGGTAGAACTCCAGAAAGACGGGCGCATGACCAACGTCAGCCTGGCCGATGCCGTCGGGCTTTCCGCGAGCCCTTGCCTGCAACGCGTCAAACGTCTTGAGTCGGCAGGTTACATTTCCAGTTACAAGGCGCACCTCAATCTGGCAAAGATCACCGAGTCGGTCACCGTATTCACGGAAATCTCTCTCAGCGATCATAAGCGTGAAGACTTCGCCAAATTCGAGGCCAACATCCGCCACGTGGACGAAGTGCTGGAATGCCACCTGATCAGCGGTGGCTACGATTACCTGGTGCGCTTCATGACCCGCAGCATTCAGCACTATCAGGAGGTGATCGAAGAACTGCTGGACAAGAACATCGGCATCTCCAAGTACTTCAGCTACATCGTCATCAAATCCCCGGTGATGAAAGACGGCGTGCCGTTGCGCAAGTTATTGCGGCATTGAAACAGCGTAAATATGTTCCACTGTATGGAGGTGGGGTTCAAACCCATATCGCATCCCACAGTGGATAATCTCCTATCTTCTTGACCAGTCCTGCGCGTAGCGGGTTTGCGACGATATAGCGAGCCAGACCGAGCATGTCCTGCTCATTGCGCACAGCCTGATCGTGATAACCGGACTGCCACAGGGTATCGGGATGGGCTCTGATTTTTCCGATGGTTATCGAACTACGTGCTTTAAGCTGTTGCATCAACATGGACAGGTCATTCTTTTTGAGCTCAAGAAGCCAGTGAACGTGGTCAGGCATTACGACCCAGGCAAGCGACCTGACCAGTTCCTGCTCTTCGCATCGTCTCAGCTCTCGAACCAGCAAGCGCCCGAGACGAACATCGGCGAATACAGGTTCGCGTCCTCGTGTCACTGAAGTCACCATATATATCTGGCCTATCGCGGAGTATCGGCCCGTACGCAAACGTCGTGACGCAGAATAAACATGCATTCAATTGCCCCTAAAATTACTTCACCAGTGAACGTTAGCGCGTGGCATCTGAATCAACGGAGAAATGCTTTACCGCATGTGATTTCAATGAATTATTCGGTGCTGGAGGGTCAGTCTTCGTGGACAAGTCCACTCCTACAGGTGAGCGTGGAAGAAGCAGTCGTGGGAGCGGACTTGTCCGCGAAGGCATCAGACCGGCTACGCCTAAGGCGCGGTGTGCACAACTGATCTGTTCTGGGTTTGTGTCTAATCAGGTTTCTTCAATGAATTATTCGGTGCTGGAGGGTCAGCCTTCGTGGACAAGTCCACTCCTACAGGGGCGCGCGGCACGAGTGCCGTCGTGGGAGCGGACTTGTCCGCGAAGGCGTCAGACCGGCTGCCACCTGATGCGCGGTGTACACAAATGATCGGTTCTGGGTTTGTGTCTAATCAGGTTTCTTCAATGAATTATTCGGTGCTGGAGGGTCAGCCTTCGTGGACAAGTCCACTCCTACAGGGGCGCGTGGAAGAAGCAGTCGTGGGAGCGGACTTGTCCGCGAAGAGGCCCGGCCTGCCCACCACCGGATGCCCGCTCCATCATCGCGCCCGAATACCGAGTAAATAATCTATTTCTGAATTTATAGCACAGGGCTACTATCTGGGCGGCACGTTGGCCGGGCTTTTGCTCGTCCAGACTTGAAAACCGACAGGGCCCCTGTCGCCATGGATTTCAAAAGGATGTGTTCGATGCCCGCAGCCCCTCGTTTCCTAGACCATTACCGCAAAGCCGACCGGATTATGCTGGGCCTGATCTGGCTGTTGTTCATCTATGCGCTCGGGTTGGCATTCTGGTTCGATACGTTTACCCAGGCAGTCGTGGTCGGCGGCGGCACCGCTGTGGTGCTGACCGGCCTGTATCGCGCCATTGGCGGCACCCGATTGATGCGCTGCTGCGTAGGCGTGGGCCTGATGGTCATGGCCGCGCTGCACATCAACCAGGCACATGGGCTGATTGAAATACACTTCGGCATCTTTGTGTTTCTGGCAGTACTGACCTTCTACCGCGACTGGCTGCCGATCCTGGTCGCCGCCGTCACCATTGCCATCCACCATGTCGGCTTCCACGCCCTGCAGCATGCCGGCTTTCCGGTGTACGTCATGCATCATGGCGGTGGCTGGAGCATGGTGATCGTGCATGCGGTGTATGTGGTGGTCGAAAGCGCCATTCTGGTCTACCTCGCGGTGCAGAATCAGGCCGAGGCGGTCGAGAATCAGGACATGCTCGATCGCATGCTGGCCACCACCAACCAGTTTTCCCCTGATAGTCAGACCAGTGAGCGGTCGGGTAAACGCGTGCCGCTGGCGCTGCGTTTCGAACAGTTTCTGGCGCAGATCACCGGCCTTGTCGACGGCGTGGTGCGCGACACCCGCGGGCTGGGGGAACTGGGCCATGACCTCGCCAAGGCCAGCGGTACGCTGGAAACCGGCGCACAGCATCAGCTCAGCGAGATTGCCCGCATGACCGGCGCGATGCAGCGCATGGGCGATGCCATGAACGATATCTCCAGCCACGTCGCCCAAGCCGTGCAGCGCGCCGGTGACGCCAGCGATCAGGTGGCGCATGGGCGGGACAGCGTCGACCGCGCACAGAGCGAAATCACCCAGCTTGCAGCGCGCATCAACACCACCGATGAAACCGTGCAGGCGCTCGCCAACCAGTCAGAACAGATCGGCAAGGTGCTGGACGTGATCGGCAGCATCGCCGAGCAGACCAACCTGCTGGCACTCAACGCGGCGATTGAAGCCGCCAGGGCCGGAGAGCAGGGCCGGGGCTTTGCGGTGGTGGCCGACGAAGTGCGCAACCTCGCGCAGCGCACAGCGTCGTCCACCAAGGAAATCCAGACCATTATCGAAGACCTGCAAAGGGGCAGCCGTCAGGCGGCTACGGCCATGAACGACAGCCTGCAAGGCGTCGGGCGCTGTGTGGAAAACAGCCAGCGGGCGTCGGAATCCCTGCGTGCGGTGGGCGAAGGCATCGGGCATATCACCCAGCTCAACGGCCTGATTGCCACGACCACGGAACAACAGTCCACCGTCAGCCGTGAAATTGCCGATCAACTACGCTCGGTGCAGACCATCGCCGAGCACACCGCTGCCAATATCGGCGTACTGGCGACCAGCAGCCAGAGCCTTTCGCCGCTGGCCATACGCCTGGAGGCGCTGGGCCAGAGTTTCCATAATTAGCCTTCCAGCACAGGCTCAGGCAAACACCAGCCCGGACGAACGCAGCAGTTCCTGAGTGTAGGCCTGCTGCGGTGCAGCGAAGATCGCACGCGACGGGCCTTGCTCGACGACTTTACCGTCCTTGATCACGATCAGGTCATGGGCCAGCGCGTGAACCACGGCCAGGTCATGGCTGATGAACAGGTACGTCAGGCCATGACGAATCTGCAGGTCGCGCAACAGTGCGACGATCTGTTTTTGCACCGTACGGTCGAGCGCTGAAGTCGGCTCGTCGAGCAGGATCAGATCCGGTTCAAGCACCAGCGCCCGGGCGATGGAAATGCGCTGGCGTTGCCCTCCGGAAAACTCGTGGGGGTAACGGTGCCGGGTCGCAGGTTCCAGCCCGACCTCCTGCAAGACCCGAATGACTGTCTGCTCGCGTTCTTTCGGCGTACCGATGTCATGCGTCACCAGTCCCTCGGCAATGATCTGCTCCACGGTCATGCGCGGGCTGAGGCTGCCGAACGGGTCCTGAAAGACCACCTGCAACTGGCGACGCAACGGGCGCATCAGGTGCTGACTGTGCAGGCTCAGCTCCTTGGTGCCGAAACGGATGCTGCCCTCTGAATCTACAAGGCGCAAAATCGCCTGGCCCAGGGTCGATTTACCGGAACCCGACTCGCCGACGATCCCGAGCGTCTTGCCCTTGAGCAGCTCGAAACTCACCCCGTCCACCGCCTTCACATACTGCGGCTCGCGCTTGAACCAGGCTTTGCCCAGCGGGAACCAGACTTTCAGGTCCTGAACCGACAGCAGCGTGTTGCTGTGCGTGGAGGGCACCGGCTCGCCATCCGGTTCCGCGTTGATCAGCAAGCGACTGTAAGGGTGCTGCGGGCTGTCGAACAGCGTCTGGCAGTCGGCCTGTTCAACGATTTCGCCCTCACGCATCACGCAGACCCGCTGTGCAATGCGCCGCACCAGATTGAGGTCATGACTGATCAGCAGCAGCGACATGTTCAGCCGCTGTTGCAGGGACTTGAGCAACGCCAGAATCTTCACCTGCACAGTTACGTCCAGCGCTGTGGTCGGTTCGTCGGCAATCAGCAAGTCAGGCTCGTTGGCCAGCGCCATGGCGATCATGATGCGCTGACGCTGACCGCCCGACAGTTGATGCGGATACGCCTTGAGGCGTGACAACGGATCGCGGATGCCGACCAGCTCCAGCAGCTCCAGCGTCCTGCTCAGCGCAGCCTTGCCTTTCAGGCCCTTGTGGGTCATGAGAATTTCGCCAATCTGTTTTTCAACCGTGTGCAACGGGTTCAGCGAACTCATGGGCTCCTGAAAAATCATCGCCACGCGATTGCCACGCAGGCTGCGCAATTGCTTGTCGCTGGCGTGAACCAGGTCGAGCCCGTCATAACGAATCGAGCCCTGGGTGCTGACGGTTTTGGCGGGCAGCAGGCGCAGAATCGAATGCGCGGTGACCGACTTGCCAGAGCCGGATTCACCCACCAGCGCCAGGCATTCGCCACGGCGGATGTCGAGGCTGACGCCATGCACCACTTCGTGGCCGTTGAAGGCGACCCGCAGGTCGCGAATTTCAATCAGGTTGTCTTGCATGTCAGCTCCGAGGATCGAATGCGTCGCGGCAGGCTTCACCGATGAACACCAGCAGAGAAAGAATCAGGGCCAGCGCCACGAATGCAGTCAGCCCCAGCCACGGTGCCTGCAGATTGCGCTTGGCCTCACCGATCAGTTCGCCCAGCGACGCGCTGCCTGCCGGCATGCCGAAGCCGAGAAAATCCAGCGCAGTCAGGGTGGCGATGGCACCGGTGATGATGAACGGCAGGTAAGTCAGGGTGCTGGTCATCGCGTTGGGCAGAATGTGCCGCCACATCAGCGCGGCATCAGTCAGGCCCAGCGCGCGGGCGGCTTTCACGTACTCCAGATTGCGCCCGCGCAAAAACTCGGCACGCACCACGTCCACCAGCGACAACCAGGAGAACAACGCCATGATCCCCAGCAACCACCAGAAATTCGGTGATACGAAGCCGGACAGGATGATCAGCAGATACAGCACCGGCAACCCCGACCAGATCTCCTGAATGCGCTGACCGATCAGGTCGGTCATGCCGCCGTAGTAACCCTGAATCGCCCCGGCGCAGACCCCGATCACCGTGCTGATCGCGGTCAACAGCAGCGCGAACATAATGGAAATCCGCGCGCCGAACAGCACCCGCGCCAGCACGTCACGGGCTTGCTCGTCGGTGCCCAGCCAGTTGGTGCCATCGGGCGGGCTGGGCGATGGCGCGTCCAGATCGTAGTTGATGGTGTCGTGGCTGAACGGGATCGGCGCGAAGAGCATCCAGCCGTTTTTCGCGGCGATCAGCTTGCGCACGTACTCGCTGGAGTAATCCGGTTCGAAGGGCAACTCGCCGCCGAAATCGGTTTCCATGTAGGTGTGCAACACCGGGTAATACAACTGCCCGTCGTAGCGGATCAGCAACGGCTTGTCGTTGGCGATGAGCTCGCCGCACAGACAGATCAGCATCAGGCCGATGAAGATCCACAGCGACCACCAGCCACGCCGGTTGGCCCTGAACAGGTCGAAACGTCGCCGGGTCTGGGGAGAAAACTCGAACATCAGGCGCTCCTCGCGGAAAAATCGATGCGCGGGTCGACCAGCGTGTAACACAGGTCGCCTATCAGTTTGATCAGCAGGCCGAACAGCGTGAACAGGAACAACGTGCCGAACACCACGGGGTAGTCCCGAGAGACCGCTGCCTCATAACTCATGCGCCCCAGCCCATCGAGGCCGAAGATGGTTTCGATCAGCAGCGAGCCGGCAAAGAACACCTCGATCAAGGCCTGCGGAATGCCGGCGATGACCAGCAGCATGGCGTTGCGAAACACATGGCCGTACAACACACGATGCTCGGTCAGGCCCTTGGCGCGCGCAGTGACCACGTACTGACGGCTGATCTCGTTGAGAAAGCTGTTCTTGGTGAGGATGGTCAGCGTGGCGAAGCCGCCGATCACCAGCGAACTGACCGGCAACACCAGGTGCCACAGATAGTCCTTGATCTTGCCCCAGGTACCCAGGCTATCGAAGTTCTCCGAGAACAAACCCTGCGCCGGAAACCAGCTCAGATAACTGCCTCCGGCGAATACCACGATGAGCAGGATGGCGAACAGAAACGCGGGCGTGGCGTAGCCGATGATCACCAGCGTGCTGCTCCAGACATCAAATGCACTGCCATGCCGTACCGCCTTGCGAATGCCCAGCGGGATGGAAATCAGGTAAGTGATCAACGTCGCCCAGAGCCCGAGCGACAGCGACACCGGAAGCTTCTGCGCAATCAGTTCGGTGACCGGCGCACCGCGGAAGAAGCTGGTGCCGAAATCCAGCTGTGCGTAGTTCTTGAGCATCAGCCACAGCCGCTCGTGCATCGGTTTGTCGAAACCGTAATGCTCTTTGATCTGCTCGATCAGCGCCGGGTCCAGCCCGCGTGTGCTGCGGCTGGTGGTGCCGGTTGCAGCCACTTCACCACCACCGCCGCCGACACCGTTGGGGCTGAAGCCCTGGATACGGGCGATGGCCTGTTCGACCGGGCCACCGGGGGCCGCCTGTACGATCAGGAAATTGACAATCAGAATGGCCAGCAGCGTGGGGATGATCAGCAGCAGGCGTCGAATCACATAAGCCAGCATCTCAATACTCCTTGGCAGCGGCGGGCTTGCCGGTCAGTGCAGCGGCCTGATCGTTGGTCAACGGAGTCGGGCTGATCTGCCACCAGGTTTCCAGGCCGACGTCGTAGACCGGGGCCACATCAGGCATGCCAAAACGGTTGGCGAACACCAGCGGCGTGCCCTTGGAGTAGTAGTTGGGGATCATGTAGTAGCCCCATTGCAGAACCCGATCCAGCGCCCGTGCGTAGAGCACCATGTCATTGCGCGTGTGGGCGCTCACCAGTCCGTCGATCAGCGTGTCCACTGCAGGGTTACGCAGCACCATAGCGTTGGAACTGCCCGATTCCGTGGCGCTTTGCGAGCCGTACAGGTTGTACAGCTCACGGCCTGGGGAAATGATCGGATTGCCGCTTTTGGGCAGGGTCACCACGATCATGTCGTAGTCCCGGGCATTGAGCCGGTTGATGTACTGCGCCGAATCGATACGCAGGAAATCCAGAGTGATACCGATCTGCGCCAACGTGCGTTTGAAGGGCAGAATCAGACGGTCGAAGCCGCCCTGGCCGTCGAGGAAGCTGAACACCATCGGCTCGCCCGCCGCGTTGACCAACTTGTTGTCTTTCGGGTGCCAGCCCGCTTCGGCCAGCAGCTTGAGGGCCTGCAACTGTTTGTCGCGGATGTAGCCGCTGCCGTCGGTCTTCGGCGGCTGATACACCTTGCTGAACACCTCATCCGGCACCTGGCCGCGCAAGGGCTCGAGAATCTTCAGCTCGCCCGGAGTGGGCAGCTCGGTGGCGGCCATGTCGCTTTTCGGAAAGTAACTCTGCTCGCGCACGTAGAAATTGCGCATGACCCGTCGGTTGATCCAGTCGAAATCCCACAGCAGCGACAGCGCTTCACGGACGCGGCGGTCCTTGAAGATCGGGTTGTCCAGGTTGAACACGAAACCCTGCGCAGCGACCGGACGCTGGCGGGCGAGGATGCGCTTTTGCAGACGCCCGTCGTCGATCGCCGGGCCGCTGTAGCCGACCACGAAGCCGGACGAGGAGTACTCGCGGTTGTAGTCGAATGCCCCGGCCTGCAGCAGTTGCCGGGCGATTTCCGTGTCGCCGTAAAAGTTCACGGTCAGGGTGTCGAAGTTGTACAGGCCGCGGCTGACCGGGAGGTCCTTGCCCCACCAGTCCTTGACCCGCTCGAAGACCACGCTGCGCCCTGCATCGACCTTGGCGACCCGGTAAGGGCCGTTGCCCAGCGGTGGCTCGAAGCCGCCGCCGTTGGCGAAGTCGCGGGTCTTCCACCAGTGCTCGGGCAGGATGTGCAGGCTGGCAATGTCCAGCGCCAGCGTACGATTGAGGTTGTTCTTGAAATCGAAGCGAATCTGCAACGGTCCTTCGATGGTGACGTTCTTGACGTCGGCAAACATGGGGCGATAGCTGAAGCTGGCCTTGGTGGTCATCAGCTCGAAGGTGTAGCGCACGTCTTCTGCGGTGACGGGCTTGCCGTCTTCGAAGCGTGCCTTGGGGTTGAGGAAAAAACGGATCCACAGACCGTCGGGGTCCATCTCCATCTTTTCAGCGATCAGGCCATAAACGGTGTACGGCTCATCCAGCGAGCGATAGGCCAAGGGTGAGTACACCCAGGTATCGACCTGCACCACATTGATGCCCTGATCGACGTAAGGGTTGAGGTAATTGAACTGGCCGATTTCTTCCGCTGAGCGGGTCAGCGAACCGCCTTTTGGGGCGTTCGGGTTGACGTAATCGAAGTGCTGGAAGCCAGCCGGGTATTTCGGTGCCTCGCCATAGACGGTCAAGGCGTGGGTCGGCGCAGCCTGCGCGACCTGCCAGCCACTGCACAGCGCAACGCCCATAAGCAGGCGCTGCAGGAATCGGTTAAGACGCGACATGGTGGGGCTTTCCTCGTACGCACTGAATGATCGAACACTGCGAAAAAGCCCCCGGCCGGGGAAGGTGGATGAAACCTGGGCCGGAGGGGGCGAGCTCGCAATCTGATGTGGCCCACGGAGCGTGTATGGGCCACATCGTCACACTCAGAAGTGGTAAGTCGCGCGGGCGAACAGGGTGCGGCCCAGCGGGTCGGCGTAACGAGGATCGTAGCCGGACTGGAAGTTGTAGGCCTGGTTGGAAAACGGCGGGTTGCGGTCGAACATGTTGCGCACACCAGCGTCGATATCCAGCACCTTGTCGAAGGTATGACCCACTGACATGTCCCACAGCGCATACGACGCGACCCGTGCATTGGTGGTACGGTCATAGTCGTTGTAGCCGCTGGTGAAGCGGTTGGTGATGGACGCGCGGGTATCACCCAGTGCCCAGGTGCCGGTCAGGACGTGCTTCCAGCGCGAGATCACGCCGTCGCCCTGGAAGTCGCCTACCTTGTCGGTATACGGGCCGTCGATGATGTTCTGGAAGTCATAACGGGTCACATAGGTACCGGTCATGCCCAGACCGAACTGCCCATAAGGTGTGTTCGGAAAGCGGTAGTCGAGCGTTACGTCAACGCCGCTGGTCTTGACGATACCCAGGTTGGCGTTGCCGGTGACGATGTTGGCAATCGAACCGTCGGCGGCACGCACGTAGCGGTCAGCGTAGGTGTTCGGGTCATCGAACACGGTAGACTCCGGGAACGACTGAATCTGGTTGGAGATGTGAATCCACCAGAAATCCAGGCCCATCGACAGGTTGTTGACCGGCTGGTAGACGAAGCCCAGCGTCACGTTGCGGGCTTTTTCCGGCGCCAGTTCAGTGTTGCCACCGCTGCTGTTGAGGAACTGCTGTTGGCAATCGCGACCGGCATTACCGCCCGGTTGCACGGTGCCGCCAGCACAGAGTACCGGATCGTTGTAGTAGCCTTGGGTGTAACTCAGGTTTCGCGGCGCGTACAGTTCATACAACGACGGCGCGCGGAAGCCTTCGCTATAGGCACCGCGGACCACGACTTGTTTGAACGGCTGGTAGCGGAACGAGTATTTGGGGTTGGTGGTGCTGCCGAAGTCGCTGTATTTGTCATGACGGATGGCGGCGGTCAGTTCCAGGCTGTCGAACACTGGCACGTTCAACTCGGCGTATTGGGCTTTGACACTGCGTTCGCCTTCTACGCTGCCTGCTGCATCCAGGCCCAGGCTGCTGATGTCGTTGACGAAAGGGTCGAAGTCCTGATGCATCTTCTCCTTGCGGTACTCGCCGCCCAATGCCAGACCCGACGGGCCTGCACCGAACCAGTCGCCGATTTCCCGGCTGATACGCGCATCCAGCCCGGCCACCCGGCCTACGGCGCTGGAGTATTGGCCGTGGTATTCGTTGGCATCGATCAGGGCCTGGCCTGCGGCGGTTTGTGGGCCGAACGGGTTGAGGACGCCATCAGCCAGGCCTTGGCGCATCGCCGAGTCACTGACGAAGCCGCTGGTGACCGAAGAAAGTACTTTGTTCTGGTTGTACGAAGCACCGACGTTGTAGTCCCATCCGCCCACCAGACCGTCGAAATTCAGCAAAAAACGCTGGCTGGTGTTTTGATCGCTTGAGCCTCGTGCGCCAGCCGCTGTTTCGCGCCAGGCCGTGCTGACCGGTAGCGTCGGGTCGATGGTGAAGTCGGTCGGTGCCGGCGTAATGCCGTTGCCGGGGTAGAACGGCGACGAAGCGTCCAGTGACAGGCCGGTAAGTGGCGCCGGGCCAATGCCGGTGTGGTTATTGTTGCGAGCCCAGAAGTACTCAAGGCTGACGTTGTGATCGTCTGCCAGCTTGCCGGTGGCCTTGCCGAAGAACGAGGTTTTTTCGGTTTGCGGAATCAGGTCGATGTACTGGCGAGTGCTGAAGCGGCAGATGCCGTTGCTGGCGATCAGGTTGGCACCTCCGCAGTTTGTACCCAGCGGGTTGCCGGAGTTGTCGCCTTGATAATAGTTGGCCGGGTAGGCCGTGCCGGACGTCTGGTTGAGACCGCGCCCTGGCTGGTAATCGCGCGTGAATGAACGGTCGTTGGCGTCCAGATTCTGCTGCTTGTTGTAGTTGAACACGCCCATGACGTTGAAGCGGTCCTGCTCCAGATCACCGAAGCCCCAACTGCCGCTCATGTCCTTGCTGGCCCCGCCGCCGCTGGCAGTCGGGGTGTCGCCGCCCAGGGTCAGGGTGCCGTCGGTCAGGGACTTTTTGGTGATGAAGTTGATCACACCGCCGATGGCGTCGGTGCCGTACAGCGCCGAGGCGCCGTCACGCAATACTTCGACGCGGTCGATGGCGGCGAACGGGATCATGTTCAGGTCGATGGCACTGCCATTCGGCGTGCCCACACCGGAAATCGCGTTGTTGGCCAGACGGCGGCCATTGAGCAGCACCAGCGTCTTGTTCGCGCCAATGCCCCGCATGTCGGCGAACGAGGCACCGCCGGTGCTGGCACCGATCGAGCCGGCGCTGTTCTGGATCGACTGGCTGCCGGTGATGCGCTGGACCATTTCCTGGGTAGTGGTCACGCCCTGTTTCTTCAGGTCGTCGGCGCGCAGGATGGTGATCGGCACGGCAGTTTCGGCGTCGACCCGGCGGATCGCCGAACCGGTCACTTCAACGCGTTGCAGCTGGGTCGTGGCAGGCACAACCGCTGCGCTTGTGGACACGGCAGAACCGCTCGTGTCCGCATCGACGGCGTCTGCCGCCTGAGCACCGCTCATGCCCATGGCCAATGCACAGAGCAAGGCACGTGGATGACGCCGGACCGCGAGGGCCAGTGGTTTGAGGGTGCAACCGGGAAGATTCATCAGCATGGTTAGTTCCGACTTGGTCCAGACGTTATTGAAATGGCCTTGTGAGCCCTCTGTTCCCGACGCGGTTGTGCCGAGCGGGAGTTCCACTTCTTCTTTTTCCAGCAAGCAGCTCCCCCTCCAGAGGCTTTTCAGCCCACGGACAACCGCATTTACGGGGGGCAGGTCAGACGGCTTCGCGCGGCGAAGCCGTCAAATCACCTGAGGGTCATTTCGCTGTCATGACGGATATCTTCGTAATGCCGGAGCGTTCGATGGACGCCATGGCCTTGGCCACCTGGCCATAATTCACGGCGGTATCGGCCTGCAACTGGACGCGGATTTCCGGGTCCTTGGCCTTTTCGTCCTGAAGGCTTTTTTCCAGCAGTTCCGGGGCAATTTCCGATTTGGCGAGGTAGAACTTGCCGTCCTGATCGACGCTGACCACCACCGGGTTTTTCTTCTCGGCGGGTGCGACCGCATCGGTCTTGGGCAGGTTGACCTTGATCGCATTGGTCATCAGCGGGGTGGTGACGATAAACACCACCAGCAGTACGAGCATCACGTCTACCAACGGCGTGACGTTCATTTCGCTGAGCACTTCATCGCTGTCTTGAGTGGAGAACGACATTAGCTGGCCTCCCGAACGGCATGGCCATTCTTGCTGGCGATGGGCTGACGGGTTACCGCGAAGGCGCTGCGCTGGGCGAGGGCGTCAAAGTCGTGGGCGAAGTCATCCATGTCGGCCACGGCGAGCTTGAGTCGGCGCAGGAAGAAGTTGTAGATCAGCACCGCAGGAACGGCCACAGCGATACCGACACCGGTGGCGACCAGCGCGTGGCCGATGGGGCCGGCGACCGCTTCAAGACTCGCCGAGCCGGTCACGCCAATGCTTTGCAGCGCTTCCATGATCCCCCAGACCGTACCGAACAGGCCGATGAAGGGCGCGGTGCTGCCGAT
>NZ_LJPW01000165.1 GCF_001400735.1 Pseudomonas caricapapayae
CGGGAACTCGGCAGCCGTGGTGTTCCAGTCGCGGACTATCTGCTGCCGTTCGGCAGCGTCGAGCATAGGGACTTCAGCGATGCGCTGAGCCGCATTGGCACACAGCGCCCGTAACAACGCCAGCCAGTGCCCGGCCATACGTTCGATGGTGCCGCTGTCGAACAAGGCCGTTGCGTAAGTCAGGCCAGCGCTCAGGCCACCGTCGTGTTCGGCGGTATTCAGGGTCAGGTCGAATTGCGCCGGGTAGCGGTCAGACACCAGCGCTTCGACCTGCAGACCGGGCAGCTCGCGAATGTCGGTGCTGGCCTGGCTCTGATGATTGAACATCACCTGGAACAACGGGCTGTGGCTGAGGCTGCGTTGTGGCTGCAGGGCTTCGACCAACTGCTCGAAAGGCAACTCCTGATGCGCCTGGGCTTGCAGCGCCGTGTGTTTGACCTGTTGCAGCAGTTCGTTGAAGGTCGTGTGCAGATCGAACTCGGCGCGTAACACCTGCGTATTGACGAAGAAACCGATCAGGCCTTCGGTTTCCGCACGGGTGCGGTTGGCAATCGGCACACCGACGCGGATATCCGACTGGCCGCTGTGACGGTGCAGCAGGCTTTGGAATGAGGCCAGCAACAGCATGAACAGCGTAACGCCCTGTTGTCGCGTGACCTGTTTCAAATCGTCGATCAGCGCCGGTTCGAGCTCGACCGCCAGGCGCGCACCGGCGTGGCTCTGCACGACCGGACGCGGATGATCGGCGGGCAGCTCCAGAATGGGTTGGTGAGCACCTAATTGCTGCTTCCAGTACTCCAGTTGGCGGTCCTGCTCGCCAGCCTCCATCAAGGTCTTCTGCCACAGCGCGTAGTCGGCGTATTGCATGGCCAGTGGGGTCAACATCACCTCGCGGCCCTGGCTGAAGGCTTCGTACAGACGTACCAGCTCATCGACCATGATCGGCATCGACCAGCCATCGGAGACGATATGGTGCTGGGTCAGAATCAACACGTGTTCGTCGGTCGCAAGATTCAGCAAACGAACGCGCAACAGCGGTCCTTGCTCCAGATCGAACGGACGCTGCATTTCCTGCTGCAGGCAGGCCTCGAGAGCCTGACCGGCATGCACGGTCTCGACCGTCAGGGTCAAGGCGCGTGCCGGATGAACAACCTGCACCGCGCTTTCGCCGTCCTGGCGGAAGGTCGTGCGCAACGTTTCGTGACGAGCGATCAACGCGCTGAAGCTCTGCTCCAGCGCGGCGATGTCCAGCGAGCCGCTCAGGCGCAGGGCCGCAGGAATAGTGTAAGCAGTGCTTTCAGGATCGAGCTGCCAGAGAAACCACTGACGCTGCTGCGCATAGGAAAGACCCAGTGGCCGAGTGCGGTCAGCCTTGATGAAGCGCGGAACGTCGTTGCCCTGGCCCTCGCCCGCCGCGTGGGCGAATGCCGCCAGATCACGCGCTTCGAACAGGTCGCGTAACGAAAGCTCGACGTCCAGTTGCTGACGAATGCGCGAAATCACCTGAGTGGCCAGCAAGGAATGCCCACCCAGTTCGAAGAAGTTGTCAGCGCGTCCGACCTGCTCGATCTTGAGCACATCGGCCCAGATCGCCGCCAGTTGCTGCTCCAGCTCGCCTTGCGGAGCGATGTAGGTCGCCTGCAACTGGCTGGCATCCGGTGCAGGCAACGCCTTGCGGTCCAGCTTGCCGTTGGCGGTCAGCGGCATCTTGTCGAGGACGATGAAATGGGTCGGCACCATGTACTCCGGCAGATTCGCCCTGAGTTCGGTTTTCAGCGTTTCACGCAGGGTTTGCTGATCCTGATCAGGCTCGGTCGGCACCAGATACGCCGCCAACTGCCCGTCCAGGGCCAGCACGATGACTTCGCGAACGGTCGGGTGCGCTTGCAGTCGCGCTTCGATTTCACCCAACTCGATGCGGAAGCCGCGGATCTTGACCTGATGGTCGATGCGCCCGGCGTATTCGACCACTCCGGCAGACCGGTAACGGGCCAGGTCGCCGGTGCGGTACAGGCGGCTGCCGTCGCTGGAAAACGGATCAGGCACAAAGCGCTCTGCAGTCAGTGCGGCGCGGTTGTGATAGCCGCGCGCCAGACCGGCGTGACCGATGTGTAACTCGCCGCTGCATCCCTGGGCGACCGGGTTGAAATCGGCGTCCAGCACGTACCACGACAGATCGGGGATCGCTTCGCCAATCGGGCTGACCGGATTGTGCGTGTCAGCCAGTGTGATCGGCCGGTAGGTCACGTGAACCGTGGTTTCGGTGATGCCGTACATGTTGATCAGTTGCGGTGTCTGATCGCCAAACCGTTCGAACCAGGGTTTCAGGCTGGCAACGTCCAGCGCTTCGCCGCCGAAGATGACTTTCTGTAACGGCATCGGCAACGACGAATCACACGCCACACGCATCAGTTGCTTGAACGCCGACGGCGTCTGGTTAAGCACCGTGACCTGCTGCTCGACCAGCAGCGCGTGAAAATCTTCCGGCGAACGGGTCACTTCGCGGGGCACGATCACCAGTCGTCCCCCGTGCAGCAACGCACCGAAAATCTCCCAGACCGAGAAGTCGAAGGCGAACGAGTGGAACAGCGTCCACACGTCTTTTTCGTTGAACGCGAACCAGTCGTCGGTGGCGGCAAACAGACGCATCAGGTTGTGGTGGGTGAGCAACGTGCCTTTCGGCTTGCCGGTCGAGCCCGAGGTGTAAATCACGTAGGCCAGGTTGGCCGGCGTGGTCTGGTTGAGCGGGTTTTCCGTGCTGTAACCGTCCAGCGTATCGGCCAGATCCAGTGTCTGAACATGCGCAGGAATCGGTAACTGACTGAGCAAACCGCTCTGGGTCAGCAACAATTCGATACCGCTGTCCTGCATCAGAAAGCTCAGGCGATCCTGCGGGTAATCCGGGTCCAGCGGCACGTATGCGCCACCCGCCTTGAGGATCGCCAACAGGCCGACAATCATGTCCAGACCGCGCTCGGCGGCCAGCCCCACTCGAACGTCCGGGCCGACGCCCTGCTCGCGCAGCTTGTGGGCCAGCCGGTTGGCGCGCTGATTGAGTTGCTGGTAGCTCAGTTGTTGGTCAGCAAAACTCAGGGCGATGGCTTGCGGGGCGAGATCGGCCTGACGCTCGATGCGCTGGTGGGCGCAGTGCACGCTCGGGTAATGCTGCACGCTTTGCGTCCAGGCAGTCGGCAAGGCCAGTTCGCCGACACGCGCCTTAGCGCAAGCACCAAGGCTTTGCAGCAGGTGATCGAAATGCGCCGCCAGTTGCAGAATGCCTTCGGCACTGAAATGTTGCCGGTCGTAACTGAAACGCACCGATAGCACGTCATTGGCTTCGACTACCAGCGTCAGCGGGTAATGCGCCTGTTCCTGATTGTGCAGGCCGCTGAACACCAGACCATCGGGCGCGCGCTGCAAGGCTTCGGACACCGGGTAGTTTTCGAACACCAGAATAGTGTCGAACAGTGCCTCGCCACTGTTGCGCGCCCAGCGCTGGATATCATACAGCGGGGTATGTTCATGCTCGCGCAGCGCAAGGTTTTTCGCCTGCACCTGCTGCACCCAGTCGGCCACCGTCTGCTCCGAACGCGGGCTGGCGATCACCGGCAGGGTGTTGATGAACAGTCCAAGCTGCTCTTCGACACCCGGCAGCTCAGCCGGACGCCCGGCCACTGTAGCGCCAAACGTCACACTGGACTGACCGGTGTAGCGTTGCAGCAACAACAGCCAGGCGGACTGCACCAGCGTATTGAGGGTCACGCGCTGCTCGCGGGCAAACTCGCTCAAACGTCGGGTGCCCTCGGCATCGATCAGCTGGATGTAATCGCCATAGCCCTCTCCTTGCGCTGAAGACCTGAACGCGTGAAGCAAGCGGGTTGGCTCATCCAGTTCAGCCAGTTCTGTGGTCCAGAAACGCTGACTGGCATCGGCGTCCTGATCCTGTAACCACTGAATGTAATCGCGATAGCGCCCCGGCTGTGTCGGCGGCGTCTGACCGCTGTAGCGTTGCAGCACTTCACCCAGCAGCCGCGAACTGCTCCAACCGTCCATCAGGATGTGGTGGCTGGTGTAGACCAACTGCCACGTGTCGTCGGCAACGCGCACTACCGCCAGGCGCAACAGCGGGCCCCGGGCCAGATCGAAGCCTTGTTGACGATCGGCCTGCGCCCAGTTGTCCAGCCAGCGTTCGGGCTTACCCCGCGCATCCAGTTCGACAAAGGGCAGCGTCACGTGACGCTGCACCACTTGCAGCGACTGCTCGCGCTGGCTGACAAAGCAGCTGCGCAGCACCTCGTGGGCGTCTACCGCTGCCTGCCATGCACGCTGGAAACGCGGTACGTCCAGCCCGCCGATGTCCACCCGCAACTGATTGATGTAGTTGCCCGCCACCTCATCGAACAGCGAATGGAACAGCATGCCCTGTTGCATCGGCGACAGTGGATAGATGTCTTCGATGGTGCCCGCAGCAATCGACAAACCGTCGAGCTGTGACTGAGTCAGTCGCGCCAGCGGGAAGTCCGACGGCGTGACACCCTGGTGCCCGGCGGTACAGTGTTCGATCAGTGTGGTCAGTGCCTGCTCGTAGCGGCGTGCCAGGGTGTCGATGGTCGAGGCGTGATACACCTCGCGGCTGAAGCTCCAGTCCAGTTGCAACTGGCCATCGAATACCTGACCGTTGAGGCTCAGCCAGTTACCCAGTGGCCCGTCCTCGCACAGAGCAGTGCCGGCACTGTCGGCGCTCGGCACGAACAGCGCACCCTCGCGCTCGCTGAAGCTGCCGTCGAACTGCCCCAGGTAGTTGAACGTGACCCGTGCCTGCGGCAGTGCCGCCAGTTGCTGCGCAAACGACGGCTCGCCCATGTGGCGCAACACGCCGTAACCAATGCCTTTGTTCGGTACGGCACGCAATTGTTCCTTGATCCCGCACAGGCTTGCACCCGGCATGATTTGCGGCGTGAGGCGAACCGGAAAGAGGCTGCTGAACCAGCCGACCGTGCGACTGAGATCGGTGTCGTCGAACAGGTCCTCCCGGCCATGGCCTTCCAGCTGGATCAACACTGACGATTGCTGGCTCCACTCGCACAGCACCTGCGCCAGCGCTGTCAGCAACAGGTCGTTGACCTGCGTGCGGTACGCGGCAGGTGCGACTTTCAGCAGCTTGTGGGTCAGGTCCTTGCTCAACCATGAAGACGCATGGGCCGCATCGCGATGACGCATCGAGCCTTCGGGCTTGTCGCGCGGCAACGGTTGGTCCGCGCCCTGCAAGGCCTGCAGCCAGTAATCACGTTCGGCTGCCAGCGTTTTACCGCTCGCATACTGTTGCAATTGTTCGGCCCAACGCTTGAGCGAGGTGGTTTTCGCTGGCAGCGCCAATGGCTGGCCTGCTGCAATGGCGACATAGGCCTGTTGCAGGTCTTCCAGCAGCACCCGCCACGACACACCGTCTACGACCAGATGATGAATCACCAGCAACAGGCGTTGCTCGCCCTGCGGCAGGTTGACCAGCACGGCACGCAACAACGGACCGTTTTTCAGGTCCAGGCTGCGTTGTGCTTCCTCAGCCAGCTCGGTCAGGCGCTCGGCACTGTCCAGCGCGTGCGTCCAGAGCAGATCGCGAGCGTTCAGCGTGCCGAATGTAGCTTGCCACTGGCCGTCTTGCTGCGTGAACCCCAGACGCAGCGCGTCGTGCTGTTCGATCAGCGCGGCGAGCGCGGCCTGCAGGTGAATCGCATCCAGCGTTTGCAGCGGCTTGAGCATCAACGCCTGATTCCAGTGCTGGCGCTCGGGGATGTCCAGCTCGAAGAAGCGCGCCTGAATCGGCAGCAGCGGCAGCGAACCGCTGACCTGCTCCGCCCCGGCAGCGGGCTTTTTCTGGATCAGTCTGGCCACCGACGCCAACTGGCCGATGGTCTGTTTTTCGAACAACTGCTTGGGGCTGAGCTTGATGCCCTGGCGCTTGGCACGGGCGATGATCTGCAGGCTGAGAATCGAATCGCCGCCCAGTTCGAAGAAGTTGTCGGTGCTGCCGACCTGCTCCAGTTTCAACACGTCGGCCCACACGGCGGCGAGCTTTTCCTCGATCTCGCCCACCGGCGCGGTATAACGTTGTTTGACGACGCCGGGCTTGGGCAAGGCGCGCTTGTCGAGCTTGCCGTTGCCAGTCACAGGCAGACGCTCCAGCAACACGATGTGTGCGGGCACCAGGTATTCGGGCAAGCGCGCAGCCAGTTGCTCACGCAGGCTGTCGACATTCAGGCGCGTACCGGCTGCCGCAACGCAATAGGCCACCAGTTGCAGGCGGGTTTCGTCGCTTTCCAGCGGCTGCGCCAGCACCACCGCTTCGGCCACGTTTTCCAGCGCCTGCAGCCACTGGCCGACTTCACCAGGCTCAACCCGGTAACCGCGAATTTTCACCTGATCATCCGCACGCCCCAGGTATTCCAGCACGCCGTCGACCCAACGCGCACGGTCGCCTGCACGGTACAGGCGCTGGCCATCGGCATCCGGGTCCGGCACAAAGCGCTCAGCAGTCATCGCCGCACGGCCCAGATAGCCCTGTGCCAGCCCAGGACCGCCCAGGTACAGTTCACCGGCCACTCGCTCGGCGACCGGATTCAGATAGGCATCCAGCACCCGAGCCTTGCCATTGGCCAGTGGCTGACCGACCGGCACACTGCGGCAGGCATTCATGCGCTCGGTCACTTCATGAGTCAGGACGCCGACCGTGGTTTCGGTCGGGCCATAGTGATTGACGATCCGGCAGCCAGGCTTCAGCGAACGCACCTGCTCGATCAACGCCCAGGAACTGGCTTCACCGCCCAGAATCAGCAATTGATTCGGCAGCACATCCGCCGGCCTGGCGGCTTGCAGCAAGCCCTGCAAATGGCTCGGCACCACTTTCAGCACGTCAACCTGATGGTCGGCCATGTAACGGGCGAAGCCATCGGGGTCGAATGCCTGTTCGTGGGACAGCAAATGCAATGTCCTGCCGGATGCCAGCGCACCGAACAGCAGGGTATGGCCCAGGTCGGCAGCGACCGTCGACACCATCGCCATGCTCGCCCCTTGCGTCAGAGCCAGGCGTTCGAGCACGCCCTGAACATAGTTGGCCAGCGCGCCATGGCTGATCACCACGCCCTTGGGCTGCCCGGTGGAGCCGGAGGTGTAGATGATGTAGGCCGGTTGCCCGGGCAGGACCTGAATACCCAGCGCCTGGCTGTCGAGATCGGCCCACAGCGCGGCATCGAACGCCAGCACCGGGCACACGCCCAACCGGGCGGCCTTGTCGTCAGCGTTCGCGTGGACCAGCAACACGGCACCACTGTCGCGGGCCAGCTGTTGCAGGCGCTCGGCGGGTTGAGCGCTGTCCAGCGGCAGGTACACAGCCCCCAGTTTCAGCACCGCCAGCAGGCTGACCACCCATTCCAGTGAGCGGTCCAGGCACAACGCGACGGTCATGCCCGGCTTGATGTCCTGCGTGTGCAGATAGCGGGCGAACCGGTTACTGCGTTGTTCAAGCTCGTCAAAGCTCAGCACCTGCTGGCCCACGCGTAATGCGGGCTTGTCACGCCCACTGTGCAGGCCCTGTTGCCACAGGCTGAGGAAGTCATTGCAGGCAAAATCAGAGGACTGCTCAGCGACTGGCAGCGACACCGCTTGCGGCTGATCGGCCAGACGCCGGTCAGTGTCCGCAACCAGTGCTTGCAGCACAGCGCGCAATGCGTCAGCCATGCGTTCGATGGTCTGCGGTTCGAACAGGTCGGTGGCATAGGTGAAATAACCGCGTATCCCGGTGGGCGTGTCGGTAAAGTCGAATGCCAGATCGAAGCGCGCATCACTGCTGCCAATCGGAAACTCATCGACCGTCAGGCCCGATACACGTTGTCCGCTGTCATCTGCAGCCAGCACATGCTGGTTGATCTTGAACTGGAACAGCGGGTTATGACCCGAATTGCGCTCCGGTGCCAACGCATCCACCAGATGTTCGAACGGCAGCTCCTGATGCGACTGAGCTTGCGTGACCACCCGTTTGACCTGATCCAGCAGTTCGGTAAAGCGCTGCCGCTCGTCCACCTGCACACGCAACACCTGGGTGTTGATGAAGAAGCCGATCAGGCCCTCCAGCTCGCTGCGCGTGCGCCCGGCGTTGGGCGCGCCGATGCGGATATCGGCCTGACCACTGAAGCGCGACAGGACCACCGAAAGCGCAGCGAGGGTCAACATGAACAGGGTCTGGCCGCTGTTGCGCGCCAGGGCTTTCAGCTGCAAGGACAATGGTTCCTGGACGTCGACGCGCACCCTCGCGCCACGATGACTCGGCTGCAGCGGGCGCGGGTGATCCAGCGGCAGGCTGAGCAACGGGTGCTCGCTGCCCAGTTGCTGTTTCCAGTAGTCCAGTTGCCGCTCGCCCTCGCCGGCTTCCAGCCAGGCGCGTTGCCAGATCGCATAATCGGCGTACTGAATGGCCAGCGCGGGCAATTGCGCCGGCTGCGCGGAAATCTGCGCCTGATACAGCTGCACAAACTCACGAATCAGCACTTCTGCGGACCAGCCATCGGACACGATGTGATGCATGCACACTGTCAGGACGTGCCCGGTTTCGCTCAGTTGGAACAGTTTGACCCGCAGCAACGTGCCGCTCAGCAGGTCGAAGGGCTTCTGCAGCTCGACACGCACCTGATCTTCGATATCGGCCGGCTCGACCGGGGCGAACTCAAGGGTGACTGTCGCCTGCTGAAGGATCTCCTGATAAAACGCGCCATCATCGGAAACAAAACGCGTGCGCAGGGTTTCGTGGCGTCGGACCAGTTCGTCCAGTGCTGCACTCAGTGCCTGCCGATCCAGCGGGCCGTTCAGACGTACCGCCATAGGTACGTTGTAGGCAGCGTTGTCCGGCTCCATCTGCCAGAGAAACAGCATGCGCTGCTGGGCGTAGGACAGCGGGATACGCGCGGCATCATGCCGGGTCACGGCGATGGGCAGCAGTTTGAAGCTCTGCCCGGTCTCGTTCATCTTGTTCAGAATCTGACGGCGCTGCTCAACGGGCAAACCGACGAAACGCTGGGCGATACGCTCTGCTGCAGACTTGTCCATGTCAGATACCCGCCATTTCATTCATCATTTTTTCAATATCGGACAAGCCGTCCTCGGTCAGCGACAGGCCGCTGCTGGCGAAAGCCTGAATAAAATCGTTCAATTGCGGTTTCTCGAAGATCAGGCGCAATGGAATGTCGATTCCCAGGCCGGTGTGGATTCTGGAAATCAGTTGCGTCGCCAGCAGCGAGTGGCCGCCCAGCTCAAAGAAATCGTCGGTCAATCCAACCCGCTCAACTTTCAGCACGTCCGCCCAGATGGCAGCCATCTGCCGTTCCTGATCGGAGACCGGTGCGACGTACTGGCGCTGTAGTTGCCCGGCGTCCGGTTTTGGCAGCGCCTTGCGATCCAGCTTGCCGTTGGCGCTCAGTGGCATTCTGTCCAGCACGATGAAATGCGTGGGCACCATGTAATCCGGCAGCGACGCCTTGAGATGTGTCTTGAGTGCATCGCGCAGGTGATCGACACCCTGTTCAACCACCAGATACGCCGCCAACTGCTTGCCCGACGGGCCGTCAATGTCGATAACGACGGCTTCGTGAACGCTGT
This sequence comes from Pseudomonas caricapapayae, assembly GCF_001400735.1. Classification (GTDB taxonomy): domain Bacteria; phylum Pseudomonadota; class Gammaproteobacteria; order Pseudomonadales; family Pseudomonadaceae; genus Aquipseudomonas; species Aquipseudomonas caricapapayae. Next base: position 9,646 of record NZ_LJPW01000165.1, read on the forward strand.
CGTGCTCCAGCAGGCTGGCCTCGATTTCACCCAGTTCGATGCGCAGCCCACGGATTTTCACCTGATGGTCGATACGCCCGGCGTAGTCGATCACCCCTTCGTCGCGGTAACGCGCCAGATCGCCGGTGCGGTACAGACGTCCGCCGCCCTGCTCGTCGAACGGGTCCGGCACAAAGCGTTCCGCCGTCAGCGCGGCCCGCTGGTGATAACCCCGCGCCAGACCGATACCGCCCAGGTACAGCTCTGCCGCCACGCCTTGTGCGGCAGGCAGCAAGCCATCGTCGAGAATGTGGGTTTTCAGGTTATCGATCGGCCGGCCGATCGGTACGCTGAGCACGTCGTTCGTGGTGCAGGTCCAGTGCGTGACGTCGATGGCCGCTTCGGTCGGGCCATAAAGGTTGTACAAACCGGCCTGCGGCAGGCGCTTGAGCACCTGACCGGCCAGTTCGGCAGGCAGTGCTTCACCGCTGCA
>NZ_LJPW01000040.1 GCF_001400735.1 Pseudomonas caricapapayae
GCCGAGTATTACACCGTGCAGCTGGGGCACTTCACCGGCGTCAACCCGTTCCAGTTTCACGACAGTCCGGAGTTGCGGCAAATGCTGTTTGACCTGGTGCTGTGTTGCGCGGGGGGCCCTGACAAAAGCAATGACGCTGACCAGAGAAGGATCAAGGACTCGATCGAGGCGGTCATGGCGCACACCAACGTGCGCAATCGCAGCATGTCATTGCTGCTGCGCAACATCCCTGAGCAAGGCGAAAACTGCTTGCGGACCCGGCTATCGAAATGGTGTCGCCTGGCCGGTGAAGACCGTGAAGGGCAATACGCCTGGGTACTGGACTCACCGGTCAACCAGTTCGATGCGCAGACCTACCGGCGTCTGGCCTTCGATTGCACGCAGTTGCTCAAAAACAACTATGCCGAGAAACACCCCGAGGTCATGGAAGCGTTTCTGAACACGCTGTTCTACATGAAGCGCGAAATGCACCAGGCCCGCCCCGGCAACCTGCTGCTGAACGTGGTGGCCGAGTACTGGGCACCGTTGTCGTTCAAAAGCACGGCAGACGCCATCCAGGAGGTTCTGCAAAGCGGTCGTATGCGCGGGGAAATCCTGATCATGGACACCCAGTACCCCGAGCAAGCGCTGGCGACGAAGTATGCTCCGGCGGTCATTCAGCAGGTGACCACCCCCATGTGGTTGCCCAATGAAAACGCACAGGCTGAGAGCTACGCCAAGTTTGGCGTCACGGGCAAGTTGTTCGAGGCCGTGCGTGCCATGGGGAAGCTCAGCCGGGAAATGGTGGTACAGCAGGGTCACCAGACGGTGAAGCTGAAGATGGATCTGGGCGGCCCACTCAAGTACTGGTTGCCGTTGCTGTCCGCCACGGAAAAGAACCTGGCGGTGGCTGAGCGTGTTCGGCAATACCTGGGCACGTCCGATCCCACGGTGTGGGTCGATGCATTTCTGGTGGCCGAGGCTGTACGCCAATGGTTGAACACCGACGATCCCGCTGTGTGGCTGCCCGCGTTCGACTACGCCGAAAACCTTCGTCAGTCCATGAACACGCGGGACGCGCAACGCTGGTTGCCGGCTTTCCAGAAAGCCTGGAAAGCCCTTCAGGAACAGAATGAAATTGAGGATGCGTCATGAAAAAGCATGCAATTGCGGTCGCGCTGAGCGCGCTCATGTTGACCACCGTCCTGCCTGCGGCCTACGCAGTAGTGCCAGGCGTTCCGGTTGTAGATCCATCGAATCTGATCGAACTGCGACTGAATGCAGTGGCTCAGGCCAAACAGGCCTATGACGCGCTGACCACCGCCAAGGACGCCATCAGCCAGGCCGCACAGGAGTACAACCACTACAAAAGCATCGTCACCGGTAATGACATGCTGGGAGGGTTCCTGAACGATCCCGCCTTGAACAAAGTCATGCCCATGGGGGATTGGGCTGATGTGTACAGCACGGCACGGGACATCGCCAGTCTGCGTGACCGCTACGGCTTGACCTCGGATAATGCCAGCGTGCAGGCCAAATTCGACCAGATGATGTCGGTTGCCGATGCGCTGGAGCGCAACTATGACGCCAGCACTGAACGGGTCAAGAACGCCGAGCTGCTACGGGCTCGGCTGAACGAGGTGACGACCCCACAGCAGAAGGAGGATTTACAGCTGCGTTACCAGCAGGAGCTGATCGAGCAGCAAAACCAGCAGATGCGGCTGGCCAACATGCAGATGCTCCAGCAGCAGCAAGAGAACATGGAAAACGAAAAACGGGCCCAGGCGTTTCGTGATTACATGAACGGTAAAACGAGCGTGCGGCCTAGCTACGAGTGATTAACCAATAAATTCAAAAGGGAAGATGACCTATGTTTAAAAAACTGACTGCTTTTTCGTGCCTGGTCCTGTTTGCACTGGCGCTGTCCGGTTGCTTCGATAGCAAAGGGGATGGATTTGTGGGGCGATGGACTGGAGAAGACATGAAAAGAATGGGCAAGCCAACCTATGTCATGGATATCTCAAAAGACGGAGAAATGTTTCACGTAAACCTAGAAACCACGGACGATATGTGGGGGGATGGTAAAAGAGAAAAAAAGACGCAGCTATTTGAAGGTAAGGCCGAGTCAGACACCGTTTTAAGCATGGTTGCTGGTCTTTTAACCATGCGTTTGGAAGGCGACGTCATCTATTTCGATAACACCACGTATACCCGATCAAAATAACGGAGGCGGCATGGACGTAACCAAAATAGCCCAGACGTTGTTTGATTTCGTTGATGCCGCCCTGCAAAGCGCCTTGGTCACCGGGATGACCAAGGTGATGCTGGGGCTTGGGGCACTCTTCGGAACCCTGTGGTTGATCCACTTCACGCTTCGCAACATGCAGTGGTTGTACCGGGGGATGAACGTTGCTTTCGAGGATGTGGCCAAAGAAATTTTGAAAATGGCGTGTATTGCGGGTTGTGCGTTCAACCTGCAATGGTACGTCCAGACGATTGTGCCCTTTATCACCGGCTTGCCCAACTGGATGGGGGGAATCTTGTCCGGCCAGGAGGGCATGCAAACCAACCAGATCGACAGTTTGATTGTTGCTTATGCTTCTAACCTGAAAGCACTGATAGGAGCCATGAACTTCAATATCTTCAAGGCCAGTTTTTCTGATATTTGGTTGGGCATTCAGGCAGTGGTGTTTTATGTGCTGGGAGGTATCCCGTTCTTACTGGCTGCCGTGGCTACGCTCTTTGTCCTGAAAGTATCGACAACGGCTATCGTGGCCGTAGGGCCTCTGTTCATCGCTTTTCTGCTGTTTGATCAGACCAAACAGTATTTCTGGGGCTGGGTTGCAGCCATCGCGGGCTTTATGTTGGCTCAGGTACTGATATCGGTCGTGCTGGCGATCGAAATCGGATTTATCAACACCGTGATGATTAAAAATGGCGTCATAGACACCAGTCTGGAGGGGAATCTCACCATCCTGATTGTCTTCTGCACGTTCACAGCACTGGTCGTCGAACTGCCTCAGCAAGCAGCCTCCATCATGGGTGGCGGTCCTTCGGGAGGCGGAATTGGCAGCAAAATTTCAGGATTTGGTGCTGCAAGAGGCATGACTCGTGGTGCCGCCGCCGGCCTTTCCAAAGTGCGGCAGTCAATGCGTCGCAACAAAATCTCTTAACCCCTCGAACACACGCCTTCAACTCCCTCGCCTCTCTCGCAACAACAGGTACTCCAACATGACTTTCAGACTTGCTTTGAGCGGGCTGCTTTCGGCTGCCTTGCTGTCAGGGTGTGGCTCTGCACCCAAACTTTCCGAACCCGAAGGGCAATGGGAAGACATGCCTTTCACCCATGCCCCAGCACCTCGCGCTGCCCCCGTGATAACGCCCGCTCCCGTGCCTGGCCGGGTACTGCCAGCAGCGAGCCCTGCGCCCAAGGCCCAGTCGCTCAAGACCACCTCTCCAGCGCGCCCGGTGGCTGCCACTCCGGCAAAGCCCGCCGAGGCCCCGCCCAACGATTCCAAATGCTCCGCGAACTGATCCGCGAAGCACGTGTATGTCCAGGTTTAGGTGACTTATGAGAAAGCTTCGAAAATCCAAACAGGACGTGATCGATCAGGAGCGGCGACTGGCCGCCCATATCATCATCGACGCGGCCACTGCAAAAGACATCAGCCTGGCTGAACAGGCTTACATCCACGCAGCGCGGTTCTTTGAAAAGAACATCGCCGCCGATGAGAAGGCCAAGACTAAAAACGCCCGTCGCCTGGCGGCCTTCTTTGGGGTGCTGACCTTTATGTCCATCGCCGCCGTGCTGGGCCTGACCCCGCTCAAGAGCGTGCAACTTGGGCTGGTACGGGTCGACAACAACTCCGGTTACACGGACGTGGTGTGGGCCGACGACAAAGGCAAGCCACCGGAGCAGATCGATGACGAGTTCTGGCTCTCGACCTATGTACGTTTCCGCGAGAGCTACAACTTCTCAAGCCACGACGCCGAGTTCGGCATGGTGGAGCTGATGTCCTACGGCGAGACCTTTACCGAGTACCGCAACTTCCAATTGTCCTCCAAGGGCTATCTGGAAGTGCTGGGGACCAACCGGCAGATACGCACGGATATCAACAACATCAACTTCCTGGAACGCAAGGACCGGGAAGGCACCGCGCAGGTGCGGATCACTAAAACCGTGCTGGACCGCAACGGCATGCCCGATCCCCAGCTGCACCCGGTGACCTGGGTGGCCACGGTGACCTACGACTACAAGAACGCTGCCAAAAAAGCCGGTGATCAGTGGCTAAACCCCCGTGGTTTTGGGGTCAAGGCCTACACGATGACCCGAGAAGTGGGGGTGTCCAATGGGAAATAAAGCCGCTTCAGGCCTCACGGCGCTATTGGCCTTGACGTTTGCCGTCCCGGCTCTGGCCGAGAGCATGGGCACCGGATCGGCATTGGACCGGCGCGTGCAGACCGCTGTTTACAGCCCGGACAACGTGTACCGCATCCAGGCCTCGATAGGTCGTACCTCACTGGTTCAGCTTCCGGCCAACGAGACCATCAACGAGGCTTCGGGCCTGATGGTGTCGGGTGATCCGAAAGCCTGGTCCATCGGTCCGAACAAGGCCGGCAACCTGGTGGCCATCAAGCCCATCACCGATCAGGAGCCCAATACCAACCTGGTGATCAACACCAATCGGCACACCTACCTGCTGGAGCTGAAACTGGTGAACCGGGCTGCGGACATGACCTACGCGCTGCGCTTCACCTACCCCGAGCCGCCGAAAAAAACCGGCGCGGTGCGCCGTGACCCCGGCAACCCCTGCGACGGCTCGGTGCAAAACGGCCCCTATCAGAAGCGCTCCAGTGCAGAGAGCCGGTCCATAGCGCCGTATGAGGGCTGGGACAACGGCATGCTGACCTGCTTCCGTTTCACCGGCAACGGGCCGCGCCCGGTGTTGTACCAGGTCCTGCCCGATGGCACCGAAACCCTGGCCGATGCGCACAACGAACAGAACGTGGTCGTGGTGCATGGCGTCAGCCGGTTGTTCCGGTTCCGCCTGAACGGCCTGGTTGTAGAGGCCCGGCCTACTGCCCAGGTGAACACGGGGTACAACTTCAACGGGACCACCACGGGTGAGATTCGGGAGCTTAAGCATGCAGAACAATGACAACGACCAGGCTCCGGAGAACACTCAAGGGCCGGACAGCATCGGGCCGCCCGAATCAGCAGCGACCACAGCAGCGACCACAGCAGCGGCCCCGGAACAGAAACCGGCCTCCGAGCCTGCCAGCACCCAAGCCCGTGGGGCTTTTGACGTGCGGGCCAAACGCACAGGCGATACACAAAACAAGAAGACGCTATACCTGGGCATGGCCGGGCTGGTGTTTGTAGGGCTGCTGATGATTGGCGGACTCTGGTACTTCACCATTTCCCAGATGAAAACCACCGGCTCCGAGGTTGATGAAACGAACGTCAAGAAGGACGCGACCCTGGACATCAATCAGGTCAGTGACGACAGCATGAAAAAGGCCCGGGAAGCCAAGCTGGCCGCTGATAAAGCCGAAGAGGAACGGCGAGCCCGCGCTGAACGAGAGCGATTGGCGAAAGAGGAAAAGGATAGAAGGGACGCTGATCGCGGAAAAACCGGTCAAGGCAACGCCGGGAGTGCGCCGCCACCGCCAGGCGCGAACGGCCAGCCTCCCCCCGTGGTGCTGACACCCCTGCAACGCAAACTCGGTCCAGCGATGTTCGTCACCTCGGAAGATGCGTTGGGCACCGGCGCTGGGCAGACTCAGTCGCAACAGCCGACTACCGATCAGCCTACCCTGCCGCCTTCATTGCTGGCTGACGTGCAAGGCGGATCGAGTGGCGACCTGGGCGGTGAATCGTCCACCCGAAAACGCAGCAGCCTGAGCAACCTGGGCGGCACCACCTTTGCGCCGGCCAAAGCGTACCTGGCTCCGAACCGCAAGTACCTGGTCAGCCACAACACCTACACGCGCTGCGCGCTGTACACCGAAATCATCAGCACCCATCCGGGGCTGGTGGATTGTCGTCTGACCGATCCGCTGTATTCCGCCGATGGCTCCACGGTGATTGCGGCGGCGGGTGACAAGCTCACCGGTGAACAGACGGTTGAGGTTGGGCCAGGCGAAACCAGCGTGTTCACCACCTGGACCGAAATCGAAACCCAATCGGGTGTGCGGGCCAAGATTGACAGCCTAGGTGCAGGCCCCATGGGAGCCAGCGGGACCGAAGCCTGGATCAATCGCCACTACATGCAGCGCTTTGGCGGTGCGGTGATGTTGTCGTTCATCCAGGACGCGCTTCAGGCCGCGTCCAACACGACGCAGAAAAGCTCGGGGTCTGGAGGCTACACGGTGAACAACAGCGAGCAGAACGTGGAGAGCATGGCCAACAAGGCGCTGGACAGCACCATCAACATTCCGGACACCGCGCATCTGCTGCCAGGTACGGTCATCACCGTCATCGTGGCCCGAGACATCGACTTTTCATCGGTTTTCGAGAACCGCTAAGGAGTATTCATGACGCAAGAACCAGATCACTCGCAAGACGCTGAGGAACAAGGACTGACCGAAGACACGCTGGTCCTGGACTTTCTCGACCAGGCAGGCGTCACCGAGCGCCTGAATCGCCCCGGCACCCAGGACGTGGCCATTAACCGGCCCTTTGAAATCTGGGTAGACGGGCCAGACGGCTGGGTGCGCGAGGACGCGCCTTGGCTCACCTACAATCTGTGTTGGCGGCTGGCCAACGCGCTTTGCGCGCTGAACTATCGCGTGCTGGCTCCTCATTCACCGATTCACACGGTGGAGCTGCCGGGCGGCGAGCGGGGCCAGATCGTCATGGCCCCGGCCTGCCAGAAAGGCACGCTGTCGATGACGTTTCGAAAACCCTCCTTGCAGCGCTTCACCCATAAGGATTACATCAACAGTGGCCGCTATGACCGGGCTGAGGCCATCGCTTCACCGATACTGACTCTGAAAGCCTGGCAGCGCGACATGCAGGAAGCACACGCTGCCGGCGACTGGGACCGGTTCATGGAAATCGCCGTCGCTCATCGCCAGAACATCATCGTGTTCGGCGGGCCAGGGTCGGGTAAAACCACCTACGGCAAGTCGCTGATCGACCTCTTTCCTGCTCACCGACGCATGGTCACGATCCAGGAAATACTGGAAGACACCCTGCCCTTTCATCCCAACCATGTGCATCTGCTCTACGGCCATGTGGTGGCACCCAAAGCCCTGGTGGCCAGCGCGCTACGGATGAAGCCTGACCATCTGTTCCTGGCCGAGCTGACGGGTGACGAGGTGTGGCACTTCATCGAGATTCTGAACACCGGCACCAAGGGCACCGTGACCACGGCGCACGCCAACGACAGTGAAGCGGGCTATGCGCGTGTGTGCGGCCTGGTGAAGCAGTCGGAGGTCGGCAAGGGCCTGGACTACGAGTACATCGAACGCCTGGTACGAACCTCGTTCGACGTGGTGGTGTACATGGAAGAGACGGACATCCTGGAAGTGCATTACGAACCTGAACACAAGCTGGCCCTGCTCAATGGTCAGCGTCAACGAGCTAAATAGGAGTGGGTCATGTGGTTGAAACGGATTTTTACTCGGATGTTTGCAACACGCGGTAGCGGTAAGCGCGTAGCAGAAAGGCCCGAGCCACCCACGCAGCCATACATTCTGCTGCTCAATTACTCACAGTTCTACGCAGTGGCCGAAGCCATCCAGATGGATTACGTCACCTTGCACAACAGCATTACGCGCAAACCTGCACACGGCCTGGAGAAAGCCCTTGTAGAGCGCGAGCGGTACAACCGTGATGCATTGGGGCAAGTGTTCACGATGATCGAAGCGATGCAGCCTTATCCGAACACGTTCGCAGCCTTCGAGGCGGCACGTGCTCATGTTCAGAAGGCCGAGCACACGCTCGCCAGGCAGGGTGACAGGAGACGTTTATGTGGTGGAGACTGACATTACTGGTCATCGCATTGATGCTGGTGTTCTTCGTGGCAGGCCTGTACGCAGGGGGTGCGATGTTTCTGCAACTGACTCAGGGTCACTTCGCGGGCTTGTCCTGGGACACGCTGTGGGAAGCCCGCAAGCTGCCCTGGAACGACCGGCGGATGCTGTACGTGCCCTGGTCGTGGTGTGTGACGGCAGCCCTGACGTTCCTGCCGGTCGGCGTTACGTTGATGGCCGTTTTCGTGCGCTTGAAGCCCAAGACCTCGCTGCACGGTGATGCCCGCTTTGCCAACGACCGCGAGCTGCGCCAGTTCGAGTACCAGGGCGAATACAAGAACACCAGTAAGGCCCGCAAGTAGGCTTTACGCGCACTACATGCATTCAGACAACAGACGAGGCATTACGATGACCACCGAAAAAGTGTTCGCAAAAAGTGACGCAAAAGACGTACTGGCGCTCTCTAAGGCATCAGCAGAAGCCATGTTGGCGAACTTCACCATAACCATCGTGTTGGCGGATACGAAAACCGATGATGAGGTCACGCCGTTTATCGAGAGGCTGAACACCGGCCACAAGGGGAGCTGGACCACGCTCGCCAATAGTGAGTCAGGCTATGCCCGTGTCCGTGTGTACCGTTTGGCAAAGCAACCCGGTAATACCCGTAACACCAGCAAGTAGGCGTTGCCCCCGCATCGCCCTCTGATACCCCCGCACTTTCAAACCATCCCACTGCACCGCCACACAGTCAGCTACCAGCCGCCTGGCGTTTGGCTGTGCCTACTCAAAGGAAATATGACCATGAATGTACGTACCGCACTGACCCTGTCCGCAGTATTCATGCTGTCCCTGACTGGCTGCGCCACCCAGTCCCAGGTGGATCGACAGTCGAACCAGCTCGAAGTCATCAGCGCCTCGCTCAAGCAGATTCAGGCCAACCAGCAGCAGTCCATCGATCTGCAAAAACTCCAGGCTGATCTTCAGCAGCAAAGCAACAACGAACAGGCGCTTCAGCGTCAAGCATGGAGCCGCTGATGGCCAGAGCTAAATCCAAACCCATCAGCCCGGACAATCCCCAAGCACGGATCGAGGAGCACCCCGCGGAGGATTCGTTTCTGGTGGCTGCTCCGCCAGGTTCCGGCAAGCCCGTAGGGGGGGTGATTCCTAATTTGCTCCGTTATCCCGATTCGGTTGTCGTCCACGATCCCATCAAGGATTCCATACAGCGTATGTGATTAAGCATGCTTAGAGGGAACAAGAGAATACGATTATGACAATCATCAAGCACGCGACTAACCCAGCAATTTTTGTTGGAACCTCCGACGAATTCGACACTGCTCAAGATGGAGAATTTTCGGCGTCTGGACTCTGGTTTTTTTATGTTTGCGGCAAAGAAGGGGGACTAGCCTGCTTATCGGCAGAGGATGCGATGCAGGCAGGCGAAAAGGAATTTTTCAGAAGAACCGAAAACGAAATCGAATGGGAATGCCGGTTCGCAGAACCTGAAGATATTCCAGCCGCAGCGCTGGAGTATTTGCTGACAACCGGCGGCGACGCGCAGGAGATGCGCAGCGAAGACCAGACCAATCTGGAGCAGCTGGCTGCGGACCAGGCAGATGATCCACGCCGTAAGTTAGCTAAGGAATACCACGTCATGGATGCCGATCAATTGCTACTCGGATTATTGCGGGGACTGCGCAAATAAATAGCCACATCGCCCCCTGATACACCCGCATTTTCAGACCCTCCCCATGCAACGCCACACAGTCAGCTACCAGCCGCCTGGCGTTTGGCTGTGCCTACTCAAAGGAAATATGATCATGAACGTTCGTACCGCACTGACCCTGTCCGCAGTATTCATGCTGTCCCTGACCGGCTGCGCGACTCAGTCACAGCTTGATCGACAGTCGAACCAGCTCGAAGTCATCAGCGCCTCGCTCAAGCAGATACAGGCCAACCAGCAGCAGTCCATCGCTCTGCAACACCAACAGGCCGCGCTTCAGGCGCAAAGCAACAACGAACAGACGCTTCAGCGTCAAGCAGGGGGCCGCTGATGGGCAAGGCTAAATCGAAACCCATCAGCCCGGACAATCCCCAAGAACGGATCGAGGAGCACCCCGCGATCCTCATTGGCAAACACCCCACCAAGGACACCTTCTTGGCCAGCTATGGCCAGACGTTCGTCATGCTGGCCGCGCCCCCTGGCACCGGCAAAACGGTGGGAGTCGTTACCCCCAATCTATTGAGCTACCCCGATTCGGTAGTGGTGAACGACCCCAAATTCGAAAACTGGAGGGACACGGCAGGTTTTCGGGCCGCAGCCGGACACAAGGTCTACCGCTTTTCGCCGGAGCTTCTGGAGACGCACCGCTGGAACCCGCTGAGCGCACTCAGCCGCGACCCGCTGTACCGCTTGGGGCAGATACGCACGCTGGCGGGTGTGCTGTTCGTGTCGGACAACCCCAAGAACCAGGAGTGGTACAACAAGGCTGCCAACGTGTTTGCGGCCATCTTGCTGTACCTGATGGAAATGGAGGGCATGAAGCTCAATGGTATGAAGCTGACCTTGCCCCAGGCCTATGAGGTGGCGTCACTGGGCACCGGGCTCGGTGTGTGGGCGCAGCAAGCCATCGAGCAACACAGCACTGGCCCCAACGCGCTGTCAGTGGAAACCCTTCGTGAACTCAATGGCGTGTTCGAGGCCTCGAAGAACAAGAGCAGCGGATGGTCCACCACCGTCGATATCTTGCGCGGTGCCTTGTCCATGTATGCCGAGAAAACGGTGGCCTGGGCAGTCTCAGACACCGACATTGACTTCACCAAGCTGCGCAAGGAGAAGATCAGCATCTACTTTTGCGTGACCGGTAACGCCATCAAGAAATACGGCCCGCTGATGAACCTGTTCTTCACTCAGGCCATTCAGCAGAACACCGATGTGATGCCCGAGCAGGGTGGTCATTGCGCAGATGGCACGTTGATACTCAAGTACCAGGTGTTGTTCGTGATCGACGAAATCGCGGTCATGGGCCGTATCGAGATCATGGAAATGGCCCCGGCGCTGACACGTGGTGCAGGCCTTCGCTACATCATCATTTTTCAGGGCAAGGACCAGCTGCGCAGCGAGCGCACGTATGGCCGGGAGGCAGGCAACGGCATCATGCAGGCCTTTCACATCGAAATCGTCTACGGCACCGGCAATGTCGAGCTGGCCAAGGAGTACAGCACGCGCCTGGGTAACACCACGGTGCGCGTCCATAACCAGTCGTTGAACAGACAGAAGCATGAAATCGGTGCTCGAGGTCAAACAGACAGTTACAGCGAACAGCCCCGACCGTTGCTGTTGCCGCAGGAGGTCAGCGCCCTGCCTTACGGCGAAGAGCTGATTTTTGTGGAAGCCACAAAGACCACCCCCGCTGCCAACATCCGAGCCCGGAAAATCTTCTGGTACGAAGAACCCGTGTTCAAAGAGCGAGCCGGTATGCCGACGCCCGATGTGCCGATTGGCGATGCTTCCAAAATCGACGCGCTCACCGTGCCGGTACGCACCATCGAAGCCAAGGTGGCAGTGGCCGACACCAAGCCCATGCAGGCCGAACAACGGCAGCGCTGGAATCCCAAAGACACCGCGTCCGAAGTGGCTCAGGCCGAAGCGGTCAAGGCTCAGCCCCCCGAGCCAGATCCCGAGCCTGCGCAGACTGACGATATCCCCGAAACGATGTAACACCCCCACCGGCGCCATCCGGCGTCAGCAGGAGCAACACATGAATACTTTCCGCAAAACGGCTGACCGCCAGGGTCATGTCGCTGGCAACGCCGTGCCCGGTCGCGGCAAAACGCGGGTCTGCGCACTGCTTGCGGTGTGCCTGTTGGGCAGCGGCTCGGCCTTCGCCGGTGACCCGTGCAAGTCCGTGCTGTGCCTCTACGGCAAATTCACCGGCAACAGCGGTGGCAGCGAGTGCCGCAGCGCCGAACAGGACTACTTCAGCATCCTGGTCAAGAAGCACGGGAACATCAAATGGAGCCAGACCGCCATGGCGCGCCAGGACTACCTCAACAGCTGCCCCGGTGCTGATCAGAGCTACACCCAAAAAATCAACGACAAGTTCGGCAAGGTCCGGGGCTAAGCCCCAGATCCTGACAAGGAGAACACCATGCGAGTATTCATTGCGGAAAAGCCCGCCCTGGGCCAGGTCATTGCCGAGGCGCTGGGCACCGTCATACGCAAGGACGGCTATTTCGAGTGCGGCAGCAACGATATCGTCACCTGGTGCGTGGGCCACCTGCTCGAACTGGCCCCGCCCGAGGTGCACAACCCTGATTATAAAAACTGGGTTCAGGCCGATTTGCCCCTGAAGCTGCGTCCGGCCAAGTACCAGCCCATTGCCCGTACTCGCGACCAGCTCAAAGTGGTCCAGCAGTTGATCGGTCGCGCCTCGGAAATCGTCCACGCTGGTGACCCGGACGACGAAGGCCAGTTGCTGGTCGATGAGGTCCTGGTGCATTTCGGCAACACCGCGCCGGTCAAACGCATCCTGATCAACGACATGAACGCCAATGCCGCTCGTAAGGCACTGGACGGCCTGCGCGACAACCGCGAGTTTTACGGCCTGTTCCAGAAAGCTCTGGCCCGCAGCATCGGCGACCAGTTGTACGGGTTCAACATGACCCGCGCCTGCACCCTGGCCGGTAGGGCCAAGGGCGTCAAAAGCGTGTTGTCAGTGGGGCGCGTGCAAACCCCTATCTTGGGACTGATCGTGAACCGCTACCTGGCCAACAAGAGTCACGCCAGTGCGTTTTACTACACGGTTGCGGCAAGCCTGGCCGTTGGTAGCAGTCGTACCCAGGCCCGCCTGGTGGTGGCCGCGGATGCCCCGCTCGATGACAAGAACCGCATCATTGACGAGGCCTACGCCACCCAGGTGGCCGACGCGTGCCGGATGAAGCCCACAGACGTGACCGAAGCGCGCGTGGAGGAGAAGCAAACGGCGGCACCCTTGCCGTTCGCGTTGCTCGACCTTCAGGTGTACATGAGCAAGACCCACAGCATCGATGCCGAGAAAACCCTCGCCCTGACCCAGGCACTGCGCGAGAAGTACAAGGCCATCACCTACAACCGTTCGGATTGCAGTTACCTGTCCGATGAGCAGTTTGCCGAGGCTCCGCAGACCTTGAGCCTGCTCAGCGAAGCCCTGCCAGACTTGGCCGGGATGTTCAGCGAGGTGAATTCGGAACGTAAAAGCCGGGCGTTTGACGACAGCAAGGTCTCGGCGCACACCGCGATCATCCCAACGGCAGTGAAGATCGACATTGCCCAGCTAAGTGACGATGAACGCGCCGTGTACCTGGCCATCGTCAAACGCTACGTCGCGCAGTTCTTGCCCGAGAAACGCTACCTCAGTGCCGAAGTGCGTTTTGGCGTGAATGGCCACACCTTCGTTGCGCGCTCCACCAAAGTGACACAGCCCGGCTGGACGGCGCAGGTCACTGAAGAAAACGAGCCAGACGAAGACGCGTCGGACGCCGCCGAGGTCGCAAGCCCCTTCGATGCTCTCGCGGATCTGAAAGTCGGTGACGCCGGGATATGCGACGGCATCACGGTGGCCAAGGAAAAAACCAAGCCCCTGCCGCTCTACACCGAAGCCACGTTGCTCAAGGACTTGCAGAGGGTCGCCAAGTACGTGCAAGACCCGCGTATCAAGCAGCTGCTGATCGACCGCGACCAGGGCAAGAAAGGCGAGAACGGCGGCATCGGCACCCCGGCGACCCGTGGCGCGGTGCTGGCCAAGTTGCAGGAGCGTGGTTTCTATGCGGTAGAAAAGAAAAAACTGATCCCCACCCAGTTGGGGCTGGAGTTCATTGCCGCGTTGCCCGCGATTGCGACCACGCCGGACATGACCGCGCTCTGGCATGAACAGCAACAGATGATCGAGGCCGGTGAACTGACCGTGGAGGCGTTCCTGGACGAACTGGAGGACTTCATTGCCCACCAGGTGCAGAACATCGACCTGGGCAACGTGCAGGGCGACGGTAAGCCGGTACTGGACAGCCTGAACGCTCAATGCCCCATGTGCGGCAGTGAACTGGCCGTCACCCCGCGAGTGATCGGGTGTCGCGCCTGCGCCTTTAAGTTCCATCCCGAAGTCAGCGGCAAGATGCTGTCGCCTGGCCAGATCGAGGCGCTGCTGACGAATGGCAAGACCGGCGTGCTGAAGGGGTTTCACAGCAAGAAAACCGGCAAGTCCTTTGAAGCGGCCCTGAAGCTCAATCACGAAGCCAAGCTGGAATTCGTATTCAGCCGCAAACCCACGCGCGCATGACCCCCTCTCCAAAGGAGGCTTTAGCTATGCCAGAGGAACAACAGCCCAAGGCGGCGCAGTGGCCAGCCGGTGAAACGATGACGGCGCACTGCCCCAACTGCGAAACCCCCGCGACCGTGGATATCGTCAACGTCAAAGCGTGGGAAATGACCTGGCGTCCAGTGGATTGCGACAACTGCTTTGCAGAGTTTGAGTTGTCGGCAGACGGTTCAACGGCATTGTTGCTGGGCCCTGCTGAGCAGTCCACAGCCCGTGGCCGTGAGCTTCTGAGCAAGATATTCGTGTTTGACCCAAACGAAGACACCCCTTAACGAACTCATTGAAGAAGGAGCGCACTCATGGCGCGTGGAATCAATAAAGTGATCCTGGTAGGCACCTGCGGACAAGATCCGGACTGTCGTTACCTGCCCAACGGCACTGCGGTAACCAACCTGAGCCTAGCCACCAGCGAGCAATGGACCGACAAGCAGAGCGGGCAGAAGGTCGAAAAGACCGAATGGCACCGGGTGTCGCTGTTTGGCAAGGTCGCAGAAATCGCCGGCGAATACCTGCGTAAGGGCTCGCAGGTCTACATCGAGGGCAAGCTGCAAACCCGCGAATGGGAAAAGGACGGTATCAAACGCTACACCACGGAAATCGTCGTGGACATGCAAGGCACCATGCAGCTGCTCGGTGGCCGTCCACAGGGCGACTCCCAACACAGCCAGAACGGCCAGGGCAGCGGTGACAGCGATCATCAGGAACCCCCTCGGCAGCAAGTTCCCCAGCAGGCGGCACCGGAAAAACCATCCGGCAAAGGCAAAGCCGCACCAAAACCGCCGCGTGCATCAGGCAAGCAGGCTCAGGCCAAAGCGCCTGCACCGCAACCCGCTGGGGATTTTGACGGCGGTGACGACAATATCCCGTTCATGGACCCCTACCGGTTCAACTGGATGCTGGTCTGACCCACCCACACAGCGATCTTGGCCACGTCAGGTGCCGCGCTCCCGGCTCGTCGTGACGCGCTTTATCGTCGCGGCGAACGGAAGCACGGGCGCAGCGCACACTTGACGCTACCCCGTCCAGACAAGGCTCACCTTGGGAGTGTGGGGTAGCTTCACCACCCCGCGCTCCCGAGGTCAACGCGGCCGTTGCGGGATGACAAGGGCAGCGCCCTTGGTGTTCAAGTCCAACGGCTTACTCAATTTTAAGGAACAAATCATGCTCAATACCGTACATCTCATCCTGCAAGGTAAAGGCGGGATTGGTAAATCATTGGCTGCCGTTTTGCTGGCACAGTACTTCTTGAGTAAAGGTGAAACGCTCAGGGCTTTTGATACTGATCAGGAGAATACGACTTTCTCCCACTACAAAGCTCTCAATGCGGTACATATTCCTGTGATGAACGAATCACGCACTATCAATGCAAAGATGTTCGATTCTCTTATCGAGAAAATATTAGAGCAGGAAGGTGTGTTCGTTATTGATAACGGCGCTAACACCTTCTCGCCACTGTTGGCCTACATGGTAGAGAACGATTTGGTCAATTTTTTGCAGGAAAACGGCAGGAAGGTTTATGTGCATACCGTTGTTGGCGGTGGTGATACGCTTCAAGATACCGCTAATGGCTTTAACTCAATCGCTCAAGGGTTGCCCGAAGCTTCGCTTGTTTTGTGGATGAACGAACATTTTGGAGCGTTGATTTCTGCCGATGGGAAGCCATTTGTAGAGACAAAACTTTACCAAAAACAAAGTGACCGCTTACATGGAACAGTGAGCTTGCCTGCTCGAAATCATCATACCTATGGAGATGATATTCGCCGAATGAACGTGCAGCGTTTGACCTTGGAGGAAGTCAAGCTATCGCCCAACTTCGTGACAATGGAAAAGCAACGAATCCACACCGTGGTCAATCACGTATTTTCTCAGTTGAATCAAATCCAGTTCTGAGGTGTCTATGAGTGATGAACTTGAGCGGCGGATATCGCAAAAGGTTTTCGAGGAAGTGGGCATAACTATTGGGTCTAAAGATCCAATCTATGCCCTTGCAGTAATTTGCAAAGAAATAGTCAAGGAGGACAAAGAAGAATATATTGAACTTCAGCAACACATCATCCGAGAAATCAGAGACATTCCATTCGAAATTGGCAAGACTGTAGAACGAATCAGTTTGGCGGTTGAGGAGGCCGAAAATACTGCGACAACGCTTTGTAAATCTTCCCGTGACTTACTAAAAGGCAATTCAGCAGCCATTATTGAGGAAGCGAAAAAATCGCTGGACCTGATAACCAGGGATCAGGTAGCGATAGCTTTGTCACAGATTAACCTCTCTTTCAGTGCTTTAGAGGCCAGAGCCAAATCGCTCGGAGCTGACACACCGCGACGTATACCCAGGTGGTTGTCTACCGGTGCATTGTCTTTGTCGCTGTTGGTTTGCATTCTCCTATTTCCGCCTGTTGTATTTTTTCAGGTGATGAAGAATGCTGAGCTTGATCATCAGGTTAATTACTTTGCGAGAGAGCTTATTGTTTTAGAACGCTCCGTAGCAAACCAGCCAAAACCGGTGCAGGAAAACATCAAGCGAACTGCTGAAAAAGAGAAAAAGGATCTCTGACATCGTTGCGCATTAATCCAGCAGGTTTTCAGGAGGCGTGGGGTTGTGTGTGAAGCGCCTCACCCCTGGAGCGGTTTGGGGGGCTGTTTGAGGCTGGGTATTAGCCACAGCAGGTTGCAGTGCTGGAGCTACGAGCAGCGCTTTCACGTACCGATTGAATTGCGACTGGCTCATTGAAAGGCTTTCGGATGCAACCAACTGATCGTATATCGCTTTAAAGGTGTACCCGCTTTCGAGTTTTGCCTGAATAGCCTCCCGGTGCTCTAGAAATGCCGCTTTGCCGTTCCTAGGGGCGCTTCGCCAGTCTTTCATACCTACACCTCCACATGATTTTGCCTGCAAGCTAGCACTTAGTGCGTTTCAGTGCAATTTAGTGATTTTCTGTGCGTATTAATGCGCGGATTTCGGATCTAAGCACCCTATAGTGCGTATTTGTGCGCTCTAGTGCGTAGGAGTGCGTTTTTGTGCGTGTTCCGACCTGCATACCCTCTTCGATTTGGGAAAACAGGCACGTTACCGATGTATACGGGGGGATGAAGCGCCCCCCCGAATACATCGCCGTGCCAAAGGGGAAACCCCTTTGAAACCCCGCAGAGCGGTAGCGCTTCGCTTGTCGTTTGTCATCAGTCGATAAATCAATTGCGTCATTGATCGTCGGAGGCCCCATGGCTGAGCAGCCCCCCAAGACCCGTGTCCTGACCCTGCGTGTGGGTGAGGATGATCACACCGAGATACTCAGGAAGACCAAGGAAGCAGGCATGACGACTTCCGAGTTCCTGCGTGACGTTTTTATCAATGCCAAACTCACCTTCAATGTGAAGGCGGCCAAGCCACAGGACTATCACCGGTTACTGTTCTTCTATAACAAAACCAGCAACAACATTAACCAGTTAGCCCACCAGGTGAATGCTGCCCACCGCCGTGGTGTCATTTCTGAAAAGATGTACACCCTCTGGTTGAACAAGTTGACCGCCATCGAGGCCCTGCTGTTGGCAGGTGTCTCTGATGCTGATTAGGCCCAGTGGGTACAACACTGGCGCACAGGAATATCTCGAAGAAGGTAACAAGTCAGGACGTGAGTTCACCCGCGATGAACTGGATCATCGCTTGGTTATTTCCGGCGACCTTGATTTAACCCGTTCTATTTATGAGAGTATTCCCGATCGCGGCCAGGACCGTTATTTGACGTTCACGCTTAGCTTTCGTGAAGACATTGTTGCCGAATCTACACTGAAAGCTGTTACAGCTGAGCTCAAACAGTTTCTCATGTATGCGTATAAAGCGGAAGAATTCAATTTTTACGCTGAGGCGCATTTGCCCAAGATTAAATGGGTCGATGATAAGAAGACGGGCAAGCCTATTGAGCGCAAACCGCATATTCATGTGATCGTGCCGCGCATTAACTTGCTCAGTGGTAATGAAGCTAACCCTGTGGGCTTCTATAAGAATCATGAGAAGTATTTTGAGGCTTTCCAGGAATACCTAAACCAGAAGTACAACCTTGCGTCACCCAGAGAGCATGTTCGGGTAGACATTGCTGATGCCGCAAGCGTGCTGTCCAGGTACAAGGGCGATGACTTCTACGGTAAGAATCGGGAGTTCAAGCAAACGCTGGTTAAGCAGGTGATTGAAAAGAACGTGACCACCCGTGTGGCGTTCTACGAGTTGGCGGCTACCTACGGTGAAACGCGCATCCGCAACCAGGGCAGAGACAATGAGTACGTGGCCGTCAAGTTGCCCGGTGATGCGAAATTTACCAACCTCAAAGAAACCATCTTTCACGATGACTTTATCGTCAGGCGCGACTTGAAAAAGGAGCCGCTTGATAAAGCGATCATTGCCCAGCGGTTGACTGAATGGCCGCAACGGGCGATGGAAATCAAGTATGTGGAAAAGGCGACACCGGCGTTTCGCAAGCGTTATGTGGCTGCCAGCCCAGAAGAGCGTCAGCAGTTGCTTGCTGAGCGCGAGCAGAAATTCTACCAAGTCCATGGAGAACACAATGACAACGTACACACCGGGCAACGACAGAGAGATCATCAGCGAAGTCCTGCTGAAACTACGGGGCGACGCCCTGCCGCACCTGCCGATGGCCTGCAAGACCTGTCCGTCAGCGATGTGGCAGATCACCGGCAAGCCGGATCGGCCCGAAGCCGTGACGGTGCGTTGCTACTGCCCCGTGATGCACACGTTCACCTGGGACAGTCGCAACCAGGAGGAGATTCTGGATTGCGACCACCTGTACCAGGAGGAGGACGAGGAAGACGGAACGGGTCCACAGCTGAGCGAGGAAGAGGAGGAAGCGGCCCTGCCGCCGTTTCTCAGGAAGCAACGGGAACAGCAACGCCAGCAGGCGCTACAGGCCGACGCCGGACCGGAGCTGGAAAGCCCCGAAACGCCCGAGTACGAACTGGACGCGTAGTCCCGCCGTATGCCAAGAACCCGCACCGCGTCGCGACCATCGCTGACATCGAGGAGCGAGGCCGACGCCTTTTTGATCCGCTCAAGAAGCCTTCTGACAACGCGCTGGTGTTCTACCGATCACCTTCAACACCTTCCAATACTCCGGCGACTGCAACGACTACGTCTGGACGATCTTCTGTCGGGCGTAGGCCCAGGGCTCCAGGCAAGCCTCGCCCTCCCCGCCAATGGCGGCCTGGCTCTGTCGTCCCGCCCTACGCCAAGAACCCGCATCGGGTCGCGACGGTGGCTGACATCGAGCAGCGCGCCCGGATGCTGTTCGATCCGCTCAAGCGGCCCGCAGACAAGGCGCTGGTGTTCAAGCGCGCCTCGATCAAGGCCCTGACCGTTAACAGGCAGGCCTCGACGGTGGCCGCGTATTTCACGCGGGAAGCGCAGCATAACCAGATTCCCCCGGCTCACCGCCGGGCCATACGCCGAATCGATCAGCAGTATTACGCGCTCAGGCGCGCCGTGTTCTCCGATCAACGCTTAACCCGCCAGGACAAGGTGCAGCTGGTTTCCGTGCTGACCTTCGAACGGCTTAAAGCGCGTGAACAGTTCCACAACCCGAAACCCAACATCGAGGTAAATCTCATGGGCAGTGCAGCCATACGCAATCTCCTAGACGATGAAAAAGAAGACCCAGGTTTCAGCATCAGCGGCGCGAGGGGCCCAGGTCCTGAAGGCGTGCGTGACCGTGTGAAGCGGGTCATGGATCGCTTTGCCAGTCAGGTTGACCCCGCCGCCGCCAGTCAGCGCGCGCGTGACCTTAGCGCCAAGGACCTTTACACGCGCAAAGCCAAGTTCAGCCAGAACGTGCATTACCTGGACAAGCAGACCGACAAGACCCTGTTTGTGGACACGGGCAAAACAATCTCTATGCGCCGCACGGGCATCACCGAAGCCGGGGTGTCTGTAGCCCTCCAGCTGGCCAGGGAAAGGTTCGGCAGCACACTGACGATCAACGGCACTGCCGAATTCAAAAAGCTGGTGATCGAGGCCGTGGCCAAGAATGGCCTGGACGTGCATTTCACCGACAAGGCCATGAATCAAAGCCTGGCGGCTCGCCGTGCAGAGCTGGACATTGAGCGTGGTGGGCAGAGTATAGGCCCTGCTACCAATCTGCCTCGGCACGTTGACGATGCCACACGGGACGTGCGGGACCAGGCGGACCGCCTTGCCGTTACGGTGCCCATCGAAGCGCTGTATGGAGAAGGCAAAACCGCCGAGCAGGTTAGCCAGGCGCTGGCCACCCAGCTCGACACTGTGCCCGAGCCGGAGCGCATTGCATTCGTGGAGAAGGTGGCGATCACCCTGGGCATTCCAGAGCGTGGCGAGCCCAAAGGCGACCAGGCGTTTGCGCAATGGCAGGCGCAGCGTGCGCAACCGGCGGCGGATTCCGCAGCAACGGCAACGTCTGAAGCACAGACCCGCGTGGCAACACCTTCAGACGCTGCGCCGGAGCCGGTGAATCCGACCGCGTCCACCAGCCCAGCGTCGGCGAGTCCAGAAGCCGCGAAGCCTGCACGGGCCGACGATCCGGACTTGCAGAGCCCCAGCGAGCTGGTGAGGCTTGAAGCACAATGGCGTCGTGATTTCCCGATGTCCGAAGCGGATGTCAGAGCCTCTGATACGGTCATGGGCTTGCGAGGTGAAGACCATGCCGTCTGGATCATTGCGACGAATGACAAGACCCCTGAAGCCGCTGCCATGCTGACGGCTTACATGGAAAACGACAGTTACCGCGAAGCGTTCAAAAGCAGCCTTGAAACCGCTTACAGGCAAGTGGAGAACTGGCCTCAGGCGGTCCAGGACCTGGACCAAATTACGGAGATGGCCGTAAAAATAGTCCAGCAGGTGGAAGCGCGTTTGTACTCGGCACCTCAAGCAGCATCCGGGCAGGCCACCCCGTCCAGGAACAAGGTCATCGAGGGCGAACTGTTGGACCACGGGCCAGCACCGTATCAGCACAAGGATGACAAGCAGATGAGCTACTTCGTGACGCTCAAGCCCGAGGGGGGTAAACCCCGCACGGTGTGGGGCGTAGGGTTGGAAGATGCCATGAAGGATTCAAATCTGAAACAAGGCGACCAGGTGCGTTTAGAAGACCTGGGCACCCAACCTGTCGTGGTGCAGGTCATCGAAGAGGACGGCACTGTCACGGACAAAACGGTCAACCGCCGCGAATGGTCAGCGCAGCCGACCGCGCCTGAGCGGGAAGTGGCAGAGACCACGCCCAAGGGACAGGCCGCAGCAGCGGGCACACCGGAGCTGTCATCGCCGGATGAAGAAGACGGCATGAACATGGACTGAGCGTGCTGGAAAACCACCTCCTTGCCTGGAGGTGGTTTTTTAGGACTGCATTCGCTTGCGCAGGGTGTTCATGTCCACGCATTCATGGGATATTTAACTAAATTAGGTAAACTTTTGATTGAGGTTCGCGGTGGCTGAAAAACACAAATTGGTACCTGGTGAAGTGGACCCTGATCACTTTACCGCGTTGCTTCGCCTAACCGGAATCCGCAGTGAAGCAATCGTCGCTGCACTACGCGGTCACCTTATCGAGGGCCGCAAGCAGATAGAGCTATGCCGCGAATTTAGCATCACCCCATCACTGCTCTCCAGAAAGGTGGCCGATTTTAACAAGGTCAGCAACCTTGCCGAGGACGTATCAACTTTTTACCGATAGAGGTTAATTATCTCTTGATGAGTTGACCGATAAGGGTTAACTTTGCCCTGTCGAATCTAATTCTTGAGGGCAACCTAATGACATTTCTAGTCATTCTTCACACGGCACAGGGCGATGTTCGCACTCGCTACCCACGCCATAAGCAGGCACAGGCTATCGCGCATTGGCAGGAATATGCGGCCACTGGCAAGAAAGCCAGCCTGATGATCGACTGATCGACCCGCCCAGCTCTTCGGGGCTCTTAAGCGGTTCCTGATACACATCAAAACCCCCTCAATCATGTGCAGCGCTGAGCCCAGCGCTACGGCGCAGGGGCCCGTTTGCATCCGTTAAAGAGGTGAAGGACATGATTAACCACAGAACGCAAAAACTGCACGCTCAGCAGGTGCTTGAGCACCTGGCCCACGGTCTGGCACAGCCGATAGCGCTGCCCCGCGAGACCATTGAAGAAGCACTGCGCGCAGCCATCATGGACGGACGACTTGAACCGGGTGAACGGCTCACGCAGCAAGCCATTGCCGATGCCTTTCAGGTCAGCCGGATGCCGGTGCGCGAAGCCCTGCGTTCGCTGGAGACGCAGGGTTACATCGCGACGGCGTATCACAAAGGCTATCGGGTCACGAACGGCCAGGAGTTGCCCCGGCACGGTCACCTGCCTGGCTTGCTGAGGTGCGTGGCAGAACGGCATACGCAGCTGGGCGACCTCGAAGCAAAAGTCGCCTTTGAAAACGAAATCCTGCGCGTCCTGGGCCGACTGCGTCCAACCCCGAGCGGATGCTCCAGTGAGGCGCTGTAGGTCTGGCAGTTCTGCATCCAGTTATGGGCACTGAAACGCGAACAAGGAATGACAACAATGACAAACCACTTTTGTGAATTCATCCGCAACGACGATGGGCGCAACGATGAAGCGTATCAGCTGATCAGCCAGGATCGGCTCGACGGTGTGTCTCGCGACGGATGGGAGGCCAGTGCCGTCTGGCTTGACGCGGCTGATTTTCAGCGGTTCCGGCGCGGGCTTTACCCACGGCTGCTGAACAAATCGAGCGATGAAAGGCCGGTGGTGTCCAGGAAAGCGTCCTAGCTCGTTGAAAGCAGCGGATTTTGTAGGGCGAAAAGCGGAGGTCCCATGCTACTATCCGGCACAGTTTTATTTGCAGGAAAGCGACGATGTAGATTCACGAATCGCAGAAACCAAAAAGCCCCGGTTGGCGCCGGGGCTTTTTGGAAAATCCTGAACAGGCCTTTTGAAGAAGGGATCACCTGTTCAACACACATAACGTGAGCTGATTATGGCGTTCACTGCGGCTTTGTGCAAGCCGTCAAAAGTGAAGCCTTCAGTTCACCGCTGAACGGTGGACTTATGGAAAAGATTCTTCAGCGGCTGTGCGTCCTCGATGACCGCACCCTGCCCCCCCAGTTGACCCCTTGCGTCACACCCTTTCACCGCGTTGGCCAACTTTTTGGCCAAGGCGGTGAGGCATGAGCCACGACCAGGCAATCAGTCTCTCCCTTGCGGCCTCGCATACGGCCAACGCCGATCCGCTGGCCAGCAGCACCCACTTGCCCCCGGCCCGCTTCTTTGAAGACGGCACTGCGCTCAACCGGTTATTGCTGGAAGCGCCGTACCTGGCGCGGTGCAGCGACGACAAAACCGCGACCCGCGTTCGTCCACGTGAATACGCGCTGCGTTATCCCTATATGCAGGTCAATCGCCCCGGCATGGTGTCGTGGCTGGTGTTCGACCTGGACCATGCCAACGCCTTGGCCTGGGACGATGCCGGGTTGCCTGCGCCGAACCTGATGGTGCGCAACCGCAAAAGCGGCCATTCCCAGTTGTTCTATGCCGTGCCGTCCGTGTGCACCACCGAGAATGCACGGGCCAAGCCGATTCAGTACATGAAAGCGATCTATGCCGCGTTTGCGGCTCGCCTCGACGCGGACGTGGACTATCACGGTGGCCCTGTCGCCAAAACACCCGGTCACCCCTGGTGGGAGACGACCGAATTTCACAGCCATGTGTACGAACTGGGCGAACTGGCGAGCGCTGTGGAGTTGACCGTCAAGCCGTGGGCCACCGGCCCCAAGCTTGACCAGGTCAGTCATTCGCGGCACTGCATCCTGTTCGAGCAGTTGCGTTATTTTGCGTACAGCATCGTCAATCGCGAGCGCGAGCTGGGTTCGTTTGAGTCTTTCATGCGCTCGCTCGATGCGTATGCGTACAACCACAACAGCTTTCTAAAGCAGGGGTTTTCGGAAAACCTGCCGCTGTCGTCGATACGCGCCACGGTCAAATCCGTAGGCCGCTGGACGTGGGATCGGTACACCGGTGATCGCCGTTGCCACCGAGGGGCCATGCAGCTCGATGGCAGCTTGTCGCTCACCGAACGGCAGAGCCTGGCGGCCAAGCGCACCAATGAGCTGCGGCACAAAGCCACAGAATCGAAGATACGGGCCGCGTGTCGGCAGCTTCAAGACCAGGGCAAGGCACTGGTACGTTCTGCCATTGCAACGCTCGCCGGCGTTTCGGTGAGAACGGTGGCTAGCTACACGCACATCCTTACCGAAGTCTTGCAACCGGCCACTGTGAGCGTTCTCAGGGCCAGCCGTAAGGCTGTGTCCGTACCACCTCGGCAAGATCGGTCACCCGCTACCCCACCCGTTCAGGCCCACGTTGGTCAGCCTGCTGATGGCCGCGCCTCGGGTGTGCAATCCGGTGTACATCAGATATCTGCGGTCCCGCAGGGGCCGCAAGCGGGAGAGCTCTTAAAAACAGAACATGAGGATGGTTCATGATGGGGAGTGCGCGTATGAATTCAGTGTGTGCAGCGGTGGTTTTGCGTGCTGCTGGTCGGCTTGAGTTGACGTGTTGAGGCGCTTAGTCGTTAACTGTACGTCCATACAGTAAGTGCTGTTCCCAGCCAGGTTCGCCTCATGAACGTCAAAATACTCGGTCGGTTGTGCGAATCTGGAAAGGTCATTCCGCTCTACACCTTCAAAATCCCTGCCGGTTTTCCTAACCCTGCGGCGGACCACATCGAACAGGATTTTTCATTCGACCGGCTGATGGATCTGCGTGCGCCTCACATCTACGTAGCCAAGATCGATGGCGACAGCATGGAGGGCGCAAAGATTTTTCATGACAGCCTGGTGGTCGTAGATCGGTCGCGAAAGCCGTCCAGTGGCAGCATCGTGATTGCGGCAGTGAACAATGAGCCTCTGTGCAAAATCCTCATCCTGCAGGGCGACCATGTGGTGCTGAAGTCAGCCAACCCTGCCTATCCGCCTCGGTACATCCTGGAAGGTGAGGAACTGTCGATATGGGGCGTTGTGCGACATGGCGTCACAAGCTTTGAGTAACAAACCAACGCCTGTGTTTGGACTGGCAGATGGGAACTCGTTCTACGCCAGCTGTGAGCGCGTGTTCCGACCTGACCTGGCCAAGGTTCCTATCGTGGTTTTGAGCTCAAATGACGGCTGCGTAATTGCCCGTAGCTACGATGCAAAACCGTTCGTAAAGATGGGCGCGCCTTATTTCCAGATCAAGGATGTTTTGCGCCGGCACGGAATCCAGTCGTTCAGCAGTAATTTTGCGCTGTATGGCGACCTCAGCCAACGCATGATGGCCATCATTGAGTCCATGGTGCCGCGCGTAGAAGTGGCGTCCATCGACGAAGCATTTTTAGACCTTACCGGTATGCCAGGCAACATGACCGAGTTGGGAAGATCGATTCGATCCAAAGTCTACCGCTGCACCGGCATTCCCGTGGGTGTGGGAATTGCACCCACCAAGACACTGGCCAAGCTGGCCAACCACACGGCAAAGCGTCTCCAGGCGCACACAGGCGGGGTCGTGGACATCTGCGACCCAGTGAAACGTGATTGGGTACTGCGCAATACCTCTGTCGGTGAAGTCTGGGGTATTGGTCGAAAAATGAAAGCGCATCTGGAGGGCATGCAGATCCTGTCGGCCAAGGACCTTGCTATGGCCGATCCCTGGATGCTGCGCAAAACATTCAGCGTTGTGATCGAGAAAACCGCACGCGAGCTGGCGGGTACTGCGTGCCTGGAGCTGGATGAAGTCGAACCGACACGCCAGGAGATTTGCTGTAGCAGAATGTTTGGTAAGCGGCTGACCCAGCTGGGGCCGATCAAAGAGGCGGTGGCTACCTACATGATGCGTGCCTCTGAAAAACTACGCGCCCAGGGCTCGGTGTGCAAAAAGATCCGGGTGAGCATCCGCACCGGCATGTTCAATCCTGACGAGGCCAAGTATGCCAACGGCGCGCTGGTCCAGCTGCCCTACCCCACCAATGATGTCAGGCTGATGACCGAGTTCGCGACGGAGGCGGTTTCGCGGATTTTTCGACCAGGCTTCAGGTACAGTAAAGCAGAGGTGCTGCTGATGGATATTTGCCAGCCAGGCGAATTTACCGATGACCTGTTCGCGGTCAATCAACCGGTGAGTTCAGATCGGCTGATGGCCGCTTTGGACTCAATCAACGGCAAGTGGGGACGTGGGACGCTGCGTACAGGCTCAGTACCAGTCACCCCAGATTGGGGCATGCGCCGTGAGCAGATGAGCCAGAGTTACACGACGCGGCTCGATCAGCTGTGGATTGTAAAGGCTAAGTGAACAAGCGCCAGCATCAAAGCCATCACAGATTGTTGCAGTTTTTTTGGGGGGCTGGCTGACACACCTGAGTAGGTGTGAGAGTCGGGAATAGGCGTAGCGGCTTGTAATTGAAAACCCCCAGGCTCGCGTTTAGGGAAACTCTGAAAAAGACTTCCTAATTTGGCAAAATCTCCGGACACCAGTCGCCGAGCTTTTCGATGATGAAACAGATGACCTTCGCCGACGCCGAGTATGTCGGCAAGCGCAAGCAGACCCGTAAGGAATTGTTCCTGATCGAGATGGATCAGGTGGTGCCCTGGAAAGGTTTGATTGCCCTGATTGAGCCCTATTATCCAAAAGGAGAAGGTGGCCGGCCCGCCTACCCACTGATGGCGATGCTGCGTGTTCATCTGATGCAGAACTGGTTCGGCTACAGCGATCCGGCGATGGAAGAAGCGCTGTATGAGACGACCATCCTGCGTCAGTTTTCAGGCCTGAGCCTGGAGCGAATTCCAGACGAAACCACCATTCTCAACTTCCGTCGTCTGCTGGAAAAGCACGAGTTGGCGACCGGGATTCTCGGCGTAATTAATGGTTATCTGGGCGACCGTGGCTTGTCGTTGCGTCAAGGCACCCTCGTCGATGCCACGCAGATTCACGCGCCCAGTTCGACCAAGAACAAGGATGGCAAACGCGATCCTGAGATGCATCAAACCAAGAAAGGTAACCAGTACTATTTCGGCGCCAAGGCTCACATCGGCGCCGACGACGAGTCAGGCCTGGTGCACAGCGTGGTAGTAACAGCGGCCAATGTGGCAGACGTCACGCAGGTTGCCAAACTGCTGCACGGCGAGGAAAACGTAGTCTGCGCCGACGCAGGTTACACCGGGGTCGAGAAGCGCGAAGAACACGCCGGGCGCAAGGTCATTTGGCAGATTGCCGCCCGCCGCAGCACTTACAAAAAGCATGGAAAACGCAGTATTTTGTACAAGGCGATCCGCAAAATCGAGAAGGCCAAGGCCCAGGTTCGCGCCAAGGTCGAGCATCCGTTTCGGGTCATCAAACGCCAGTTTGGCTATGAAAAAGTGCGCTTTCGGGGCTTGGCCAAGAACACCGCGCAGATGGTGACGTTGTTCGCCCTGTCAAACCTGTGGATGGCCCGCCGACATTTGTTGGCGAGCGCAGGAGAGGTGCGCGTGTAATGCAGGAAATGGTTACCGCAAAAGGCTTTGCAGCGGCCGAAAGAGCTAAAAAGCGAAGATAATTGAGCAAATTTCGACATGCATCGTTTTTTGAAAAGTGCTGAGGACTCGGTAGCCGGAAAACATCCGGCTACTTCAGACCTTCCTTAGCAGATGCGATACAAGGAATGACATAGGATATGAGTTGACACGCGTGTCATCTTGCTCAAAAATGATCACTGAGGACTGCAAACGCGCATTTTTGGGACTGGCTTTCCAGTAATGGCCCCCCGAACTTTCGGCAGCAGTGAAACTGGTACTCACTGACGTAGGGACAATCGATAGGCCACCTTCGTATGGCTGTTTGACTCGGTTGAATTCTGACCCAAGAGACACGGAAACGAGTCTCAAAGCTAAAGAATTGCTGCGACTATGCCTCATAAATCAAAATAAAAGCGGCCCATGGGCCGTTTTTTTATGCCCATTTTTTCTCGATTGTACCCACCTGGATGCCCTTAGGTTGTGTTCGCGGCGTCCAAGTCACTACCGAATAGTGAAAGCCTAAATAGCGGTCTCCCGCCAGCGGCTCCAGCAACAGCGTACCGTCTTGAGTTCTCAACAGCGTGATGCGCTTCATATCTGCACGGGGATGAGCCTCATCGTGATAGATCTCAGTTCCCAAGACGATCAGATCCGAAACGAAACGTGGTACGTCATCCACTTTCGTACAGCCCCGGTTCCGCAGCTCCTTTTTCTTACCTTCCCAAATATGTTTCACTCCATAGCCTGCTGCCGGACGTCCAGCCATCACGCGATGCATACCGGCCTTCAGGTATATCAAGGCTTCAATAGCGTCTAGACGGTCAATGGCCGGAATCACGCCGAATATAACCCCGCCGTTGGGGTGCTCAATCACCTGGTTCGGCTTAAGTTTGAGAATTCCGGTCACGCGACCTCCCCTGTCAATGTTCCGGCATTTTACCCGCTTTTTGCAAAGTCGTTCCGGTCAGGGGGGAAGCCGGAACGGGGAGCCCGCAGAATTCGGAAAAAATCGTACGTTAGGCCATCGTTTGCGGTCAGGTTTTTAGCAAGATCACAAAACTTTTCAACGACTTATGGTTTTTAAGCGTGTCCGTTGAAGTACACCTCAACCCGGCGTCAGGCTGCTCACTAGCACCGCGTCAGACTAGGGCCGTTTTCTGCATTTTTTGACGCCGAGGCGTCTATCTATATGCTCTCAACCTGATAGCTCGAATGCTTAACGTACGATTTTGTCCGTTTTCTCTATCACCCCGCATTAGTACGAGCCACAGATCTAATGGAAGAGGCCTTACCAATCGTTGCCACTGTGAGACGAGGTCTTAATTCAGAATTTAGTCCAGGCCCTCGAAGCAATCGCAGAAAGACTCATATGAATGGAAAAGGCAATGCTAAGAAATGATTGTTTGCTGTCACGGGCACTCTGACACCCGTCAGCAGTGCTTACCGTACGGTTTTTCCCGAATTCTGCGGGCTTCCCTTTATAGTTAAAAATCATGCGCCTGCACTGCCTCGTCTTGCTACGTTCAGAACTTAGCTTTTTCTTGGTTCTGAGCCCAGACACGCTTTACCTGGCTGACACTGACACCCGCCAGCCGCGCAGTCTCTGCAATGCTACACCCGCCGCTTTTAAGGGCAATGATCTGTTCATGCACTTTAGCATTCGGCTTGCGTCCTCTATATAGACCAGCGCTCTTGGCCAAGTCGATGCCTTGCCGCTGTCGCTCTCGCCGGTCCTCGAAGTCGTCACGCGCAATTTGCAGTGCCACACGCAACAGCATGTCTTGTACGCCTTGCAACAACACCTTGGCGACGCCACTGGATGCCTCGGCCAATTCCGATAGATCGACGATGCCGGGAACCGCCAAGCGTGCGCCCTTAGCCTTATCGCGTCCACAAGCTTTTCTGCTTCGACCAAGGGAAGACGGCTGATTCGGTCGATCTTCTCAGCGATGACGACTTCACCTGGTTGCAGGTCCTCGATCATGCGCAACAGCTCGGGACGGTCGGATCGAGCGCCCGAGGCTTTTTCGCGATAGACCGCAGCCACGTAGTAGCCCGATGCTCGCGCATTGCCAATGATCGCTTCTTGGCGCTTCAAGTCCTGGTCTTCGGTACTGACACGCAGGTACACCCGCGCAACATTGAGAGTCGTCATCATATGGCCCATTTTGGTATACCCAAATAGACCCAGCATATCAGGCATGGCCCAATTGACCTAAAAGCAACCCTAAAGAGCCATGCGGGAAAGAACCACCTTTTTGAACCATACCGAGCGGCAGTGGCAGGGTTTAGGTTGTGTCCTGACACCCTCCTAAAAGCCTTCAACGTGCCAGTATTTTCAGCATACAAATGCAATACAGGATAAATACAATTTGGGCTTACCGTGTAAATACCGTGTAAATCAATAATTGTCATACAGTGTATTTTTTATGAAATACGTAGTATTGACAAATTTGTCTTCTCGCGTACATACTGTGAAATACAGTGTACATACAATGCAAGAGGTTGATTCATGGTCATTCTATTTGCGTCTGACAAAGGCGGTGTAGGCAAAAGCACTACAGCGGCCAATATGGCCGTAATGATGTCCAGCAAGGGAAAAAGCGTAATCATTCTTAAAACAGATCAAAACCCTGACTTAATGACCTGGGCAGAAATCCGTAGTACTGCAGGTCTTGCCATCATCCCCGTTCATGAAGCGTACAGGGATGTGAGCAGTGAGATTTTACGGCTTAAGCCTATGTGCGACGTCCTGCTTGTCGATTGCCCAGGGCATGACAGCGCTGAATTTCGTAGTGCGTTAACGGTAGTCGACACCCTAATCACATTGATTAAACCGTCATCAATGTTTGAAAAAGGCACTCTGACTAATCTCACTGAGACTGTACGCACAGCGCAGTACAAACATGGAAATGCGGCTCTGAAAGCCTACGTTTTGATGACGCGCATCAAGCCAAATAAGGTCCCGGATGCCATCGCTTTAGATGAGGAACTACGTAGTGATAGCGTGTGGATACAGCCGTTGAAAGCTCGACTGTCTGAGCTGGATATTTACGAGAATGCCGTAAATGTCGGCGCAGGTGTGCACGAGGTAGAACGTGCTAGCAGCTTGCCCAAAGCAAAAGCACAGCTTGAGCTAGTGGCACAAGAGATAGGGTTGCTGTAATACATTTTTGAAATACAGTGTATGTACGTTGTATGCAGAGATTTCCTCATGAAGCTTAAAAAACCGTCTTTCCAGCTACCTATCGTTGATGGGGCTGAAATTCCAGCTCCCCAAGCAAGTACTGCTCGTTTCATCGCGTCAGGGGATCGCCGTCCAGACTCAGGAAGGCCGATACCGACAACCTTTCGCTTGCCTCAAACAGTGATTGATGCTCTTGAAGAGGAAGCGGGACGAACCGGTCAGAACAAAACGACAATTCTGAAAGCGGCAGTCATGGCGTACAGTTTTCTTGAAGAAAACGAGAAGAACAAGTGGTTGTTGGATTCTATGAAAATGTCGTCAGGGAGGCAGAGAAATTAAAATCAGCTCAAAAAGATGCCGGGGTATGGCGGTAACCATCCCCGGCGCGAACAAAAACTCCTTGGAGGGAAGATTATGTCCGAAAGAGATTATAACACAGTCCGTAACCTACACCTAAGCCAGCTTTCAGACCCTAAATATCTGCACTTGCTGCGAGAGTTTGCTGGTCACATGGCCCCTCCATGCGTGGCAGAAGCCCTAATGAAGTGGCTTAATCGCCTTTGAGTAATGAAATTAGAACTGCCGTAACTCGAATGTTACGGCAGGATCGTAAATTTAAGCCCGCTTGAAAATTTCATTTCAGCGCGATCCGTAACGTTACATTCCAGCAGCATTCAGTAGTGGATTGCTTGATGAGCCATTGCCGCCATTGGTTTTATAAGCATCAATCATTGTTCCCTTTTTTGACCATTCAAAAACTGTTGCTTCAGCCGTATTTTTTCCTACAAAGGGGACCGCTGGGATGTGGTTATAGTCGTAGCGCCATATCTCTTTTCCGCTCAATTCGCTCTTTGAACTGGGGTAACCTATCTCTCTGACGACCTGGTCTTGGTTAGCATGAGTCACTTTGAGCTGCTGAACTTTTTCAGGAGATACATATGTACCAGTCTCATAATCCAGCGGGGAACGACCGTTAGCGCATCCTCCCAGCCCTGACAGGGAAAGTGCTGCTACGGCTACTAAAATTGCTTTTCTCATGTCCATATTCCTGAATTAGTCAAACGTTGTCGCGTCTATTGAGCTTTTTCTCACGCACCGCTAAGGGTGCAACAAAACGTTTAGATCTGCAACTACCTTGTTAAGTATGAAACGTGCAAAAATAGTTATAAGCGTGGTCACTTATATGATGTAGGTGAATCGCAGCCTTACGCGCTGGCAGGGGAGAGCTAGTCCCTAGGTAGCTGCGACCGTTGCGGAAAAATTGAAAGTTCTAGACATTTTTATCAACTAAAGAAATTAATATATTGCTGACCAACATATCTTCGTTGTATTGAATGTCCAGAATTGCTTCTGGGTGCAAGGATGAATCGAGCTGATATACATCCCACCCGTACAGCTCTGTTGGAAACAGATCCATCTGAGACTTGGTAAACATTGGTGCTCCAAGCAGTAAGCGGGCATCTCTTTTATTTCTTATCTTATCTAAGGGATATGGCAACATTCCCATAAATCCAGGATTAGCTTTATTGAGAGCTCTAGTAAAAGAAAAAGTAATCATTTCAAGACAAAGGGTTTCTTCCCAGAAGACCAGTTCGACACCTGGAGCTATTTCCAGTTCGAGTGTTTCTTCGCTTTCGTACATATGAGACAGTTTAGTGTCAGTAAGTAAACCTTCCTGAATAAGGGCTTTGTGAGAAATGCCCATATTTTTTATTAAGGATATAATATTACTATTTTGCATATTTATATCTATCAATTGATGTCTGCATAAAGCGGGTTACTCCAGCCGCAAAAGCCCTTTTTACCAGAAAATCCGAGACGTTGCCTATCACCGCCCACGTTCGGGTTGGGTCGATTCTTTGGCAACGCCAATCAGCCGCTCTAGCTGGCTAGGATCATTGATCGTGCGAACGAGGTCTATCAATTCCGAGCGTAAATCAAGCACAGCCTGAAGCTTTACATCGATTTTGACGGGTAGGAGGTCCATCGGTGAAATCTCAAAGAATTCAGCCATCTTGATAAGCTGCTCGCCATCAGGGGCTGTTTCTGCGCGTTCGTATCGACCGATAGAAGCAACCTCGCACTCAATGGCTTCTGCCAACGCTGATTGAGTAAGGCCTCTACTCTTGCGGTGTGCCTTTATGCGAGATCCGATTATTTTGCGGATTGAGCTCATCATGGCGCCCAAAATCCGTTTATTTTCAACACTTTATTTTATTTTTAAAGACTATTTTTGTATTTTCTACAAAAATGACTTGTTGTAAGTGTTGTCGGACGCTAAAATCGCGACGTAGCTATGTGTTGTGGCAATTTTAAATACTGTATGTATAATCAGTCCTCGAATATGGATCAACGGGGGCGGCCAAGATTTAGAATCAGGCCTTAAAAAGAACAGACGGCGCGTTTGTGGCGGAGCGTGCCCAGAGCAGGAGTAAAAGGATGTCAAATTGGTATCTGATCAACCACAATCCAAAAGCAGTTCAGGGAATCATTTTCCGTATTCGCGCTCTAGGCGCAGAAGATGTGTATTCCCCAGCTAATCTAAAAATTACTAAAAGGTTAGACTGCAATGGGGTCCGAACCTCAGAAACGCAGTTGTTTCCCGGTTATCTTTTTGTAAAGTTGAACCCTGAGGTTTTACACACGTCCATCGTTTTGCAGGTTTCAGGAGTTAAAGAGTTTGTAAGCTTTGGTGGTGTTCTTGCTACTGTATCTGACTGCTTGATTGAAGCTATAAAAAGCTCTCTTTTAGTCAGGGTAGATAAAAAAATTACACAGATTGAGTGCCGCGGCGTTCATCCAGAATTACTGGTTCGGCTTGAATCCATTACTCTAATAAAATCTAGGTTTGACAGACAAGCTGCGCTTTTTAAGTTGTTGCAGGAAGAGAGTAGGATTTTGAATCGAGACGATTCCCGTGTTGTGTCAGTAATAGACCGTCCGTTCGTAAATGAATTAATTAGCTAGCTTGGCTAGAAAATAACTGTAAATTTTAGTTCAACACTACAAGCTTCTTGTGGTGTTTTAGTATTTGGAGAATATATGTCCATGAAAGACCGTGGAAAGATTGGTTCTAAAGCGGAGGTTCGTGTCATTTATATTGGTGCTGAACGCTTCACTACTCTTTCTGAATCGGCCATTGACGTGAGCTATAGGGGGAAGAGGCAAATTACAGCTTCTCAGATGGCCCAATATGTAGTCGATAACTATCTTGAGGTCGCTATGGAGAAATTATTAAAAGAAATTCAATCTTCCTAATGTAACAGCAAACCTTATGGAGGTTTAAATGCTCACCACCAGTGCCTTTCTGGCCCTGGCTATGCAATGTGCTCCCTCGATACACCCTGCCACGCTTACCCCCATCGTCAAGACAGAATCGTCCTTCAATCCCTATGCGATTGGCGTGGTCGGCAACGTGTTGCCGCGCCAACCACAAAGCCTGGATGAAGCCGTATTGGCGGTGAAAAAGCTGGTGGCAGAGGGCGCTGATTTCAGCATCGGCCTGGGCCAGATCAACCGGCAGCATTTCGATGTCAGCCGACCCGAACCTGTATTCGAACCCTGCACCAACCTGCGCATGGCAGAGCGAGAGCTGCAAGCCTGCTACGTGAAGGCCAGTAAAGCTGATCCGGATACGCAGGGCGCTTTGCGCAAAGCCATCTCCTGTTATTACAGCGGCAACCTCACACGCGGCTTCAAAGCCGAACCAGCGTTTGGCGGTAGCAGTTATGTGCAGCGTGTGTTGGCCAACGCAGACGGTACCAACGTGACCGTCCCGGCACCGGAAGGCGGCTCTGCTGAACCTGGCCAGCCCCAACGCGCTCCGGCTCCGGCGTCCACCGTTGAGCCGACCTATGAAAGCTGGGACGTGCTGCGCCAGTACCCGCGACCTGCACAACCTCCCGTTTCTGCTCCATCCGCTGCACCTACTGTTCAGGTTTCACCCCCTGAACAACCCTCCACTCCCCCCAAAGAGGATCAATGATGATCAAACGTACCCTTGTGCCCAACAAAGGCGAACTCTGCATTTTGCTGGTGGCCGTGGCCTGCCTGCCCGGCATTGCCTCTGCCGACTGGCTGAGCACGCTGAACCAGTGGGGCAGTAATATCCGCCTGGGCCTCTACACCCTCGCGGGCACCTTAGCCCTGATTAGCCTGATCTGGTCAGGTGCTCAATGGCTGATTGCCCGATCCACGGGCGACCGCTCGCACACCTTCATGGACTACTTGCAACAGGTGGGTGTGATGCTGGTTGTCGGAGGCTCGGTAGCCTTGGGTACAGCAGCCTGGCAGGTGTTCGGCACCGGCGTACCGGGTTGACCAGGAGCGCTTATGGCCAGTAACGAAGTACTCAAGAAACTGACCTTCGAAAGCTACAACGCGATGAGTCGGCCCGCGATGTTCTGGAACATTCCCATCATGCCGATGGTGGGGTTGCTGATGGGCGGCTTGGTCTTCGGTGTGGCCGCCACGTTCGTGCTGTCCTGGGTGTGGGGCCTGGTCGCTGCCTCCCCATTCCTGATGGCCCTCATCGCCTTGAGGGTCGTGGGCCTGATCGATCCTCAGTATTTGCGCCGTATCCGCTTCGCACGGCGGCGTCTCTGGCTGAACCTCATGCACGGCAAGCCGTTGTTGCTGACCCCCTTTAACCCGCAATGGAATGAATTTTATGGCGCACGATTTTCACACAAGCGTTATGCCCCCGGAAAAGAAAGTGCCTTTGATGCGCTATCCGGTCCACGAACACATGGTGACCCTGCCCGGCAATCGCCTGGTGAGCCTGATCCAGTTGAAGGGGGTTTCCAGCGAAACCCGCAGTGATGACGAACTGATCCACCTGTTTCACAACCTCAACCGCTACTTCCTGGCCCTGGGCAAAAAGGAAGGCAAGCACCTGATGCTGCAAACCTACATCACCAAGACGGGCATCGAGCTGGACACCCCGTACACCTTGCCGCTGCCCGCGCTGCAGGACTTCGTGGACGCTTACACCGCGCCGTTTCGCAACGGCACCTTCTACCAAGTGGGGTACAGCATTGCCCTGATCCTCAAGTACCGCGAGGTCGATGAAGGGATCGAGCGCATGGGCGACCTGTTGTCGCTGTCCGAAACGTTGCTGGCCGACTATGAGCCGGCCATCCTGGGCCTAGAGGAGAACGAACACGGTGCATTGTTCTCGCAGATCGGACGTTATTA
Source organism: Pseudomonas caricapapayae (assembly GCF_001400735.1). Lineage (GTDB taxonomy): Bacteria > Pseudomonadota > Gammaproteobacteria > Pseudomonadales > Pseudomonadaceae > Aquipseudomonas > Aquipseudomonas caricapapayae. Next base: position 36,240 of record NZ_LJPW01000040.1, read on the forward strand.
CAGCCTGCTGATCAACGGCCACGAAAAAGACGTGCTGGTCAGTGATACCCGCCTGGGTGACGCGATCATTGATAGCGTCACCAACTTTGAAAACTACGATTTCGTCGAGAACCGGCCCAACCGGGGCGGTCAGCGTTTCGCGACCACCTTTGACCTGCGCGACTACCCCAGTGGCGGCACCTACCCCGGCATGTGGGACGAAGCCATCGAGCAGCAATTCGAGTTCACCCTGGTGCAGACGTTTCTGTTCGAGGACCGTAACAAGGCCAAGGACAAATTCAAAAAGCACGTCGCGGATCTGGGCTCGGTCGAGCGTGATTCCAAGCAGACCGAGGAGCTTGAAAATGCCGTCGAGGCCATCACCCTGGGCGACAAGGCGTTTGGCCGCTATCACGCCTCCCTGATCGTCTATGGCAAGACCCCGGACCAGGCCATCGAGAACGGCACGAAAATGGCGTCGGTGTTCACGGTGCGTGATGCGACATTCGTGCGTTCGACCATGAGCAACATCGACACCTGGTACACGCAGTTCCCCGGTGTGACCGAGGCGATGTACCCCATGATGAAATCGACCGAGAACCTGGCATGCAGCTTTTCCCTGCACTCCACCCCCACGGGCAAGCTCAAGGGCAACCCCATTGGTGACGGGACAGGCGTCATGCCTGTGCTGACGGCCAACAAGTCGTTGTATGTCCTCAACGTGCATGACAGTCCGCCCGGCCAGAACAACCTCGGTGAAATGCTGCCAGGGCATGCGGTCTTCACGGGCCAGACGGGGGTGGGTAAAACCACCGCTGAGGCCACCTTGCTGACCTTTCTCAGCCGCTTTGACCCGCTGATATTCAGCATCGATTACAACCAGTCGTTGCGACACCTGCTGTGTGGATTGGGGGCCGAGTATTACACC
>NZ_LJPW01000178.1 GCF_001400735.1 Pseudomonas caricapapayae
AAAAGCAGACCCGAGTCGAACCCCAATCCCCCTGACAGCACAGAACCGCCGTATGACGCAGAGCGTCACGAACTAGAGCATGAGCACGATAGTCTTCAGCGCTTGAGCTGCGACCTGGACGTATTCTCTTCCTCCGGCATCTTCCTGAAATACGTCGACAGCAACGCACCGGAAATATTGTGCCAGACACTGAACAGCGCACTCGGCACCGCTGCCAGCGGCGAGAAATGGGCACTGGCCAGTGCAGCGCCCAGCCCCGAGTTCTGCATACCGACCTCCAGCGCCAGCGACTTGCGTTGTGCTAATGGCAGCTTGAAGACCTTGCCAGTGAAATAACCCAGCAGAAAACCGAACGTGTTATGCAGAATCACCACGGCCATGATAAGCAGACCGGATTCAGCGATTTTCGCCTGACTGGCGGCGACCACAGCGCAGACGATCATCACAATACTGACCACCGACACCAGCGGCAGCACCTCTACCGCATAGCTAACCCGGGCCCCCAACAAGCGCTGGGCAATCACGCCCAGTACAATCGGCAGCATGACCAGTTGCAGGATCGACCAGAACATATCGAGGAAGGACACCGGCAGCCACGCCGAAGCGAGGAACCAGATCAGGGTCGGGGTCAGCAGCGGGGCGAGCAGGGTAGTCACCGCCGCGATGGCCACCGCCAGCGCCAGATCACCTTTGGCCAGCCAGGCCATGACGTTGGATGACGTGCCGCTCGGGCAGCAGCCGACCAGAATCACGCCCACTGCAATTTCCGGGGGCAGTTGAAACACTTGGCACAGCAACCAGGCCAAACCGGGCATGATCACAAAATGCGCGACCACGCCGAGCGCAACGCGCCACGGGTTGCGCGCCACCTCAGAGAAATCTTCCAGCTTCAAGGTCAGGCCCATGCCGAACATGACCAGGCCCAGAAGCGGCACGATCCAGCTTTTCAGGCCGATGAAGGCTTGTGGAAACAGAAACGCCAGGATGGCGAACAGTAATACCCAATAGGCGAAGGTATTACCGACAAACCGACTCAAGGCTGCCAACGCGCGCATGGCGTGTTCCTTCTTGTAAATGACGGGTGTGAAATGAATGCGCCGTCTGACGAGACGGCGCGGTGTTGCAGACAGTAGCAGGCGTTATCAGATCCCCTGAGGGATTTCCTCTCCGCCCAGCGCTTCGAACAGTTCCGGGAGGAATTCGCCGAAGGTCAGCATCATCAGGGTAAAGCTTGCGTCCAGTTGGCCCAACGCTTCGTCGCCGCCGTCCTGTTCAGCCTGATCCTGCAGCACGTCTTCGAATTTCAGGCGCTTGACCACCAGCTTGTCGTCGAGCACGAACGACAGTTTGTCCTGCCAGGCCAGCGACAGTTGGGTAACTACCTTGCCCGTGTTCAAGTGCAGCTGAATTTCGTCGCTGGTCAGATCCTGACGCTTGCACCGCACGATACCGCCGTCTTCGTGGGTGTCGCGCAGTTCACATTCGTCCAGCACGAAGAAATGGTCGGCCGCTTTCTGGGTCTTGACCCAGTCGGTCATGGTCGCACTCGGCGAAACCTTGACGGTCAATGGACGTACCGGCAACGAGCCGATCACTTCGCGCAGGGTCGACAGCAGGTCTTCGGCGCGCTTGGGGCTGGAAGCGTTGACCAGAATCAGGCCCTGCTTTGGCGCGATGGCAGCGAACGTGGCGGAGCGGCGGATAAACGCTCGTGGCAGGAAGGCCTGGATGATTTCATCCTTGAGCTGATCGCGTTCCTTCTTGTAGACCTTGCGCATCTGCTCGGCTTCGATCTCGTCGACCTTTTCCTTGAGCGCGTCGCGCACGACGCTGCCGGGCAGAATGCGTTCTTCCTTGCGTGCAGCAATCAGCATGAAATCCTGGCTGATGTGTACCAATGGAGCGTCTTCGCCCTTGCCGAAAGGAGCGACGAAACCATAGGTGGCCACCTCCTGGCTGGCGCAGGCACGAGCCGGTTTGGTTGCCAGCGCTGTTTCCAGCGCTTCGGCATCAAAAGGCACGTCCTGGGTCAGGCGATAGACAAGCAGGTTTTTGAACCACATGAGGTGAGTCTCTCTTTCTATACAAAGGCGGGCATTATTCGCTCCTCGGCGGCTCCGGCCAACCCTGCACAGAGCGTTTGTAAGCCTTTGGAAGGATTATAAAAATTATTTAAAAAAGTGCTTGCCAGAGTTAAGGTCGCTCCGTAGAATGCGCGCCACACCGAGAGTGAAGGGTGATTAGCTCAGCTGGGAGAGCAGCTGCCTTACAAGCAGCGGGTCGGCGGTTCGATCCCGTCATCACCCACCAAACTCGCTTTTAGTGTTACGCGCAGCGGTAGTTCAGTCGGTTAGAATACCGGCCTGTCACGCCGGGGGTCGCGGGTTCGAGTCCCGTCCGCTGCGCCATATTTCGCTTCAAGGCCCTTGAACTCCTTGAAGCAAACAGAAAGCCCGCCTCGTGCGGGCTTTCTGCTTTCTGTTGTCCTGAAAAGAGAAGTGTCGTTCAGCGTAGGACAGCGGGCCAAGTATCGGTTCTTCGGGGTCTGTCCCTGCCTAAGTCTTCTGTTGTGTCTGGCGGTTCACCTTCAGAGCGTCCAGGCATCATTCGGTTTTAGTGGCCATCAAGGCATTCACCTCACCGCAGTTATGCGCTTTTCAACGCAGGGGCATCGAGTTATCGCTGTTCAGGAAACTGCGGACCAATACCCTCAAGGCGCCGTATGGAAACTTGGCGATGCCGGAGCACGCCCCCATACGCCGGTCACCCAGACGCTTCAGCTCGTCTATCGATGGCAGCCCCTCCCGCAATTTGCTCTCAAGGCAGGCAGTGCTGATGTCGCTTGGCTGTTGCACAAGAAGCATTGCCCCTGATGCGATGCAGTGTCGTATGCATCAATACGTCATCGGGTAAGACGTTCTCTTCCTCAATGTAAGTTATTTCCTTGTTTGTTGAAATTCCTGACTCGCTCTTTGTTTAGTCAGGCCAAGTCCTTGATTTCTCATCTTTGCTGGTATTAGCTGGTTATATCGGTTGGGGGCGTTAGTGTACCGACCGAATGCCTGATTATTTGAATTCTGTGCAATCGCCCGATCAAGGCGGTTGAATGTTATATATAAGGAAATTTGTATGAGCAATCGTCTTAAACTGTTAATGGCTGCATCTGTCATGGCCACCTCCGTCAGCGCGTTGGCCTCGCCGGCGTTGCATACCGCGACCATCGATCAGCACGGCGTTGTCGTCGCGCAATCTTCCCCCTGGATAAAATCCGTGAATTACAGTAGTCAGCATGACTATTTCGCAACCTATAAAGTACTTTTCAATGACGGCCTCTTTAAACAGGCACCGGGTTTTTGCTCGGTATCGTCCATTGATACCAGTGACTATGAACGTTTGTTCTACGGCCACGCCAAGTTGGGTGGCGCTGCTACCGCAGAAGAAGTCAATGTATTGGGACTTCTGGTGGGCAAGCGCGGTGCCTCGGGTGATTCCTCGATGAGTTTCCAGTTGGCGTGCAGCAATTGATCCAATGAACCCCGCCGATGCGGGGTTTTTTACGGTGACCCAGCCACTTCCTGCATTGTCCGGCTGTTCATCTTCTGCGTTTGCGCAGATCATCACCCTGACTCCCCAACAAGAAAAGGACGTGTCATGAGCCTGCCTCTTCAGGGCATCAAGGTGGTGGAACTGGGCCAGCTGATTGCCGGGCCTTTTGCGGCGAAGATCTTTGCCGAGTTCGGTGCCGAGGTCATCAAGGTCGAGCCGCCGCTGACCGGTGATCCTCTGCGCAAATGGCGCTTGCTGCATAAAGGCACTTCCGTGTGGTGGGCGGTTCAGTCACGCAACAAGCAATCGGTGACGCTTGATCTGCACCAGCCTCAGGCGCAGGAGATGGCTCGCCGGCTGATCCGTGATGCCGATGTGCTGATCGAGAACTTCCGCCCCGGCACGCTTGAAAGCTGGGGCCTGGGTTGGGAAGAACTGCATGCTCTCAATCCGAAACTGATCATGTTGCGCGTTTCCGGTTATGGCCAGACGGGTCCATATCGCGACAGACCGGGTTTTGGCGTCATTGGCGAGGCGATGGGCGGTTTGCGGCATTTGTCGGGCGAGGCCGGGCGCACGCCGGTGCGAGTCGGTGTATCAATCGGCGATTCGTTATCGGCCCTGCATGGCGTGATAGGCGTGCTGCTGGCGCTTCGTCATCGCGAGCAGAATGACGGCGAAGGGCAGCAGATCGATGTTGCGTTGTACGAGTCCGTGTTCAACGTGATGGAAAGCCTGATTCCTGAATACTCAGTATTCAATGTGGTCCGTGAGCCCGCTGGCAGCAGCATGCCGGGCATCGCGCCGACCAACGCCTATCGCTGCAACGACGGCAAGTACACGCTGATTGCGGGCAATGGCGACAGTATCTACCGCCGGTTGATGGAAAAAATAGGTCGCATGGATCTGGCCAATGACCCTGAGCTTGAGCACAACGACGGGCGGGTCAGGCATGTGGCGCGCATTGATGCCGCCATTTCGACCTGGACCGCCGAACGCTCGCTGGACGAAGTTCTCGCTGCGCTCAACGAGGCGCGTATCCCGGCCGGCAAGATCTATGATGCCGCCGACATCGCCGGAGACCCGCATTATCAGGCGCGGGACATGTTGTTGCAGAGCGCTCTGGATGACGGTACGCCCGTCACACTCCCGGGGATTGTGCCTAAACTTCAAGACACGCCGGGTCAGGTAAGAATGCCTGCGCCGACCTTGGGCCAACACACCGATACCGTTCTTGAAGCGCATGGTATCGACGCTGCCACCCGTGCTGAATGGCGTCGGCTTGGCATTATCTGATCCGAATCGTAAACGTTGTCGTAAAACGAACTCTATTCCAAACGGAGCTGATCCCGTGATTGATCATCTGGACCATCTGGTACTGACCACTGCCGACGTCGATGCCTGCAAGGACTTTTACGTACGCATCCTGGGTATGGCCCCTGAACGCTTTCGCCAGGGCCGCCTGGCGTTTCGCTTCGGTAATCAGAAAATCAATGTCCATGAGCGTGGCAAAGAGTTCGAGCCCAAGGCCCATCTGCCTGTACCTGGTGCGCTGGATTTGTGTTTCATTGCCAGCATTCCGCTGGAGCAGGTGATTGAGCACCTGCAGGAGCAGGACTGGCCTATTGTGGAAGGCCCGGTCGAGCGTACCGGTGCCACGGGGCCTATTCGTTCGGTTTATGTACGCGATCCTGATCTGAACCTCATCGAAATCTCCGAGCTGGCAGGTCCCGGCGTCTGATTCAGGAGCTCTGAGAGAAATTCCTGCCGACCACTGATCATCGGCAGGACGTTACTTCAATCAGAGTCGACCTGATTCATGTCGGTGAGGGCGTGATCCCGTCCCTGAGGGTGGCGGGTCTGACTAGACCGTCTACTGCCTGGGGCAATGTATCGGGCTGCCTCGGCTCGTCCTCGCCATTGAGCGCCCGGTGCATCTTTTCCGTGTCCAGCGCACCGACCCATCTGGCAATGGCCATGGTACCGACGCCGTTGCCGATGGTATTGGTGATTGCCCGCGCTTCGGACATGAAGCGGTCCACGCCCAGCAACAGCACCATACCCGCGACCGGAATGGTGCCCAGAGACGCCAGCGTGGCGGCAAGAATGATGAACCCCGAGCCCGTGACGCCCGCCGAACCTTTGGAGGTGAACATCAACACCACCAGTACGATCAACTGATCGGTCAGGGACAACGGCGTGTTGGTCGCCTGGGCGATGAAGATAGCGGCGATTGTGTAGTAGATCGCCTGACCGTCCGGATTGAAGGTCAGGCCGGACGGAATGATCATTCCGGCAACCGGTTTTGATACGCCGGCTTTCTCCATTTTCGAGATCATCTGTGGCAGCACCGATTCAGATGAACTGGTGCCCAGGACCGTGAACAGTTCTTCCTTGATGAAACGCAGGAATTTCCAAAGGCTGAAACCGCTGTAGCGGCATATCGGCCCTAGCACGAAGATCACGAACACTGCGCAGGTCAGGTAGACACACGCCATCAGTTTGCCCAGGGAAAACAGTGAGCCGAAACCGTATTTGCCGATGGTGAAAGCGATCGCACCGAATGCCCCGAGCGGTGCCAGGCGCATGACCATATTGACGATTCTGAACATGCCTTGCATCAGGCTGTCCAGCGCATCGATAAAGGGCCTGGCGCGTGGACCTGTCTGCGCCAGAGCGACTCCGAGCAAGATCGAGAACAGCAGGATCTGAAGAATATTGCCCTTAGCGAAGGCGTCGATGATGGTATCGGGGATGATACCCATCAGAAAGTCCATGAACGACGAATGTTTTGCGGCGCTGGTGTAGGTGCTCAGGCTGGACGAATCCAGCGTTGCCACGTCGATGTTCATCCCCGCACCCGGTCTGAATACATCCACTACAACGAGGCCGATGACCAGCGCGAGAGTCGATACCACTTCAAAATAGATCAGTGCCCGAAACCCGACGCGGCCCAGCTCTTTCATGTTTTCCATGCGCGCAATGCCGGACACGACAGTGAGGAAAATCACTGGTGCGAGCAGCATCTTGATCAGTTTGATGAAGGCGTCACCGATGGGTTTGAGCGATGCGCCGGTTTCCGGTGCCACGACGCCAACGATTGCGCCGAGAATGACGGCGAGTAGAACCTGTACGTACAGCTTGCCTAGAATACTTTTCATGACCGGGTCCTGAGTTTTTATTGTTGTCAGGAAATGCCCGGAGACTCGGCTGACCGGTCTCCGTGGCGTTGTACCGCGATACCGCAATGATCTGGCGAATACCCCTCAGCGATTGATCAGTTGCAGTACGGCGTCGGTGACCTGCCGGGTGGTGGCTGTACCGCCGAGGTCCGGGGTATGCAGGCCGCTTTCCGTGACCGCCTCGATAGCCGACATCAGAGTGTTGGCTGCCGCCGATTCACCCAGGTGCTCGAGCATCATTGCGGCAGTCCAGAATGTGGCAATCGGGTTGGCGACGCCTTTGCCGGTGATATCGAAGGCCGAGCCGTGGATCGGTTCGAACATCGACGGGAAGTTGCGACCTGGATTGAGATTGGCGGTGGGCGCGATGCCCAGACTGCCCGACAGCGCGGCTGCCAGATCGGAGAGGATGTCGGCGTGCAGATTGGTGGCGACGATCACATCCAGCGACGACGGCTTGAGCACCATGCGCGTAGTCACGGCATCGACCAGTTCCCTGTCGATCCTGACATCCGGAAAGTCCTTGGCCACCTCGTAGAAAATCTCGTCCCACAACACCATGCCATGACGCTGCGCGTTGGACTTGGTGACCATGGTCAGTTGCTTGCGTGGGCGAGTACGCGCCAGTTCGAAAGCGAAGCGATGAATACGCTCTACACCGGCCCGAGTGAATACTGAAACCTCGGTTGCGACTTCTTCCGGCAAGCCGCGATGCACGCGCCCGCCATTGCCGGAGTACTCACCTTCGGAGTTTTCCCGAACGACGACCCAGTCGATTTCGTGGCCGTTGTGCAGCGGGCTTTTCACGCCGGGCAGAACGCGGGCCGGACGTACGTTGGCATATTGATCGAACCCTTGGCAGATCGGCAGGCGCAGCCCCCACAGGGAAATATGATCCGGTACGTTCAAGGCACCCACGGCACCGAAGAAGATCGCATCGAACGTCTTGAGTTCGGCCAGGCCGCCGTCAGGGATGTAGTGGCCGTTCTTCAGGTAATTGGCGGAATTCCAGTCAAAATGCTTGAAGGTCAGGTCGAAACCGGATGTCTTTGACAGGGCTTGCAGGATTTCGACACCTGCGGCGATCACTTCCACGCCGATGCCGTCGCCGGGTACTGCTGCAATGTTGTAACTGCTCATGCTCCACTCCACTGTTCTGGTGCTTTTTGTTGTGCCTGCAAACGCGCTGTTCGACAGGGTGTGGACGGAGTATATGTAGTGAGCCAGAGCACATGAGTTACTCGAAATCACTACATAATTAACTTTGGGTTATCAATGAGCCAGACACAGGACCTGTCTTTTTTTCATCTGTTGGCCCAGCAAGGCAGCCTTGCAGCGACTGCCCGGGAACTGGGCGTCACGCCGCCTGCCGTCAGTAAACGCTTGAGTCAGCTCGAGGCACGGCTCGGCACACGACTGGTGAATCGCACCACGCGATCCATGAGCCTGACTGCCGAGGGCGAGCTGTACTTCAGCCATGCGGCAAGGATCCTGACTCAGATCGATGAGGTCGAACAGTTGATTACCAGCAGTTCTGCCAGTCCCAAAGGGTTGATCAGGGTCAACGCCTCACTGGGGTTCGGCCGCCGCCACATAGGTCCTGCGCTGGCGGCTTTCTTTGCCCGTTACCCTGAGGTGCAGATCCAGCTGGAAATCAGTGACCATCCGCTGGACCTGGCGACTCACGGCTTCGATCTGGGCATTCGTTTCGGCAGTCTTCCTGACGCAGCCTTCCATGCGCGCAAGATTGCGTCCAACCGACGTCTGCTCTGTGCATCGCCGCTGTACCTGGAAAAGCACGGTACGCCGACCCGGCTGGCAGAACTGCAGCACCACAACTGTATTTTTCTGCGTCAGAACGAAACGCCCTATGGCGTCTGGAGTTTCAACAGCGGAGGTCGTACACAGAACGTCAAGGTGCATGGCGCATTGGGCTGCAATGACGGTGAAGTCGCGCTTAACTGGGCGCTGGAAGGGTTCGGCATCTTGCTGCGCGCTGAATGGGACATTGCCCGGTACGTGCGCAGCGGCCGTTTGCGCCTGGTGCTTGAAGACCAGACGCCCACCCGGGCGGATGTCTACGCGGTGTATCCGCAGCAGTTGCATCTGTCCGCCAGGGTGCGTTGTCTGATCGATTTTCTGGTGGAGCGTTTTGCCAGTCTGGATCGCGTTGTGCCGCTGCAAGACCCGCAATGAGCCTCAGTGTCAGCAACCCTTCGCAACAGCTCCGTCCTTCGGTACGAACGCAGTCTTGTCGCCTGGTTTGGTGACGATGTACGCACGTCGCCAAGGCTGGCCGTCGATCAGCTTCCAGCGATGGCCGGGACCGGTGGTGTCCTGCGCCAGCAATATTTCTCCAGGGTGCAGTACAAAATTCTCTCCGCCAGTGGTGGAGAATTCGAGTGTGCCGGACAAGGTAATCACATATTGCTCTTCGGGTGCCGGATGCCACTCATAAGTAGAGTGCGGCGGGGTTTCCTTGAAGTGCAGAGCACTGACATCGGTCATGGCCTTCTGATCAATCGAGCCTTCGATGACATGTGACAGGTTGTCGGGGCCTGTGCACAGCCGATATGCCTTGATGCCCTCGGTCACAATGATGGGCGGCTTCTTGATGGCGTAAGCGGCGCTGAGCGGCAACATGACTGTTGCAGCAATTACGGCCAGGCTTGCCAGATGACGACTCGTCGAGCGCTTTGGGCGAAAACGATTGTTCGGATGCATAAAACGTTCCTGAGCACGACAAACTGCATGAGCCCTGATTGCCAGTCGCGATGATCGATCAGGGGCTGGGCTGAATCGCCCACGCCGTGGATCGAATCACATTCATTAACGGTTAAAAATTATCTTTAGTTTCATGTTGCCAGTTTCACGCTGCCAGGCGCCGGCTTGTCCACGTGTTGTGATATTCATCTATGTCATTCACCGCCTCGGGTTTCCTTACGCTGCTGACTCAATCAGTCAGGCTTCCAGGAGCCCCGAATGCACCACAGAAAAAGGCTTGAAAAACGATCCATTGAGCATCACTCCGGCATGCCTGCGTTCAGCCCGCCGTTCGATCATCCGGACGAGGCAGCACGTTATGCCCACGAGCGGATCGGCAACCGCCGTGACCGCGAGTACGGTGGCTTCATTCTGGTTCGCCAGGACGGCAAGTACGTTGCGATCGAGCCCATGAGCGGCAGTCACTTCAGCTTCGACCCCAATGAAGTCTTTCCGCGCAACGAAGAAGACGGGTATGTGCTCTACCCGCAAGGGCATGACGACTATGCGGTCTACCATTCTCACCCTTCACTCCAGGCCGGGCTCGATGAGTGGCCGGAGAGTGAAAAGGTCACTTACCCGAACAGTTTTTCAGCGGGTGATATTTATGCGGTAATCGACGATCAGGAGATTTGTCCGGCGACCTACCTTTCCGGGCCTGACGGTTCGCTGATCAAATACACGCTGTCCCGTTCTGCCGCCGAAGACACTTTGTTTGCACGTGTTGCCGGCCCGCCGAACATGCCGCACCTGAGTGAACTCAGCCAGATCCACAAGGCCCTGCAGAACCTGACCCTGATGCCCAGTGATGTGGTCCGGTTGCTGGCAGGTGCCGGAAATCTGGAAGTGATAGTGCCCAGCCGTCTGTGGGGGCGGGCCGGGAAAGTGTCGACTGACTGGCATCCTTACCCGGACGACAGGGCTGCTCGCGCAGCGCGTATGACACCGCCCGCAAGCTGTACCGCGCAATGGCCACCCAGGGCTCTGCGCCTGAGTACGCCATTTGGCAGTGCCGATGAGGCTGCAGGTTACGCCCACGGCCAGATCGGCACTCGCATTCATTCGCAAATCATCGGCTTCCTGCTGTTCAACCCGGTGACACGCGCCTACCGGATTGCGGAGCCGTTTCTTGACGATGGCACTCCGGTTTACGCGCCCTGTTCGGCGTTTCACCCCGATGCGTACTATCGACCTGTGTTACCTGACGGCTATCGCATTGACGGCATGTATTTTTCCTCTGCCAACCTTGCAGCGGAGGGTGGGCGCGAAGTAGTCAGCGATTTCTTCGAAGCGGACGACTTGCATCGCATGTTCAGTTATCGGCACAGGCCCGTACCGCGTCGCAAAGGCTTGCCGATTCGCTATGGCTTCGAGATGTCGGTGGTTTATTTCTCGGCAGCCGATGGTGCGTTGCTGGGGTACACGCCCAGCCAGTCCGATGAGGAGTTTCAACTGTTGCAAAGCGTATCGCGCGTGTACTCGGGGGCCCAGTCCATCCAGGCGCAGCTCTCGGCCGGTGCCATGAGCGTGCCCGACTTTGTACGCAGAGTCGCGCGCGCGGGGCGTCTTCGGGTGCTGCAGACGAGCGCGCGCTGGCCTGAGGCCGGTGTGATCAGCCCTGTGCCTTGAGCTCTCTGCAGCAAACCTGCGTGTTGCCCATGGGAATCACAAACTGAACTGCAACTGAACGATGCGGTGCCGATCCGGGAAAACCTTTGGATACCTGAACTTATCGGCGTTTTCTGCCTCTCATGCCGGTAGCCATTGATCGCGGCGGCCTGATAAGCTCGCGGCTTTACTCGTTTGCCCTTTTGGCGCATGAACAAGGAATTAGCATGAAACAGCATCGGTTGGCAGCGGCGATTGCCCTGGTCGGTCTGGTACTCGCAGGTTGTGACAAGCAAGCCAGCACCGTAGAGCTGAAAACTCCGGCACAAAAAGCGTCTTATGGCATCGGTCTGAACATGGGCAAAAGCCTGGCTCAGGAAGGCATGGATGATCTGGATTCCAAGGCTGTAGCCCTGGGTATCGAAGACGCTGTCGGCAAGAAAGATCAGAAACTGAAAGACGAAGAGCTGGTTGAAGCCTTCTCCGCGCTGCAAAAGCGCTCCGAAGAGCGTCTGGCGAAGATGAGCGAAGAGGCTTCTGCCGCAGGCAAGAAATTCCTCGAAGAGAACGGCAAAAAGGATGGCGTGGTCACCACGGCTTCCGGTTTGCAGTATCAGATCATCAAGAAAGCTGATGGCGCTCAGCCCAAGCCTACCGATGTTGTGACGGTTCACTACGAAGGCAAGCTGATTGACGGCAAGGTGTTCGACAGCTCCGTCGAGCGCGGCAGCCCGATTGACCTGCCGGTCGGTGGCGTCATTCCGGGTTGGGTCGAAGGTCTGCAACTGATGCACGTAGGCGAGAAGATCAAACTCTTCATCCCTAGTGATCTGGCTTACGGCGCGCAGAGCCCGAGCCCGGCCATCCCTGCCAACTCGGTACTGGTGTTCGATCTGGAACTGCTCGGTATCAAGGACCCAGCAGCGGCACCGACGGCTGGTGCCGATGCCGATGAAGAAGAAGAGGCAGCTCCTGCCGCTTCGGCTCCGGCCAAGAAGTAACGTTACACCTGGCTACAGAAAACGCCCTGTCTCGACAGGGCGTTTTTGTGTCCGGCTTATTTCCCGAACGCTTGGCCATTCGGGCAGTCCCACTATCATGGCGGTATGCAGGCATATTGTCAGACAGTCCGGCAAGATCAATGCATGCGTCCAGACGGGCGTATCCAGTCAATGCTTTTGTGGTTTTTTTTGTGAGTAAAAAACGCCCGATTTGACTGTGGCCCCCCGAAAACGGGGAGTTCAGGCTTGAAAAAAGCTGCTGTTCACAAGGTTATCCACAATTATTGTGGATAACCTTGTGACGCCGGCCATGCAGGTTTACAGAACCTGCTTCATCGAGAGACATTTTGCTGAACGGGAGTGGGTATGAAAGCACCGTGGAATTTGATCCGTTATCTGCCCGGAGCCCGGCGTCTGCTGGCAGCCGGACGACTGCCAGGGCTACTGTTTGCGGTGGCGCGCAAGGGCAATAGTGAAGGTAATCGCCTGGGCAAGCTCAAGGAAGACCTGCGTTTGCTTCAGGCCCTGTGCCTGGCGTACTGGCGTGGCGAGTACCGAAGTATCAGCCCTAAGGCGATTTTGTCCATTGTCGCTGGTTTGATGTACTTCCTCAGCCCGCTGGACGCGATTCCCGACTGGATTCCGGGCTTGGGAATGCTCGATGACATCGCAGTGCTGGCGTGGGTCACCAAGCACCTGAGCGATGAACTGGATGCCTTTCGCGCCTGGCGTGCGCAGCAATCGCCCGAGAAGCTAATCGTGGTCGAGCAACTGCCCAAGACTCAGGCGCTGCTGGAAAAAGAGCGAGGCAAAGTGTAAGTCTCAAGGATTGAACACCCGCCGTAGCGTTCCACTGTTAAGATGCCAGCGTATGAATCAAGCCTGATCAGTCTGCGGTCGTGTAGTACAAGGTGACGCTATGGATCTTCAAGTGATATCCCGCGATGGGGAGCCGGAATATGCAGTGCTTCCCTGGGCTCAGTACCAGGCACTGCTCAAGGCTGCCGGCCTGGTCGGCAAGCCGCTTCTGGAGCCGACAGCATCGGCTTCCGGCGCCCCTGAAAGCGAGCTTCCCGGATTCGATGAGTTACGTGCGCTGCGTGAGGCCAAAGGTCTTGAAGTGGCCATTCTGGCTCGTACGGTCGGTATCAGCCCGTCCTATCTGGAGTTGATCGAAAGCGGTACGCGTCAACCGGACGGTGCAATCAAACGTAGTCTGGCATGGGAGCTTGGAGTGCCAGGCTGGCGAGGTGAGTCGTGAGCGTGCGCATCAGTCGCCAGCATTGGGACGGATTGCTGAATGAGCTCGATCAGGCGCGCCGGCAGCGCCATTTGCTGACCTATCGTGCCCTGGTGGAACGTTTGCAGTTGCCCAGCCCGGCGATGCAGACGCTGACTGCAGCCCTTGAGCACCTGGCTACCATGGACGCCCGCGCAGAGCAGCCTTTGCGCAGCTCGCTGGTGATCAGCCAGGGTGCCAGCCGTCTGCCGCGTCCTGGCTTCTTCGAGTGTGCAGAGCGTCTTGGACGCTTTACCGGCCCTTCGGATGGCGTCGCCGCCGCATCGTGGCATGCCGCCGAAGTGGTTCGTGTGTTCGAATACAGCTATCCGGACGCGCACACGCAGTAGGGCCGCGAGGCTGGCCCTTACGCCTCCATCAACAAATCCAGCCGCGTCGAATCGATCACATGAATACTCGCGCCAGCAACGTCCTTGGCAAAGTGTTTGGCTTGTGAAGCCAGGTCGGCCAGCTGGCTGGCATCGACCCGCGTGCAGCTTTCTTCGTGCAGGTGCACCACGCCCACCGACAGTGATAACAGCGGAAACTCCTGGCGTTGACCCTGACGGTTGAGGGCTACGAAACAACCGGCTTCCAGGTGTTCTGCGCGGTAGAAGCGGCGACATTGATTCTGGAAATCATCCAGCAAGGTTTTCAGGCGCCGTTCCCAGTCCTCGAAACCCAGCACCATCAGAAAATCATCGCCGCCGATGTGGCCGACAAAATCCCGGCTCGGATCGACACGGTCGTTGAGGCACTGCGCGAGACACAGCAGCACTTCATCGCCACGTGCGTACCCGTAGATATCGTTGAAAGGCTTGAAGCTGTCGATGTCCACGTAGCAGATCATTGACTCGCGGCCCTGTTGCAGCAGACGAGTCAGGCATTGTTGAATCGGAACATTGCCTGGCAGCAGGGTCAGTGGATTGGCGTAACGGGCCTGCTGGATCTTCATTTCGGTAATCAGCTTCAGAACATCGATCACCCGTCCCAGACCCAGATAGACGCCGTTGGCAGTGATGATGAAGTCCTCTTCGATGCGCTGCCGGGCGCGGCTGGTCAACAATCGGCTGACTTGCTGCAGTGACTGGCTGACTTCTACAGCCAGAAAGTCATCGCTCATCAGACGGCTGATCGGCTTGCGGGCAAACAGTTCGGTACCGAATGGCTTGAGCAGGGCTTCGGACAACGAATGCCTATGGACGATGCCGCACGGTCGGGCGTCGTCGTCGAGCACCGCCAGCGAGTTGAGATTGGCTTGCCTGCGGAATGCTTCCAGTACCTCAGCCGTGGGCGTGGACTGACTGACCGAGGGTTGCGGGTTGAGCAGGGCAGAAAGGTCTGCGGCTTCTTCGTTGAGCGGCGCGCTGGTGGTCTCTGCCTTGGGCAGCATGGCGCGGGTGTCGCGCGGCGGTCGCTCCTGCGGGCGGGCCAGCAAATAGCCCTGAACCAGATCCACCCCCATGTCTTTCAACGCTGCCAGCTCTTCCGGCAATTCGATGCCTTCGGCAATCACGGTCGCTCGTGAAGCCTTGGCCATTTGCAGCATGGAGCCGACGAACTCGCGCTTTACCGCATCCTGATGAATCCCGTCTATGAAGTGCCGGTCGATTTTCACGTAGTCCGGGCGTAGCTCAGACCACAGCCGCAAGCTTGAATAACCCGCACCGAGATCGTCCAGCGCAATGGAAAAACCCATGTCGCGGTAATGGTGCAGCGCGTTGTACAGCAGGTCGAAATCGTCGGTCGGCATCTGCTCGGTCAGCTCGATGACCACGTCCTTGGGCGCAATCCGGTAGCGACGCAGCATTTCCAGGGTACGCCCCGGCGGGTGTGAGGTTTCGAGCAGAGACTCAGGAGATACATTGAGAAACAGCTTGCCCGGCAACTTCTGCTGGCTGAAGCGACGACAGGCACTGTCACGACAGCTCAGTTCCAGTTCACTCAGGCGGCCTGCCTGCCGAGCGATGGCAAACAGGTTGAGGGGCGAATGCAGCGCGCTGTTGGACGGGCCCCGAGTCAAGGCCTCGTAGCCCAGGATCCTGCGTTCCGACAGCGAAACGATGGGCTGGAACAAGCTGTGCAAATCACCACGAGCCAGAATTGAACTCAGTGCGCTCAGCTGTTCGGTTATGGTCATGGTCGTCTCGAGGAGAATGAAAAAGGGCTGAGCGCTTGCGCGTTCAGCCCCGTATTTCACGACAGCTTCATGACTGTTTGATGACGTTGAAGCTAAATGGCCATCAATGAACCTGCCTCACTTTTTGGCCACGGCAGCACTCAGGCCCAGGTAGTCGATCAAAATACGCCCTGTCTCTGCCAGGTAGGCATCGTCCTCGGGTTTGGTTTTCTCGTCTTCCACCGGCAGCGCGTCCTCGTCTTCTTTCTTCAACTCCTTGAGTGGCTCTTCACCCTTGGCCTTGCGGCGGGTGTTTTCCAGCGCAAGCTGCTTGCTCTCGATGGAGGCATGCTCGGCACGGCGATCGGCTTCATTGAGGCTGACGGTTTTTTCATTCATCAGCTTCTTGGCCAGTGCCAGGCGATCTTCGATGAACACGAACTCGGCATCTTTTGCCGAACGTGCCTCATGACGCGCCTGCAGCTGGGCCAGGAACGGCTTGAATGGATCGATGGCCGGTTTGATCGCCGGTTTGATGCTGTCCCATGGCATGGCCTCGGGCAGGGCGCTCTCACCGATTTCCTTGGTGTCGATCAGCGACGGGTAAGTGATGTCCGGCACTACGCCCTGATGCTGTGTGCTCTGGCCGGAAACCCGGTAGAACTTGGCCAGGGTCAGCTTCAGTTCGCCATGGTTGAGTGGCTGGATGGTCTGCACGGTGCCCTTGCCGAAGGTCTGACCACCAATCACCAGCGCGCGGTGATAATCCTGCATTGCACCAGCGAAAATCTCTGAAGCCGAGGCAGACAGGCGGTTGACCAGCAGTGCCATAGGGCCTTTGTAGAACGCGCCCTTGGCTTCGTCTTCAAGCACATCGACCTTGCCGTCGGCGTTGCGTACCAGCACCGTTGGGCCCTTGTCGATGAACAGACTGGTCAGCTCGGTTGCCTCCTGCAACGAACCGCCTCCGTTGTTGCGAAGGTCCAGCACCACACCGTCGACCTTCTCGGCCTGCAGCTCGGTGAGCAGTTTCTTCACATCACGGGTGGTGCTCTTGTACTCAGGATCGCCGGCACGGTAGGCCTTGAAGTCCAGATAGAACGCCGGAATGTCGATGACCCCGAGTTTGTAGTCCTTGCCATCCTGTTTGAGGTGCAGAATCGACTTCTTGGCCGCCTGCTCTTCAAGTTTTACCGCTTCACGGGTGATGGCGACTATCTTGCTGGTCTGGTCATTCGGCGCGTTGCTGGCCGGGATGATTTCCAGACGGACCACAGAGCCTTTCGGACCGCGGATCAGCTTGACCACTTCGTCCAGACGCCAGCCGATCACGTCGACCATTTCCTTGTCGCCCTGGGCAACGGCGACGATCTTGTCCGCCGGTGCGACCTGCTTGGTCTTGGCTGCCGGGCCTGCGGGGACCAGGCGCACAATCTTCACATTGTCGTTATCGCTCTGCAACACGGCACCAATGCCTTCCAGCGACAGACTCATGTTGATGTCGAAGTTTTCCGCGCTGTCAGGTGACAGGTAGTTGGTGTGCGGATCGTAGGACATGGCGAAAGTGTTGATGTACGCCTGGAAAATATCTTCGGCGCGGGTCTGACCCAGGCGGGCCTGCTGATTCTTGTAGCGCTTGGTCAGGGTTTCCTGAATCTTCGCCGGATCCTTGCCCGCAATCTTCAGGCGCAGGACTTCATCCTTGATACGCTTGCGCCACAGCTCGTCGAGCTCGGCGGTATCCTTGGGCCATGCGGCGTCCTTGCGGTCCACCAGCAAGGTTTCCTTGGTATTGAAGTCGAGCTTGTCGACGCCCTTGCTCAATTCGGCCAGCGCGAAATCAAGACGCGCCTTGATGCGGTCCAGGTAGCGCTTGTAGATCGTGAACCCCGGGTTCAGATCACCGCTTTTGAGAAAATCGTCGAACTGAAACTGCCATTTGTCGAATTCGGCAATATCGCTGGCCATGAAATAGCTGCGCGCAGGGTCCAGTTGCTTGATATAGCTCTGATAAATAATGGCTGAACGCTTGTCGTCCAGGGGCGGCTTGCTGTAGTGATGTCGCTTGAGCAGCTCAACCACGTTGAGACTGGCAATCACTTCGTCGCGGTCTGGCTGAAGATTATCCCAGCTGTTGGCGGCTAAGGTACTGGCTGACATCGGCAAAACGCTGAGGCCGACAAACAGTGCGAGGGCAGTGCTGGGGAATAATTGCTTCATGCTGATTCGACGCGAGGACAATTGATAACGCATATTAGGCCGTCTGTGAGGTCGCCGGTTCCTTTGGACCCGGCCGCATAATGCAAAAGCCCGGGCAAAACAGCCACGGGCTCAGTCTGGACTCACTATGGAGGCACCGTGAAGGCATTGCAAGGCGTTGAAGGACATGTGGAATGGGTCGAGGAGCCGACGCCGGCCCTTGATGTGGGACAGGTACGTATCAAAGTGGCTGCGGCAGGTTTGAATCGGGCCGATCTGTTACAGCGCGCCGGGAAGTATCCGCCGCCACCTGGCGTGACCGCGACACTGGGCCTGGAGTGCTCCGGAGTGGTCACCGAAGTCGGTCCGGGAACCTCCTGGCTGGTCGGCGACCGTGTCTGCGCGCTGCTGGCGGGCGGGGCGATGGCCGAAGAGGTGGTCGTCGACGGGCGACACGTTTTGCCAGTACCCGAGGGGCTGTCACTGCACGAGGCGGCCGCCATTCCCGAGGTGTATGCCACGGCCTGGCTCAATCTCTTCGAGCTTGCAGGCCTCAAGCCTGGCGAGAAGGTTTTGTTGCACGCTGGCGCAAGTGGGGTTGGTTCAGCCGGTATTCAGCTTTGCAAGGCGTTCGGCAACCCGGTCTGGGTCAGCGTCGGTTCGACCGAACGGCTGGCCTATTGCGTCGAACTGGGGGCGCAGGGCGGCGTGGTGCGCAGTGAAAGTCTCGAAGGCCTGAACGATTTTGCTCCGTTCAACGTCATCCTTGATCCGGTAGGCGCAAGTTACGCCGAACTCAACGTCAAACTGCTGGCGCTGGATGGTCGCTGGGTGCTGATCGGCGTCATGAGCGGACGCGAGGCGCAGGTCGACCTGGCGCACGTGCTGGGCAAGCGTATCCAGCTGATGGGGTCGACCTTGCGCAGTCGCGACGACACGTTCAAGGCTGATCTGATCAGCGATCTGGGCCAGCACGTCTGGCCGTTGTTCACCGAAGGCCGCCTCAAGCCGCAGCTGGCAAAATCCTTTGCGATCAAGGATGCCGAGGCAGCATTCGAAGAGCTGGCGACCAACAAAGTGTCCGGCAAGATCGTACTGGTGATCGACGAAAGCCTGGTCTGACCCGGTAAGCCGCTGGGCTCAGCTCCAGTTGTGCACCGGCCAGCCTGCTTTCTGCGCATGTTCCAGCAGCACCGAATCGGGGTTGACCACGTTGGGGTGGTCGACCTTGAGCAGCAGCGGCAGGTCATTGCGCGAGTCCGAATAGAAGCTCGCTCCCTCGAGGTTTTCACCTTCGGCGTCCAGCCATTCCATCAGGCGCGTGATCTTGCCTTCCCGGTAAGTCAGTACGCCGACGGTGGCACCGCTGTAAACACCATGCTGCACATCCAGCTCGATGCCCAGCACTTCGTCGATGCCGAGGCGCTCGGCGATGGGCTTGACCAGGTGCACTCCCGAAGCGGAGATGACCAGAATACGGTCGCCTCTGGCGCGGTGTTTTGCAATGCACGTGCAGGCGTCGCTGTAGATGATCGGTTCGATGACGTCCTCTACCCAAGGGCCGACCAGATGGTCTATTTCTTCAGGTGTACGGCCCGCCATGGGTTCGAGGCTGAACGCCATGTAGTCTTCCATGGCCAGCTCGCCCGCGCTGTAGGCGGCCATCAGTTCGTCATTGCGCTGCATGAACGAGGTTGAGTCGACCCAGCCCAGGCGACCCATCTGCTCGCTCCAGAGAGTGGCACAGTCGCCACCGATCAGGGTCTCGTCCAGGTCGAAAATTGCCAGGGGCATGTGTGCTTCTCCTTAGAGGGTTGTTGGGGCAGCTTCAAGCCTGAAGCGAACGCCCGGTGTTCTCGATCCGTCAGTCAAGCGCACAGAGCGCCGACGGCTCGATGTTCAATGTCACGCGTCGTCCATCCGGGTGCAGGTCGTCGGCGCTGCGGTTGAGTACGTCGACCACCAGTTGTACGCCACGGGCCTGTATCCGGTAGCGGATGACGTTGCCGAGCAGACTGTGACTGCGTACTTCGCCTTCCAGTTCGCCGGTCAGGCTCAATTGGATCGATTCAGGGCGAATAGCGACGCGGCTGGTGATCGGGCGCTGCAGCAGGCGTGTGGCGTCCTCGGCTTCCAGCAGGTTGTAGTTGCCGATGAAACCTGCGGCAAATATATCAACCGGAGCAGTGTAGAGGGTTTCGGCGTCGCCGCTCTGCACGATCCGGCCTTGATTCATCAGAAAGATGCGGTCTGACATGGTCAGTGCTTCTTCCTGATCGTGGGTCACGAAAATCGTGGTCAAGCTCAGCTCGCGCTGAATGGCCCGGATCTGTTCACGCAGGTTTTTGCGAATCCGCGCATCCAGTGCCGACAGCGGCTCATCGAGCAACAGCAGGCGCGGGCGAGTGACCAGCGAACGCGCCAGCGCCACGCGCTGACATTGCCCACCTGACAACTGATGCGGATAGCGCGTGGCGAAGTCGTGCAGCTCGACCATCCGCAGAATCTCGGCAACGCGCCTTGAGCTCTCATCGGCACTGACTTTCTGAATGCGCAGCCCGAAGGCGACGTTTTGCTCGACGGTCATGTTGGGAAACAGCGCGTAGCTCTGGAACACCATGCCGATGTTGCGCTTTTGCGGCGTGAGCGGCACCAGATCGCTGCCATCGAGCAGAATGCGCCCGCTGTTGACCGCTGTGAGCCCGGCAATGCAGCGCAGTAACGTGGATTTACCGCAGCCGGACGGGCCGAGCAAGGTGACGAACTCGCCTTTTTCGATGCGGCAATTGATGTCGCTGAACACTGACGTGCTGGCGTAGCTTTTCTGCAGGTTTTCAATGCTGACAAAACTCATCTCAGTCTTTGTCCTTGTTCAGTCGATTGGCGGCCCAGGTCAGCACCAGCACGAAGAAGAAATAGGAAATCACCAGCGCGCTGTTGAAGTGACCGCTGCTGTTGCGCATGTTGTTCAGGTACACCTGCAGGGTTTCATAGCGCGTGCCGACCAACAGGTTGGCGAACACGAATTCGCCGAACAGGAAGGAAAACGACAACAGCAGCGCGATCATCAAGCCCTTGCGCAGGTTGGGCAGTACAACCATGAACGCCGCCTGCCAGGTGCTGGCTCCCAGTAACTGGGCAGCGTCCATCAGGTCGGTCAGGTTGATGGCTTGCAGGTTATTGGTGATGGCGCGGTACATGAAGGGCAAGGCAATCGTGAAATAGCAGCCGATCAGAATCCACGGTGTGCCGACCATGGCCATCGGTCCTGAGCCATAGAGCTGCAGCAAGCCTACCGACGAGACCACGGGAGGTACGGCGAACGGCAGCAGGATGAGGATGTTCATCAGCCCGTCGAGGCGCGGAAAGTAGTAATGCACGACAAACAGCAACGGCAGAATCAGCACCACCGACAAGATCAGTGCGCCTACGCACACCAGCAATGACTGGCCGAATGCCGTCAGAAAACGAGGGTCGCTCCATAACGCCACGTACCACTTGAAGGTCAGGCCACTGGGCAGAATGGTCGCCGACCAACTGGTGGAGATCGAGTACAGGAAAGTGCCGGCCAGCGGCAGCAACAGGATCAGGAACAGCAGGTAGACGACGGTCTTGTGGTAGATGCCGGCAGGTCCTTGTTCAACGCGCGACATGGTAGCTCCTTCTCAACAGCCACTGATGGACCACGGTGACCAGGGTCATGAGCCCGACCAGAATCATCGCCAGGGCGCTGGCCATGTTCGGGTCCAGGGTGATATCGCCCGCAACCATCGCTGCGATACGGATCGGCAGCACGTTGAAATTGCCGGTGGTCAGGGCATAGACCGTTGCGTACGCGCCCAGCGCGTTGGCCAGCAGAATCACGAACGTACCGAGCAGTGCAGGGGTCAGGACCGGCAGGCCGATGTAACGCCAGAACTGATAACTGCTGGCCCCCAGCAATGCTGCCGACTCGTTCCAGTCCTCGCGCACAGCATCGAATGCGGGGTAGAGCAGCAGCACGCCCAGGGGGATCTGGAAGTAGGTATAAAGGATGATCAGCCCGGTCTTGGAATACAGGTTGAAGTCATCGATGATCCCGGTTTGCTTGAGGATCAGGGTCAACGCGCCGTTGAACCCCAGCAGGATGATAAACGCGAACGCCAATGGCACGCCGGCAAAATTGCTGGTCATGTTGGCGAACGAGTTGACGAAATCCCGCAGGCGAGAGTCCACCTTGCGTAGAGAATGCGCACCCAGTACGGCAATGATGATGCCGAACAGGCTCGACCAGAAGCTGATCTCAAGGCTGTACTGTATCGCCTGGCGGTAGAACTTCGAGCTGAACGCCCGAATGAAGTTTTCCCAGCCCCAGCCGGCATCGCTTTGCAGGCTGTGAATCGCCACCCAGAGCAGCGGTGCAATCTGAAACACAATGAAGAAGACGGCAAACGGCACCAGGCACAACAGCCCTAGCCATTTGCCTCGGGAAAGGGTTGTCAATTGAGAATCTCCCGGCAGACCGGTTTGTTGTGTGGCACGCCCAGCAGCTCGCAGACAGTGCCGCACAGATCAATCTGGCGCGGCGCTGCGTCGACATTCAGGCTGAAGGCATCACCCAGTACGAACAGAGGCACTTCACGCTCTTCCGGCAATAAGCCGTTGTGCGAGCGGTCGTTGTTCATGCCGTGGTCGGCGGTCACCAGCACCTGATAACCCGCGTCCAGCCAGCGTTGCAGGTAGTCGGCCAGAATGATGTCGGCGCTGCGGGCGCTGTTGCGGTACTGCGCGGTGTCGAGACCGTGCTTGTGCCCGGCGTCGTCGATATTCATGGGGTGGATCAGCAGAAAGTTCGGGGCGTGTTTGAGACGCAGGCTCTCGGCGTCGGCGAACAGATGCGAGTCAGGGTAGTGATCGGCCCAGTAGAACAGCCCGTTCTGAATCGGCAGATCCGCGGCCTCGGTATGGCGATCGCGTGCCGGGTCGAATGGCGTGCGGTTGTACAGCTCGCTGACCCAGTGATAGGCCGCCGCTGCCGTGCTCAGCCCGGCGTCGCGGGCATAGTGGAAGATGCTGCGTTGATTAGACAGGCGCGAGACGTTGTTATGCACGATGCCGCTGTCGATAGGCGCGACTCCGGTCAGTATGCATTCATACAGCGGGCGGGAGAGGGCTGGCAGCTCGCATTCCAGCTTGTACAGCGCTGCCCGGCCGGCATCATGCCAGGCTTGAAGATGGCCCATCGCATGACGTGCCACTTCGTAGTTGAGTCCATCAAGCACGATCAGGATGACATTGTGTTTCATGGGCAACTCGCTTTGAAAGAACGGGCGAGACTGGCTCGCCCGATGGACACGACTTCGTCCTTGAGCCGCAGGAGAGAATCAGTTCATCTCGATGATGACCTGCTCGTTCCACTTTTGAGGCAGCGCTTTGGAGGTTTTTTCCCAGGCATCTGCGTCCTTGATCGGCTTGGCATTGAGGTATTGCTCATGCGGCAGCAACTGGGCTTTCACGTCGTCTGGCAGCTTGATGTGTTCGACGCGAATCGGACGTGCATTGCCTTTGGCCAGATTGATCTGACCGTCATCGCTGAAGGTGTATTCACGCGCCAGCTTGGCGGCGTTCGGGTGTTTGGCGTATTTGTTGATGATGGTGGTGTAGCCGGAAACCACCGAGCCGTCCGAAGGGATCAGCACCACGTAGTCATCCGGTTTGGCCATCTTGGCCTTGTAGTTGAGACCGTTGAAGTCCCAGACCACGCCGACTTCGATTTCGCCTTTTTCGATGGTCTGTATGGTCGGGTTGGCCAGCGACAGACGCTTCTGCTTGGCCAGATCGGTGAACAGTGCGAGGCCTGGCTCGATATTGCTTTCGTCGCCTTTCATGGCAATGGCTGCGGCCAGTACGCCATTGGTTGCTTGTGCAGCAGTGCTCACATCACCGATGGAAACCTTGTATTTGCCGGTTTTCAGGTCAGCCCAGCTTTTTGGTATTTCAGAGCCGTGCAACAGTTTCTTGTTGACGATAAAAGCGATGGTGCCGGTATAGGCCAGTGCCCAGTGGCCGTCCTTGTCCTTGGCCCAGTCCGGAATCTGATCCCAGGTAGTCGGCTTGTAAGGCTGGGTCACGCCCTTTGCGACGGCGATGGGGCCGAACGCTGCGCCTACGTCGCCAATGTCACCGCTGGCATTGTCTTTTTCCGCCTCGAACTTGGCGATCTCCTGGGCCGAGCTCATGTCGGTGTCCATGTGCTTGAGGCCGTATTTGGTCTCCAGGTCTTTCCAGATGCCACCCCAGTTAGCCCAGTCATCCGGCATGCCGAGGCTGTTGACCGCGCCTTCAGCCTTGGCCGCGGCCTCCAGCGTTTTAAGATCCGTGTCCGCAGCCATGGCCAGGGAACTCATTGCCATGGCTGAACCGAGGAGTGATGCCAACAAAAGATGTTTCATTCGGAGCTCCTAGTGCACTTCTTGCAAGAAGTGTTCGTTGCGGATTGTTTGGTCTAGATCAGCAATACCTGAGCCAAGTTAGGCTTTTTGCATGACATTTTCGTGTCGTGCCGAATAGGAAAAAGCGTTATTCGCAGGCCCGGGCAGTACCTGGCGCTAAGCGTAGACCATAGGAATGTGCAGGGTTTGCAGGGGCTTGGGGCTTTCCTCAACCCGGCTGGCATGGACCGAGGTGCGGTGTGTAACAGAATGGTCATGTGCCCGGCCTAGGCTTGAATCAATGGAGTTAATGGCGTTGGTTGCATTGATGTGCGCCTCGCAATAGAGCTGGTCTAGTCCAGACGGATACCGGAATGCGCGAAGATGTGCCACGGGCGGTAACAACGATTTGCAGTGCGCTGCAAGAGCAGATCGAACACGGCTTGTTGCCCCATGGCAGCCAGTTGCCTGCGGAGCGCAAGCTCAGTGAAGTCTTCGCGACCACCCGTATCACGTTGCGCGAGGCGCTTCTGCAACTGGAGGCGCAAGGGCTCATTTACCGTGAAGAGCGACGCGGCTGGTTCATTTCTCCGCCACGGCTGGCGTATGACCTGATCAGGCGCAGCCATTTCCATGCAATGGTCTGCGCCCAGGGAAGAGTGGCTCACACCCGGCTCCTGTCTGCACGCCTGCAACCCGCCTCGGCAATGATCTGTGAAATGCTGGAACTGCCCGCACTGTCGAGCGTGATACAGATCTGCCGCGCCCGGCGTATCGATCAGCGGTTGGTGCTCTACGTGGAGCATTACCTGAGGCCAGAGCTGTTTCCGGGTATTCTGGAGCATGACCTGAACGAGTCACTTACCGAACTTTATGCCCGCTGTTATGACCTGCATTACGGGCAAGTGCAGTTCGATATGGTGCCCACTGCATTGCATGCCGACGCCGCCGCTGCGTTGAAGGTGTCGCTTGGCAGTCCCGGTTTGCGTATAGCACGGATCAATTATGATCAACGCGACCGTCTTATTGACTGCGATCTTGAATACTGGCGTCATGATGCTATTCATGTGCGTGCCACAGTTAGAGACAACGATTAGTTGAGCATACCCTTCAAGGACTTTGCACCCGCTGAAAGTTTCAGAACACCCCTGTTCGTATAAAAGTCCGTGGCCGGTTTTCGGTGTCAGCCCGTCAGCCTGACGCAAAGCGTATTGAAACTCATGACCGGGAAGGCCTGTTCAGCATTGACGCGGGTTTATTAAAAAAATTAATGAGAAAATAACTATAAGACGCATCAAGGCGAGCGTAATTTAAAAAGTTTTTGCAGTGAGAAATGCACGGATTTTTTGACTCCGGTTGTCGAAAACATAAGCAGTAAGTCGCGTGTTCATGAATATTTATTAGGGGGATGTGGTAGGTTTTTAGAGCGTCGATAGTGTTCCGTTAGTTGTCGGGTTGCTGGCGATGTCCGATGTATAAGTGTGAGGGTTGATCGAGTGGCTGGCCATTCATTATGGGTCGATGAGCGCGGCTACTTTCATTTAAAGGATCGATGAGGGTACGGTAATGAGTATCGAGAAAGTGTTGGTGTTGCGGGCGTGCGCAAATAACATGGCTGATCATTGCGGTCTCGTCTGGCCGGTTTCCGGGGCCGTCGAGTGCAAGCACTGGCAACCCACAAAAGGGCATGAAAATGGACTGTCTGGACTGCTATGGGGGGCTGGCACCAGCGCTTTTTTGAGTGTGCATGCCGATGCGCAATGGGTGGTCTGTGAAGTGGTCGTCGCAGACATCATTGAGTTGCCCGAAAGCGGAATGGTGAAATTCCAGCGTGCGCAAGTCGTCCATGTCGGTGACAAAAGCAGCGCTGCACAGTACCTCTTGATGCATAAGGCCAGCTACCTGTCGGCAAGCAACCCGGCAACAGTAGACGTTCGCCCGGCCAGTGGAGAGCTGGTTGTCAGTCATGAAGTATTTGATGTGGCATCAGTGGTTGCTTCTGCCAGCTCCGGGAATAACGTTCCTGCTGTCGCCACTCAGACGTTGCAGACAGCGACCTACGGCAGCACATTGAGCGGCGACAGCCACAGTCAGCTGGTCGCAGGTTATGGCAGTACCGAAACGGCGGGAGATCACAGTGACCTCACTGCCGGATACGGCAGCACCGGCACGGCAGGCTCTGACAGTTCGTTGACTGCCGGTTATGGCAGCACGCAAACGTCCGGGAGTGACAGCTCGCTAAGGGCTGGTTACGGGAGTACTCAGACTGCTCAGGAAAACAGCCACCTCACTGCCGGATACGGCAGCACCGGTACGGCAGGTTCCGACAGTTCGTTGATAGCCGGTTACGGCAGTACGCAGACTTCAGGCGGGGACAGCGCCCTGACGGCAGGCTATGGCAGCACGCAAACGGCTCAGGAAGGCAGCAACCTCACTGCCGGTTACGGCAGCACCGGTACTGCCGGAGCGGACAGTTCGTTGATAGCCGGTTACGGCAGCACGCAGACTTCAGGCGGGGACAGCGCCCTGACGGCAGGCTATGGCAGCACGCAAACGGCTCAGGAAGGCAGCGACCTCACTGCCGGCTACGGCAGCAC
>NZ_LJPW01000081.1 GCF_001400735.1 Pseudomonas caricapapayae
CCTGAGGACGCAAAGAAGATCCTGAAATTAGCTGACCACATAGCTACTCATGGTCTCGATCCCACCGAGCTCCAATTGGTGATGCCAGCACCTGACGACTGTTATATTGTTCTAGAGGGTAATCGCAGACTTACAGCACTTAAGCTGCTTCAAAAACCTGACCTTTGTCCTAGTGAAAAACTAGTAAAGCCTTTTATGGCAGCCCATAAAAAAATCGGCTCTGAGTTTCCCACTCAAATTGAGTTTAGTATAGTACCGACACGAGAAGATGGAGACATCTGGGTTGAGCTGAAGCACACGGGCCAGAACGGAGGTGTAGGCCGTGTTAACTGGGATAGCGACATTCGTGATGAGAGACGAGCGAGGCAAACTGGAATTGAGTCCATAGGCAGGCAAGTACGGAATCTAGTAAGCTCCAATGAGAAAATCTTCTCAAACAACACTATTAGTGACATTTTTTCTATACCTGTCACCACGCTTACAAGGCTTTTTTCATCCAAACCGGCTCAAGAAATTTTTCAATTAAAAATTATTAATAAAGAGATTATTCCACAGCTAAAACTTGAGTATATCGCTCCAGCAGTTGAGTTTGCAATAGACCTCTTTAAAAACGAGGATTACAATGTAAACGATATAAGAAGTGATGATGATCGCAAGCTTTTCATGACCCACATCCCACCTGAACTGCTACCTCTTAGTATAGTAAGAAAGCAGGCCACAACTGCCGATACTGGACAAGGTAATCAGGACAGTGGAACTAAAGGCATTAGCTCGAGTAATCCAAGCACCGCTGGCACCCACTCACCTGCCGGATTATCAAGCGCCGCAGGTATAGAAACGCCTTCTGCAACGGGGCCACGTACCAAAGCCAAACCTTCTTCTAAAGCTCGCAAATACCTGCTCCCTTGGTCTTTAAATGTTTCTAATTCGCGGATCAATGAAATCTACCGAGAACTCAGAAAGAATCTCGAAGTTGATACGTGCCCTAATGCCGCCGCGATCACATTCAGAGTATTCATTGAAACGAGTTGTGACGATTTCATCGTACAAGAAAAAGCTAGAAATACCCCAATCATTCGCGACGATAACAGAAAGCCGTTGACCGAAGATATGTCTTTAGCCTCTAAAGTTATAGGTATTGTCAAGCACTTGGAGCTAGCTGGTAAGATTGATAAAAATCAGAGCAAAGCCATTTCTAAGCGAGCGAACGATAAAGACACTCTTGGGTCAGTTGATCACTTCAATCAGTTTGTCCACAGCTCTGCTAGTTCACCGTTACCTTCTGAGCTTAAGGATATCGCAGATGAATACCGCCCTATGCTCGAAGCGATTTGGAAGTAATTTATGCAAAAGGCAATGAACAAAAAAAACCTTATAAATCGGCGTCAAACCAATGGCTATTAGAGTGTTCTCAACGCCTCTGCGATACCCTGGTGGCAAGGGTAAATTCTCCCATTTTATCAAGGATGTCGTTGAGGAAAATCAGCTGCTTGACGGACACTACGTTGAACCTTACGCGGGAGGTGCGGGGGTAGCGCTTGAGTTACTTTTTCATGAGTATGCTTCGAAAATTCATATTAACGACATAGATCCAGCAATTTATACGTTCTGGAACGCTGCCGTCTTTCAGACTGAGGAGCTCTGCAAAAAAATATATGATACTGAAGTCACGATGGATAACTGGCATCTATCTAGAAAAATACTAAACAATATAGAAGATTACTCGTCAATTGAAATAGCGGCTGCGACATTTTTCCTAAATCGTACAAATCGCTCTGGCATTCTAAAAGCAGGCGTGATTGGCGGAATTGCCCAATCTGGAAAGTGGAAATTGGACGAGCGCTTCAACAAGACAGATCTAATCCGAAGAATCGAACTCATTGGAAGATACAGCAATCGAATTCACGTTTACAATTTAGACGCCGTAACATTACTCGAAGACGTCGTTCCTACACTGCCTAAAAAGACTCTGGTATATCTAGACCCCCCATACTACATCAAAGGCTCAGGCCTATATAGAAATTTCTATGAACACGACGACCATGTAAGGATTGAAAAAGCATTGCAATGCGTTACTAAGCCTTGGATAGTTTCGTATGACAATGTTGATAAAATAAAACAGATCTATAGAAATTATAGACAGGATGAATACTTTTTGAGCTACACCGCTCAACTGAAGAAAAAAGGTTCAGAAGTCATGATATATGGACCCGGCATAGCTGTACCCAAAAATGGCTTACATAAGAAAATCACGCCACATATCACAGCCCCTTCCATAAAGACTGGCTCATAACTCACATATACCAATACGGGTTTGATACGTCCTCAGCCCAACCTATCAAATTTTTCAAAATGAATACCTCGATCGTTAGTTTCGTCGAGGTACGCATCGTAGACTTGTCGATCAAGGATTCTGGTTCCGCGCAGCCCAGTATTTTTGGCAAGTAGCTCAGTCATGGGACAGCTTGCCCTGCGCTTTTACAAACCCAATCAGACTGAAAAACGGTTTCCTGCTGCTTCAGATCTTTGATTTTGCGAACGTGCCTCACATCTTGAGTGAGGTCCTCCATGAAGCTGCCACTGCGCCCTTCTCCTTCCCGCGCCAACGTACTGCAAATCCTGGCCTTGATCGTCCTGACCTGCATGCTGGTCTACCAGCAGTGGCAGATTCTCCACCTGAAAACAGGTTTTGAGTCAGCTGCAAACCTGGAAACCGTCAACGCCATAACCCAACGCATTAATGGCGTGGATGACCGGCTCGATGCCGCCAGCCAGCTGAAGTCAGTAACCATCGATGATTTCAGGGCCGCCCAGCAGGCGCTGTCAAACCGCATCGATGCCGTTCAAGCCCTCCTGAAGCAGGTGCAAGAGGCGGCGAAGGACGCTGCCCAGCAGGGTGCCACAATGGAAGAAGTTGTGGTCATGGGGGCTCGGATCGAGGAGCTGCAGGTGAAACTCCAAGACCTGCGCGCGGCTAAACCCGCACCTGCTCAAGTTACGGCTGCGGCCAGGCCAAAGACTCCAGCCCCCTCCCGCAAAACAACAGCACAAACCAAAGTTCCGGAGGCTCCTCCCCCGTTTTCAGTCGTGGGTGTGGAGTATCGCGGAGGCGAACGTTTCTTGTCAGTTGCGCCGCCTGGCAGCACTCAGCTGAGTCAGCTGAACCTAGTACGCCCGGGCGACATGGTTGCGGGGAGCAACTGGCAGCTCAACAGCCTGGATGACTCCCGCGCCCTGTTCAGCATCAACGGCTCAACCCGCATTCTGCCCCTGCGCCCTTAGAGGTTCACATGACCGTTTACAACCTGCGAATGTTCACACTAACGGGAGTCATCCTGATCACAGCAGCTGGCATGACCAACGCTGCAACCAACAGCTCCGCACAGTCCACCAGTAGAGAGCAGCAGAGCGCCTTGCTGGACAGCCAGTCGCAATCGAGCGACGAGATGCTGGCACGAGACTGGAGCCTCAGTCCTCAAGAATGGCAGCGCTATCAGACGCTGATGCAGAGTTCACGAGGTGTGTATTCCCCCGGGCTGGATCCGCTGACTGCATTGGGTATCGAAGCCCGCAATGATGAAGAGCGCCGGCGGTATGCAGAGCTCCAGGTCAAAGCCGAGGCGCAGCGCACGGCAAAAGAGTTAGCGTATCAACGTGCATACGATGATGCCTTCAAACGCCTCTATCCCAATCTGATTCCCATCGCCAGTTCGGCGTCCCAAGGGGCGACAGCGAGCCCTGCTAACCAGGGCAATGGCCGATTGGCAGTGTTCGTTAAGGACGACTGCCCGGAGTGCTCAGTTCGAGTGAAGGCCCTTCAAGCTCAGAAGCAACCGTTTGACGTCTACATGGTGGGTAGCCAAAACGACGATGAGCGAATTCGCAACTGGGCGATTGTCTCGGGGATCGACCCTGCGAATGTCAGAACCCGACAAATCACCCTCAAC
>NZ_LJPW01000192.1 GCF_001400735.1 Pseudomonas caricapapayae
TGCAGCGGTGAAGCACTGCCAGCCGAACTGGCCGGTCAGGTGCTCAAGCGCCTGCCGCAGGCCGGTCTGTACAACCTTTATGGCCCGACCGAAGCGGCCATCGACGTCACGCACTGGACCTGCACCACGAACGACGTGCTCAGCGTACCGATCGGCCGGCCGATCGATAACCTGAAAACCCACATTCTCGACGACGGCTTGCTGCCTGCCGCACAAGGCGTGGCGGCAGAGTTGTACCTGGGCGGTGTCGGTCTGGCGCGGGGTTATCACCAGCGGGCCGCGCTGACGGCGGAACGCTTTGTGCCGGACCCGTTCGACGAGCAGGGCGGCGGACGGCTGTACCGCACCGGCGATCTGGCGCGTTACCGCGACGAAGGGGTGATCGACTACGCCGGGCGTATCGACCATCAGGTGAAAATCCGTGGGCTGCGCATCGAACTGGGTGAAATCGAGGCGCGTCTGCATGAGCATGCTGCGGTGCGGGAAGCCAACGTGATCGACATTGACGGGCCTTCCGGCAAGCAACTGGTGGCGTATCTGGTGCCGACCGAGGCCGGTCAGCCAGCGGATGTTCTGCGCGAAGCCTTGCAGGCGCACCTCAACGCTCACGTGCCGGATTACATGGTGCCGACACACTTTGTCGTTATCGATGTGATGCCGCTGACCGCGAACGGCAAACTGGATCGCCGTGCACTGCCGAAACCGGACCTGGCCCGGTCACAGCAGGGGCATGTCGCGCCACGCACGGAATTCGAGCAACGACTTGCTGCGTTGTGGGAGCAAGTGCTGCAGGTCGAGCGGGTAGGGCTCAACGACAACTTCTTTGCCTTGGGCGGGCATTCCCTGCTGGCGGTTTCGCTGGCGGGCAGAATCCGCGAAACCTTCGATATCTCCATAAAGCTGCATGATTTCCTGCTGATGCAGACCTTGGGAGAGTTGGCTGATTTCATGCGCGCCGATGAGGCCCGGGTCAAGTCGGCAGTCATCGCCATGAACGCCAGCCGGTCCGACAACACGCCGCTGTTCTGCCTGCCACCGGGCGGCGGTGGCACGTACTCCTATTACCCGCTGGCGGGCAGATTGAGCGACAGTCGCCGGGTTTACGGGCTGGTCAACAAGGCTTATGTCGTGCCGGGCTGGTTCGATACGTCATGGCAGGAAATGGTCGATTACTACGTCGAGCAGATCCGCATCACCCAGCCAAACGGGCCTTACAACTTGCTGGGTTGGTCGATGGGCGGCGCACTGGCCATCGAGGTTGCCCATGTGCTTGAGCGTGATGGCGACGCGGTGAGCTTTCTCGGGCTGGTCGACACCCAGTTGCCTGCATCGATCGGGATGCAATGGGTTGAAGAGGCGCCGGAGGTCACTACGCAGAAGCAAAGCGAAAACTACCAGCGCAGCCTGATCAAGAGCCTGCAGGCATTTGTGCCGGGCTTGCAGGAAGAATCGATTGTGGGTCTGATCGAAACGGCCCTCAAGTCGGTGTCCAGCGAGGCTGAAGTCATCGACTGGGTAGTGGACAGCGTTGCGCTGGAGGCCGGGATGAATGCCGATAACCTGCGCAGTATCTTCCGGGACATCGCCGTGCAGGACGAAATCGAAACGGGCTACCAATTGCTGGAAGCCAACGCAAAACTCAGCCAGGCATTCGCGTTGAAAACACTCAATGTACAGGCCGATTGCTGGTGGGCCGGGCAGAGCCGCGCGCCAGGGCAGATTGCCAGAGCTGAAGCGGTACTGCTTGAACAGTGCTCGGTGAACGGGCTGCGCAGCTCGACAAAGGTTGATCAGCGTCATGACAACGTGGTGATTGCCGAGGCGTTTCTGGACGGAGTGATGGTGCAGATGGCGTGATGCAGTGCGTTCCCGCTTGTGGGCGTGGACCGGGCGCCGCTCTGTTTTTGTGGGATCTGCTGGGAACCGGCAGTAAGTAGGCTGTTCACAACACCTCCGTGGGAGCGGACTTGTCCGCGAAAAGGCCAGTACATTTTCCGAAAATGCGTCGTCTGAAACATCGTCTTCGCGGACAAGTCCGCTCCCACAAAAGTGGGCTGCCCCCAAAAGACCTGTTTATAACTATAACTGGTCAGAGTCGGGCTGTTAAAAGTCGCCGCGCAGGGTCAGAACGTAGTTGCGTGGGTCGCCGTAGTAATTGCCGCGGTCGATGTCGCCGGTCGCCTTGTAGTACTTGCGATCCAGCAGGTTGTTGCCATTGAGCGCCACCGACCAGTGTTCATCGATCTTCCACGAGGCCCGTGCGTCCCAGATGGCGCGGCCAGGGTTGTCGATGGGCTGGGTTGACTGGTGTTCCGAGTAGCCGCTCTGTGCCGACACTCCGCCGCCGATGGTCAGTCGACGCCAGGTACCGGGCAGGTTGTAGCTGCTGGACAGGCGCAACATGTGCCGGGGTGTTTCGGCGGAGACGGGCTGGCCGTCGCTGCCGCGTGTGATGTTGAACGTGTACCCGGCCAGGGTCTGCAGGCCCGGTAGCGGCTCGCCACTGATTTCCATGTCGACACCCTTGCTGCGCCGGATGTCGCCGTTCAGGTAGCAAGTGCCATACGCGTCGTTGCCAGGACACTGGCCAGCGTTGCCCTCATCCTCGATGGCCACGTCTTTCTGTTTCACGTAAAACACCGCCAGTGACACGTTCAGGCGCTTGTCGAACAGCTCGCCCTTGATGCCGGTTTCATGGCTGGCCCCGATAGCCGGATCCAGCAAAGCGCCGGATGCCGTTCGATAAGTGCTTTGTGGCAGGAAAATATCGGTGTAGCTGGCGTACCACGACCACTCTTTGTCCAGATCGTAGATCACACCCACGAACGGCGTGACCTGATTGGCCTCCTGAGCGCGAGTGGTCACGCCTGCGGACTGGCTCTGATAGTCATACCAGCTTATTCGCCCACCCGTTACCAGGCTCAATGATTCCGTCAGGCTCAGGCGCAGGTTGCTGTAAACGCCATAGCGCTTGTCGCTGTAGTCGGTGCTGCGCCAGGCCGGTCGGGCAGGTTCGGCGAGGGCATGGTGGTCGGCGTTGAAGATGTCCAGCGGCTGATTGGCATTCACCGTGGCATATCGGGAATCGCGTTTCTGCTCGGACCAGTTGCCGCCGAGCGTCAATTGATGCGTCAGGCCAAAGGCGTCGAAATGGCCATCAAGATGGCTGTCGAACCCGTTGCTGTGAATGTCGTCCGAGCGAAACAATGTTCTGACCAGTCGCGAGCCGCTCTGGGTCGCAGGGTCGATGGCCCCCTGTGCGTAGGCGACCTTCTGGTCAAATGTACCGTCAGAGTGGGTGGCAGACAGTGTGCCGCTCCAGCGCTCGTCAAAACGTGTTTCCAGCTCAGTGAATACTTCGTCGGTACGGGTCTGGTGACGGTTCCAGTCCTGGGCCAGCGACGTGGAGCGTGGCAGGTCGAGCGCCTTGCCAGTGCTGTAGCGGGGCAGGCCGAAAATCGAAAAACCGTGGGTATCTGCACTCTGGTGGCGCAGGCCCAGTGTAAGTGTGGTGTCTTCGCTCAGGTCGGTTTCCAGAATGCCGTACAGCAACGGCGCAGTCTTTTTCATACCGTCCATGAACATGCCGCGGTCTTCGTAGGACGTCACGAAACGTCCGCGAACGCTGCCTGAGTCGTTGAGTTTACTGCTGCCATCCAGATCGACCCGGTAGTTGTCCCAACTGCCCGCACGCGTGGTAATCGAGAGCTGTGGCAGGGTGGTGGGTCGTTTGCGTACCAGATTCACCGCGCCGCCGGGGTTGCCCGCGCCGATCAGCAGCCCCGCCGCGCCGCGCAGCACCTCGACGCGGTCGTAGATTTCCATGTCCGGGGTCATCCAGCCGGTCACGCTGTAGCCCTGACCGGCCACGCCATCGATGGTGTAGCTCTCGTCCTCCAGGGCAAAGCCGCGTGAGCTGAAGACATGAGAGCCGAAGTTGCGTTGCGAAAAGGTGATACCGGGCGTTTGCGCCATCACCTCGTCAAGACCGGTGAGGTTCTTGTCGTTCATCAACTGACGGGTCATGACCGTGACCGATTGCGGGGTTTCGCGCAGCGATTGAGCGGTCTTGTTGATGCTCACGCCGGTCGCGGCATAGGCACCGCTGCCCTCGGTGGTGATGCCGAATTGATCGCCCTTGATTGCCACCGGTCCGAGGTTCATGGTTTGTGCAGAGGCAGAAGCACCCAGGGTCAGGGTGTTGTCTTCAAGGCTGTGCGCTACGTCGGCTTTTTTCAGCAGGTCGATGGCCGCCTGTTCAGGCGTGAGCCTGCCGTGCACCGGGCTGCTGAACTTGCCGTCCACATCATCGGGATTGTAGAGAATTTGCAGATCGCCTTGTCGCCCCAGTTCTTTCAGAGCGCTGTTCAGGGCTTGTGCGGGGATATCGAACTCGAATTCTTCAGCCAGCGCCTCGCCCTGAAAAACCATTGCCAGCAACAGCCCCACGCCGCCCAGACGCAAGCCGAGCGTTTTCACGCGGCCTGTGCGTAGACGGCTGAAGGATGATTGCATGGGAGGGATGGCTCGTTGAGATCAATGGCGAAGGATAATGCATTTGCGGCAGCTTGGTCGCGTGCAGAGCGCTGTGTCACGAATCGAGACAGCTCCGACACGCGGAGCATGGGCACGGTAGTGTCTCTCCGGATACCTGTCGTTGCGCACGCTCCAGCGTGGGAATGCCGTTCGTGACGCTCTGCGTTACAAAATTTACCCTACACCACACGCCCCGGAACGGACGCAGAGCGTCCGCAAAGGCATGCCCACGCGGAGCATGGGCACGATGGTGTTCTCCCGGATGCCTATCCTCGCGCACCCTCCAGCGAGGGCGCGACCGTGGCAGGCGGACTCAGATCAGAAATCGCCCCGCAAGGTCAGGACGTAGCTGCGCGGTTCGCCGTAGACGTTGGACCGGTCGGTGGCGATCGAGGTGGAGTAGTACTTGCGGTCAAACAGGTTCTCGGCGTTGAGTGACACTTTCCAGTTTTCGTCCAGTTTCCACGACGCTCTGGCGTCCCAGACGGCTTTGCCGGAAACGCCCAACTGTTTGTTGGATGGCACTTCATAGCCCGAGTCCGCCGAGACACCGGTGCCCAGGGTCAGACGGTTCCATGCACCCGGCAGGTTGTAGCTGGTGTTGAGGCGCAGCATGTGTTTCGGCGTTTCGTAGGCGACATCCGCGTCACCGTTATTGCGCAGCATGTTGTAGGTGTAACCGCCGAACACTTGCAGCCCCGGCAGCACTTCGCCACTGGCTTCGACATCGACGCCTTTGCTGCGACTGATGCCATCCTGCAGGTAGCAGGAGCCGTCAGAGCTTGTCGGACATGTCTGGGTGGTGTTCACGTCCAGAGCGGCGACATCTTTCTGCTTGATGTAGAACAGCGCCATCGACAGGTTCATGCGCTTGTCGAACAGTTCACCCTTGAAGCCTGTTTCGTAATTGGAGCCGATGGCCGGGTCCAGCGGCGAGCCGCCTGCGGTTACATAGTTGGCTTGCGGGGTGAAAATATCGGCATAGCTGGCGTACCACGACCAGTTGTCGTTGATATCGTAGATCAGGCCCGCAAACGGTGTGAA
The DNA here is from genome assembly GCF_001400735.1 of Pseudomonas caricapapayae. Lineage (GTDB taxonomy): Bacteria > Pseudomonadota > Gammaproteobacteria > Pseudomonadales > Pseudomonadaceae > Aquipseudomonas > Aquipseudomonas caricapapayae. The sequence goes on from NZ_LJPW01000192.1 coordinate 5,581, forward strand.
TTCCTGAGTCTGCTTGGATTCGTAACTGTTTGCCGCACCGGTCTTGACGTCGTATTTATAGTCGTACCAGCTCAGGCGGCTGCCCAGAACCACGCTCAAGGGCTCGCTCAGGTGAATACGCGTGTTGGCGTACAGGCCTGCGCGTTCTTCGGTCGTGTCGATGTCGGTTGTCCAGGCCGGACGAGCTGGTTTGGCGAACGCACTCTGGTTGACGTCGAAAATGTTGATCGCGGATCGGGTGAGTGCAGTAGCCTGATGCGTATTGGCGTTCTGCTTCGACCAGTCGGCGCCCAAGGTCACCTGATGCTCGAGGCCGAAAGCGTTGAAGTTACCTTCCAGTTGAGTGTTCAGGCCGGTGCTGTCCACTTCGTCTCTGCGAAAAAGTGTGTTCTGGAAGGTCGAGCCCGCCAGCGTCGTAGGGTTGACTGCTCCCCGCGCGTAAGCGATAGCCTGATCAAACCCGCCCTGCGAATACGTCAAAGACGTGCGACTGGTCCAGTCCTCATTGAAGCGATGCGCAACTTCGGTAAAGACCTCGGTCATGTCGCTTTCGAGACGGTTCCACTTCTGCGCCAGGTTGGTCGAGCGCGACAGCCCCAGCGACTGACCGTTGCTGTAACGCGGCAGGCCGTAGATCGAGTAGCCGTTGATGACCTGTTCCTGACGACGCAGGCTCATGGTCAGTGTGGTGTCATCGCTCAGGTCGGCCTCGACGATGCCATACAGCAGCGGAGTGCGGCTGTCGCGCCCGTCCAGATAAGAGCCGCTGTCATCGTAGGCTGCGACCATGCGCCCGCGCAGCGTGCCGGAGTCGTTGAGCTTGCCGCTGCCGTCCAGATCGACACGGTACTGATCCCACGAACCGGCACGGGTAGTGATCGAGAATTTGTTGTCGGCGGTCGGGCGTTTGCGCACCAGGTTGACCGCGCCACCCGGCTGACCGGCCCCGACCAGAAGGCCTGATGCACCTCGCAGTACCTCCACACGGTCGTAGATGGCCATGTCCGGCTGCATCCAGCCGGTGATCTGATAGCCCTGGCCGCCAATGCCGTCGACCAGAAAGCTTTCCGCCAGCAGCGAGAAGCCGCGCGAGGTGTACACGTGACCGCCGAAGTTGCGGTACTGGAACGTGATGCCCGGCGTGTCTTCCAGCACCTCGCTCAGACTGTTGAGGTTGTTGTCGTCCATGACTTGCCGAGTCAACACGCTCACCGATTGCGGTGTTTCACGCAATGACTGCGGCGCACCCTTGCCGATGCTGACCGCACCGGTGGTGTAAGAACCCGTGCCGTCGGTGGCTGTGCCCAGGTACTGCGAGTCGATTGCAGTCGGGGCCAGATTGACCGTGCCCGTCGTGGTCGAACCGTCTGCGGCAGTTTCCTGTGCCTGGCCGGCCACCGGCATGCAGAGCGCCAGACTCATGGCCGCCATGGATGGCCGGGAGCGGAACATCTGACGGAGCATCAACGCTTTGCTGAGCGGGGTAAGTCGTGACGGGTTGTGCATGAATTGGCTCTTTCCAGTGGGTATCGGCAAGGAGATTGAGAGCGTTGTTCAGGTCTGCGCAGTCGGTTTCAGCCGTCGACCGGGCAGGCGTGATCAACTTTTTTATAAGGCGTTGCGCGGGAGATGGCTGTGCACGCAATTCGCTGTTAATGAGAACGAAAGCGAATAACGTTTATTTAATGAATTTTTCACAAATCCCGAAAAAAGATGGCTCTTGGCTATCCGGCTTGATCAGGCAGGGTTTGCCGTACAAGAAAAAGCCCCGCTCGCGGACTGACCGGGCGGGGCTTTCAAGGCGTGGATGAATCAGGCCGAAATGGTTTTGCCGTGGATGTCGTTGTGAACCTTCTCGACCTGGATCTGGCCGGTCTGCATGCGCACCAGTTGATCGGCGATGTCGAAATAGCGGTCGTCATGGGAAATGACGATGATGGTCTTGCCCTGCTGCTTCAGCTCGGGCAGCAGTTCGGTGTAGAACACGCGGCGGAACGCCGGATCCTGGTCGGCGGCCCACTCGTCGAACACCAGCACCTGACGCTCGTCCAGCCAGGCGTTGATCAGCGCCAGACGCTTGCGCTGACCGGTCGACAGGTCGGTGGTGGTAAACGCGCCGTCCTTGATGCTGACCTTGTGCGCGATGTCCAGTCGCTCCAGGTATTTGCCCGCGTCTTCCGGCAGCGCGGCCTCGCCCTGCAGTGGCTCGTCGAACAGGTAGTAGTCGGCAAAAATCGTGGTGAACAACTGGCGGTAGTCGTCCAGGTTTTCCGGGCTGACGGTCTTGCCGTTGAGGCGGACCTCGCCCTGCTGCGGCGTGTACAGGCCCAGCAGCAGCTTGATCAGCGTGGTCTTGCCACAGCCGTTCTCACCGACGATGAACACGATATCGCCCTGTTTGATGCTCAGGTTGACCGGGCCGAGGTGGAAGGCGTCACCGCCCTCGACAGGCGGGTAGTCATAGCGCAGGTTGCACAGCTCAAGCGTATGCATATTGGCCAGCGAGCTGGGACGGTCGCTGACCAGCAAGTGCGGCTCGGGGCTGGAGAACTTCCACGAAAGCTCGGCAATGCGGCGCATGGCGATCTGCGCGCGGCTGATGCCGGGCAGGGCGGTAATCAGGCGCTCCAGCGGCCCTTTCATGTACAGCATCACCAGCACGAAGCCGCCCAGCACGGTCTTTTCGGTTGCGGGCCATAGCGCCTGAAAGGCAATGGCCATGCCGATCACGGCAAAGAACAGCATCGAGCCGAAGGTTTCGGCACTGACAAAGATGTTCGCGGCACGAATGTTCGAGCGGCAGATGTCCTCGGTGGCACCGTGAATCTTTTCGTCGAGCATGTGCTGACGGCGCTTGCGTTGAATGCGCAACTCCTTGGCTCCTGCGGACAGGGCCTGGTAGTGCTTCTGCAACTCGTCCTCGCTGTTGCGTGCGGCCAGAATGCTGCGCATGCCGAATGCATGAGCCAGGTACTGTGCGCCCGTGCCGAGTACCACGGTCAGTACCGTCAGCGCCAGAATCTGCCAGGACAGCAGCGCCAGATAGGTCAGGCAGCCGAGCGTTACAGTGAACGAGATGACCATCGGCGCGACCGACAGGGCAAAAGTGCTGATGGTGTTGACGTCGTTGAGCAGCACCGGAATCAGGCGGTGCGCGCGATACCGCTCGAGTTGCTCGATGGGCGCGACCAGCACCTTGGCGGCCAGCTCGCGGCGCAGGTTGGCAACGACTCGCTGGCCGACGTAGTTGGTCGACAGATTGGACAGTGTCGAACAGGCCAGGGTCAGCACGCACAAGCCGGCGAACAGCAGCGCGGTATGCGTGTCAGGGCCGCCGGGCATGTTCATCGCATTGTTGATGGTGGCCAGCAGGCCGGTGACGCTCAGGCCGCTGACGATCCCCAGCACGGTTGACAGCGCCACCAGCCACCAGAACGGCTTGAGGATTCTCAGGGTTTCCCGGGCGAGGCTTTCAGTTTTGCGGGTCATGGTGTGTCTCGTCAGTGTCCGTGAATGTGGCCCGCGCTGGTCGCAGGCCACAGGCGCGCATGAAGTCCGTCAAAGGTCGCGGGCGACCCGGAAACCCAGCCAGTCGCCGCGGACATCCGGCTGACGGCTGTTGCGGTTGCCGGAGCGGGAGAAGATCGGCGCTTCGGTCCAGTCATTGCCGCGAATCATTTTCCAGGTGCAATCACCGGCCAGCCATGCGCTGCCATCGGTGGGTGCGCCGTTGTAATTGCTGGTCTCGCAATCGGCCGTCCATTCATAAACGTTGCCGTGGGCGTCGTAGATGCCGAAATCGTTGGGGCTGTAGCTGCCAGCGGGTGCCGTGTAGCTGAAACCGTCTTCCGGGCCGTAGGTATTGGCGTGTCTGGCGATGCTGTAGGGCTTGCCTTCGTCCATCGGGAACGGGAACGAGCCCTTGCTGCCGCCGCGTGCCGCGTATTCGCGCTGGGCCTCGCTGACCATGTGGTAGGACTTGCCGGTCTTTTTCGACAGCCATTCGACATAGGCTTTGGCTTCGTTCCAGTCCATGCATACGGCAGGCTGGCGAGCACCGAGTGGATAGCGCGGCTTGCCAGCCTTGCACTCGCGTCCTGGCCGGGTATCGCCATCCGGCATCGTGTAGCCGGAGCTCTTGATATAGGCATTCCACTCGCCGCTCAGCACCTGAAAACGGCTGATGGCGAAGGGTTTGGCGAAGGTCACGTCATGCAGCGGACCTTCGTCCGGTTGACGACCCAGTTCCTCTTCGGGCGCGCCCATGGTGAAGGTGCCTGCAGGCAGCACGACCATCTCCGGGCAGTCCTTGCAGTCCTTGAACACCTTGCCGGGGGCGGGCGTCGGCGTGGCGGCGAGAGCGGCGTCGCAGAGCAGCAGGCCGAGCACGGCGGAAAGGGACAGCAGTGTTGTTTTCATGACGGGTCTCGATAGGAAACGGAAAAACAGTTGATTGTGTGCATGCGCATCAGGCGCGCCGGCTGAGCAGGGCCATGAAACGATCGATTTCGGCCTCGTTGTTCAGCAATCCTGGCGCGGTGCGCACCACGGGGCCGACGTCGCGGCTTACTGCGTCGACGACCATGCGTTGTTTCATCAGCCAGGCAGCCACTTCGTCGCAGGACTGGCCCTTGAGGCGGAAGAAGCTGAAACCCGCCGAGAGTGCAGGGTCCACGGGCGTCACCAGTTCGACGCCGGGCTGAGCCTTGAGGCGCTGCTTGAGGTAGCCGTTGAGCTCATGAATACGTGCCTGCACGTCAGCCTTGCCCAGTTGCAGGTGCAGCTTGAACGCCTCGTTCAGTGCCCACCGGTGTTCGAACGAGTGATAGCCTCCGGGCGTCATGATCGTGCTGAAGCCGGTGGCTTCCGAGAACGTGGGGATCAGCGGCGTGATGTCTTTCACCTGCTCCGAGCGTGCGCAGACGATGCCGGTGCCGCGCGGGCCAAACAGCCACTTGTGGGTGCCGGCGACATAGAAGTCACACTTCATGTCCGGGAAATCCAGGTTCTCGACGCCAAACCCGTGCACGCCGTCGACCACATACAGAATGCGGTCCTTGTCGTCGCGGTTTCGGTTGTGTTCTTCGACCAGGTCGCCGATGGCACCGATCGGCAGTTTCACCCCGCTGCCGGACTGGACCCAGGTCATGCCCAATACCCGCGTCTTCGGCTGAATGCTGCGTGCGATGGAGCCGATGATTTCGTCCGCCGAGACCGTTGCCGGGTCTTTGAACAGACGGATCTTGCGTACCTGGGTACCTTCGCGCTGCTGGCGGAACTTGAGGATGTCGCGGGTGCAGGAATGCTCGTGCTCGGTGGTCAGGATCTCTTGATCCGGGCGCACATGAACACCACCGTAAATGATCGCCAGCCCCTCGGTGGTGCTGCCGGTCAGGGCGATCTGGCCGGGTTGGGCGTTCAGGTATTTGCCTGCCCAGACACGAACCTCATGTTCGCGCCGCTCGGTTTCCCCCAAATCCCAGTCCATGGCCAGGCCCGGGTTGCGGTCGATATGCTTGCGATGCGCTTCGATCGCATCGCGAACCGGTTTGGGGTGCGAGGTGACCAGAAAGTTGGAAAGGTGGACGTAGTCCGGGTCCTGATCGAACAGCTGCTTCAAGCGCACCCATTTGTCTGCTGATGCCGATGCGGGTGCCGCCGTCATGGCCGCGGACGCAAGTCCGGAGCCCAGTGGCAAGGCTGCAGCCAGCACTCCGGCCTGTTTGAGGAACGTTCTGCGATCAGTCATGAGCGATATTGCCTGATGGTCGGTTAGAGGCGTCTGAAAGGGTCATTGTCTGGCCGCTGGCTGTGCCGACGCCTGCACCTGTTCCCAGACGCGAAGAAAATTGCCGCCCCAAAGCTTGGTGATGTCTGCTTCCGCGTAACCGCGCTCGATCAGCTCGGCCGTCACGTTGCGGATTTCGCTGACATCGTTGAAGCCTTTTACGCCGCCGCCGTCGTTGAAGTCGGAGCTGATGCCGACATGGTCGATGCCGATTTTGCGGACGGTGTAATCGATGGCGTCGACGAAATCCTTGACCGTGGCTTTGGGTTCTTCCTCGAGAATCGCGTACAGCTTGCTGGCGTAGGCACCAAAGCGCTGCTCCGGCCAGACCGTGATGATCGGGTCGCCGGGCATCAGCGCCATGGCCAGATTCGGCAGTGGCGGCAGGTCGAAGTCCTTGCGCAGGGCGTTGAGCTTGTCCTGGGTCTTCTGGCTCAACGGCTTCAGATAGGCCGGGAACGCCACGATCTGCACCACGCCGCCACTGCGCTTGATGAGCTGCATTTCTTCGTCACTGAGGTTGCGCGGGATGTCCACCAACGCACGTGGTGCCGAATGCGACGCGACCATCGGCGTGCGGCTCAACTGGCTGACCTGTTCCAGCGCCTTGCTCGACATCTGCGACACATCGATGATCACGCCCAGGTCGTTGAGGCGCTGCACGGCCTGCTTGCCGATTTCCGACAGGCCGCCCAGTGCATCGGGCGTGTCGTTGAGAAAGGGCAGGGGGCGCGAAGAGTCGGCCCAGCTGTTATTGCCCACGTAACTGAAACCGAACATGCGCATGCCGCGCGCTGTCCAGTGGTCCAGCAGGCTCAGGTCATTGCCCAGCGGGTAGGCATTGAGCATGCTGATGAAGATCGCAAATTTGCCTTCGCCGTGCAGGCGGCGCATGTCGTCGGGGGTGTAGGCGATGCCGACCTGATTGGGGAAATCACGAACCATGCCGGTGATGATCCTGTAGCGCACTTCCTGCTGATGGCGTGCTTCATCGACAAAGCCAGGTGTCGGACGATGCGGCGCGTTGTCGCCGTTCCAGATTTCCGGCCAGCCGAACACCGTCAGGGCTGCGCCGGACAAGCGTCCGCGTGCGGTTTTTACCAAGTCGAACTGCCCTGAGCCGTCCTTGTCGGCTTCGTTGCCCTCGCTGCCGAATTTCATCGGCACCGTGATGTGACTGTCGAAGGAAATGATCCGCTCTTGCAGGTCGTCGGCCTGTTTCATGACCTTGACCGGGTAGCCGGCCGGCGACCAGTAGTTCCAGGCAAGAAAGCCCGCGCCTGCACTGATGGCCAGAGCCAGTGGCAGGCCGATGAAGAGAGCCTTTTTCCAACGCGGTCTTGTCATTTCCGTCTCGTCTGGTTAACCGTTGCGCAGCCTGCAAGGGCCGTTGCTATCTGGTGGAGAACGAGCGGATAGGCAAAAAATTTAGCGCAAGGTGGTGGATGCGGGCGACGCGCTAAATTTGTCTGTCGGGTTTACGTTCTAGCTTGGATAAGGCTGTCTCGGTGCTGGAACAGGTAGGGTAATGACGATTTCTCGACGAGGGTTCATAGCGGGTCTGGCGCTGACCGGCGCGGCAGTTCCGGCGGCTTATTACGCGCATCGGGAACTCACGCGGGTCGACGAGCCCGTGACGCCGGGCGAAGCTACCGCCGGGCCTGCCGATACCGCCACTCAGCGCCTGGCCGACAAGCTGCGTGGCGTGTGGACCCTGCGTTTCGAGGGGCGCGATGCCGGGCTGGCCGGTGCACCGCTCGACGGTCTGGAAATGTTTCTCGACATTGCCCCGCGCGGTCGCGCCCTGCGCGGTTACATCGATACGGCTGAGCACCTGCGCAGCGATGCGCTGCCGCGTTTTCGGGTAATCGGCGACCTGCAGCCGGCCAATGCGGCAAAGCTCTATCTGCGGGTCATTGACGGTCATGCCGGCGACGATCCGCACAGCGATACCCCGGATTACGAATTCAGCCTGACCCTCGATGAGGTCTGGGGAGCGTTCGGCAACGCGGGCAGCGGCACCTTGAGCGGGCGCATCGAACGTCTGGACCGGCCATTGGCTCTGCCGGAGCTGGAAAACCGCCTGATCGCGATCAAACAGGTGTTTCCCGAGGCGCGCGAACGGGTCGGCCTGAGTCCGCCGTTTCTGGCCTGGCTGGTATCCAGAGAGCACCGCCTGTTTCATCAACTGTGGCATGCCTCCCGGGACAAATGGCACAAGCTGCCCGAAGACAAGCGTGACGCCCTGCGCGGGATCGGCTGGCAGCCGGGGCCGCGCGAGAACGAGCGCGATGCCCGTGGCCCGCACAAGGATCGTAACGGGTCGGGCGAGGACTTCTTTTATATGCACCGGCACATGCTGATTCAGGCGCGCCGGATTCAGGACCTGCCGTCATGGCCGCGTTTTCCGTTGCCGCAGCCTGAGCTGGAGCGCGATCGCCTTGGTTTTGCCCGCTATTTCGATAACCACGACGGTTGTTCACTGCCGCCAGACTGGCTGGCGCACGGTGACGAGGAATACACGCAACTGGTCAGTGATATCAAAAGCCATGAGACGTTTCATACGCATTTTCAGGTCTGGGAGTCGCAGTATCGCGATCCGCGCTTTCTGTCCAGGCTGACCCTTGGCCAATTTGGCTCGCAGGTCGAGCTGGAGCTGCATGACTGGCTGCATATGCGCTGGGCCTCGGTGGCCCGCGATCCCGCTAACGGCCAGCCGGTGCCGATGGCACGTCGCTCGGATGATTTCGCCGAGCGCTGGTTCGAGCCTGAAAACGACTTTCTGGCCGATCCTTTTTCGTCGCATGTGAATCCTGTGTTCTGGATGTTTCACGGCTGGATCGACGACCGCATCGACGACTGGTTCCGTGCTCATGAGCGCTTTCATCCCGGCGAGGTGAAGCGCCTTGATGTCAACGGCGTGCCCTGGTTCGCTCCGGGTCGTTGGGTTGAAGTCAGTGATCCGTGGCTGGGTCCGGACACCCACGGTTGCAGCACTGTGCCGGGACAGATCGCCGGCAAGACCATGGAAATGGATCCGGAAGTCATGAAGCTCGCGCTGCGCATCACGTTTGCGGCGGATGACAAACTGAGCAACCTGCTGCGCCGCGTGCCGCGCCGGCCCTGGTATGCGCGCAATCTGTTGCCGAATAGGTGGTTTTAGCGAGCGGCAGTGGAGGTTATCGTTCCCAGCGCTCCGGCTTGGGAATGCAGCTCGCGACGCTCAACTGCGCAAAGAGGACGCGCAGCGTCCTGAACGGCATGCGACGCAGAGCGCCGCACGATAGTGGTGGTGGGATTATCGTTCCGCACGCTCCAGCGTGGGAATGCAGTTCACGACGCTCTGCGTCGCAAAGAGGACGCGGAGCGTCCCGAACGGCATGCGACGCAGAGCGCCGCACGATAGTGGTGGTGGGATTATCGTTCCGCACGCTCCAGCATGGGAATGCAGCTCGCGACGCTCTACGTCGCAAAGAGGACGCGGAGCGTCCCGAACGGCATGCGACGCGGAGCGCCGCACGATAGTGATGGTGCGATTATCGTTCCGCACGCTCCAGCGTGGGAATGCAGCGCGACGCTCTACGTCGCAAAGAGGACGCGGAGCGTCCCGAACGGCATGCGACCCGGAGCGCTGCACGATAGTGGTGGTGCGATTATCGTTCCTTGCGTGACGCTCAGCGCACCTGCCAGCCGCCGCCCAGCGCTTTGTACAGTGCGATGCTCGCCTGCACCCGTGCCAGCCGTAACTGCACGCTCACGTCCTGAGCCAGGTACAGCGTGCGTTGGGTTTCCAGTACCGTCAGTAAGTCCTCGGCACCTTCTTGATAGCGGCTCTGGGCGATGTTGAAGGCGGTTTGCGCCTGTTTGAGTTCTTCTTCGTGCCAGTAGCGCTGCTGGTCCAGACCGCTGATGCTGTTCAGGGCTTTTTCCACGTCGGCGAAGCTGTTGACGATTGCGCCGCGATAGATTTCCAGCAGTTCTTCCTGGCGTGCCGTCGCTTTGTCGCGTTCGGCACTTAGACGACCATTGTTGAAGATCGGTCCGACCAGGCCGGCAGCCAGGCTACTGAACGGCGCACGCAGCCAGTCTTCGGCGCGGGTGGTTTCGGTGCCCAGCCTGGCGCTCAGGGTCAGTTTGGGCAGCATGGCGGCGCGGGCGACGGTAACATTGGCCTGTGCCGCCGCCAGTTCAGCCTCGGCCTTGGCGAGGTCAGGGCGACGGGTCAACAGATCGCTGGGCAGGCCGGGGCCAATGTCCGGCCAGTTCAGGGTGTCGAAGGGCTGATCGCCAAGGTGCAGGTTCTGCACGGGCTGACCGAGCAACGCTGCCAGAGTGATCAACTGATCGTTGGCCAGTTGCTGAACGCGTGGCAGTTCGCGCTGTTGGGTCGCGACCAGATTCTTCTGCTGCGCCAGTTCCAGTGCAGTGGCCGAGCCTGATTCATAGCGCGTCTGCACCAGGCGCAGCACGCTTTGCGCGTTGGCCAGATTCAGCCCGGCAATCCGGCCTTGCTCGCGTGCCGCCAGAGTTTGTGCATAACGGTCGGCGACGTTGCCGAGCAGTGTCAGTTGTACAGTCGCCTGATCGAACTCGCTGGCCCGCAGGCTTTGGAGCGCGCTGTCCCGTCCGGCTGCGATACCGCCCCAGAAGTCCACTTCATAGCTGGCAGTCAGGTCACTGGTGAAGTTGTTGGTGTTGTTGTCGTCGGAAGGGTTGGCCTTGCGGTCGCTGTTGCGCACGAACTTGTTACGTTCGCCGCGCAGGTCAAACGCCAGTTCAGGGAGCAATGGCGCGCCGCCGATGACAGCGTTTGCCTGAGCCTGACGCACGCGTGCCATTGCCGCAGCGACTTCGTGGCTGTCGCGACTGGCTTGCTCGATCAGACGATTCAATTGCGGGCTGCCGAACTGCTGCCACCAGCGGGCATCGCTGCGCTGGGCGGCAGCGCTCTTGGCAAACGCCCAGCTTGCAGGTGGCTGAATGCCGCTGTCCGGGCGCTGGGCAGGGGTATTGCAGGCGCTCAGTAGCAGGCAGACCGTCAAAAGGGAAAGGCTCGGCTTCATTGATTGATCATTCACTGGTGAGGGCCGCAACCGGGTCGAGCCGGGCAGCTTTGCGGGCGGGCATGAAACCGAAGATCACGCCGGTGACCAGTGCGCAGGCAAATGCTCCGGCCACGGCGGGCACAGTGAACGCAACGGCCACCTTGCTCAGCAGCAGCGCGGTGCCCATGCCCAGTGCAAGCACGATACCGGCCAGCCCGCCGACCACGGAAAGCATGACCGCTTCGGTAAGGAACTGCCGCAGGATGTCGCTCTGCCGTGCGCCTGTGGCCATGCGGATGCCTATTTCACGGGTGCGTTCACGCACGGTCATGAGCATGATGTTCATCACCCCGATGCCACCGACCAGCAACGAGATGGCAGCAATCGACCCGAGCATCAGCGACAGCGTGTTCTGGGTGCGTGCTTCGGCCTGGATCATTGCCGCGTTGTTGGTCAGCTCGTAATCCTGTTTGCCGTTATGCAAGCGTTGCAGCAGGTTGCGGATCGCCTGTTCGGCCTGTCTGACATTGTTGGCATCGCGGGTGGCGATGGTGATGTACTCGGGGTCTTGCGAGCCAAACAGGCGGATGCTGGCTGCCGAGTAGGGAATGGCAATGCGGTTGTCGCTGTCCAGATCGCCCGACGTGGCACCTTTTTCCTGAAGTACGCCGACCACTTGAAAGGGCACGTTTTCGATCAGAATGTACTGGCCTACAGGGTCGGTATGCTCGCCAAACAGTTTCTGCCGAACTTTGTAACCGATGACTGCCACGGCCGCTGCGCTTTGTTCGTCCGCTTCGCTGAAGTAACTGCCTTCCACTACGGGCCAGTTGAATATCGCCGGAAAGTGCGTGTCGTTGCCGCCGACGTAGCTGGAGTGATCGACGTTGCCGTAGCGCACTCCGGCCTGTCCGCCATTGACCGGCATGATCATTTTGACTTCGGGCAACTCGCCCAGCGCCGCGACTTCCTCAAGCGTGATGATGCCCTTGGGCGCGCGCGGGTTGGGGGCCTTGCCGTTGAGGTAAATGATGTTGGAACCAAACGAGGACATCTGCGCCATGACCTGGCGTTTGCTGCCTTCGCCAACGGCCAGCATGACCACCACAGAAGCAACGCCGATGACGATGCCCAGCAGCGTCAGTGCGGTCCGAAAACGGTTGATCCACATAACTCGCCAGGCCGCTTGAAGTGCGTCGAGCAGTTCGCCTTTCCAGGCGCCTCGGTCGCCGCTGCCCTCGTTCAGGCGCTTGCGCAGATCGACCGCCTGCAGCGCAGCGGGGTTGGCTGACAGCGGTCCGGACAGATCGCGGGCGGTGTCGCTGACCACCAGGCCGTCGCTGATCTCGATGACCCGGTTGGCGCGGGCGGCGACTTCCCGGTCATGGGTGATCAGGATCACCACGTGACCCTGGCTGGCCAGTTCGTCCAGCAGCGTCATCACCTCCGCGCCGCTGTGACTGTCCAGCGCGCCGGTGGGTTCGTCGGCGAGGATGATATGTCCGCCATTCATCAGTGCGCGCGCGATGGACACCCGTTGCTGTTGACCGCCGGATAACTGGTGCGGGCGATTGCCGGTGCGCGACGCCAGGCCTAGCCGGTCGAGCAGGGCCGCGGCCCGGGCGTGGCGCTCTGCGGCGGGCATACCGGCGTAGATCGCCGGCATCTCGACGTTTTCCTGTGCCGAGCCGGACGGGATCAGGTGATAGCCCTGAAACACGAAGCCGAACGCCTCACGGCGCAGCCAGGCGAGTTCGTCGCTGCCCAGCTCGGCGACATTCTCTCCGGCGAACAGGTATTCGCCCGACGTCGGGCGA
>NZ_LJPW01000048.1 GCF_001400735.1 Pseudomonas caricapapayae
TTTTGATCTGCCAAGCTGCTGAGCTCACCGTAGTTGAAGACAAAGGTGGTGACTCAGCGCTGCCTTACTATCGATCTCTCAATCCCGAGCCCTCCTCTTCTGTTTCAAATGACCTGACCTCACAACTGGATCCTGTAACAGCACAGGGATTGCCGGTACGCACCACTCGAATGACTCCAGGAACCGTTCAGGGCCGAATCATCAACGCGCCAGGCCTGCAGCCTTTGTTCCTGATCGGGGACGATGAAACATCACGCCGATGGCTACAAGAACGCGGTGCGGTGCTGAAGCAGATGCAGGCCGTAGGACTGGTAGTCAACGTGGCCACACAAGAACGACTTGCCGTAGTCAGGAGTTGGTTGCCCGACGCGCTCGTTTCCCCCGCATCGGGTGACGAGCTCTCTCAACGACTCGGCCTGAATCACTATCCGGTGTTGATCACCCCAACCGCCATCGAGCAATAGGAGGTCGGGTTATGGCTCACGATTACGCCATTGAATCCCTACTCAGACCCGCCGTTGAGCTGTACACCGTGTACGTGTGCGCTGCAGGTGCTTTTCTATGCGTGTTCGCGCCCTGGGCGTTCGCGCTGACTCCGCTGTTCGGCATCGTGACGTCTGCGGGCTTTCTGGCTTTAGGCTTTATGCGGCTGAAACAAGCTTGGCAGGTGCTGCGCTATCGTCGAAACATCCGTCGACTGCCTCATTACACGATGACCAGTAAAGAAGTGCCGGTCAGCAATCAACGTCTGTTCATCGGTCTTGGCTTTCGCTGGCAGCAGCGCCACACCCAGCGACTGATGGACACTTACCTGCCCAAATACGCCAGCTACGTGGAGGCCACACCACTGTTCCGGGCAGCACGTCGCTTTGAGGAAAGAGCGGAGTTTGCTCCCTACCCTGTGCGGCTACTGGCCAGAGTCACGTCATGGGACGTGCCTATCAATCCAGTGCGACCGCTTCCCCCGGTAGGCGGGATGCCAAGACTGCACGGCATTGAGCCATACGAGGAGAACGTGTCTCTCCCGTTGGGCGAGCGAGTAGGCCATTCAATTGTCCTGGGCACTACCCGCGTCGGAAAAACGCGACTGGCTGAATTGTTCATCACTCAGGACATCAGGCGAAAAAAGCACGGCCAGCACGAGGTCGTCATCGTCTTCGACCCGAAGGGCGACGCCGATCTGCTCAAGCGCATGTATCTGGAAGCCAAACGCGCCGGACGCCTGAACGAATTTTATGTGTTCCACCTGGGCTGGCCGGATCACTCGGCACGCTACAACGCCGTTGGCCGTTTCGGACGGATCTCAGAGGTGGCCACCCGGATCGCTGGTCAGCTTTCCGGCGAAGGTAACTCGGCAGCATTCCGTGAATTCGCCTGGCGTTTCGTGAACATCATCGCCAGAGCCCTTGTCGCTTTAGGCCGTCGACCTGACTACCTGCAGATCCAGCAGCACGTGATCAACATCGAAGGGATCTTTCTGGAGTACGCAAAGAAATATTTTGATGAGTTTGATCCAAAGGCTTGGGAAATCATCGTTGCCATCGAAGGTAAGCTCAACGATAAAAACATACCTTTCAACATGAAAGGCCGCCCTTTACGCGTGGTGGCCATCGATCAATACCTGTCTCAGACACGCGTAGCAGATCCAGTGATGGATGGACTGCGCAGTGCGGTCCGCTACGACAAGACCTATTTCGACAAAATCGTCGCCTCGCTACTGCCGTTGCTTGAGAAGCTTACAACCGGGCGAATGGCGGAACTGATCTCGCCTGACTATCAGGACGTGAACGATCCGCGTCCGATCTTCGACTGGATGCAAGTGGTCCGCAAAAAGGCTGTGGTCTATATCGGCCTGGACGCCTTGTCGGACACGGAGGTCGCCGCTGCCGTCGGCAACTCGATGTTCTCCGACCTGGTCTCGGTCGCAGGACATATCTACAAGTTCGGCGTCGACGACGGACTACCGGGCGGCGTCCCTGGCACCAAAGTCCCTATCAACCTCCACGCCGATGAGTTCAACGAACTGATGGGGGAGGAATTTATTCCGATGATCAACAAGGGCGGCGGTGCCGGCATGCAGGTCACTGCCTACACCCAGACCATGAGCGATATCGAAGCGAAGATCGGCAACAAGGCCAAGGCCGGTCAGGTGATCGGCAACTTCAACAACGTGTTCATGCTGCGGGTCCGCGAAACGTCCACCGCCGAGCTGCTGACCAACCAGTTGCCCAAGGTTCAGGTTTTCACAGCCACCCCGGCCAGCTCGGCGAATGACAGTGCAACGGGAAATACCGCGTTCACATCCTCCAGTCATGACCAGGTGCAGCAGGTCAGCGTGCCAATGATTGAGCCAGCGCATGTCGTCGGGCTACCCAAGGGCCAATGCTTTGCGCTGATGGAAGGCGGCAATCTGTGGAAGATCAGAATGCCTTTGCCTGGGCATGATCCTGATGAGGTGATGCCGGCAGATCTGCAGGCTTTGGCGGAAAGCATGCGTCAAACCTATCAGGTGGGCAAGGTCGATGACACTGGCTGGTGGTCAGCGCCTGGTTACCAGACGCTCAACGAATCACTACCTGCAGATCTGGTCGACGACTTCAAAAAGATTGCTGTAACTCCAGGGGACGCAGCATGACTTTCGACCTTCTGATAGGCCGACGGGAGGTCATCTGCTATGGCTGACGTTGCCGATCGCGCGAAACAGCAACAAGAGCACGAACAGTCGTTCATAGGATCTCTCTTCACCCTGCCCTTCCGATTCGCGGCAGTAATGTTCCTCTCACTGGGGGGAGCCATCATCGTCGAATGGATCTGCATGTACTTTTTCTGGCCGGAGGCCGGTTGGCAGCATGCTCGTGCAATGCTCGATCATGAACTCAGCTGGCTCTCCAAGGGATTCCTGCAGAGTGTGGTTGTTCAAGAGCCTGGCCGAACAGCCACATGGCTGGTCCAAACCACATATGACTGGCTGGTGGTCAAGACCGGGCTTCAGGACTGGGTTCAACACACTTCTGATTATGCTGCGACAGGACAACGATCACGCGGTTTCGATATGCGCTACATGCTCGGCGTGGGAGTCAGCAAGTTTCAGGATTACGGCCTTGCGGCGCTCTACACGACACTGGTGTTTTGCGTGCGCCTGGTGATCTTGACCCTCGCAATCCCGTTATTTGTGATGACGGCGTTTGTTGGTTTTGTCGACGGGCTGGTGCGCAGAGACTTGCGGCGGTTCGGTGCCGGCCGCGAGTCCAGCTACCTGTATCACAAAGCTCGAGCAACGATGGTGCCGCTGGTGATCATCCCTTGGAGCCTCTACCTGGCTCTGCCATTCAGCGTGAGCCCTTTGCTAGTGCTCCTGCCATGCGCGGCACTGCTCGGCCTGGCGGTCAGCATTACGGCGTCCAGCTTCAAAAAATACCTTTAGGTGCCCTCCATGCAATGGACAGAAGAACAACTGCCAGCTATTCACTCCTTCGCGAAGAAGCTACTGATTCAGGCGTTTGCCGGTACCGGGAAGACAACGACACTCGTCGGTTACGCCAAGCATAATTCGTCGGTCAAAATGCTGTACCTCTGCTACAACAAAGCCGTTGAGATCGCGGCAAAGAATCGATTTCCACGCAACGTGACCTGCAAGACAGCTCACGGCTTGGCCTACGCGGTCTATGGCAGCCAGTACAAACACAAGCAGGCTGGCAATCTGCGTTTGACCGATATTGCGAGGACAATCAATACGCAGGATTGGGAGCTGGCCAAAGACATCGTTTCGACCCTCAATGCCTTCATGGCCAGCAAGGATCTGGAGCTGCTGGAGGATCACTTTGTGCGATTCCAGAGCAACCGCACACTGACCTCGGTCCAGCAACAGTACATGAGCAAAGCGCTGAATCTGACCAGGGACGTTTGGGACAAGATGGTCGATATCAATGACCGTTCAGTATCCATGACGCACGACGGCTATCTGAAGCTCTACCAGATGAGCCAGCCAGATCTGAGCCAGCGCTTCGGTGCGATCCTGCTCGACGAAGGGCAAGACGTGAACCCGGTCATTGCAAATCTGGTCCAGATCCAAAAAATCACGCAAGTGACCGTAGGTGATCGGCATCAGCAACTTTACCGGTTCAGAGGCGCTGTGGATGCTTTAAACAGCCCAGCAATGAGAGACGCCGAGAAACACTTTCTGACTCAGAGCTTCAGATTTGGGCCGGCAGTGGCTTATGTGGCCAACGTCATCCTGTCCTTCAAGGGTGAAAAGATCCCTCTGCAAGGCCTGGGACAGCCCACACTGGTAAAACGAGCGTTACCCGACGATCTGCCTCACCGCACCTACCTGCACCGCACGGTGAGCGGCGTGATCGAGAACGCGCTGCGCCTGGTCAACCAAAACCATCGCATGCAGTGGATCGGAGGGATCGACAGCTATTCCTTGCGGGATCTGGAGGACCTGTTCTATTTCAGCCGGGACATGAAGGACCAGGTGCAGCAGCGCAAACTATTGACCGATTACGCTGACTACGATCAGTACGTCGCAATCGCCAAGGCGACTCAGGATCCTGAGATGCTGCGCTCAATCAAAATTATCGAAAACTACCCAGACCTGCCCAAGCGGATCGAGCAACTGAGAAGTGCCTCTGTGACCTCGGAGCTCGATGCCACCGTGACCCTTACCACTGCGCACAGGGCCAAAGGTCTGGAGTGGGACTTCGTAGGGCTTTATGACGATTTTTCTGCGGATCCGCTCTCGCCTGACATCGATGCTGGCAAACGCGACGATGAGCTCAACCTTCTGTACGTGGCTGTCACACGGGCCATGAAGATTCTGGCGGTCAATTCGCTGGTGATCGACATCATGCAGCGTTTCAAGGACATGAAGCAGCTCTCAAAACCTTGATGCGCCGCCCCCTCTCAGCCAGCTACCTCTTAAAACATAAGTCTTCTTCGGTCAGCGTGAAGAAGTCAGGTTCTACACCGCTATGAGCAACGACTCTATCGAGGCTTGCATCCTCCCAGTCCGGCTTATGGCCGGCGTCGAGGGTGACGATGGACCACGACCCTTCCGGGGAGACTCCAATGCCGGGCGCATAGTGTTCGACCCAGGTGGATTGCTCGATAATCTTATTGACTGAATAAAGCGCTTTGGGAAGAGCCTTTTCAGCATGAAGGCGATGGATAACACCGCTGATGATGTCTTCAATGACGTTTGTAACCGACGTGCCGTTGTAGTCACGCAGTTGGGCAATCAAGCAGACAAGGGATCCGTCATCCTTGATACCTACACGGACAAAACATGCCCCCGTGGAGTGGAAGCCCTTGTACTGAAAATTTCGGTAGTCCAGCGTCTGCATATCGTCTGTTCCCTCATAAGTGAAAATGCTCAAAGCGGCTAGCGGCTAGAGCCGCGCATTGAGGATATCATCGACCATTTTATTTTTTAAATGGAATAGGTTTGTCGCTCATTCATACGCTCATCGTCTGCAAAACTGATCTATTCGTTCACACCCCACCCAGCAGTTGGTATCCCATGACACTTTTTGAATACACCCAGACCTTCATCCCCCTACCCTACAAAACCGT
>NZ_LJPW01000166.1 GCF_001400735.1 Pseudomonas caricapapayae
CTCATGAAGTTGAAGGCGTTGGAGTGCAGTGAGGTGGTGGTGGACATGGGAGAGCCTCGGTTGCTGTGGTGGCAACTCGCGGGGCGCGGCAAACCAGATACGCTGCGAACGCCCAGACTGCTGAGAGATTCAGATAACGTTGAGGAGTAATGTATTGCGGCTGTCCGCAATATCCATCGAGGGAAAACCGATTGAAAGCGCATGTTGATTGCCATTCATATCCAGCATCCGGATTTTCAACGGCGTCTCCAGTAAACGCGCATCAGCGCGTTGAACAGGCTGAGCATCCTCCATGTTAAACAATCCGATCATCCACTTTCTTTCAACGCATTCATCCAGAGAAAAGACGTCGCCGATATTGGTCTCGCCGGAATTTGATTCGTCGGGATGACGGTCATCGTCTCCGTACCTGACGAGCTTTAACTGGTAACGAGGGGTTATCAGACGTGAGGGTGTTGTCTGAAAATACTTGACATCGTCGGTCCGAAACAAACTGATCATCAATTGCCCCTCACCCACGCTTTGTCCTGAAACAATATCGCCATCCAGCGCCTTACCCGACATGACATCGTCCAGCTGGTCGTCATACTTGATAGTGCCCTGTTCACCGTCGATGTTCATATCGTTAAAGAGGTAGCCGGTGTAACTGAACATTGTTTCGTTACGTCGGCGGCTTTCCCACTGAATGGTCGATTGATTGCCCTCGAATTCACACCTTACAAATCTCACGGATTTCCCGTCAGTACCGACAAACTCCAGTAGCCAGTAATCAGTCGTTGTCAGGAAATAATCATAATCCTCCTGCTGAGGAGGATTGTTGCCACCGCCCGCAACACGTCTAGGTGAAAACTGATAGTTCGTTGCCGGAAATTTTTGCGGTGTAACAGGGCTGAGTTCAATGGTGTAGGGCGCCTGCTGGCTGTTTTCGTTCGATGCATGCGGTACCGCATATTCATCAACGAATTTCGCAAAGAACGTTTCAGGGTTTTTTGCTTTCGTCTGAACATACACCCGTCGGCGGGTCACGCGATTTTGTACCTCGTGGACAGGCTCATCGACCGTTTTCAAAAAGGGGGCATACCGGTTGAAACGGTTTTCCTCGCTATTGACCACCCATGTATAAAAGTCGTTGTCTTCGATACCGTCCTGACCTGTGGCCAGGTAATCCAGTTCCTGACCACTGTTCCTGTGCACAATCGTCAAGCTGCTCATTTCCTCCGGTGTCACAGGATAATCCTGGCCATTGACTGGCTCGGTTTCAATCTCGACATCCACCGCAATTTGTTGATAGCCGTTGGCAAATGCGGAGCGCTGGTCGGCAGGTGCAGTCAATTTGAAGTTAGCAAGTCTCAACCAGGACTTTTCTGCACTGAAATCCGACAGTTGTACGATGCTGTAGCCTTCTGCATATACGATTCCATCGATTATCAATTCACACCGTACCACACTGACCGGCGAGTCAATCTGTGCAGGGGCTGAGAACAGTCCGTCCTGAGTGACAGTGCCTCCACCGCTGGCGATACTCCAGCGAATATACTCTGGGTCGTAGGGGCTGACCGAAAGTTGAACCTGCGCCGAACGGCTCATTCCAGAACTGTAAGGAGGATGGACATCCAGCGTCGGAATCGCTGCCAGTAACACCACAGAAGCCATTGTGGCCGAGCCGGTGGTCAAGTCCTGGACCTTGATTTGCTGCACTGCCATGACTTCGCTGCCAGGCAATGTGCTCGGCGGTGTGTAAATGGCACTGTTTCCTGTACTAACAAGGCTGCCGTACTGCCCTCCCGGCAGCGACCACTCCAGCGTGCCCCCGCCCAACGTCGAAGCTGAAAATGCGACCGGACGAGCATTGATTTCCGCATAGCTGACACTTGATTGAGGCGCGACCGTCATCCCGTCAAAGACCACAGCAATCAGCGCAGATGCCTGAACAGTCCTGTCTGCGACCTTGTCGTAATAACTGGCCGTTACAATATTGCGCACTGTTTCCTTGCCAAGATTTTGAGGGTCGACACTCCTGTAGAGCCCCAATGCAGAAATACTCCCGGCACTGTGAGTGGTGTTGATGCTGTGGACATTCCAGGTGACGGCGGCACGATTGAATCGTTTTCCGGCCTGTATCAGGTCAAATTTTTGCGTATGACCCGCCTGTATCACTTTAAATAATGGCTCCAGTGTAACGGTTGTTAGCGTCGGGTCAATATTGCCAAACACAATCATATCGTACGGGTTGTGCCGGGAGCTTTCTACAAATATGTTCTGGCCGGGAAACAACAGGCTGTTGAGCAAGTCAAGTCGTTGCTGCTCTATGTATTGAACCATGTCGTAAGACAGCACCAGCGCCGCCGAGTAAAGGTCACGCCCCTCAGCGTCCTTGTCATCCGGAATGAAATACGGAAAGCCACTGCCTTCACCCGGAAGATAGCCAGGTGAAGGCTTGCCTCTCAACCCGATGAAAATCACCACGCCACCTTCGCCATAGTTTGCGGATTTTGCGTCCTTGGCACCCGGCGCAGCCTGGGTCAGGATACGGAAGGTTGTCGGGGTCAGCGGGTTGTAGCCTTTCAAGTCCAGCATGCCAAGCTCGAATACCCGTTTATGACGTGGCAGAACCTGTATAAGTGACTTAAATGCCTGACCAATGCGATGCTGGATATTGAGCTGGTTTGCGAGATTGGTTGTGAATTCAGACCCGTCCTTCAAATCCAGAGTGACCCGTCCACACTTGTCGACTTCACCCACCGCCGTTGTCAGATTGACAGTCATGATCAGCTTGAAACCTTGCTGCTCGGAGAGCTTGAAGCTGGAGTTCATCATTGCCGGCCGACCGGGAAACGCTGAAAATGAGGTGACCGTTCCGGCGATAAACCACAGGGTCAGTGTGGCCTGCGAGTTATCCAGAGAGGCGGTTTCAAACGATAGCAACGGCTGACTCAGAATAACGGCTTCGAGATCCATCCACTCGTCACCGTTCTCTGTCAGCAAAATATGCGACACGTTGAATGGCGGCAGGAAACTGAGTTCATCGAAACCCGCGACGAATTGCTGTTCCAGCAGCCGATTGAGTCGCGAACGACCAAAAATGGAAATAGCCCCCCAGTCGGAGGTGGAAGGGCCGTCTTGCATGGACACCAGCAACTCGTTTTTTGAATGACTCATGACACATTCCTTGTGTTGATAAAATGGCTACTTTAAGTGGGGCCGGTAAGCTGGTAAAAACTCAGGCGTCATGGGGGCGGTATCCTCCGGGTAGTCGAACAGCGGCAGGGGGATCAGTATGTAACCCGTGAAGTCGGGGAATAGAGTAAACCTGGCAAGTATTAAAACAAAGTTATGGTCGAGTGGTGAAGGCGGAGTATACAGGCCGTTCTCAATGCGGCCTGAGCCGAGTAATATTTCCCACGTGATATTTTCGATGGGTATTACAGTCGTGCCCGTTTTCACTATTAATCTTGTAGACGCTACAGAAGAATAGGAAAAATCTCTCATGACATTAAGCGGTAATGCAGCGTTTAATACCATAAGGTAACTCGACCTCTCTTTCCCGGTCTGGATATTTTTGACGACGATTTCTTCAATAAAGTAAGGTACCCCCGCAGCGGCCGGAGGTGCTTTATAAATGTTTTCAAAACCGTCGCTTTTTGAGAGAGCACCGCCATTGGAAGGCGTCTTCAGTGACCATTGCAAAGTGCCGTCGCCTCGGCTGCCTGCTGACAGTGAGCGTGCTTGATTTGCGCCACACGTTTGAATAACCGGATTGACGGCAATATCGCTGATGACTATCGATATGAGGGCCGAACTGCTGTAGTTGCCTGATCTGGCGGTTATCTTGACCCGAATGAAGGGCGCGCCATCAACGCTGGGTGGAGCGAGGTAAGTCCCATCGGCGCTTATTGCCCCCGCATAGCCCGTCTCTCCAGCGATCCTCTCAGCACTCCAGGTCAAGCCAGTCATGATGGGGGCGGTGGTAAATTGCACTGTGTCACCTACACCGACCACCTGCTCCAGTGGACTGATCGAGAAATGCGTAATGGAGGCTCCTAGATGACCAAACAGTGCCATATCGCCAGGCAGGGCTACGTCATCGAACACAATAGAGTCGCCGCTTTTGAACAGAATGGATTGCAACGCGAATACATTGATATCAGGCAGTTCTTCCAGCACATACCTTAACGCTATATTTAGTTCACCCCTGGCCCGGCTCTCTAGAAGCGCCTCGGTAGATCTGAAGGCACGTTCAGCGACTGGATCATTGAGGGGAGGTGGCTGATGGACTGGAAAACCTATCTCGGATTCGTCCACGCTCAGATTGACAGGTGTCAAGATGTGCGTTTCAGAAGAAATCTCGTAATTACAGTGTAAGGCAATATTAAATGCTGCATTAAAATAAGCATTTTTGGTCGCAGGCCAAGTGTCGGCTCTGATGGATGAGTCCACTGCTTTAAGGTCGGAAAGTTTTAACGCTAGATCTATCTTGCCGTCTTGAACACGCCCCGTTGCACCGGAATCCATTTCTAGGTTGGTTTTGTCGACAGCCAATGTAATTTCGCACTGAAAATCTTCGTAGCGAAATCCATAGTGAATGTTCCTGAACGTAGGGTTGCCAGTGCGCAGTGTCTTAAACCCTTCTGCACCTTCTGGCAACAGTATCCAGTCGCCAGGCGCTATAAGCCCTTGCCTGACCATGGCTTCGCCAATGGTCGCTTCCAAAAATAACTTGTTACTCATTAACAGCATGGCACTGTTATTGGTGTCATTGGGGATCAGGTAGGGAAAGTCTGCACCTGGGTTGCCGCCATTGTTTTCACCTTCCATGGCAACCAATACCAGCACTGATCCATCGCCATAATTGCTCGCGTTGCGCTTTTTGCTTCCTGGTGCTGCCTGAGTACGCAACTTGAAAGCGGCGGGTTTTATGACGTCGCCCGGGTGCTTTGTAATCTCACTTATTGTGACCCTGCGTTGACTGTCAGGCAGGCGCTCAAATAACTCCCTGAAAAAAAGTCCACCGAGTTCTTGCTCATGCAGAAAGTCGGAAAAGCTCAGGCTGAAATGGCTGCTTTTACTCAGGTCCAGGATGACCTTTCCGGCACTGTTAATACTTCCCGGTACGTCAACCAACTCCACGTCCAATGTCAGGGCTGGGCCGTTAAGCGGGTCGATGATACTGATGAGTGTCGGTTCTTTACCGCCGGGGATGTGGGTAAACGTAACCTGCGTACCACCGACGACTTTCATCGTCAGCTTGGCGTCTGCTGTTTCACGATCAATGTTGGCCGTTTCAAATGAGAGCCGTGGGTAGTCCATCTGATAACCGGTTATAAACTGACCGGTTGCCATGGTCGTGGCGATATAGCGCTCAATAGGGCGCAGATAGTCGCCCGTGCTGAAGCGGTTGATATACTCCTGCAGCAAAACAGTGTTGGTGTCTTTCCGGTTGAACGCCAGGATGGCCCCCCACCCCATGGTTCTCGGCTTTACTCGCATCCAGTCGATCAATTGATTTTTAGACATGCCAACCGTGGCGTGATCCACATAATCACGCGATGCATCATCGGGTGGTTGAATACAAACGTTTAACTCAACATTGTGATCGTCGAGTTGTTTAATTGCCAGTAACAATGGCAGAGCAGGAAACGTGGTAAGCGAATTCCCCTCATCAAAACTGACAGACACATTGAGTGTCAGAGGCGCACCGTCACCCAGCTGCGTCAGGAATGACTTGCTCAGGGTTGCCGTGACCTTGCCTTGGTCAATATGCGTTTGCGTAATGGGAAAATCGCTCAACAGCCGTTCGCTCGTCCAACTGCTCGCTTCAATGGTAAGGCGTTGGCCGGGGGCCATGAATATCCACTTACCCAGCGTCACGACTGCCCCGGATTCCGGTACACAATTCAACAGCAACTTTCCGATATCGGTACAGCAGCATTGTACGGTGGGGTAGCTGTGGGTGGGTAAAGGCCTAATGCGCAGACTAAATACTTCAGAGGTGATGAGGGTTTTTGCCGACCGATTGATCCGATAGAGCACATTAACGCGCTTGTCCATGTTGGCCGGCACCGCGCTGGCTGGAATCAAAAACAGGCGTTCGTCATTGGGGTCGGAAACGTTGGCAATGTAGTGTCCACTGGTACCGAATCCTTGCCAATGAACTTCTACGGTGTCCCCGTCGATCAACTCGACGCTTGCAGGGATCATGACCCTCGCTCCGGCCCTTAACGACAGTGCATCGATATAGCCTTGCGCGGGCGCCTTTGTGTGCGGACGACCAGTACCTGAAGTTTCCGGAAGGGCACCGTCAATAATGGGTGCAAGCGGGTGAAAAGCCTTTTCAATCAGAATGCTCAGTGCGTACGAGGACTCAGCTTTTCCGTAACGGGCGTATTGATATTCAAAGACGGCTGTCGCGTCTTTATTATTTTCCAGCCACGACTGCTCGACAGTGAACTGGAGTGTGCCTTTATCAATAATGGATTGGTCGACCAGCAGGTAGTCAATGACCAGCGGCTCACCAGCCCCGCCTTTGATATAGCACAGCACGCCGTCATCGACCTGAATATCG
This sequence comes from Pseudomonas caricapapayae, assembly GCF_001400735.1. Classification (GTDB taxonomy): domain Bacteria; phylum Pseudomonadota; class Gammaproteobacteria; order Pseudomonadales; family Pseudomonadaceae; genus Aquipseudomonas; species Aquipseudomonas caricapapayae. Next base: position 6,563 of record NZ_LJPW01000166.1, read on the forward strand.
GTATAAACTTCAACGTTCAGTTCCAGCCCCAACGGATAATCGTCAGGGTCAATCGGGCCGCCCGTGTGATTTTCGATACTCAACGCTGTCAGGCGTCCAGCAGGAGGGGGCTTGATGGCGATCGTCTGCTTTTCGGATTCGACAGATCCCCCTTGCGCGTCTGCATACTCCACCCGGTAGCTTATCTGCGCAGTGCCGCCGTCAATGAACAATGCATACACCGGGTCCAGACCCCAGCTGAGTACTTGATCTTTGATGACTACGGTATCCGCGCCGATGAAAGGCTCATCGCTGCCGCCGTCTTGGAAAAAGCCCTGCCAGGTGATGTGCACAGTATCGCCTGGCGTCGTGCGCGCAGAAGGTGCTATCGCCAGTGTATAACTGCCCTTGACGGGTATATCCCAAGCATCCAGTGCCAGAGCATGTGATTCTTTTAGTTGTACTGGGGGTAGAGAGCTGTCCATGTGCTGGGTTCCATCCATATGGTACGGCGAACCGACCTTCGGTGCGCGTGACGATTCTTGATAATCAAGGTATAGGTCTGAAACCCACGCTGCCAACCTACTAAAAATGCTAGGTCATACACGTTCACGCAAGGTGTTAATTTGAACTGCGCTGAATGACAAGTGCGTTATTTACCTGGGAGGCACGGCATGAATCACGTAATCACTGTAGTGTACTATTTTGTTTTTTCGGTCTTGTTAGTGGGCTGTTCAAACGGATTGACTCAAGCGTCAGCCCCCCCCCGCAGCATCGGCTGGCACCGTGACCTTATATTTTGATGATGGCACGCCGCAATGTACTTTTCAGGCTGCGTCGGCTGTTCATGCGTTTCCGGAGGCCCCCCTGTCAGATAGCGGGCTTTGCAAGTATCTGAAAGGCGGTGGTCATATAAGATTAAACGATTTGCCTTCGGCCACCCAATTATGGCTTGTCAATGGACGCCCAAAAATAGGGCAGCTCCCCGTCAATCCAAGGCTTTGCCATTTATCTGAATCTGATGCTTTTAGCTGGTGGCAGTTGACGACCATTAAAAACCCTACCACCACTGACCCCTCTATAAATGGAGGGCGAGTCAGGATCGCTGACCTGAAGACCTTAAACATCGGTGATGTCGTGGTTCCTGGCCTTAGGCTTACGGATCATCAGGTCTATGCTAGTTCTACAGAGCCGGACCAAGTGAACTGTTTGATTATCGAAATATCACCCCTGTCAAAAGTCGAAGTCCCTTCCAACTTTGCAGAACCCGCCAAAATCACCCTCGAGGGTGCCAACGGTGAAAACCATTGCACCCTTGATTTCAAGACCCAAAACTACGTATTCAAAGGCAATGCCTATTGCAACAATGATGAAGCGATAAAGCTAGAGCTTGAACACGCGCCTTCTGCCTCAAACATCCTGCTGTTCGATGATTACACGTGCGACCGCAACGATGACGGCAATTACTTCTGGGTTTATCTGCGAACCATAAAAGAAGACGTGTCGACAGTTAACCTTATCGACCTTGATGACATCGCTGCGACACCAATCGGCAACGTAGTTGCCCCTGGGATCAGATTAATGGATCGCTATCAAAAGCCGGGGGAGTCCATGAAAAAACGCACTTCGTGCGTGCAGATCCAAGTGGATGCTCCACCGCTGCCCCCGGTAAAAAAACCTTAACCTGATCGCTTATTTGAGGCATGCCCATGTCCACCACCACCTCACTGCACTCTAACGCCTTCAACTTCATGAG
>NZ_LJPW01000037.1 GCF_001400735.1 Pseudomonas caricapapayae
GACCTATACACTCAAGATGCGCCCGGCCAGATTCTCCGATGGCTCGGACCTGACCGCCAGCGACGCCGTATTCAGCCTGCTGCGAATCCGTGACGACAAGGGCTCGCTATGGAGCGATTCCTACAAGATTATCGACAAGGCCGTCGCGACAGATCCGCATACGCTGGTCATCACGCTGAAGAATCCTTCGGCTTCATTCCTCTCGCAACTGGCACTGCCCAACGTTTCGATTCTCTCCGAGAAGGCCATGAAGAGCATGGGCGAAGAGGCGTATGCCGAGCAGCCTGTGGGCTCCGGCGCGTTCACGGTAAAGGAATGGCGGCGCGGTGACCGGGTGATACTGGCAAAGAACCCCAACTTCTGGGAGGCTCAGAGCGTGAACCTGGATGGCGTTGAGTGGATTTCGGTGCCGGACGACAATACTCGCACGCTCATGGTCCAGAAAGGCGAGCTGGACGCAGCCATCCTGGTGCCGTTCTCGCGAATCGAAAATCTGCAGAAGGACCCCAACCTCGTGGTCCATCTCGACCCCTCGACCCGTGAGGACCACCTGCTGATCAACCACGAACACGGCGCATTGGCCAAACCTGAAGTGCGTCAGGCACTGGACATGGCCATCGACAAGAAATCGCTGGTCGAGGCCGCGACCTTCGGGCTGGGCACCGTGGCCAACTCCTACATTCCCAAGGGTGCGCTGTACCACTACGCCGACAATCTGCAGCGCCCGTATGATCCGGTCAAAGCCAGACAGATGCTGGCTGACGCCGGTGCCTCCGACCTGAAACTCGACTACATCGTCAACGCGGGCAATGAGGTCGACGAGCAAATCGCCGTCATGCTGCAACAGCAACTGGCCAAGGTCGGCGTCACCACAACGCTGCAGAAAGTCGACCCGAGCCAGAGCTGGGACATGTTGATCGCCGGTGACTACGACATCTCCGTGATGTACTGGACCAACGACATCCTCGACCCGGACCAGAAAACCACCTTTGTGCTCGGCCATGACACCAACAATAACTACATGACCCGTTACAAGAACGACAAGGTCAAGGCGCTGGTGGCCGCTGCACGGGTCGAAATGGACCCCAAAAAGCGTGAGCAGATGTACATCGACCTGCAGAAAATGGCCAAAGCGGACGTCAACTGGATCGACCTCTATTACAGCCCGTACATCAGTGTTTCGCGCAAAAACATCGAACACTTCGGTCAGAACCCATTGGGTCGCTTTACGCTGGAGGAGACGGTCAAGAAGTGACCTGAGCGGGACGTCTGCCTCACGGGCAGGCGTTCCCTCGCCAGCCTTTTCGCGCTTTGCAGACGTTAATTTGTATCCTCAGGTTTACCTGGCCTTTGACGGGCCTCGTGGGTGTTAAGGTTGCGGCCTTTTTTGCGCTGTACCCGCGGAGCCATCATGCACACCCCCAATCCCCGTAGCGAATCCCCGAACGCGCTGGCGTTCATCACGCGTTTTTTTGCGGCTGAATCCGCTGGCGGGCTGGTGCTGATGGCGGCTGCGCTGGCTGCCTTGATCGTGGCTAACTCGCCGTTGGCCGACAGCTACTTTGCGGCGCTGCACGCGGTGTTCGCCGGGTTGTCGGTTGCACACTGGATCAACGACGGCCTGATGGCGATTTTCTTCATGCTGGTCGGGCTTGAAATCAAACGCGAAGTACTGGCCGGCCAGCTTGCGTCCTGGAGCCAAAGGGCCTTGCCGGGCTTTGCGGCTCTCGGCGGCATGGTGGTGCCGGCGTTGATCTATGTGGCTTTCAACCGGGACCAGCCAGAGACCATCGGCGGCTGGGCCATTCCTGCAGCCACGGACATCGCATTCGCCCTGGGCGTGCTGTCATTGCTGGGCAAGCGCGTGCCACTGTCGCTGAAGATCTTCCTGTCCGCACTGGCCATTCTCGATGACCTCGGCGCGGTGCTGATCATCGCGCTTTTCTATACCAACGACTTGTCCGTTCCCATGTTGCTGGCCGCACTGGCTTCCGTTGCCGTGCTCGTCGCGCTCAATCGTCTGGGCGTGAAAAAGCTGCTGCCTTACCTCGTCGTCGGCGCGCTGTTGTGGTTCTTCATGCTCCAGTCCGGCATCCACGCCACCCTTGCTGGCGTCGCGCTGGCGCTGTGCATCCCGTTGGGCAAACCCGAGGAGGAGGCTCGCTCACCACTGCTGCATCTGGAAGAGAAACTGCACCCGTGGGTCGCGTTCGTCGTCGTGCCGGTCTTCGGGTTTGCCAATGCCGGCGTCTCGTTGTCGGGCATTACCGCAGACACACTCATGGACCCGGTTCCGCTGGGTGTTGCACTGGGGTTGCTGGTCGGTAAGCAGGTGGGCATATTCGCCATGGCTGCACTGGCCATCCGCGCAGGGTTCGCCCGATTGCCCGAAGGCAGTAACTGGGGCCAGCTTTATGGTGTTGCAGCACTGTGCGGTATTGGTTTCACCATGAGCCTGTTCATTGGCGCACTGGCCTTTCCGGGTGCGCCGGAGCTGGTGGACGAGGTCAAGGTGGGCGTACTGATCGGGTCGGTGTTGTCGGCTTTGCTGGGGGTTGTGCTGTTGCGCAGGTTTGCGCAGCGGGAGTGAGCCGCATGCCGTCAGCGGGAAAGCAGCCTGTTGTTCAATGCAGGCCATGTGGTGTAAAAAGGCCGCCCGAAAAATAAGGGATTGAGCGCCGTGGCGTCACTGGATGAAAAGAAACTCGAGATCGAGCTGAAAAAACTTCAGCTCGAACAACGAAAACTGGACCTCGACGAACAGAGAACTTCTCTGGCATCCAAAGGCTACCGTATTGACCTGGTCGCCAAGCTGGCCATTCCTGCCGCTGTACTGGTGCTGGCGGCAGCCACGTATTACACAAACACCAACAACAATGATGCTCGAATGGCCTTTGATACGAGCCGTCAGAAAATGGAATTCATGCAAAAGCAGGAAGACCTCTTCATGAAGCGGAGCGATGCCGAGCGGAATCAAGAGGAAAACAAAGCGCGTTTTATCCAGAATAATCTGGAGCTGATTACCGATCATGCTCCGGAGGCTGAGCAAAAATTCACGTTGCTCGCAAAGGCCGTGCTGCCCGGAAAGGATGTCGAAGACGTTCTTGAAAAGGCGAGGGCCATCAGGGTCGGTAGTACCAGCAGCGAAATCGAGGCCGACAAGGCATCGCCTTTGAAAGCCGCCATCGAGTACATTGCCACCGGCAAGAAATTCGTCAAGGCTGGAAACTTCGAACAGGCACTGGTCAACTTTCAAATGGCCAACCTGCTGAATACGTCCAATCCCCTGGCCTGGAACTATCAAGCCTATGCGCAGATGCGGACAGATCGTAACGACGATGCGTTGAAGAGCATCAGCACCGCCATTAATTTAAAACCCACGGATGCTGGCGCGCAGAAAACAATCATGATCAATGCAACCAAGATACTGTGCTCTCTCGGCAGAACAGACGATGCGCTGTCGTATATAAACAAGAGCATCGCTCTTGCGCCCAGGCTGGTGGACGATCTTCGCAAGGATGATGAGTTTAAAAGTCGCTGCGGTTTTGTATTGCCGGGCTGACCGTTGTAGGGGGAGCCCATATGTCAGCCTGCGCTCCTTATGCGGCAGCGATTTGATCGCCCCTGTCAGACCTTTGAAGTGTCCATCTCACACTGTGTGCCTTATCCATAATCACCACGTAAAAGAACGCCTCCGCAAGGGAGGCGTTCTTTCAACTCACTGCATCAGACACATCAGGCGAGGTCGAAGCGATCCAGGTTCATCACCTTGGTCCATACGGCCACGAAGTCTTTGACGAACTTCTCGTTAGCGTCCGAACTGCCATACACCTCGGAAATGGCGCGCAGTTGAGCATGTGAGCCAAAGACCAGATCGACACGGGTGCCGGTCCATTTGACTGCACCGGTCTTGCGGTCACGGGCCTCGAAGGTATCGGTGCCACCCGCGGTCGCTTTCCACTCCACGCCCATGTCCAGCAGGTTCTTGAAGAAGTCGTTGGTCAGGGTGCCTGGCTGATCAGTGAACACGCCATGCTTGCTCTGTCCGACGTTGATATTCAAGACCCGCAGGCCGCCCAGCAGTACCGTCATTTCCGGTGCTGTCAGGGTCAGCAGTTGCGCCTTGTCGACCAGCAACGATTCCGCCGAGACCTTGTAATGTCCCTTCTGATAGTTGCGGAAACCATCGGCGATTGGCTCGAGGAAGTTGAACGACTCAACATCGGTCTGCTCTTGAGACGCATCGGCGCGGCCCGGTGCGAACGGAACGCTGACGTGCTGGCCTGCATTTTTTGCAGCCTGCTCGACACCTGAGTTACCGGCCAGGACGATCAGATCGGCGATTGAAACCTTCTTGCCATTCGACTGAGCTGTGTTGAACTCGCTCTGAATGCCCTCGAGGGTCTTCAGCACGCCCGCCAGCTGCTCAGGCTGGTTGACCGCCCAATCCTTCTGCGGAGCCAGACGCAGACGGCCGCCGTTGGCACCACCGCGCTTGTCCGAGCCACGGAAGGTAGAGGCTGCCGCCCAAGCGGTCGACACCAGCTGCGAGACCGAAAGGCCGGAAGCGAGAATCTTGCCTTTGAGCGCGGCAACGTCCTGATCATCCACCAACGCATGATCAACGCTGGGGATCGGGTCCTGCCACAGCAACTCTTCGGTCGGTGTTTCCGGGCCGAGGTAGCGCGCAAGCGGACCCATGTCGCGGTGGGTCAGTTTGAACCAGGCGCGGGCGAACGCGTCGGCCAGCTGATCAGGGTTGTTCAGGAAGCGACGGGAGATCTGCTCGTAAGCTGGATCGAAGCGCAGCGCCAGATCAGAGGTCAGCATGCTGGGTGCGTGACGTTTTGACGGATCGTGGGCATCCGGAATCTTGCCCGCGCCAGCGCCGTTCTTCGGCGTCCACTGATGCGCGCCTGCCGGGCTCTTGGTCAGTTCCCATTCGAAGCCAAAGAGGTTTTCGAGGTACTCGTTGCTCCATTTGGTTGGAGTCGAAGTCCAGGTCACTTCCAGGCCGCTGGTGATGGTGTCGCCACCCTTGCCGCTGCCGAATTTGTTTCTCCAGCCAAGACCCTGCTCTTCAAGGCCGGCTGCTTCAGGCTCCGGACCCACGTTGTCGGCAGGGCCGGCACCGTGTGTCTTGCCGAAGGCGTGACCACCGGCGATCAGCGCCACGGTCTCTTCGTCATTCATCGCCATGCGACCGAAGGTTTCACGGATATCCCTTGCCGAAGCAACCGGATCCGGCACACCTTCAGGGCCTTCAGGGTTCACGTAGATCAAGCCCATCTGCACGGCAGCAAGCGGGTTTTCCAGATTACGTTCGCCGTTAGCAGTGCGGCTTTCTTCGTTGGCATGGTTCTCCGGCTCGGCCACCAGCGTGCCGTCGCCCGGTTGCTGCATCTTCTTCTGTGCGCCATAGCGTTCTTCACCACCCAGCCAGGTGGTCTCGGAACCCCAGTACACGTCTTCTTCCGGTTCCCAGACATCCGCGCGACCGCCGGAGAAACCGAAAGTCTTGAAGCCCATGGATTCGAGCGCGACGTTACCGGTCAGCACGATCAGGTCAGCCCAGGAAATCTTGCGGCCGTACTTCTGTTTGATCGGCCAGATCAGGCGGCGCGCCTTGTCCAGGCTGACGTTGTCAGGCCAACTGTTGAGCGGCGCAAAACGTTGCTGACCGGCACCTGCACCGCCACGACCATCGCCTGTGCGGTAAGTACCGGCGCTGTGCCAGGCCATGCGAATGAACAGCGGGCCATAGTGGCCGAAGTCTGCCGGCCACCAGTCCTGGGACTGGGTCATGACGTTGCGCAGGTCCTGTTTGACCGCTTCGATGTCAAGGCTCTTGAATTCCTTGGCATAGTCGAAACTCTCGCCCATCGGGTCGGAGAGTGAGGAATGCTGATGCAGAATCTTCAGATTCAGCTGCTTGGGCCACCAGTCACGGTTGGTGGTGCCGCCGCCAGCAGCATGGTTGAAGGGGCATTTCGATTCAGTTGACATGCTTGATACACCTTTTTGTCATTTGCATCCGGCCATCCAGTCCACGCGTGGGACCTAAGACAGTGATGACGGAACTCAATAGCACGGGGTTCATACCGGCTCCTCGATCAACGATCAGGCCAGCTCTACCGATACGTTGCACAGCGATCATCAGATTGATGCGATACCAGCCCATAACGTGCGCAATGAACTTGAGCTCATTCTTATCTCCTTATCAGGGTAAACCGTGCGGCCTTCGCCGACGCCTATGCAGATTAGCCTTCTTCAGGAAGATTTCTAATAGAAAGAACATTGCGGCGTGATAGGCAGACTCTGGCGGCGCTGTCATCAAGGCACCACGGTGCTCTGCTAACCTGTTCGGCTATTGCAATAACGGGGCGGGCTCAGCCAATGATTACAATCCGCAGCATGACGCTGGATGACTATGAGTCGGTTGCCGAACTGATGCGCAACACACCGGGCATTTCAATCCGCGATGCAGACTCTCGCGAATCGACCGCGCGCTACCTCGAACGCAACCCCGGCTTAAGTTTTGTCGCTGAATCGGACGGCGTTATCTACGGCTGTGTGATGTGCGGGCATGATGGCCGCCGTGGTTATCTGCAACATTTGATTGTGTCGCCTGAGTACCGGCGACAGGGCATTGCTCAGGCGTTGGTCGAGCGATGCCTTGAATGTCTGGAGGGACTGGGAATTTACAAGTGCCATCTGGATGTATTGAAGGGTAATGAGGCGGCCGGGCAATACTGGCGAGGGCAGGGGTGGACATTACGCGAGGATATTGATCGTTATTCGAAAGTGCGGCGCGGTGGGGAAAATGCCTGAGAGAAAAACAAGCGCTATGCAGGCGTGGGCGTATTGACTGACGGTTGATTCTGATGTGCAGCAGTTATCGCGGTCGCGGAAACTATCCGGTTTTCGAAGGCAATGCATTTTCTGCCGTTGCGTTTGGCGTGATACAGGTTCTCATCGGCTTCCTTGAAAAGATCATTGATGTTTTCTGCGTGTTTCAGGCTGGCAATGCCGCCACTGAATGAGTAAGGCACATCAGCGGTTTCATCGTGTTGAGCACGCATCAGTAAATGATCCAGTGCGTCTATCGCGTCTGCGGCGGTCGCCGCTGACAACAGTACGCCAAACTCTTCCCCACCCAAGCGACCGAAGCTGTTCAGGCCCGGTGTGCTTTTTATGAGTGCCGCGAAACTTACAAGGACATTGTCGCCTGCATCGTGACCGTGAGTGTCGTTAATGTTTTTGAAGTTATCCAGATCAAGCATGGCGAACCACAGCGAGGGCTTGTCAGTTGACGCCAGTGCTTTATTCACGTTGGCGACCAGTGCGCGGCGGTTTGGCGCGTGGGTCAGTGTGTCGGTCTCGGACAGCTCCTGATAGCGGTCCCTGGCCGCCATGGTCTGCATGACCAGGCTCAGGAACGTTGCATTCAGGCAGCCTCCCAACAAGGTTGAACTGATTAGAAACACATAGAACAGAGACGCATGGTTAACGCCGACCGCCGTCAGGTCCATTTGCCACATGATCAGCCAGATCAGAGCAGCCGCGACAATGTAATCAATAAACTTGACGAAGAATACGCTCATTCCTGTAATAAGCAGTGAGGTGACAACCAGCCCCCACATCGACGCTTCCACGCCCATGCGTTCGATCTGTACCTTGAACAGGAAGGTCAGGGATGTCATGTAGAGGATGCCGAACAGGCGCCACGTCGTCATGCTTCTGCTGTTGGAGGTGACAATTATCGACAGCGTCGCGCCGGACAGTGCGCAATAGAGAAATATATCCAGTGAGCGCTCAATGGAGGGATTGAGGCACCAGCTGATAACCCAACTGAGAATGCCGATCAGTTGAGACAGCTTCAACGGTAAGAAAATAGAGTTTTTCAGGTTTCTTCTTTGTGGCATGTGCTGTTTTCCCTATTGATGCCAGTCAACGCGTAATCGACGGCACACGCCTTGGTCGAGAGGGGTGATGGTGTATTGCCATTATATGTGATCTGTAATGAAGTGTGACGTCCGCCCGTCCCATGAGCGATTATCCTGGCTGTTGTAACGCCGGAGGCACTTCCGGGAAAAGCTCAGAGAGGGCGAACAGCCAAGCTGGAAGTCCTGCTGACGCCTTCAACGAGGATTAGCCGTTTTCGGCACAAATCCGTCGAAGTGCTTTTCATCGGAATGAAACTTGCGTTCACTTGACCTCATGACCTTGAAACGTATCAAAGGGCAAGGCCGATGAATAACAGCAATCTGGCGATAAACGCTGCTTCGAACAAGACCGCACCAACGCCTCATCTGCAGCGCTTTCAAACCCGCGACATCGACGAGCACGGGCGCAACCTGGGCGGATGGCAGGTTCGTTACGATCAACTGACGCCCGGCAGCTTTGAGGGCGAACTGACGGAGTTTCGGTCCGACTGGTTGCAGCTGGTCCGCGACCGCTCTAATCAGGCCTTGAACAAGAGTGGCGTAGCCTGGAAAGGGGCGATTGTTTTTGCGTTGCCCTTGAGTGCCAACGGTCCGGCTTTCTGCGCGGGGCATGTGCTTCCGGCGTCCAGCATGATCGTCGTACACGGCGACAACCTTCCGGAGTTGAGCACGCCGCCGCAGCTGGATGCACTGGGGGTGATTATTGAAGAGGGTGCTTTGGCTAACGCGCTGGAGCGTCAGGGCAGTCGTTTTGAAATTACCGATCTTCCCAAGTGTTACCGTTTGACCGATCCGACGGTCCGAACGAGGTTCGCTGCGCTGTTCGATAATCTGTTGAATGGTGAACAGGCGTGCCTGCAGAAGCTTGAGTATGCTTCGATCCGGCAGGGCATTCGCGATGCCGTGATGTTGCAGGTGCTCGAACTGGTGACGCCTGACCAGGTGCCGCCTCTCAATCCCACGGCGCGCAAGAGGATGGTAGACCGGGCCCGTGATTACGCCTTGGCGCATCTGGACGAACCGTTGTCGATTCTGGATGTGTGCAACCACATCGGCACCAGCCGCCGCAAACTCCAATACTGCTTTCAAGAGACGCTGGGCATCAACCCTGTGGCGTTTCTGCGTACGTTGCGCCTCAACGCAGCGAGGCGCGAGTTGCGCGAAAGCCCCCGGACCGAGCTCGTGCAGACCGTTGCTGCGCGCTGGGGCTTCTGGCACCTGAGCCGTTTTTCCAGTGACTACCGGACACTGTTCGGGGAAACACCGTCGCAGACGGTGCAGCGTACGCATCTTTGCTGAAAACGGATAACGGCAACACGCATGACTGAATAGCATGGCCCCACCACCTTCGTGGTCAGGGGCATGCGATGAGTCATAACAATAATTCCAATATCAAACGCTTCACCTTCTTGATGCTCGGCCTGATGAGCCTTGGTGCCACGGTTCAGGCCACTGAAAACGGCGCACCTACGACATCCTTCGGCGTTTACGATTTCGGTGCCGGCATACTGCCCGCGTCGACACCCGTGGGTACGCTGGGCGTGCGCGTGGCGTTCTATTCGGCCAACGTGCAGAAAGACCGGCATGGTCGATCGCTGGGCAACAATTTTTCGCTGGACGTTCTGTCCATCGGCGTTGCGTACTTTCGCATGACCGATTACAGACTGCTGGGCGCACGCTATGGCTACAGCGTGGCAGTACCTTTCTTCCAGATGGATGCCTCTGTCCGGGTCCAGACCCCCGGCGGCCCGCTGGACCTGCAGGCGGATCCGTTCAGGATGGCCGACATTTCAGTGACGCCGCTCATACTGCAGTGGGATTTTTCTCCCAACCTGTTCGTGAACGCACGGATGCAGATTCAGGCACCGACCGGTGACTACGACAAGAATCGTCTGATCTCGCCGGGAGTAAATCACTGGACGTTGTCTCCCACCGTCAACGCGACCTACATCAGCGACAGCGGCTTCGAAGTGTCCAGCAGCTTTCAGACCGACATCAACACCCGCAATCCCGCGACCGACTACAAGAGCGGCGTCGAATACCGACACGAGTTTGCCGTGGGCCAGCATGCAGGCCCGTTCACGCTGGGGCTGGGCGGGTTCTATTACCGGCAGTTCTCCGATGACGACGCGCCTGCGCTGGAAACGGGCAACCGCTCCCGGGTCATCGCAGCCGGTCCCGCGATCAGCTACTTCACGCCCGGCATGCCGGCGGCGTGGTTTCACCTCTACAAGGAGTTCGGCGCGCGTAACCGTCCGCAGGGTTACACCGTGGCATTACGTGTAGGCCATAGTTTCTAGAGCGATTGCCAGATTGGCGATCCTGTTTTCAGCCCGGATTCAGACCATCAGGAACCTTCGCATGACAGACATTCAGACGTTGTTGAACGAGGAAGACGCTACCGGCCTGGCCGAACGGGTCAGGCGCGGCGAGGTCCAGCCGATCGATTTGCTGGAGGCGGTGATTCTGCGCATCGAGCACGTCGAACCGCAGCTCAATGCCGTCGCCGAACGACTGTATGACTCGGCGCGCAGCGCTGCGCTGGACGCCGTAAAAAGCCAGGGCGTTTTCGCTGGCGTACCCATGTTGATCAAGGACCTGTTTACACCGGTCAATGGCGCGGTGATGAGCAACGGCTCCCTGGCCATGGGCGAGTTCCGTGCCACCTTCGACAGCGAAGTGGTCAGTCGCCTGAGACGTGCCGGTTGTGTCATTGCCGGGACGACCACCGCACCGGAATTCGGTACGTCCTATTCCACAGAGTCCACACGCTTCGGCGCGACCCGTAACCCCTGGAGCCTCGAGCATAGCGCCGGGGGTTCAAGTGGCGGGGCTGCCGCACTTGTGGCGGCACGGGTGGTGCCCTTCGCCCACGGCAACGACGGCGGCGGTTCGTTGAGGGTGCCTGCATCCTGCTGCGGCGTCTTCGGTTTCAAGCCCAGCCGCGGACTGATGCCTTCAGGGCCGATGGTAGGCGAGGGCTGGGCAGGGCTGAGCACCTCGCACGCTATCACCATGACCGTACGCGATAGCGCTGCCCTGCTGGACGCCACGGCGGGCATGGACCTTGGCGCACCTTACGCAGGGCCTGTTCAAAGCCTGTCTTATGTCAGCGCCGTTCAGCGTGACCCAGGAGCCCTGCGCATCGCGTTAATCGAGCAATCAGGCACTTGGCCAACCTCTGTCGAAAGCCTGGCCGCCGTGCGTGAAGCCGCGCAGTTGTGCGAATCACTCGGACACCGGGTCCAACCGGTCAGCCTGCCAGTGGCGTTGCCAGAATTCCTCGACCATGTCTTCACCATCATCGGCGCCAACACCCGCAACCATGTCGATATGTTGGGACGCATGCGTGGTTTTGACGTGCAGGATGCCGAACTGGAAGCGCGCACACGCATCATCCTGCGCGACAAAGGCAGCGTCAGCGGCGCGCAATACACCGCCGCCGTCGAATGGATACACGCCCTGGGCCGCCAACTGGCGACGTTCATGCAGGATTACGACGTGATTCTTTCGCCCGTGCTGACACGCGAGCCGGCGCGCATCGGTGAGCTTGTGGTGCCGGACATGAGCCTGAGCCTTGAGGACATGATCGAGCGGTCCCATCGGTATTCACCGTTTGCAGCGCTGTTTAGCGCGAGTGGGCAACCGGCGATGTCGGTGCCGTTGTCCTGGAGTCCGGCGGGCTTGCCGATGGGGGCGCATTTTGCTGGGCGGTTTGGGGAGGAGGGTGTTTTGTTG
>NZ_LJPW01000101.1 GCF_001400735.1 Pseudomonas caricapapayae
GTAGATTTCCGCCAGTGGCGTAGGGATTTCCCCTGCTTCACGAATCAGGCCGCTGACCCGGTCGATGCTGAACAGACTCAGGCTGTTACGATCACGGTTACTGGCCACCGCCAGGTCGACATGCTTTTTGCCGAGCATGAAGCCGGGACGTACATCGACATTATTCAGACGTCCTACCGGCAACGACTGCAACTGCTTGCCGCTGAGGTCGTAAGCCAGCAGCCCCTGTTTTTTGTTGGTGCCCAGCACGCGGCTGAGTGCGGGATTTTTCGGGTGGACCCAGATGGCCGGGTCATCGGCGGCGTCACCCTGACGCCCGACCGGCTGGCTCTGGCTGACCGGCATGACACTCGGCAGCGGCGCGGCAACGGCGACCGGTGCGGGCGTCCAGTTCAGTCGGCCCTGATACAGGCGCTCACCGTCATTGTCGTTGACCAGCACCTGCAGACCGCCCTTGTCTTCACGCACCGAGAGACCTTCGGGCTTTTTCAGGCTCATCAATGACAGGTCGGCCACCGGCGTCCAGGCCAACTGCGACGTTTGTTGCTGATAGAGATGCAACGCCTTGCCTTTCGGGTCCAGCGCCAGCAAACCGCCTGGCACAATGGCCATCGCACCTGCTGCCTGTTTCAACTCGCCGAACGGCTCACGCAGGGCCACCGGCTGACGGGCGACATCCGCCTCGGGGTGCGCCGGGTAGGCCCACCAGCCGATGTTCAGTTCATTGACAAACAACCTGTGCGCAGCGTCGTCGACCTGGCAAAACTCGGCATTTGGCGGTAACGGCAGCTGGCGCACCAGGCGCGGCGTGTCGTTCAGCCCATCGCCTGCACCCACCAGCCATTGCTCACCCTTGCCCTCCTCGCCCACCAGAAACACAAACAGATTGCTGGCCTCATCGCGGTACAGGCACAAACCGGCGACTGAATAATCACGTGCGGGCACATAAACCGGCGTCGACCAGTGCCCACGCGACGGGTCAAGCCGGGTCAGCATTGCCTGTTGGCGGGAGTTATCCAGCGTCGCTATGAGCACGCTGCTGCCTGTGGAGCGGCTGTCCAGCCCTTGAAATGACCCGGGCATGTTCGCCAGCTCGCGGCCCTGCTCGTCCAGCAGCAACAGCCCGGCCTTGACGCTCGCAGCCAGGCGGCGGGCTCCGTCACTGCCTGGCAGAAAGACCGCGGATTGGGCCTTGAACGGCTCGTTTTCGGCCCAGCGTGCCAGGTTCAGGTCCACCGGTGGCGAAGCGTGCGCAGCTCCGCCTGCCAGATAAAGCAATAGCGCCAGGCACACTGGCTTGGGTGATAGCGAAATCATCATGAACGGTTGAATCCTTTGAATGAGCGCGTCAGATCGATCAGAAATGGGTGAAGGTCAGGCCGACCTTGTAGGTCGGGCCGTACTCTTCGTACTGGCCGTTGTAGGCGCGATGCCCGCTGTAGACGAAATACGGCTGATCGGTGAGGTTCTGCGCCTCGAAGCTGACCTTGAGGTTCTTCGTCAGCGAGTAGCGCGCGCTGAAGTCGACGAAGGTCTGGGCGTCAACGTACTGGTCATGGTCCTTGTCGCCGATCGATGCCAGCTCGTAGAGGTAGGCCGATTTGTAGTTGGCTGAAAGGCGCAGGCTAAGCTTGTCGTTCTCCCAGCCCAGCATGACGTTGCCGACCGTCTTCGACTGACTGGGCAGGTCGATGTCGCGCTTGCGGTAGGTGCCGGTGCCCTGGTCAAAACCGTCGATACTGGCGTCAGAGCGGCTCAACGTGGCGTTGGCACCCAGCAACAGGCCATTCCACGGCGATGGCAGCCAGTCGAGCTTCTGCGAATAGGCCAGTTCCAGGCCGTAAAGCTTGGCCTTGTCACCGTTGGCGTAAGTATTGGCTTCGGAGAAGTTCGCCCACTGCCCGGTACCTGCCAGGTCGGTGTTGTAGACAAAATTCTGAATATCCTTGTAGAACATGAACGCCGACACCGTCCCCGCACGCCCCATGAAATGTTCGATGCCCAGGTCCAGGTTGCTCGACTCCAGCGGCTTCAGATTCGGGTTACCGAAAGACGCTTCGTCATCGTCGATCACAAAGCCCGGTGCCAGCTGTCCGAACGTCGGACGCACTACGGTTTTGGTCCAGGCAGCGCGCAACTGAGTGCTTTTGTCGATCTGATAACGGGCGTGCAGGCCCGGCAACCAGTGGTGATAGCGACGCTCGGTGGCACTGGACTCAAACGCCCCATCGCG
Organism: Pseudomonas caricapapayae; assembly: GCF_001400735.1. Taxonomy (GTDB): domain Bacteria; phylum Pseudomonadota; class Gammaproteobacteria; order Pseudomonadales; family Pseudomonadaceae; genus Aquipseudomonas; species Aquipseudomonas caricapapayae. The sequence goes on from NZ_LJPW01000101.1 coordinate 2,234, forward strand.
TACGCCTGTGCCTTTGGCGTTCATCTCTGTGCCTTCGTAACGCAGACCGGCAATGAAACGCCATTTATCGACATCCAGCGTGTTCATGAAGTAACCGGCGTTGACGTCTTCGTTGATCTTGAAATCATTGGCACGGCTTTCGGACTCGTCGTAGGCGTCGGCAGCATTCAAGCCTCCGATCAGCCCCTTGACCGCTCCGGGACTGATGCCGCTGCCGAAATTGTCCAGTCGATAGTCGATCGTGCCTTTCTGGAACTGCGTCAGGTTCAACTGCTGATCGCTGAAACCCAAGTCATCGAAATCCTTGTACTTCCAGACGTCCAGATCGTTGCTCTTGTCGCGACGACTGACCTTGCCACCGAACTTGAATTGCGAGGCATAGCCCTTGAAGTCGTAATCGCGGGCCAGGTCAAGCCGCACGTTCTTCTCGGTGTCTTTGGTGTACTGCTTTTCCCGGTCGACCTTGTCCAGCGTGAAGTTCGAGTCGTCGTAGAACGCTGGACCTACGATGGGCCTGGGCTTGTCGCGGTCGTAGAAGCCCGTGTCGGCGAAATCATCGTTGCCCACGAACGTGGCCCCGGCAATATGGCTGGGGCTATCTTCGCTGGACTCGCTGTAACCGGCCTGGCCACTGAGGGTCCACAGGCCGGCCATGCGCTCGCCCCCGAACACGTAGGACTGGATTTCCTGGGTTTCGGTACGTGCCTTGAGCTTGCGTGTGCCCTCGGCATCACCGGTCTGCCCGGCGCTCTGCGCGTCGCTGAACTCGAAACCGTTAGTGGTGCGCACTTCATCGTCCTTGAAGCGGCTGTACAGGGTGCGCAGGTAGTATTTGCTGGCATCATCGGGCCGATAATCGAAGTTCAGGCCGCCCCCGGCGCGTTCGCGACTGATGTCGTAGTCGCGCTGTTCGAATGATTGCAGGCGCGCGCCATCCCAGTCACCGCCGGTTTCGACGTTGTCGGAGCCAAAATCGCGCTTCTGCCAGCTCAGCGCTGCCGCCACCCCGAAGTTGTCGATGCCGTCGCCAAGGCTGAATCGATTGCTCGCCGCGCCGGAAAACTTGGGGCTGGTCTGGTGCGTGTTCTTGTCGTAGCTGGCTTCGTTGCTGCCGGTGTAAAACAGCCCCTTGTGATCGAAGGCCGAAAGGCTCTCGACATCGACTGTGCCGCCCAGCGAATTGGCGTCCATGTCCGGGGTCAGGGTCTTGATCACCGACAAGGACTGCACCAGTTCGGCGGGCAGAACATCCAGCGCCACGGCGCGTCGGTCGCTTTCCGGGGCGGGCACCAGCGTACCATTGATGGTCACGCTGTTCAGGTCGGGGGCCAGCCCGCGCACGGTGACGAAACGCCCCTCACCCTGATCGCGCTCGACGCTGACGCCCGGCAGGCGCTGTACCGCTTCGGCGACATTCTGGTCCGGCAACTGCGCAACACCATCGGCATGTACCACGCTCTTGATACTGTCGGAGCTGCGTTGCTCCTTGAGCGCGTTGTCGATACTTGCAGCCTGCCCGACCACTTGCACGTGCTCGACCGTGTCAGCTTCGGCAGCCTGCAAACGCTCGCTGGCAATCGCAAACGCCAGCGCGCTGAGTGTGAAACCGACCAGTTGGGTCCTGCTGCGACGCCTGTACATGTATGTCCTCCCCGAAATCCCGACAGGCCAGGCAAATGGCCCGGCAACTGGAAGCGCAAGCTAGAGTCGTGCAGTGACGGTTCTGTGACAGGTAACGCGCGCAGAGGCTGAAAACGGCGGGTTTTAGGGAAACCGGACAGGTAAATGAGCTGATTTGACTTTCAGAAAGCGCTGGCCGGAATCGAAAGCCCACGTGTGACGCAGAGCGTCACGAACTGCATGCCGACGCGGAGCGTCGGCACGATAGTCATCAGCTTTCGCCACGTGCCTTTAACCACACTGCTCTAAAACGCTTTTCACCGCGATGGCACAGACGA
>NZ_LJPW01000021.1 GCF_001400735.1 Pseudomonas caricapapayae
GCGCTCGGCGCGGGTCGTCTCGCGGCTGGATGTACAGCTGGTGCCATTGGCGGGGGTGAGCGTCGAGCGTCTGATACGTCTGCACCTTGAAGAAGAGCAGGGCGGGGAAGTGCATTACGTCGAAAATGCGCTGATCAATTCCCTGTTTGGCCTGCTGTGCTGGCAGGCAGTTTTCGCTCCTCTGCCAGGTGCTTTCTTTCATCCCTTCCACAGCGCGCCCAGCGACCTGTACAGCCCGGATTTCTACCAGCGCCGGGTGGCATTGTTCGATGCCTGTCTGATGCAACTGGAATCAGATGAGTACCTGACGACCATTCGCGAGCATTTTCAGAGCAAGCACGGCCTGCAATCGCCCTTTGTGTTCTGGGGTACGCTGACACCCGAGTTGCTGGACCAGGCACTGCACTGCCTTCCCGCAGAGCACTTGCTTCAGTGGTTTCGTCGCCTGCTGCAGGATATAAAAGCCAATCGGACCGGTATGCCGGATCTGATCCAGTTCTTCCCGGAGCAGCGGCGCTATCGAATGATCGAGGTAAAGGGGCCGGGCGACCGCCTTCAGGATAACCAGCTACGCTGGCTGGACTTCTGCGCCGAACACGGGATGCCGGTGGCAGTGTGTTACGTGCAGTGGGCAGCCGAAGGCGCTGTTGAGGTCATCGAGGACCTGGCCCGCCATCAAGGTACTTTGTGCCCGTCCTGACGGTCGTCATGATTGGCATCGTGCGGCTGTTTCAAATCATGAGGTTTGTCACCGGGACCGTCGTGTTTTCCGGGTAACGGGTCCATGCCTTTGGTGCCCGGGCCTGTGCCTGGTGCGCCAGGGCTGGTCCCGTCGACATTCTTTTCCGCGCCGGTGCCAGGCACCTTCGGCCCATCGCTTGGGTTTGTAGGGCCGGTCGAACCTGCGAAGGCGCTTGTGCCCGACAGAGCCAGCAGTGCTGCCAGGCTCAGTGCTCCCAATCTATTCCTGATCATGATGCAACCTCCATTAGTGCAGCGGATGAGACGGTGCTGCAAACGCTATTGCTGATCGGCGAGCAGAGCGTGGAGCCTGCTCGCGTCAGAAGCCTGATTACTGAGTCTTGGTCTTTTCAGTAACATTGCTCTTGTCATGCGTGCCGTGAGCCCCTTTGTCGTGGTTCATCGACTTTTCAGCAGCTGCTTTTTTACTGTCGGTCTGCGCGCCAGGGGTTTCGGACGAGGTGCGGTCCATTGGCTGGGTGTTGGTACCCGGCAGCTTGGTCGCGTTTTTGTTGATCGGCGTTTCGGGTGTCGTAGTCGATTCGGCAAAGGCTGCACCTGAAGCTACAGCCATCAGGCCTGCCAGGGTGATGGCAGTCAGTTTGGTCTTGATCATGATGCTTACTCCGTTGTTTTAAAGTACCCACGTTGGTCATTGGCCAGTGGCCATAGGTGCCGTTGAACCCGACGAACGGTAGTCTTACCTGACGCTGCCCGGCCAATGCCGCGCTTTATCAATCAGCACTGTAGAACCTGTCGTGTTCGGATACATGCATAGATTTGATCAATGCTGATAGAACATTTTTAAGTTGATTTAGCTATAACGTGACCACTTGGTCAGCTTCTACGATTCTTAAAATCATACTTTCTTACATTTTTATAACGTGGCTGGCGTTTGGCTACCTATCGGTTGATGGCAAAAAGCTATTTAGCGTTACTGGTCAATATTTTGCCGTAAACATTGGGTGAAACGGAGGTTTTTAACGCTGACGACGTAGGAAATCACCTACAAAAAAGTTCCGTGGCTGACACGATTCGTTGGATTGTCATGAAACAGCAACATTTCAGGTTTTAAATCCGCCTCGGGCCTCCCTAACTGGGCCACCACACAATCTCCTGGACTGAGGTATTACCGTGATACTGCTGACTAAAAAACGCTTGTCGCTTCTGATCGCTTCGCTGTGCCTCAGCGGTGTGGCCCACGCGACTGATGTAACCGGCGCTGGTTCGAGTTTCGTTTTCCCGGTTATTTCGGCGTGGTCCCAGGACTACAGCAAAACCAAGGATAACCGCATCAACTATCAGTCCATCGGTTCGGGTGGCGGTATCGCCCAGATCAAGGCAGCGACTGTTGATTTCGGCGCATCCGACGCACCGATGTCCGCTGAAGACCTGCAAGCAGCTGGTCTGGGTCAGTTCCCTAGCGTCATCGGCGGCATTGTACCGATCGTTAACGTGGAAGGTGTTAAAGACGGCGAGCTGAAACTGGATGGCCCGGTTCTCGCCAAGATATTCATGGGCGATATCAAGAAGTGGAACGACCCGGCAATCACTGCGCTGAACTCGGGCGTCAAACTGCCTGATACCGCAATCACCGTGGTTCACCGTTCGGACGGTTCGGGTACCACGTACAACTTCACCAACTACCTGAGCAAAGTCAGCCCGGAGTGGAACGAGAAGCTGAAATTCGGTTCGACCGTGCAGTGGCCAGCCGGTGTGGGCGGCAAGGGTAACGAAGGTGTTTCGGCCTACGTTAAGCAGATCAAGGGTTCTATCGGCTACGTCGAGTACTCCTACGCGACCGTCAACAAGCTGTCCTACACTCAGTTGAAAAACGCGGCTGGCAAATTTATTAAACCAGACGCCAAGGCTTTCGCAGCAGCTGCTGACACCGCCGACTGGGCAAGCGCCAAGGACTTCAACCTGATCATGACCAACGCGCCGGGTGAGGCTGCATGGCCGATCACCGCGACCACCTGGATCATCATGTACAAGAAAGCCAAGAACGAAGAGAAAAGCGCGGCGGCTTTCGACTTCTTCAAGTGGTCCTTGGAAAACGGTCAGAAGCAGGCCGAGAAACTGGAATACGTAGCATTGCCTAAATCGCTGGTTGACCGCGTGGAAAGCTACTGGAAAACGGAATTCACCAAGTAAGTGATTCAACCCGTACCACCCCTGTCATCAGCCGCGATATCGGCCCGGTGACAGGGGCTTTTCCTTGCGAGTGGCCTCAACATGACTGAAAACACCCAATACCTGTCCGCTAACGTCTCCGCTGGTGAGTCCGAGGGCGAGAAGCGCGCCAAACGGGATCATCGTCATGACCTGTGGTTCAAGCGTTCATTGCAGGCCGCAGCGATGCTGGTGCTTGCTTTGCTGGGTTGTATTGCCTTGTCGACCCTGTGGGGCGGCAGTCTGGCATTCCAGACTTTCGGGTTTGGCTTTCTGACCAGTACCGAGTGGGACGTGAACGCCGGCAAGTTCGGCGCGCTGGTTCCTATCTATGGCACCCTGGTTACCTCTTTTCTGGCTTTGCTGATCGCCGTACCGGTGAGTTTCGGCATTGCCATTTTCCTGACCGAAGTGGCGCCGCCCTGGTTGCGCATGCCGATTGCCTCGGCCATCGAACTGCTGGCGGGCATTCCGTCAATCATCTACGGCATGTGGGGGCTGTTTGTCTTTGGCCCGTTCATGGCTGAGCACATGTCGCCCTGGATCACCGAAAACCTCGGCGCTCTGCCACTGATCGGGCCGATGTTCCAAGGCCCGCCGCTGGGTATCGGCATGCTGACTGCCGGTATTGTGCTGGCCATCATGATCACGCCGTTCATTACCTCGGTCATGCAGGAAGTCTTCCGCACTGTGCCCGTAGCGCTCAAAGAGTCGGCGTACGCATTGGGCGGCACCACGTGGGAAGTGGTCTGGGACATCGTCCTGCCCTACACCCGTTCGGCAGTGGTCGGCGGTGTGTTTCTGGGACTGGGACGTGCGCTGGGCGAAACCATGGCGGTGACCTTTGTACTGGGCAACGCCCATCAGTTCTCGGCATCGCTGATGATGCCAAGCAGCTCCATTGCTTCGGTGATCGCCAACGAGTTCAACGAGGCGTATACCGACTTGCACCGTTCGGCACTGATCGCGCTTGGCTTCCTGTTGTTTGTCGTTACCTTCATCGTGCTGGCCCTCGCACGTCTGATGCTGTCGCGCCTTTCGCGTAAGGAGGGGTTATGAGTAAGGATGTGACGGGCAGCGAGCGGCTGTATCGGGTTCGCAGTTTCAAGAACAAGATTGCGATGGTGCTCAGTTGCAGCGCCACCGCATTCGGTCTGCTGTGGCTGGTCTGGATTCTCCTGACCACCATCATCAAGGGCATCGACGCACTCAATCTGCAGTTGTTCACCGGCATGACTCCGCCGCCTGGCACCGAGGGCGGTCTGGCCAATGCGTTCTATGGCAGCGTGCTGATGTCGGGCATCGGTCTGTTGATCGGTACGCCAATCGGTCTGATGGCCGGCATCTGGCTGGCCGAGTTCGCTCGCTACACCAAGCTGGGCAATGCCGTGCGCTTCATCAACGACATTCTGCTGTCGGCACCTTCCATCGTGCTCGGCCTGTTCGTCTACACGGTTGTGGTACTGCCGCTCAACGCGATGACAGGCCATCAGGTCGGCTTTTCCGCCTTGGCAGGTGCTCTGGCGCTGGCCTTGCTGGTCATCCCTGTGGTGGTGCGCACCACCGATGAAATGATGCAACTGCAACCCTCGACCATGCGTGAAGCTGCGCTGGCGCTGGGTGTGCCGCAATGGAAGTTGACCCTGCAAATCGTCTTGCGCGCCGCCAAGGCAGGTGTGGTGACCGGCGTATTGCTCGCCTTGGCACGTATTACCGGCGAAACCGCGCCGCTGCTGTTCACCGCTTTCGGCAACCAGTTCTGGAGCAGCGATCTGCTCAAACCAATCGCCAGCGTTCCGGTGGTGGTTTTCCAGTACGCCATGAGCCCGTTCGATGACTGGCACTCCCTTGCGTGGGCCGGTGCGCTGGTCATGACGTTGTTCGTACTGATACTGAGTCTGCTGTCTCGCTTAATTCTTTTGCGCAATAGGGCGTCCTGATGAACAACCTTTCCCTGGCCAACGAAAAAACCAAGATCCAAGTACGAGGTCTGGAGTTTTTCTACAATAACCAGAAGTCGTTGAAGTCCATCGACATGACCATCCCCGAGAAGCGCATCACGGCGATCATCGGCCCGTCGGGTTGCGGCAAATCGACCCTGCTGCGCGTCTTCAACCGTATCTACGCGATGTACCCGAAGCAGGAAGCGCGTGGCGAAGTTTTGCTCAACGGCGAGAACATCCTGGCCCCGGGTTACTCGATGAACCGCCTGCGCAGTCATGTGGGCATGGTTTTCCAGAAGCCGGTGCCGTTTCCCATGTCGATCTACGACAACATTTCCTACGCCATCAAGCACCACGAAAAGCTGTCGCGCCGTGAAATGGAAGATCGCGTCGAACAGGCATTGCGTGGCGCAGCCTTGTGGGACGAGGTGAAGGACAAACTCAAGCAGAGCGCGACCGGTCTGTCCGGCGGTCAACAGCAACGCCTGTGCATCGCCCGCACCATTGCGTTGCGCCCTCAGGTGCTGTTGCTCGATGAGCCCACTTCGGCACTCGATCCGATCTCGACAGGACGTATCGAGCAGCTGATCACTGAGCTAAAGGAGCAGTTCACCGTGATCATCGTGACCCACAACATGCAACAGGCGGCGCGTTGCTCCGACTACACCGCCTTCATGTTCATGGGCGAACTGATCGAACACGGCGACACTGATACCATCTTCACCAAGCCCTCCAAGACCCAGACCGAAGATTACATTACCGGTCGTTTCGGCTGATCAACCGGCCAGGGCGGGTGCCTCCCGGCGCTCGCCCATGAACTCCTCGATTCTGCTGCGCAGCCAGCGTTCGGCAGGATCGCTGTCCATCACACTGAGCCAGGCCATCGACAGATCCAGCCCTGGGGTAGGGAAGGGCAGCGGCTCGTCATACAGCAAACCCAGCGCGCTCATCGCGCTTGCTGCGTAGTCGGGCAATCCGGAAATCATGTCAGTGCCTGCCATGAGCGCGGGCAGGGTTGCGAACTGCGGCACCGACAACACCACCTGGCGCTTGCGACCCAGCGCCGTCAGCCACTCATCCGAAAAGCTGCTGACACTCGCCACATGCGATACCACGACATGCGGGCGCGAGCAGTACTCGTCCAGACTCATGGGTCCCGACGGCTTGTCGGCGCGCACCAGCCGTGGCTGTATGTTGCGCAGAGTCTTGCGCTTGGCGTTGGCGGGCAGCTCGCGGGTCATGCAGACGCCGACGGTGATGTCGCCGGCCATCAGCACCTCGGAAATATTCAGGTAATCGACGTGCTTGACCACGATCACCACGCCCGGCGCTTCCTCGCGAATAGCCTTGAGCATAGCCGGCAGCAAGCCGAACTCCACATCATCGGTCAGGCCGATGCGGAACGTCATTTTGCTCACCGACGGGTCGAAGTCGGTGGTCAGGCTCAGCGCTGTAGACATTGCATCAAGTGCCGGTGTCAGGTGCTTGAGGATCTCATGGGCGCGTGCGGTCGGTTCCATGCGGTGGCCGACGCGGATGAACAGCGGGTCGTTGAGCAGGTTACGCAGGCGGTTCAACGCGGCGCTTATCGTGGGCTGGCCGAGAAACAGCTTTTCTGCTGCCCGGGTAACGTTACGCTCCTGCATCAATGTCTCGAAGACCACCATCAGGTTGATGTCGGCCTTGCGCAGTTCATTTCGATTCATTGCTGTTCCTTGGCATCAGACCCGGCTGACTACGACGGCCCGTAACGGACGGCCCAGTCTAGGCAAGCGCGGCAGGAGGCGTCCAGCATTTTGCCCGAGCCGGGCTGGAACGGTGAAACGTCTGCTTACGGTTCTTCAGGCAGGAAAGGGGCGAATCTGTAGCGCCAAACAGGGTCTACTTGCAGGTCTGCGGTTTAACGTGGAAATGGCTGCAGACTTTCGACCCCTACCTACAGGAGGTGCCCCTATGCGGGCTGCAAAGATTGCCGGCATGTTGATGTCGTTGACACTGTCAGGCGCAGCACTGGCTGAAACGCCCGGTTACGGTCAGCAACTGGAAGGTTTCAGTTACCCTCACGCGCTGCATAAATTCAGTTTTCAGTCTCAGGGCCAGGCTCTGGAAATGGGCTATATGGACGTTGCGCCGAGCGGCAAAGCCAATGGCCGCACCGCGGTGTTGCTGCATGGCAAGAACTTCTGTGCGGCGACTTGGGAAGACACGATCAAGGGGCTGAGTGCGGCGGGATATCGTGTTGTGACGCCTGATCAGATTGGCTTCTGCACGTCGACCAAGCCTGAGCACTATCAGTACAGCTTCCAACAGTTGTCGATGAACACCCATGCGCTGCTTGAAAAGCTGGGTATCGACAAGGTGTCGGTTGTCGGCCACTCCACTGGCGGCATGCTGGCCACGCGTTATGCGCTGATGTACCCGAAGCAGACCGAGAAACTGGTGATGGTCAATCCTATCGGTCTGGAGGACTGGAAAGCGCTCGGAGTCCCTTACCGCAGCGTCGATCAGTGGTATGAGCGTGAGCTGCAGACCACGGCTGAAGGCATTCGCGCCTATGAGCAGAAGACCTATTACGACGGGCGCTGGAAGCCTGAGTATGACAAGTGGGTTGATATGCTGGCCGGTCTGAACAAAGGGCCTGGCCAGAAGATCGTTGCCTGGAACTCGGCACTGATCTACGACATGATTTTCACCCAGCCGGTGTTCTACGAATTTCCGAAGCTGCAAGTGCCGACCGTTCTGATGATCGGCGATGCCGACACTACGGCCATTGGCAGCGACATCGCGCCGTCTGAGGTCAAGGCCAGAATCGGCAATTACAAGGTATTGGGCAAGCAGGTGGCGCAGATGATTCCGGGTGCCAGACTGGTGGAGTTCAAGGGCAAGGGGCATGCCCCGCAGATGGAAGATCCGCAGGGCTTTAACAAAGCGCTGGTATCCGAACTGCACTAGTCCGCAAGGCTTGTAACGCAGCAACCTGGTCGGCTGGCGATCAGGTTGTCTTCGCGGTCGGCTAGACAGCAACTTCTACCTGATCGCCCTTGAAACGTACCGGCCAGACTTCCAGACGTTGTTCCGGGTACTCGACGCAACTGCCGTCGTGCAGACGAAAGTGCTGCTTGTACAGTGGCGAGGCAATCACCAGTTCGCCGCCTATCTGGCCAATCAATCCACGACCGATCACGTTTGCCCCGGACTTGGGGTCGCGGTTATCGATGGCGAAAAGTTGTTCGCCCTCCGGGGTTTCAGGCAGGTAGAACAGCGCTACCTGAGTGCCGTCCAGCCATGCCACAACGCCGGAATTGGCGACCAGATCCGCGCGCTCACACAGCGCATGCCAGTGCAGCTTCAGGGCAGACCGGGCATTTTCGTCCGCGACTGCTGTGTTGGACGCGTCCATTACACCACCTCCTTGAACAACGGTATAAGGGCCAGCTCTTCGGGTTTTGCCGGACGACGCTGGGCACGCTCCTTGACGAAATGCACATCCGGGTCGGCACGCCCGTCGTTGACGAAGGTGCGGAAGCGCTTGAGCTTTTCCGGGTCCTTGAGGGCATTGGCCCATTCGCATTCGTAGCGGTCGACCACCAGTTGCATCTGCGCCTCCAGTTCTGCCGCCAGCCCCAGGCTGTCATCGAGTATCACCGCCTTGAGATAGTCCAGGCCACCCTCCAGCGATTCACGCCAGACCGAGGTGCGCTGCAGCTTGTCGGCAGTGCGGATGTAGAGCATCAGGAAACGGTCGATGTAGCGGATCAGGGTTTCGTCATCCAGGTCGGTGGCGAACAGTTCGGCGTGACGCGGACGCATGCCGCCATTGCCGCACAGGTACAGGTTCCAGCCGTTTTCAGTGGCAATCACGCCAACGTCCTTGCTCTGCGCTTCGGCGCACTCGCGCGTGCAGCCGGATACCGCGAACTTGAGTTTGTGCGGCGAGCGCAGGCCCTTGTAACGGTCCTCGATGCGCAACGCCATGGCCACGCTGTCCTGCACGCCATAGCGGCACCAGGTACTGCCGACGCAGGACTTCACTGTTCGGGTCGACTTGCCGTAGGCATGACCGGTTTCGAAACCTGCCTCGATCAGCTCGCTCCAGATATCCGGCAACTCGTGCAATTGCGCACCGAACAAGTCAATGCGCTGACCGCCGGTGATTTTGGTGTACAGGTCGTACTTCTTGGCCACGGCACCAATTGCGATGAGGCCGTCAGGGGTGATCTCGCCACCTGGAATACGCGGTACGACCGAGTAAGTGCCATTTTTCTGCATGTTGGCCATGAACGTGTCATTGGTGTCCTGCAACGGCACCAGCGAAGGTTCGGTGATGGGACGGTTCCAGCACGAGGCGAGAATCGAGCCGACCGCAGGTTTGCAGATATCGCAGCCATGCGCGCCTTTGCCGTGTCGAGCGAGCAGTTCTTCGAAGGTTTCGACGCCCTCGACGCGGACTATCGAATACAGCTCCTGACGGGTGTAGGCGAAGTGCTCGCAGAGGCTCTTGTCGACGGCAACGCCGCGGGCAATCAATTCATGCTCGAAGACCTGCTTGAGCAGTGCCGTGCAACCACCGCAACCAGTGGCTGCCTTGGTGCACGACTTGATCCCGGCGAGGTCGGTGCAGCCATTGTCGATTGCCGAGCAGATAGAGCCTTTGCTGACGTTATGACAGGAACAGATGGTTGCTGTGGCGGGCAGCGCATCGGCGCCCAGGGTCGGCGCGCCTTCGCCACGAGGCAGGATCAGGCTTGAAGGGTCATCGGGAAGGGTGATGCCATTCTGGGCATATTGCAGCAAGGTATCGTAATAACTGTTGTCGCCGACCAGCACAGCGCCGAGCACTTGCTTGCCATCCGCCGACACCACCAGACGACGATAGCTGGCGGTGGCCTCATCAATGAATCGATAACTCACGGCCCCGGCCAGCGCACCGTGCGCGTCACCGATGGAGCCGACATCGACGCCCAGCAGCTTGAGCTTGGTGGACATGTCTGCACCGAAGAACGGCTCAGTGTCCTTTTCGCACAACTGCGCCGCGACGCCACGGGCCATTTGATAACCTGGGGCCACCAGGCCGAACACGCTACCGTTCCAGGCAGCGCATTCACCGATTGCATAGATATTGGCATCGCTCGTGCGGCAATGCTCGTCGATTGCGATACCGCCTCGTGGTCCGAGCTCCAGCTCACACTGGCGAGCCAGAGCGTCTTGCGGACGGATTCCGGCGGAGAACACAATCAGATCGGTTTCGAGAAATTCGTCATTGGCGAAATTCATCCGGTAGCGGTATTGCTTGCCGTCGCTGATCGACTGCGTGGCGCGGGACAGGTGAACGCCGACGCCCAGCGCTTCGATACGCGCTTTCAATGCGGCACCGCCATGCTCGTCCAGTTGCACCGGCATCAGGCGCGGCGCGAATTCGACGACATGGGCCTCCAGACCTAGCGATTTCAGCGCGTTGGCCGCCTCAAGTCCCAGCAAGCCGCCGCCGACCACCACGCCACGACGCGCTTTCGACGCGGCGTAGCGTATGGTGTCCAGGTCCTCCAGCGTGCGATAGACCAGCCGCGAATTGCCTGTTGCGCCCTCGATGGGTGGCACAAACGGGTAGGAGCCGGTGGCCAGGATCAGCTTGTCGTAGCTCAGGCAGCCTTCGGCGGTAATGACTTCGTTGCGCTCACGATCGATTTCCAGCACCGGTACGCCGAGGTGCAACGTAAGGCCTGGTTGTTCGTAGACAGACATTGCACTCATGGCCAGCGATTCTGCATCACGGCCGGTGAAGTATTCGGACAAATGCACGCGGTCGTAGGCGCGCTGCGCTTCTTCGCCAAACACGTGAATGCGATACCGTTCAAGCGCGCCGCCTGCGATCAACTGCTCGACGCAATGATGCCCGACCATGCCATTACCGACGACGATCAGGTTTTTTACATCGTTGTGGGGGAAGACTGTGGTGTTCATAGCGAGTCCCGGCCAAAGCCAATCAGGTTTTTTAAAGCAAAAAAAAAGCGCCCGGAACCTTTCGGTTCCAGGCGCCTTTGCCTGTTCTCTTATGGGAAGTTCTGGGTGCCATCGAGCGACGTTGCCGGATGCACCTGAGTAGCCCTCTGGTCTCTGCAAGACTGGCGATCGGCATCGATCAACCGGGGCAAGCCCGACCACATTCATCGGGAGTATGTCGAGTCATGCAGAGGTTGTGCCAGTTTTTGGTCGGGGCCTTATCGCTTAGATAGAGCGGGGTTTGCGGGCATGTGCCGGAATAGTCCGCTGCGGTTATTGCCTTGGATTGGTGCGTATGGCTGTTCGCTGCCTCAAATGCGGTCGGGATCGATGACCTGTGCTTGGTCAGGCCAGGCTACCTCCGGAACGGCATGCCGATGCTGAGCGTCGCACGATAACTGAGATTATCGTTCCTCAGGCTCCAGCACCGGCACGAGAACCGGCCAGCTCACCCATGCCTGGCGCAACATTTGTATTATTCTGCGACCCCCAGCCAAGTCAGTTGCCATGAAGATTTCCATCACCGAAGTACATCCCGCCGATATCCCGCAAACAGTCGAGTTCGTCATGCGTGCCCGTGCCGAGATATTTCCGTTGCTCGACGCCGTCACGGTTCCTCCCGATCTGGCCGGTTTCGAACAGGTGTACCTGAGTGGCAAGGACGGTAAATTTCTGATTGCCCGCTGTGAAGGGCAGATCATCGCTGCCGTGGGCTATCTGCCATACGATCATCGTTTCCCGCAGCTTGATTACAGCGGGCGCAGGACCTCTGAGATCGTACGTCTGTTCGTCACGCCGGAGTTTCGCGGCGACGGGCTGGCCAGCCGCTTATGTCAGGCGCTCTGGGCGCATGCCGAGGCGGGGGACGTAGAGATTCTGTACCTGCATACCCACCCGTTTCTGCCGGGTGCCATTCGTTTCTGGGAGAAGCAGGGTTTTGCCGTAACCGATGTGGAAAGCGATCCGGTGTGGAACACGACTCACATGGAGCGCGTTCTTTAAGAGGGCTTTGTCAGAAGACGGAAGGGGGCTGGCAGGCACCAACCCCTTCGTATCGATCAGTGCGGAGAACGCTGACGCGCAGTCTTGAGCAGATCTTCCGGCGTGATGTGGCCAACCACCGATTTGGCTGCCGCGCTGCCGGGTAGCGGCAAGTCGAGAATGTGACCTTTCATCTTGCCGATCACGTGCATTTCGCAAGGCTTGCAATCGAATTTCAGAGTCAGCACTTCGTCACCCTGTACCAGTTGCATGGGCGCGACCTTGGTACGCACGCCGGTGACACCCTTGGCCTGTTTCGGGCACAGATTGAACGAGAAGCGCAGGCAGTGCTTGGTGATCATCACCGGCACTTCGCCGGTTTCCTCGTGGGCCTCGTAGGCTGCATCGATCAACTGTACGCCGTGGCGATGGTAGAAGTCGCGGGCCTTCTGGTTGTAGACGTTGGCCAGAAAAGACAGGTGCGATTCCGGGTACACCGGTGGCGGGGTAGTCTCGGCCTTGCGGCCACCGCGCGGATGAGCCTTGACGCGTGCTTCGGTCAGCGCCTCGATGGCGTCGCGGCGCAGGGCCTTGAGCTGCGAGTTGGGCACGAAGAACGCCTGCGGCGCGTCGAGCCTGACATCCTGAGCATGATAGATCGTGGTGCCCAGTTGGGTGAGCAGGTCCCGCACCTGATCCAGCGCCTGCTGGGGTTTGTTGGCGGCACCGAAAGGGCCGTCGAGGCCGACGGTGACACTTACGCCTTCTTCGCTGGTAGCGTCCAGGCGCAGGTGATCTTCACGCAAGGTGACCTGCCACTGAATGCCGATCCGGCGCTCGGCCGAAGTCTTGAGCAGTGCCTGCTGCCAGTTGTGGTCCAGGTTGCGATTCAGCGGGTGATTCGGGCGCACACGGGAGAGGGCTGCAGGCATCTCGTTGGGTTCTACGCGGTAGCGCCAGCGCTTCTGGCCGTCTTCTTCGAACTCGCCCTTGAGCTCGGCGATGTTGGCACGAAAGCCCACTACTTCACGTTTGATCTGCACATTGAGGCCGTCGCCATTGGACAGCGGCTCATGGGTTACGGCAATCAGGTCACGCTTGCCGAGCTTTTCGACGGTGCCCACCGCCAGGCCGGTGAAGGTCGGCGTGTCGAACGCGCCGATGTCGATCTTGCGGTCGCTGACGAAATAATCGGTACTGCCGCGATGAAAGGTTTTTTCCGGGTCGGGCACGAAGAAGTGTGCGGTATGGCCGCTGGACGCGCGTGCGAGGTCAGGGCGGTCTTCGAGGATCTCGTCCAGGCGCTGGCGATAATAGGCAGTGATATTTTTGACGTAGCCCGCGTCCTTGTAACGGCCTTCGATCTTGAATGAACGCACGCCTGCGTCCACCAGTGCACGCAGGTTGGCGCTCTGGTTATTGTCTTTCATCGACAACAGATGTTTTTCGAAGGCCACGACGCGGCCCTGGTCATCCTTGAGTGTGTAGGGCAGGCGGCACGCCTGGGAGCAGTCGCCACGGTTGGCGCTGCGCCCGTTCTGCGCGTGGGAAATATTGCACTGCCCGGAAAACGCCACGCACAGTGCGCCATGGATGAAAAACTCGATGGCGGCATCGGTTTCATCGGCAATTGCGCGGATTTCCTGCAGGTTCAGCTCCCGGGCCAGTACCAGTTGCGAAAAACCGGCCTGATCGAGGAACTTTGCCCGCCCCAGGGTGCGGATGTCAGTCTGGGTACTGGCGTGCAGCTCGATGGGCGGAATGTCCAGTTCCATGACCCCGAGGTCTTGCACGATCAACGCGTCCACGCCTGCGTCGTAGAGCTGGTGAATCAGCTTGCGGGCCGGTTCCAGTTCGTCGTCATGCAGGATGGTGTTGATCGTGGTGAAGATCCGCGTGTGATAGCGATGAGCGAATTTGACCAGTTCGGCAATCTCGCTGACCTCGTTGCAGGCGTTGTGTCGTGCACCGAAGCTCGGGCCGCCGATATAGACGGCGTCGGCGCCATGCAGAATGGCTTCGCGGGCGATGGTCACATCCCGCGCAGGGCTGAGCAATTCCAGGTGGTGCTTGGGTAACGACATGGCAACGGGATCCGGCATCGGGCAAAGCGCGCATTGTAGTGCCACAGAACGCCCGGCGCACCTGTTGAAGATTCAGGCAAGTGACCGGCTGACCGCCGGCGCTCCGTCAGCGTGAGCGCAAACGCAGGATTTTTGCGCCGTCGAAGGGGTCGGTCAGCCAGTGCGCCACGACGCCGAAGGTGCTCAACAGGCGTTCCGGGGTCAGCACCTCGACCGGTGCACCCAGCGCGACCAGACGGCCTTTTTCCATGACCGCCACGCGGTCGCAATCCAGCGCCTGATTCAGGTCGTGCAGGGCAATCACGGTGGTAACCGGCAAGGCCCTGACCAGACCGAGGATGGTCAGTTGATGCTGGATGTCCAGGTGATTGGTTGGTTCGTCCAGCAGAAGGATCTTCGGCCTTTGCGCCAGTGCCCTGGCAATATGCACACGCTGCCGCTCACCTCCTGACAGGGTGTGCCAGGCGCGTTTTTGCAGGTGCAGCATGTCCACATCCTGCAAGGCCTGGCTGACGATGGCGTCATCGTTCGTGCTCCACGGCTCGAGTGCCGACAGCCAGGGCGTGCGACCCAGTTCGACGGCATCCCGTACAGTCACGGCGTCGCTGGTTTCTGCCTGTTGTTCGACCACTGCCAGCAGGCGGGCCACGTCTCTGCGGCTCATTGACTCGAGTGGCTGCCCGCCCAGCCTGACGCTGCCGCTGACCGGCTTCTGAATACCAGCCAACAGTTTCAGCAGGGTGGATTTGCCCGACCCGTTAGGGCCGACCACGGCCAGCGTTTCGCCCGCTGTAATGCTCAGGTCGACCTCGCGCAGCAGCGCAGTACCGCGTACCGAATAACCCAGACCGGAGCAACCGAGCACCGCTGCGTTGACCTGCTGAGGAAACGCGTTCATCGAGTGCTATTGCCCCGGATAAGTATCAAAGCGAAGACCGGTGCGCCGATCAGGGCGGTGATGACGCCAATCGGCAGCGCCTGCCCCTTGATCAGCGTACGCGAGAGGATGTCGGCAGCGATCAGAAACAATGCGCCGCTCAATGCGCTCAGCGGTACCAGCCGTGCATGCCGGACACCGACCAGCATACGTACGGCGTGCGGGATCACCAACCCGACGAAGCCGATGGAACCGACAATCGATACCATCACCGCCGTGACCAGCGCGGCGGTGGCGATCAGTATGATCTGCACGCGCCGCACCGCGATCCCCAGCGACGCTGCCGAGTCGCTGCCGAATGTGAAAGCGTCCAGCGCTCGTCTGTACCACAGGCACACCAGCAGACCGACCAGCACCGTCGGCACCGCCAGCCAGACAGAGTGCCAGCGCACACCGCTGAGATTGCCCAGCAACCAGAACATGATGCCGCGTGCCTGCTCCGAGCTGGCGGATTTGGTGATCAGAAACGATGTCAGGGCATTGAACAGTTGCGAACCGGCAATCCCGGCCAGAATGATCTGCCCGGCTGCCGTGGTGCCGCGTGACGAATGCGCCAGCAGGGCGACCAGCGAAAACGCGGCAACGGCCCCGGCAAAGGCACCTGCCGACATCGAAATCGCGCCTGCACCAAAGCCCAGAATGGCAACCAGTACCGCGCCGGTCGACGCCCCTGCGGAAATCCCCAGCAGATACGGGTCTGCCAGCGGGTTGCGCAACAACGATTGCAGCACCACGCCGCAGATCGCCAGCCCGGCCCCGCAGGCTGCCGCGACAATGGCGCGGGTCAGCCGGTAGTTCCAGACAATGCCCTCATCGATAGGGTCGAGCACGTAGCTGGCTGCCCAGAGTTTGTTGGCCAGCACCTGAAAAACCACCGGCAGGCTGATCGAGGTTTCGCCAATCGCCGCACCGATCATGATCGCCAGTACCAGCACTGCCGAGACCCAGAGCACATGGCCCAACGCTACTGGTAATCTCATTGTGCCGCGTTGAAACGGTTGGCGGCGTCAGCCAGTTCCTCGAACCCGGTGAACAGGCGCAGACCGGCCTGCATGCCCTCGGCGTCGATGATCACGATCCGCCCATGCTTGACTGCGTCCATGTTGCGCGTCACCGGATCGCTCTTGAGAAATTCGATTTTCTTCAGGTAGTCGTCGGCCGGGAAGCGGCGGCGGTCCATGCGCGCAATCACCAGAATGCTTGGGTTGGCCTTGGCAATGGTTTCCCAGCCCACGGTCGGCCATTCCTCGTCGGACTGGACGATATTGCGCATGCCCAGGCTGTTGAGCATGAAATCCGGGATGCCTTTGCGGCCTGCCACGAAAGGATCGCTGGCAAGATCCGAACTGGAAAACCAGAACAGCGCCGAGACGTCGTTCGCCTTGTTCTGTCTGACGTTGGCGATGGCTGCGTTCAGGCGTGTCTTGAGGTCGGCAACCAGCGCATCACCGCGATCCTGCACATCGAAAATCTGCGCCAGTTGCTCGATGCTCCTGTAGATGGTCTCGATACGGAACGGCTCGAGGCGTGTGCCATCGGCACCGACCAGATTGTCTTTGCCTTCACAATCGGACGGCAAAATGTAAGTGGGTATTTTCAGGTCATGGAACTGTTCGCGAGTGCCGACCACGCCCTGTTTGCCGACCATCCATTCCAGTTGCACGGTCACCAGTTCAGGCCGTTTGCCAATCACCGCTTCAAAGCTGGGGTCGTTGTCGGCCAGACGCTCTACCTTGTCGTTCTGCGCCTTGAAACGTGGCAATACGTTGTTGAACCACAGCGAAGTGCCGACCAGGCGGTCACCCAGGCCCAGTTCGTAGAGCACTTCAGTGCCGGCCTGGCCAATCGTCACCGTCCTGGCCGGCGCGTGTGCGAATGTCAGGGTCGAACCACAGTTTTCAAGGGTCAGCGGATACCGAGTGGGGGCCGCGAGGGTCAGGGTGGGCAGCGTCAGGCAGGCGACGAGTGCGGCAAGGCGGGGCAGCGGCATGGAAGGCGGTCTCCGTTGGGGCAGGTGCCAAGGCGCAATGCACATCAGGAAACACATCCCCGGCAGATAACCGGGCACGACAGTAAATGCCGACGCGTGCGGATGTCCTTCCCGGACACCCCGCCGGTTAGTTGGTTGAATCGGGTCGGCAGGTCTCCTGACTGGCATGTCATCGCCAGGCTCCGGCCTTCCCGGAGCGTGTCCAGTGGCAGTCATGGAGCAGGCTCGATGCCTACAGTTGCGGGGGCAGTTTCGTTTTGGCCTTGTGACACAAAGCGTGCGAATTCCCTGTTAGTTCCTCTCGGAAACCGACGGGCGGCATGGTAAACGATAAGCGTTTTAGTGGCTAATCCTTTGCGCGCAGGCGCAGCAGACTGTTGATCAGATGCAGGCGCATCGCGGCTCGGGCGGCGTCGCGGTCCTGATGGACAATGGCGTCCAGAATGGTTTCCTGCTCGCGCTGCTGAATGCCGGGGTCATCCTCGGCGTGCAACGACACGATATTGCCGAATCCGCTGCGAGTACGAGGCAGGATGCTGCTGCCGAGCTGGCTCATGACATCGGTAAAGAAGCTGTTGGCGGTGCACAGCGCTATCTGTCGGTGGAACTCGAAGTCGGCCTGCAGGGTGTCATGCCCCAGGCGTGCGCAGCGATTCAGCTCATCAAGGGCCTGGCGGATGGCATCGAGCTGCTCCGGTGTGCGGCGTTGTGCAGCCAGCGCGGCTGATTCCGGCTCGATGCTCAGGCGCAGCTCGATGATCGATACCGCATCGCCGGGCGAGGCGACTGGCGGTTCAGTCTGCTGGAAATCCCTTGGCTGCGATGCGTCGACCACGAAGGTGCCGATGCCATGACGGGTTTCGACCAGCCCTTCGGCTTGCAGGCGTGACATCGCTTCCCGAACCACGGTGCGGCTGACCCCTGTTTCGCGGATGATCATCTGTTCGGTGGGGAGTTTTTCACCGCTCTGAATCTCGCCTTCGCGAATCCTGCGTGAAAACTCGGCGACCAGTTGCTGGGTCAGGCTGGAGCGACGGCCTTTTGATGTGGAAGGTTGTTCCATGGCGGGTGATCGGGTCCATGTCGGGTGGCTGAGTATAACCGCACTGAGGGCGTGTTTTGTGGGGGGATCGCAGCCTATACTCGCGTATCGGACAGAACTGAGGCTGCAATGTCGGACAACGCACTTTCCTCGCAAAAGAACCATCGACGCCTGGCGGAAACCCTGGTCGACCGATTCGCCCAGCGCATGCGTGATGGTGTGCTGGTGCGCGGCGAGAAACTGCCTTCCGAGATCCACATCATGGAAGCCGAGGGTGTCAGCCGCACGGTGGTGCGCGATGCGCTGTCGCGAATGCAGGCCGCCGGGCTGGTGGAAACCCGGCATGGCGTCGGCACCTTTGTTCTCGACATGCCACCGCCTGAAGGTTTTTCAGTAGGCCCTGCGACCATTGCCACAGTGTCCGATGTGCTGAATTTGCTGGAGTTTCGTTTGAGCCTGGAAGTCGAAGCTGCGGGGCTGGCTGCTCAGCGACGCAGCCCTGAAGCGTTGCTTGAGCTCAAGCGGGCGTTCGATGCATTGCTCGAAGGGCCGCAAAAATCCGGGACCACCATCAATGCCGATTTTCAATTTCACCTCAAGATCGCCAAGGCGTCGGGCAATGCGTACCTGATCGATATCATGAAACACCTGGGCACCAAGCTGATCCCGCGCACACGAATGAATTCGGCCTATACCGGGCAGAGCGACCGCAACGCCTACCTGGCCGGAATCAACGCCGAACACCGGCAAATCTATAACGCCATCGCCGAGGGCAACGTCGACGCCGCGCGCTCGGCGATGTACCTGCACCTCAACGGCAGCCGCATGCGCCTGCGCCGTACGCAGGCGCTGTACAGCGACTGAGCGATTCGAGACCGGACGCGGGGTTTCTGCCAGACACCTGTCGTTCCTCATGCTCCCGCGTGGGAATGCCCTGGATGACGCTCCGCGTCACAATTCTGCGCCACGCCATATGCTCGAAAGAGGACGCAGAGCGTCCAGAACTGCATGCGACGCGGAGCGTCGGCACGATAATCCAAAGCCAGACACGGCATGCGACGCGGAGCGTCGCACGATGGTGAGATTATCGTTCCTCACGCTCCAGTGGGGGTGCGCTACAGGAAGTTGTATTGCACGCCTACGCGCAATCTCAGCTGGCGCTTGTCATCTTCGGAATCGACCTTGATGTCGCCGACTTCAAAAAACGGCACCCAGTGTTTGTCCCATTTGTATTTGAAGGCTGCGTTCTGCTCGTAGTCGGTCCTGCCGTTGTCGTAACGGATGTAATCGGCGTCGAAGTAGGTGAACTGATACTCGTACGCCCAAGGGCCTTTGCTGGCGTAGTTGATCCAGACGTCGTAACGATTGATCGACTGATCATCCATCTGGTTGTCAGGCATGTCGTGGTTGACCTTGTCGCGGTCCAGCTTGATCGAGTCGTAGCGATAGCGGCCTGATACGCTCAATTGGTCGTTTACCTTGTAACCCAGCTTGAGGCCCATTTTGTAGGCCGTCGATTTCTCGATGCTCTCCAGCGCAAACGACGGCGTCAGCAGCCATTTGTCATCCAGCCGGTATTGATAGCTGACCGTTAGTTCGTGGCCGTTGCCAACGGTGTTGTCGAACGCCACATCTTGTCGGTCGCCTGCGGTCTTGTATTTGAGCTCGCCTTCGAACCCCCAGCCGCTGTCCAGTCGGCTACCGAATTTGACCCGGTCGGCATGCATGCGGGTGCTTTCTGCATACTGATGGCGATAGTTGATGTACGCGCTGTCGGCATGCGCCCAGGCGCCAGGGAACAGAGCAGTCAGAGAGAGTAACGCGAGTGATTTTTTCATTTTTTTATTCTTGTTTGAGGGTTGTCTGGGGGTGTTCAAGCAAATCGCAGGCAGCCGGGTTCCTTGGCCGATCTGGCCGGGGATCACGGTGTCGGCAGGGGGCCGGGCTCAGCGGTCGGGAGCCCGGCAGCGGGTCATCCCGTCGGGCGCAGGTCCATGTCGCGACTGGCTTGAATCAGCAATCGTGAGTATTCGTGTCGGGCCTGGTTGTTGATCAATTGGCTGCTGTCGAGTGTTTCCAGCACCTGGCCCTGTTGCATGACGGCAACCCGGTCACAGAGGTGCGCCACGACGCCAAGGTCGTGAGTCACCATCAGGTAGGTCAGGCCTTGTTGATGGCGCAAGTCGGCGAGCAGGTTGAGGATTTCGGCCTGCACTGAAACATCCAGTGCCGAGGTCGGTTCGTCGAGCAGCAGCACACGGGGTTCGAGAATCAGCGCCCTTGCAATAGCGACACGCTGGCGTTGGCCGCCAGACAACTGATGCGGGTAACGGAAGCGAAAGCTCTCGTTGAGGCCGACCTTGTTCAGTGCCTCGCAGACGCGACGGTCACGGTCGCCGATCCGGTGAATGCTCAATGGCTCCTTGAGTGCCGCATCAATGGTGTGGCGTGGGTGCAATGAGGCGTAGGGATCTTGAAACACCATCTGCACAGTCCGGTAGTGACCGGCATCGAGTTTGCGTTGCACGGCCTGGCCTGCCACGCTCAGAGCACCGCTCCAGTGATGATATTGCCCTGCCAGGCAGCGCAGGACGGTGGTCTTGCCCGAGCCCGACTCGCCGACCAGGCCGAACGACTGGCCGTCCTCGACCTGCAGGTTGACGTCACGCAGCACCTGATTCAGCGCTGTGCCAGTGCCGAAGCTCAGGTTCAGTGAATCGACTGTGATCATTGCCATGGGAGCATTCTCAGTGAGTGAGCCAAAGGGGATCGCGTTGCAGAACCGGCAGGCTGGTACGCGGGTGATCCAGGCTGGGCAGGGCGGCCAGCAAGCCTCGGGTGTAAGGATGGCGGGCCTGGTCCAGCTCGCCGGCGTTCAGCGATTCCACCACCCGCCCGGCGTACATCACCAGCACCCGGTCGCAGAAATGGCGCACCATATTCAGGTCGTGGCTGATGAAGATCAGGCCCAGATCGCGCTCACTGACCAGTTCCTCCAGTACGTTGAGCACCTGGCGGCGCACCGAAACGTCGAGTGCGGAAGTCGGTTCGTCGGCGATGATCACCTGCGGGTCGGTGATCACCATCATCGCAATCATGATCCTTTGGCCCATGCCGCCCGAGACTTCGTGGGGATACAGTTCGTAGACGCGGGCCGGTTCACGGATGTGCACCTTCGCGAGCATGTCCAGCGTGCGCTCGCGGGCTTCCTTTTTCGAGACCCGGTGGTGTGCCAGATAGGCCTCGGCTATCTGCTCGCCCACTTTGATCAACGGGTTCAGCGAGTATTTCGGGTCCTGCATGATCATCGACATGCGCCGGCCGCGAATGCTCTGCATCTGTTTTTCGCTGCATTCAAGCAAATCCGTATCGCCGAAGCGCAGGGTTTTGGCCGTCACCCTGGCCGTTGCCGGGTGCAGGCGCAGCAGACTGCGGCCCACTGTGGATTTGCCTGATCCCGATTCGCCGACGATCGCCAGCTTTTCCCGGCCCAGGCTGAATGACACGTCGCGAACGGCTGCCGTGACCTTGCCTGCGTGACTGAACCCGACCCGTAAATCCTTTACCTCAAGCTTGATCTGTGGCGTGGCTATGTTTGACATGGCGATGAGTCCTTTTCTTGTTATTCAATGTGTGTCATTCGCTGCGTGGGTCAAGTACATCGCGCAGTCCGTCGCCCAACAGGTTGAATGCCAGGCTGACCAGCATGATGGTGGCACCGGGAGCTGCCACCAGCCACCAGCTTTCCAGCATGTAACGGCGGCCACTGGAGATCATTGCGCCCCATTCCGGCAGGGGCGCCTGCGCGCCGAGGCCGAGAAAGCCCAGGGCGGCCGCGGTGAGAATGATGCTGGCCATGTTCATGGTCAGGCGGATGATCACCGAGGACAGACACATCGGGATAATGTGACGGCCGATCACGCGCACTGCCGACGCACCTTGCAGCTTTACCGCGACAACGAAATCGGCGTTGCGCAGTGACAGGGTTTCGGCCCGTGCCAGGCGGGCGATCGGCGGCCAGGCAGTCAGGGCGATGGCGATCACCGCGTGTTCCAGGCCAGGGCCCAGGGCGGCGATGAAGGCCAGCGCCAGCACCAGGCTGGGAAACGAGATGAAAATGTCGGTGATGCGCATGAACAGGCTGTCGACCCAGCCGCCGAAATAACCCGACACGGTACCGATCAGCAGGCCGATAGGGCCGACAATCACCGTCACCAGCATCACGATGTACAGCGTGATGCGCGAGCCATACACCAGTCTGCTGAACACGTCGCGGCCGTATTCGTCGGTACCGAACCAGTTCTGTGCGCCGGGCATCCGCAGCGCGCCAGACAGGTCCTGAGCGAGCGGGTCGTGAGTCGCGATCCACGGCGCGAACAGGGCGACGATCATCAACGTGCCGATGACAATCAGCCCCGCCAGCGTCATCGGGTTGCGCAGCAGAAAACGCATCAGGCGCGCGCTGCTGGCGGCAAATGCTGCGAGGCTGGAGGTGGGTGCCTGAACCATGGGCGTGGAGCTGCTTGCAAGGGAGGTCGTCATCAGCGGGTTCTCGGGTCGAAGACTTTATAGAGGGCGTCGCTGATCTGGTTGAGGATCACGAAGATCAACCCGATCAGCAGGACGCAGGCCATCACGGCATTCATGTCGCCCAGTAGCAGGCTGCTGGTCAGGTACTGGCCGAAGCCGGGCCAGGCGAACACGGTTTCTATGAGTACCGCGCCTTCCAGCAGGCCGCCGTAGGCGAGGGCGACGATGGTCAGCAACTGCACGCGAATGTTGCGAAACGCGTGGCCCCAGACGATGCGCCGGTTCGACAGGCCCTTGACCCGTGCAGTGATGATGTACTCCTGCGAAAGCTGTTCGAGCATGAAGCTGCGGGTCATGCGGCTGATATAGGCCACCGAGTTGAAACTGAGGATTACCGCAGGCAGCAGGATGTGGCGCAGTGCGCTGCGAAAGGCTTCCCAGTCGCCGGACAATGCCGTGTCGATCAGCAGCAGGCCCGTGCGGGTTTCGATCAGCCCGTCATAAGCCAGACCGATGCGTCCAACCCCGCCCGCCCAGCCCAGCCAGGCGTAAAACACCAGAAAAGCCATCATGCCCAGCCAGAATATCGGCGTGGAATAGCCAAACAGGGTGATGACCCGAGCAATATGGTCGCCGCTGCGGCCCTGATGCGTGGCGGCGTAAACCCCCAGTGGCAGGCCAAGCAGTACGCCAAACAGGATCGCCAGTGTGGCCAGTTCCAGCGTGGCCGGGAATACCCGCGCAATGTCGTCGATCACCGGGTGTCCGGTGAGGAGTGCCTTGCCCAGGTCGCCGTGCAACAGGTCGCTGAGGTACATCACAAACTGGGTCGTCAGCGGCTTGTCCAGCCCCAGTTCCTGATAGGCCTGAGCATAGGCGGCGGCGTCCGCGTCGGGGCCGACGATGGCCAGGACCGGGTCCAGCGGCATGACCCGGCCAATGAAGAAAGTGAGCAACAGCAGGCCGAACAGGGTCGCCGCCACTGATCCGCTGCGACGGGTGCCGTGGACGACCCGACTGCTCCAAAATGAAATCGATGCACTCGACATGGTTATTTCCTGCCTTGGCTTGAACGATTGAACGCATGGGGTCAGCGTTGCTTGTAGACGTCACGCAGTCGCGTGGTCGCTGCACTGTGGCCCAGGTAATCCCGGACATCGGCGTGGATGACGACTTCATCGGTCATTTGCGAGATGGGCATGATCGGCCCGGCTTTCTGGTCATACAGGGTCTGGACGCGTTGGTAGTCGGCCAACTGCCGGCTGGCGTCACGTTCGCGTTCGGCCTGCTCGATCAACTGATTGATCTCGGCGCTGTAGAACGAGGTTCGCCAACCCTGAAAATTGCTCAATCTGGCTTCTTCGCGGTTGTCCGGGTTGTAGATCAGCGCTCGCAGGCTGGAGTGCGGATGGCGCTCGGCACCGCCACCGCCGCGCCCGACCAGAATGTCGAAACGCCGGTCGCGCATTGCGCCGTAGATCTGATTGCCGGTGCCGGTGATGATCGATGCCTGAATGCCTGCCTGCGCGAGTGTCGATTGCAGGCTGGTAGCGATATTGATGAAGGGTGAATCGGTCAGGGAGCGAATGGTGATTCTGAAGCCGTCAGGGTGGCCCGCTTCGGCCAGCAGACGCTTGGCTTCGGCGACATTGAGCGCATAACCCGGATCGTCCAGTCTGGCGGCCAGACCCAGTTGCAGCGGACGCTGGTTGATCAATCCGTAATGCGGCATGACCACCGTGTTGATGCCTTGGTAGTCGATCAGTGCACGAATCGCCTGGCGTACCCGAATATCCTGAAACAGTGGCTGTTCCATGCTCAGCGCGATGTAATAGAGGGTGCCGCGCGGGATAGTCTGCACGGTGACCTCTTTCGAGCGGGTCAGGGCCTTGATGTCGGTGGCCGCCATGCCGCGTGCCACGTCGAGATCGCCACGTTCGACCATCAGGCGCAGTGCCTGGGATTCGGTCATGTTGCGCATGATCACCCGGCGTAGTCTGGCCGGCCCGCGCCAGTATTGCTCGAAGCGGCTCATCAGAATCACGTCGTTGGCACGCCAGATGTCCAGCTTGAATGCGCCAGAGCCGGCTGTGTGGGTGGTCAGCCAGGCAGCACCCAGATCATCGCCCCTGGCATGCTGCAACGCAGTCAGCCGGTCAATGACGAAAGCGCTGGGCGACGTTGCCAGCGTGTTGAGCACCAGCTTGGGATCGGTAGCCTTGGGCAGGTCGAGCACGAAGGTCGAGGGGCCTTCGGCGCGCATCAACTCGCTGACGTTGCCGGCAGTGTAGCCGTAGGCTTTCCAGGTCGAGGCCAGTGCCTTGTTGAGCGTGGCCACGCGCTGCAGCGACCAGGCGACGTCCTGCGCAGTCAGCGGGTTGCCGGAGTGGAACGTTACGCCGGAACGTAGATGAAAGGTGAGGCGCATGCGGTCGGGGCTGATTTCCCAGCGCTCGGCCAATGCCGGAATCAGCTGGTCGGGACGGGCAGCGTCCTGCTCCAGCAACATGTCATAGACATTGGCATTGACCTCGGACACCTCAAGGCCGGTGGCACCTGCCGGGTCCAGGGACAGCAGGTTGATCATGCTCATGCCGACCACCAGTTGATCGACCGGTGTTTCACCACGCGCCAGAGCGGGCGGGGTGTGCATGAGTGTCGCCGTCAGGGCGAGGCATAGCAGCCAGGGCAGGCGCTTGAGCCGGAGCTTCATGGGGGCAGTCCTTTTTTATATTTATAAGACGCTGTGTCGAAATGCCGGACGAAGGGCAATCGGTGTGCCCTTCGCGATGCTGCCGGTCAGTAACGGTGTTCTGTATGTGTCTCGATATAGCTGAAGTTGATGTCTTCGCCCAGTCCGGGCTTCTCGGAAAGGTGCACGAAACCGTCGTTGTCCATCGGGTCCACCAGCGTGTTGAGGTAGGCCGGTACGTCGTCGTATTCGAGAAACGGGTGCAGCAGACCGCGTTCGTACCAGCGGCAATTGCTGATCGCGCCGACTACCGCGAGATTGGCAGCGCCGTTGCCATGCACTTCGCAGTCCATGCCGAACGACTCGGCCAGATGCGCGACCTTCAGGCACGGGCCGATGCCGCCGACGCCCGCGACGCCTGCACGGAGGATGTCACACGCCTTGTTGGTCACCCAGCTGGCACGGCTGTGGTACTTGCCGGCGATGCTTTCCGGACCGAGTACCGGGATGTCCAGATTAGCCGCCAGCCAGGCATAGGATTCGGCGGAGTCTTCCATCATCGGCTCTTCGAACCAGGCGAAGTCGAGCTTCTGCAGTTCACGGCCGATGTACAGCGCGTCGGTGCGGCTGTACCAGTGATACCCGTCGAGCATCAAGGCGATATCAGGCCCGACCGCTTCACGGACTGCAGCGCAGGCCTGCACATCCATGCGCGGGTCAGGGGCGAACGAAATCGGCGGCATCCAGGTGTGCAGCTTGATGCCCTTGTAGCCACGCTTTACCAGCTTTTCGGCAAATTGGCCGTACTCGTCCGGGGTGGACAGCCCGCCTGGCAGGTCGTCACCGCACATGGTCGAGCCGTAAGCCAGCACCTTGTCGCGATAGCCGCCTATCAGCCTGTGCACGGGCAGTTTCAACGCACGTCCGGCCAGGTCCCATAGCGCCTGCTCTACCAGGGCCAGCGCACGGTCGGTGAACTGGCTGGCGCTGCCGCGTTGCCAGTGAGCCAGTTCCTGCCAGATTTTTTCGCGATTCATCGGGTTCTGCCCGATCAGCACCTTCTTTACGAACGACTCGATGACATGCGGACGGATCAGCTCGGGCGGGCCAAAGGAAAAGCCTTCGCTGCCCTCGTCACATGCGATGCGCAGCATGGCCATTCTGACCGGTTTTTCTTCGCCTGGATGGGCGTGGCCTGCGCTGTCTACTGCGCGGCGTGAGGGGAAGGAAAAAACGTCGACACTGACCGAGGTGATTTTCATGGTGACCTTCATGGATATTATTGTTATCAATTTATTAGTATGTCGTCATACAACTATGGGGCGATTATTTACAGCCTTGAGGACGATGTCAATACTCGTATGACGACTATTTTCCTTATTGGTAAGCATTATGGGCTGATATTTGCGGCAGGGTGCCGTCTGGCTTGCGTTGAGCAGAGTGATGACAGCCTGAAAGTCGTTATACCTTTGGATTGTGCGCTGAGTACGGGCGACGATTTCGCTGATGCGCTGCGAGCGGTCCGTGTGGGGCGGGGCAGTGGGCTGAATGCTCAGTAAAAACGCTTAAATTATCTTCATGTTCGCGACTGAAAACCCGCACGTCCCGCTGCCACGGGGCTTTTGGCGAAAAACATGGCGCTGGGCCACAACATCGTTTTCACATCTTCTTCACCGCCTCGCCACGATGCTGAACCTATCTTGCCTGCATGGGAGCGGTGAAGACGTCGGGCCCTCCCGAGTCAACGCCACACATAGGTTCATGGCAGGAGTGGTCACTTGACTGACACGACAATAAACAAGAATTTGCTTGCCGATTCGGGTATTCACCCGCGCTACAAATTGCACCAACACATCGTATCGATATCGGTTGCCGTTGTGCTGGCGGCGATTTGCGCATGGTTCTATACGGCTTTTTCCGGCGTGCACGTGGCGGATCTGGGGGTTGGCAGCAACCTGAAAATTTCCGGCCTTCGCGAGCATTGGCGGCAAGGTGATGTGGTTGTGATGATTCGGCACGCCGAACGCTGTGACCGCTCGACAAACCCCTGCCTGAGCGACACCGATGGCATTACCGTCAAGGGGCGGGATGCGGCACTGGCAGTGGGCAGCGGCTTGCAGAAAATGGGCATGGACCATGCGCGAATGTTCGCCAGCCCCAAGACCCGCACGCAACAGACTGCGCAACTGTTGGCAGGTCATCCCGTGGTCGGCCAGGACTGGATCAATGACTGCGACGGCGGCTTCATGAAGGACGTGGAAGAGCACAAGGTCAGCGGCGAAAATCTGGTGCTGGTGACGCACAGTGGCTGTATCGACCAGTTCGAACGCAAGGTCGGCGTGACAGGCGGCGAGCGTTCAAGTGATTACGCTCAAGCGTTTTTCGTGCAGATGGATGGCACTCACCGGCCGAAAATTCTCGGTTCCCTGACCGCGGGGCAATGGGCAAACCTCAATAGCGAGCAATTCAATTGACGACATCTTCAAACGCCAGACTGCGGTTTTACGGCATCAATCTGGGGGTGCCCGTGTTTTTCGCTTTACTGGTCTTCGTGACGTTCGACCTGACCAGTATCGACCGGCAACTGAGCGATCTGCTGTTTGATTCGGCAGCCGGAGTATTTCCCATCGGACAGATTCATCTATTCGAGACCATCACGCACAAGTGGGCGCGGATCATCCCGGACTGGACGGGAGAGTTGGCGATCATCGGCGCAATGTTGTCATTCGTCTGGCCATTGCTGGAAAAACACGCAAATCCGCGTCTTATAAAGCGGTTGTCGGGTTCGCGCACGGAAGCATTTCTGCGCTTCACGCGCAGGCATCGGCTGGACTTCTTTTTCGTGATCGTTGCCTTTGCGGTTGGCACCGGCATGATCCACTACCTGAAAAGCCACACCAGCGTGTACTGCCCTGTCGAAACCACGCTGTACGGTGGCAGTCAGGCGCATATCGAGTGGTTCAGAAACTTCAATCTGCTGCATGAAGCCGGTGCCGGACGCTGCTGGCCGGGTGGTCATGCATCAAGCGCATTCAGCCTGCTGGCGCTGTACTTTGTAGCTCGGCGCTACTGCTGGAAACATTCGTACATCCTGCTGATGGCGATTCTCCTGCTTGGCATGATTTACGGCACTACGCGGGTGCTGCAAGGCTGGCACTTCATGTCGCATACGTTCTGGGCGGGCATCGTGGTGTGGCTGAGTATGCTGCTGGTTGCGCTGTGCTTCTATGGTCGGTCAAAGCTGCAACAGCCGCTTCGCAAGGCGACGGTTTCCAGGCAGCGTGATGGATTTTTTACTCAACCTGCCGATTCATTGGCAACAGGGCCCCGGTCGGCCGGGTAGAAAAACAAGAAGGCGCTGCAATGAATATTCTGGTTATTGAAGACCACCGTGATATCCACGATAACCTGCTGGAATTCTTCGAACTCAGGGGGCATGCGGTTGAAGGGGCGCTGGACGGCCTGAGCGGTCTTCATCTGGCGGCGTCGAAACGCTTCGATGCGATCATTCTCGACATCATGTTGCCGGGCATCGACGGCAACCAGATCTGCCGCAGCCTGCGTCAGTATTCGAAATCGGAAGTCGCCATTGTGATGCTCAGTGCACGGGACGAACTGGATGATCGTCTCACCGGTTTCAAGGTGGGTGCCGACGACTACATCACCAAGCCGTTCGCCATGTCCGAGGTGCTCGCGCGAGTCGAAGCGGTGGTCGGTCGACGCCAGCGCAAGGACAACCGGGTGATGGTGGTCGCAGACCTGCACTTCGACCTGGATACCCTTGAGATAACCCGCAACGGTGTACCGTTGAAGCTCAACCCGACGAATATGAAGCTGTTGGAATTGTTGATGCGCAAAAGCCCTCATATCGTGAAACGGTCCGAGCTGGAAGAGGTGTTATGGGGGCGTGATGCCCCGAACAGCAGTAGCCTGCGCAGTAATATTCATGTCCTCAGACGGGTGCTCGATGGCGGTCATGAAACGCCGCTGCTGCATACCGCTCATGGGCTGGGTTACAAGTTGTGCGTACAGCGCTGACGGACTCAGTCGAAATTGAACAGCCGCTGGATCAAGGTCGGTGTGCTGCCGGTCCAGCGTTTGAACGAGCGGCGGAAGTTGGCCGGATCGTTGAAGTTCAGGTAATCCGCCACGGCCTCGTTGCTCATCCCTTTGATCTGATACAGGTAGAGCGCGACATGCTTGCGCGCCAGGTCGTGCTGGGCCTGAAAACTGGTGCCGTGTTTGTGTAACTTGCGCTTCAGCGTGGCCGGACTCATGGCGAAGGCGTGTGCGACTTGTTCCAGACTGGTGGCCTCACGCACATTGCCGCGCAGATGCTGGTGCAGCCGATCCAGCAGGCTGAATGGCATGCCCAGTGCAGCGAGTTGCCCGGCGGCTTCTTGCTGTGCGACCTGTACGGCAATCGGCGACGCACCCGGCCATGCGCGAGTCAGGTAGTGCCGTGGCAGGCGCATCATGTCCAGCGGGCGGCCAAAGGCCGTATTTTCGCCCAGATGAACCCAGTACTGTTCGATGTAGCGCGGTTCTTCGTGGCAGAAACTGCACTCCCACGGCAGGCGTTCCCCGCTGAGCAACTGGCTCATCGCGACCAGTGCGGTCATGCCGGCCTCCAGCAGAAAGCATTGCTGCTCGCCTGCGCCGCAACTGTCCAGCCAGTAGAGATAGGCGAAATGCTCATCCAGCTCCAGGCGAGGTGTCAGCAACGGGCTGAGCAGTGCCTGTTGGCGGATCAGGATTTCCAGTGCCTGATGCAGGTTTTGCGCATGGCGCAGTGCGTGACTGGCTGCGCCGTAATGCCCGGGAAACAGTCGTTGGCCGAACAGAAAGCTGGTGTCGTCGGCTTCCATCTGACGCTGCGCGTTAGCGATCAGGACAAAAAATTGTTGCGGGCTGAGTCGCGTCTTGCCCGCGACGATGTCCTCGTAGAACAGGCCTGTACCTTTGAGCAGGCGATGGCTGTCGATCCCGCGCGACAAGGCCAGATCGATCAGCGTGGCCGGCTGGTAATGACCGGGGATGAAGCGGCTGTCGGCTTCGTACCATTCACTTTTCAGGGTCACGGCAGTCGCTCAGGCAGTACGGGTCAGCGGGCGGCGGGCGCGGGCCAGCGACAGGTTGAGGCGGCGCAGCAGATTGTCCGGCGTTTCATTGAGGGCCATCACTACGGCCACGCTGGCTGACAGATGAAGGCGTTCACCCTGTTGCCGGGTCTTGTGCGCCAGGCTGGCAACCGCCTGCTGCAGCTCCAGTGCCAGCAGCTTCGCCTGGCTCTCTCCGGTGTTGGGCAGCAGTACCACAAACCGGTCGCCTGCCAGGCGACAAAGCAGATCGTGGCGGCGCAGGTTGAGCACCAGTAAATGGCTCAGGGCCGAAAGAACCTCATCTCCCTCGGCGTGGCCGAATGCATTGTTGATTGCGCTGAAACCGTCTATGTCCAGCGCCAGCAACGATAACGGTTGCTGCTGACAGAGACTCTGCTCCAGGCTGACGACCAGTTGCCGTTTCAGATAGTCGGCGCTGCCCAGCGGTGTGAGCTTGTCGTAGAGCCGATGCTCACGAAAGCCACGCTCGCGCTTTTCCATTTGTGCGCTGATCGCCAGTTGCTCGCGATGCCAGTGGTAGATGCCGAGGGTCAACAGGATCAGACCGATCGGCATTGGTCCGGATTCGAGCCAGTGGTCCCATTCGATTTCGCTCGGCAAGCGAATGAACTCGTCCAGCGCGTCGATCCACCACGAGAAGAATACGCAGCTCAGGCCGATCGACAGGTAATTGGTCACGCGACCGGCCGGACGGCTCTTGAATACCAGAAACAGCCAGACCAGTGACAGCAACGCAGAGCCGCCTTCGCCGACGATGTCGAGCCATTGCCATTCGCTGATGTGTTTGATGTTGCCAAATGCCAGAAAGGCCAGCAGGCCCAGGTTGGAGGCGACCATCAGTACAGCGAGTTTCCAGCGATGAGGTTGGATGATCCTGAACATGAAAAGACGGCTCCCGGCTGCTGATTATCGGCCAGCAGAACAGATGTACATGACAGTTCAGTTACGGGTAACGCGGACTGTAAGAGGTCAAATCAGCTCAGGTGTGTTGCAGATTTTGCTTCGCATCTGACTCGTTGGCAGCGGCTGCGTAAAAGGCATGACCTTGTTTTGATTATCGTGCCGACGCTCTGCGTGGGCCTGCAGTTCGTGACGCTCTGCGTCACACGGCGGTTTTGTGGCGTCAGGGGGATTGGGGTTCG
>NZ_LJPW01000179.1 GCF_001400735.1 Pseudomonas caricapapayae
GTGCGCTGGTCGAGATCAATTTGGCGACCATCGCCAGTTACAAGGATGGCGGCGTCAGCGCCGTGGTGTACGCCGGCACCGATGGCAGCCTGACCGTGCAAATGGTCCGCCCGCCCGATGAGGCCCGCAAGGCGAAGAACAGCCAGAACCGCGGCGCAGATCCGTTCACCTACGGCTCGCCAACCGGCGGGGCACCTGCAGAGTGAGTTATCCGGTCTGCCTGGGCGACGCCACCAGCAGTGGTGGCCGAGTGGTGTCCTGGCAACTTTCAAGGCCTCATTGAATACCCCGTCAGCCCCTCTACCCGCTTAGCCCAGCGCAAGACATTCGGGTAGGTCTGCAACTCCACGCCACCCTCCGGTGCCAATGCCACGTAAGGATAAACTGCACATTCGGCGATCGTGGGCCGACCTATCGCCAGCCAATCGTGCTGCTCAAGGTGTTTGTCGAGCAGCCCCAACACTACAGACGCTTTCTGCACAGCTTCGGCCTGGTTCAGCACAGCACCGAATTTCTGCACCAGCCGTGCCGCGCAAAGGCTGTGCTGGATCTCGTTGCTGGCGAACGACAGCCACTGGACGATTTCGGCCTGCCCCTGAGGGTGAGCGGGCCACCACGCCAGGCCGCCATATTCGCCAGCGAGGTAAACCAGAATGGCTTGCGAATCGCGCAGGACAACCGGGCCATCTTGTAGAACGGGCAATTCACCCAATGGATTCAGGTCGGACAGTGGTGGCCTTTTATGCTCTGCATTCAGAAAGTCCACGGCGATCACTTCAAGCTCGATATTGGCGAGGGCAGCGAACAAGCGAACTTTGTAGCAGTTGCCGGAGGCTTGCAGATCGTACAGTTTCATTGTGTGTCTCCATCAACGAGTTGATTGAATTCCAGAACATTGCCATCGGGATCGCGGATGAACAGGGCGATTCGTCTCGGGCCAATGGGGTGCGGTCCTTCCGTGACGACAATGCCCTGCGCATCAAGCCAGCGCTCGAGGAGTTGCAAGTCATCGACGACAAACGCCGGGTGCGTCATGCCGGGCAGTTTTAGCGGAGCATCCAGCAGCACGTTGTGCGCACGGGGCACGCGAACGCCATTGAAGATCAGATTGATGCGAACACCGTCCGCGCTGAGCATCTCGTTGGCTTCGTAACGCGGAAAACGCGCACTCTCGACAAAACCAAGCGCCTGGTAGAAAGCCAGTGCACGGTTTTGATCGCTGACGCGAATGCCGATGTGGTCATATGCGAGAATCCGGGCGGGGTTGGGTTGCAGGCTCATCAGGGTGAAACTCCGGTTGGAAGCAGTTGCGCAAGTGTCTGCCACGGCCGCCGTTTCACCTATGCTGCGGACCTGACAAGACCTATGCACTAATCGCACAAATCAAGGGTGGCAATGGACAGGCTCAAGGCAATGGCCAACTTCGTGCGGATCGTCGACAGCGGCAGCCTGAGTGCGGCGGCGGACATTACCGGTCAATCGGTCGCGTCGCTGGTCCGCTCGCTGGCGGCGCTGGAAAGCCATCTGGGCGTACGCTTGTTGAACCGCAGCACACGGCGCATGGCGCTGACCGACGAAGGCGAGGAGTACTTGCACTGGAGCCGGCGCATGCTCGCGGATTTCGATGACATGGAGCACCGGCTTGATGGCCGCGACGGCGTGGTGCGGGGCACGCTTCGGATGACGGCACCTGTCGAGTTCGGACAGCGTTACATCGCGCCGCTCGTGAATGCCTTTCTCAGGGACCATCGGGACATCAACGTCGAGCTGAGCCTCGACGATCAGATCGTACCCTTGCTCGACGCGCGCCTTGATCTGGCGCTGCGCATCGGCCAGCTCCCGGACTCGGCGATGGTCGCACGCAGGGTCGGCGCAACTCGGCTGGTGACCTGTGCCAGCCCGGACTATCTGC
Organism: Pseudomonas caricapapayae; assembly: GCF_001400735.1. Lineage (GTDB taxonomy): Bacteria > Pseudomonadota > Gammaproteobacteria > Pseudomonadales > Pseudomonadaceae > Aquipseudomonas > Aquipseudomonas caricapapayae. Next base: position 1,913 of record NZ_LJPW01000179.1, read on the forward strand.
TGACTGCTTCGCCGCTGAAGACTCCGAAATCGCTGCCCGAGCACGCGTGTATCACGCTGGGTTCGCAAGGACGGCAATGGTACTTCCGGAATCAGGGCAAAGAGCTGATACAGGACGTGACCCCAAGACTGGTCTGCAATCAGGTCCGCGCCGCCAGCCTGGCCTGCGTGCAGGGGCTGGGAGTGACCCGGTTGATGCATTATCAGGTTGCGGATGAGCTCGCTGACGGTCGCCTGATCAGGGTGCTCAATGACTTCGAAACGGCAGACCTGCCGATTCAACTGGTTTATCCACATGCCTTGCAGCTCTCGCCGCGGGTCAAGGCGTTTGTCGACTGGGCAATTCCACACCTGGAAACACGTCTGCCTGATCCTGCTCTTCCAGACCTGTAACGGTCCGCGCTGCCCGGTCCGCCTCGCCACCGAGATGCACCTTGCGCGTCCGTGCAAATGTGAAAATTTTGTTAACTATTTGTTCGCAATGTCTTTTTCTGGCCGAAACAACCTGTCACACTAATGCGAACAGTTATCAACATTATTATCATCCTGCCACGGAAGGCATAGGGGGAGTGTCGGGTTCATGTCGGGGCAACAATCGCAAAGCCGTAATCGTTTCACGCCGGGGCTATTGGCAATGGGGATCTGGGCTGCCACCTCTCAGGCGGCCTTTGCTGCGGAAACCCAAACCACCGAAACACTACCAGCCACGACCATGGAGCTGGGTGCCACACAGATCAGCACCGATCAGCTTGGTTCCACCACCGAAGGCAGTCAGTCCTACACCACGGGCCCGATGCAGACGGCGACCAAATTGCCGCTGACCATCCGTGAAACGCCGCAGGCCGTGACGGTCGTCACCCGTCAGCGCATGGACGATCAGGCCATGACCAGCATCAACGATGTCGTGAGGTATACGCCGGGGCTGTTCCTCGACCAGTCCAGCGGACCGGGTCGGCAAACCTACACATCCCGCGGTTTCGATATCGACAACATCATGTACGACGGCCTGCCCGCCTCATACTCCGGGTACACGGCGGGTGTCCAACCCAATCTGGCCATGTTCGATCATGTCGAGGTGATCAGAGGTGCCACTGGCCTGGCAACAGGGTCTGGCAATCCTTCGGCAGCGATCAATATGGTGCGCAAACGCCCTACTGCCGAGCCGCAGGTCACCCTCACCGGCACTGTAGGAAGCTGGGACGACTACCGTGGCGTATTCGATGCTTCCGGTCCATTGAACGACAGTCGCACAGTGCGTGGCCGGGTGGTCGGTTCTTATCAGGATGCCAACAGTTTCCGCGACAAGGAAAAAAGCGATCACGGCGTGTTCTACGGGGTTGTCGAAGCTGATCTGAACGACGCCACGACAGCGACCATAGGCCTGTCCCGACAGGAAGATCAGACCAATTACTTCTGGGGCGGGCTGCCCCTCGGCACTGACGGCCACCACCTGAATCTGCCGCGTTCGACCTATTCCGGCTCGGATTGGGAAAACAAGAAAATCCGCATCGACACCGTCTTCGGCGAGCTGGAGCACCGGTTTGACAACGACTGGAAACTGCGTGTGGCGGGCTCGAGCTCGTCGCTGGACGGCCTGTTTTCGGGCACTTATCTCTCTCGTTACAACGGCCCGCTGGAAACGACGGCCTATCAGTCGAGGCCGGACGAGAAGCAAAGCGCTTTCGATGTCTACGCCAGCGGACCGGTGGAAGCTTTTGGCCGCACCCATGAAATGGTGGTCGGCACCAGTCGGCGCGTGTACGACAAGACCAGCAAGGAATACAGCCCGTACGACACCGGGCTGCCGATAGCCGCGCCGAAACCGGACTTCGTCCGCGATGGCAAGACGCATAGCATCGCCACCCAGGATGCGGTTTATCTCACCACACGCCTGAGCCTGGCCGATCCGCTGACCCTGATCCTCGGCGGCCGTCTGGACTGGTACGACTACGATGACCGTTCCGGCGATGAAGACTACAAGGTCACCCGCAACCTGACGCGCTACGCCGGGCTGATCTACAAACTGGATGAGCACCATTCCCTGTACACCAGCTACACCGATGTTTTCCAGCCGCAGAGCGCACAGGACTTGTCCGGCAAGGTACTCGACCCGGTAGTCGGCGAAAACTATGAAGTCGGTATCAAGGGCGAATATTTCAACGGTGCCCTCAATACCAGCCTGGCGGTGTTCCAGATCGACCAGAAAAACCTCAAGACCCAGTCACCGACTCAGGCGGGCTGCGCGGTGCTGACCTGTTACGACGCCGCCGGGCTGGTACGCAGTCAGGGCATCGAGATGGAACTGCAAGGCGCGCTGAGCGAAAACTGGCAGGTCGGCGCTGGCTACACCTACGCCCGCACCCATTACCTCAAAGACGCCGATCCAGCGAACAAGAATCAGCGTTTCGACACCGACACGCCCGAGCATCTGTTCAAAGTGTCTACTGTCTATCGGCTACAGGGCGCGCTGGAAAAAATGCGCGTTGGCGGCAACGTCTACTGGCAGAGCCGCATGTATAACGACATCGCACTCACCGATGGCAGCTATCGTCTGGAACAGGGCAGCTACGCCGTCGCAGATCTGATGGCGGGTTATCAGGTGAGCAAGAACCTGGACCTGCAACTGAACGCAAACAACATCTTCGATCGCACCTACTACACCGCGATAGGCGCAAGCTCGGTGTGGGGCTCGACTGACGTCTATGGCAACCCGCGCAGTTATGCATTGACGGCCAAATACAGTTTCTGAGCATGAAACACGCCGCTACCGAACCTGATCGGTAGCGGCATGGCCACTCGCATGGCACCGCCCGGCACCCGATCAGATACCTTCGCCACACCTCCTGCCCTGCAAAGTCAGATCAGTGTCCTGAACCACACATGAACCCCGTCGCCGTCCACGGCATCGCGATCAGCCATCCCTCCTGCCCGCCGTTCTGCACACTCGCCGTTGTGCCATAAGGTTTTTCTCTGGTCATTACGCGTCTCCGCGAGTCTTCGGCATTGGCGATGGCTGGCACGCGCGCTCAACAATCATAAAACGCCAAAACAGAGTGATTACTCTGCTTTTTAAAAAGACTGATTATTTTAACTAAGTAGTAAATTTCAATATTTTATTGCCAATAAATAGATTAAACAACAATTAAATATAACTAAATCACTAAATAACAGGCAGTAGATTTTAGTTTATTGAATTATATAAAATTCCATTCGTGTATTTTATCTCCTCGCCATTCCCCCACTCGTCAGACGCTCTTGCAATGAACTGTCAGCCGCCCTGAGCTGCCGACGTGTCTGTCTGCCTGTTTCATATTTCTATTTGGAGATTCTCCCGATGGCCAGCCCCCTGCTGCCTGTTGTTGCCACCTTAATGATGTCCCTGGCCGCCCTCCCGGTATTTGCCGCTGACAGGCAGAACCCGCTGCCATCCGCCTCGAGCGAGCGCCGCGCGGAGGTCGACACCCAGCGTGAGCAGATCACGGGGGCCAACGTCGCCGCACAGAAAACGCCCAATGGCGCGCAAACGCTGGTGGATGCCCCGATCGATACCGCAGACGCGCCTGCCGGCACTGAAGACCACTGAGTTCAGCGCTGACAGACAACCGAAAAACCCATGAATTATGTAAGGAATAGCTCCGTGTCCATGATCAAACAAGGCCTCGGCCTGAGCCTGCTGACGCTCGGTCTGGCCCAGGCAGGCAACGTGTTCGCTGTAACGCCGATGGCAGGCAATGAAGTCGAAGCCCGGGTAGGCGCAATACTGGACAACATGACGCAATCGCAAAAAATCAATTTTTCGCGCGTTGACGATGGCCGGATGATTCCGAAGCTGGACGCGTTCAATCTGCAGGGTACGGTCGCCTACGATTCGGCGATGGGCGTACTGGTCGGCGGCAAGACATTCGGCGCGCAGTACCCTTCCCCATCTGCCCTGGCCGCTACCTGGAGCATCAATCGGGCCAAGGAATTCGGTCTGGCTATTGGCTATGAAACCCGAATAGCGGGTGGTCAGCAGATGCTGTCGCCGGCCATTAACCTCTATCGCACTCCTTTCAACGGGCGGGCGGCAGAATACATGAGCGGAGAAGATCCGTTTCTCGGCGCAGTACTGGCACCTGCCGTGACCAACGGTATTCAGGTGCAGGGCATCCAGGCGGCTGCCAAGCATTACCTGATGAACGAGCAGGAAGCGAACCGGCATTATCTGGACGTGAAGATCGACGAACGAGCGATGCAGGAGTTGTACCTGCCTGGCTTCGAGTCGCTGGTCAAAAACGCCAACATTGCCTCGATCATGTGTGGCTATAACAAGATCAATGGCGAATACGCCTGTGAAAACCACCACCTCATCACCGACATCCTGAAAGGCCAATGGGGCTTTCAGGGTAACGTCATGAGCGATTTCAATTCGGTTCAGGACGCCTTCAAGGGTGCCTGGGCAGGCACTGATATCGACATGCCCAGCGGGCTTCAGTTTACCGAAGCCAAACTGCTGCCTTATGTCTGGAATGGTCAATTGCATCAAAATGTGATCGACGACAAGGTGCGCAGAAACCTGAGAGCGCTGGTCAGCTATGGTTTCGACAAGGCGATCAACAAGGCACAACCGCTGGAGCATCGTGAATACGGTCAACTGGCCGCCTTGAACGTGGCCAGAGAATCTATAGTGCTGCTGCGAAACGAGCCGGTAGACGGACAGAAACCCCTGTTGCCATTGTCCAGAAACGCAAAGATAGCCGTCATCGGTGATCTGGCCCTGCAGCCGCCGACCGCGCCGTTCGGCACGGCCTACTCGGCGCCCGCCAGTTACGTCACTGAACTGAGCGGCCTGAAGCAACTGGCAGCGAACACCGCCAATGTGGAATACCTTGCGCAGATGAGCCTGAACCCCAGGTCATCGGTCTGGTATCAGCCAGGCCAGGACAAACAGGCCATCAGCAACACCGGTGTGAAAGCCGAGTATTACGCCAATACTTCGCTGTCCGGCGACCCGGTTGCAACCCGCATCGAGCCGGGCGTCAATCTGGACTGGATCACCAGTACCAACGTCACCGATAGCGGCACCGGCACCGTCAACGGTTATACGCCTTCGGCAGGCTCGTTCTCTGCCCGCTTCACCGGCAGGATCAAACCGACGATCACAGGCCCTCAGGTGTTCAAGGTACGCGCAGACGGTGCCTATAAACTCTGGATCAATGACGAACTGGTGCTTGAGGACGAAGGCTCGCAAGTCTCGTTCGACCTGATTCCAGTGGTCCCGCGCACCGTTAAAACGGCGACTCTCAAGGCTGGCACCGAGTACAACGTGCGCCTGGAGTATCGTCGGTTGAAAGGGAATTTCACACCGGTACTGGGCGGTATGAACGGCGTGCAGATGAGCTGGGCCTCGTTGCGTCCGCCGAAGAATCTGGCGGACTACGACGCCGTAGTGGTGGCCGCGGGCAACAACTTCGAATATGAAGGTGAATCCCTTGATCGACCGTTCGAACTGCCGCAATTTCAGTCCGAGCTGATCAGCTTCATTCAGAAAGCCAATCCGAAAACCGTCGTTGTACTGCACGGTGGCGGTGGCATGGACATGCAGCCGTGGGCCGACAAGGTAGCCGCTTCTCTGCACGCATGGTATCCGGGACAACAAGGCGGTCAGGCCCTGGCCGAAATCCTGTACGGCAAGGTCAATCCGTCAGGCAAACTGCCCATCACGCTGGATAAGAAGGCGCAGGATAACCCGAGCTATGCATCGTACTCGAACCCGGTGCCGTACTATTTCAGCAGCGCCAATCCTCCTGTTGAAATGACCTACAGCGAAGGCCTGTACCTGGGCTATCGCGGTTACGACAAGAAGCACGCTAAGCCGCTCTATCCGTTCGGTTTCGGGCTTTCCTACACCACGTACGAGTACAGCGACCTGAAGCTGTCGAGCAACGTACTGGCCCCGGGCGCAACCCTCCAGGCCTCGTTCAAGGTCACCAATACGGGCGACAAGGCCGGTTTTGAAGTGGCTCAACTCTATGTGCAGCCATCCAGGCCCCAGGTTGACCGTCCGGAGAAAGAGTTGAAGGGCTTTTCCAAGGTTTACCTGAAGCCGGGTGAAAGCAAAACCGTGACGATTGCACTGGACTCGCGCTCGTTCGCTTATTACTCAGCCAACTCAGTGAGCTGGAACGTCGACCCTGGCAAGTTCAAGATTCTGGTGGGCAAGGACTCGGAAAACCTGACACTCGATCGCACGGTGGTGGCGCTTTACCCGGAGCAACTGACCACTCGTGACTCCAACCCCCTTCCGATACCTCTGCGCAAGGCAGTTCAGGTCAAGGCAGAGCAGGCTTACTAAGCAGCAGTAATCCTTCAGCAGTAATCGGTGGTCGAGATGATCACCGATTACATCCATGCAACAGGCCGTTGATCAGAGCGCTCTCAGATCCTGAGCGAGTCGTTCGAGAAATCTGGCAAATGCACATTCTATCTGCACGTCTCCGGGCGAGCGAAGCCATTGAATCTGCAAGCCGTCCATCATGGCGGCGACCTCAAGGCTGATTTGCCTTGCATCGACGTCCTGTCGAATTTCACCAGCCTGAACCAGCCTGTTCAGATGATTCTGAAGGTGGCCGTGCACCTGATGGAAACGCTCGCTGAACCAGCGGTGAGCCGGGTGCGTGACCGACAGGCTTTCCGTGTTGATGATCATCAGCGCCTGACTGACGGAAATGTCTTCGATACTGAAACGCATGACCTGCTTCAGAAAGGACATGAATGCCTCCAGCGACGCGACCTGCCCGGCGTCCTGCAACCTGGCAGCAATATACTGATCCCGATGTTCAAGAACGGATTGCAGCAGCACCAGCTTGCTCGGGAAGTGATGGAGCAAGCCTACCTGAGAGAGACCTGCAACTTTGGCGATGTTGGACAGGGACGCGCCCGCGTAACCGTCTCGGGCAAAGACGGTCATGGCCGCCTGAATGATCTCTGCCTTGCGCACTTCGCCCTTTGGAAGACGACGCTTGACCGCAGCCTGGCTGGCGGTGGCGGGTGTATCAGAACTGTTTGCTTTCACGGACATACAAAGGGCACTGTTCGCACAAAGAAAGGATAAATCGTAGCATGCAGTCAAAAGCAACCCCGAAAAAAGGCTGACGTCGGCGCATAAGCCGCCTCACAATAACCAACCGGATGCGCAGACTGTAAACAAAGTCGACCAGCGATGTTGAAGCCCCTTAAAGAAACCTGCGTACATGCCGATGGATACCGAAGCCCGGCTATATGGCGACTGCCATAGAACGCCCTGCGTCAGGTGCAGCCCCGCCGAGGGAGCGCGTCAGTTGGCCGACACCCCCGGCGCTGAAGCGTAAGGGCAAATGGCGACCTCGACAGTAACTGATCTCAATCCGCAAAGCAGGCCACGGGCACGTGCCCGCCCATGCAAACGATAACGTGTGAGCGGGAGGCGCTCTGAAATACCTGACAAGAGAAGAGCTGGAGGCGCAGGTCGTGGAACTGCGCCGGGCACTTGAAGAAGCCGGGATCGACGCCGGGACGGCTGTAAACCGACCGGTCACTGCCAGCCGGGAAGCACGCCAGCGTGCGGTCTTCGGCAGTGCAATGGATTTCGCCATGATCCTGACCGATCGGCACGGAATCATCACTGACTGGAACCCTGGCGCAGAACAGGTCCTGGGCTGGACTCCGGAAGAGATGATCGGCCAGAGTGCCGAACGCTTCTTCACCTCCGAAGACGTGGCCCGCGGCCGGATCGAACATGAGATGCAACTCGCGCTGAGCGTGGGCCGGGCATCGGACGAGCGCTGGCACCTGCGCAAGGACGGTAAGTCGTTCTGGGCATCTGGCGAGATGATGCCACTTTATGATGAAAAAAATACTCACCTTGGTTTTGTAAAGATCCTGCGCGATCGCACCAGAGAGCACCTGGCGGCGCGCGCGACCGAAGAAGCCCAGGAGCGTTACCGATTGGCCGCCAAGGCGACCAACGACGCAATATGGGATTGGGACTTTGCCGCCAACCACGTGCTCTGGAATGACGCGCTGGAGCAGGCTTATGGCCACCCGCTGGCGACCCTGGACACCTCGGGCGACTGGTGGATAGCCCAGATCCATCCCGACGACCGGACACGCATCTACGACTCCATCCATGCCGTCATTGACGGCAGCGGCACTGCCTGGACCGATGAATACCGGTTTCGCCGTCTGGACGGGTCTTACGCCGATGTACTGGACCGTGGCCATGTGATTCGTGATGCCGAGGGCAAGGCTGCGCGCATGATCGGCGCCATGCTCGACATGTCGAAGATGCGCAAGGCCGAGACGGCGCTGCGTCAGAGCGAAGAGCGCTCCAGAGCCATGCTGGAGACCATCGAGGCCGCGTTCGCCATTATCCAGGTCAAGTTCGATGCAGACGACAGCCCGGTGGACTACCGCTTCATCGAGGCCAACCCTGCGTTTGAACACCAGGCGGGGGTCGACCTGCGCGGCAAGTGGGTGACCGAGTTCGCGCCGGACCTGGAGCGTTTCTGGTTTGAAGCGTATGGCCATGTCGCAAAAACCGGCGAGCCTGCCAACTTCGAGAACTACGCCAAGGCTTTCGAGCGCTGGTTCGAAGTCCGGGCGGTGCGGGTCGGTGAACCGGCTGACCGGCAGATCGCGGTCATCTTCAGCGACGTCACTGCACGGCGCGACGCCGAGGAACGATTGCGGACCAGCGAAGCCATCGCGCGCGAAAACGTCGACCGCGTGCAACTGGCCCTTGCCGCCGGCGCGATCATCGGCACATGGCACTGGGATTTGCCGACCGACCGCTTTACGGTCGACGAAGCCTTCGCCAAGGCGTTTGGCCTGGACCCCGCTCTGGGCCGCGAAGGTTTGAGCCTGGAACAAGTCATCGCCACCGTTCACCCCGAAGACAAGCAAGGCTTGATCGATGCGATCAACGCGGTCATCACCAATGGACGCGTGTATGCCCACCAGTACCGGGTCCGTCGTACCGATGGGATCTACTACTGGATCGAGGCAAACGGCCGCGTCGACCGTGCCGAGGACGGCACGCCACTGAGTTTCCCCGGCGTGCTCATCAACGTCGATGAACGACGCTCTGTAGAGGCCGAACGGGACCGCGCCACGGCGGCGCTGCGGGCGCTCAACGACACGCTTGAACAGCGCGTTGCCTCCCGCACGGCGGAACTGATGCAGGCTGAAGAGAAGCTGCGTCAGTCGCAGAAAATGGAAGCGGTGGGACAACTGACGGGCGGTCTCGCGCATGATTTCAACAACCTGCTGGCAGGCATTTCCGGGGCTCTGGAGTTGATGAGCACCCGGATTGCCCAAGGACGCTGGAACGATGTAGATAAATACATCGTGACTGCACAGGGGGCGGCCAAGCGTGCGGCGGCCTTGACGCACCGGCTTCTGGCCTTCTCCCGGCGCCAGACACTGGACCCGCAGCCGACCGATGTGAACCGACTGATGAAAGGCATGACGGATCTGATCCAGCGCACGGTCGGCCCCAGCATCCTGGTCGAAACCATCGGTGCCATGGGCTTGTGGCCGACGCTGGTCGATGCAAGTCAGCTGGAGAACGCACTGTTGAACCTGTGCATCAACGCCCGCGACGCAATGCCGGACGGCGGCCGCATCACCATCGAGGCCAGCAACCAGTGGATAGAAGGCGATGTGGCGCGAGTGCACGATATGCCCGAGGGCCGCTATCTGTCGCTGTGCGTGACCGACACCGGCACCGGCATGACACCCGATGTGATCGCCAAGGCCTTCGACCCTTTCTTCACCACCAAGCCTATTGGCCAGGGTACGGGCCTTGGTCTGTCGATGATTTACGGATTCGCCAATCAGTCCGGCGGTCGGGTGCGCATTCAGTCGGAGGTGGGCAAAGGCACCGCAATATCCCTTTATCTACCGCGTTACGACGGTACTGCAACCCGCGACGAGGGCCATGTGGACAAGACGCCGTTCGAGTCCACGCAGTCTGGAGAGACGATCCTTATCGTGGACGACGAACCGACAGTGCGCATGCTGCTCACCGACGCACTCGGTGATCTGGGCTATACCCTGATCGAGGCAGCCGACAGCCTCGCCGGCCTCAAGCTGTTGCGCTCGGATGTGCATATCGATCTGCTCATCACTGATGTGGGCCTGCCCGGCGGTATGAACGGGCGACAAATGGCCGATGCGGGACGCGAGGTGCGCCCGCACCTGAAAACCCTGTTCATCACCGGTTATGCGGAAAACGCTGCCATTGGTGACGAGCAACTCGGGCCAGGGATGCGAGTGCTGACCAAGCCGTTTGCTATTGATGACCTGGCTGCCAGGGTTCAGGAACTGATGGGCGCCTGAGTCGTCCGGCCCGGTACAAATCGGCTCCGGGCCTTCGACATTGAGCGCTGCACAAACCCGGTGCTAACATGCGCGACCGCCATGCAGGCAAGGGAATTACCGGGTCATGAGCAGCATCCGCGAGCGCAACAAAGAACTCATCCTGCGCGCTGCCAGCGAGGAATTCGCCGATAAGGGGTTTGCCGCCAGCAAGACCAGCGATATCGCGGCCAAGGCCGGTGTCCCCAAACCCAACGTCTATTACTACTTCAAATCCAAGGAAAACCTCTACCGCGAGGTGCTGGAAAGCATCATCGAGCCCATCCTGCAAGCGTCGACGCCATTCGACCCTCGGGGTGTGCCGGCCGAGGTGCTGGCCAGTTACATTCGTTCGAAGATCCAGATTTCCCGTGACCTGCCCTTCGCGTCGAAAGTCTTCGCCAGCGAAATCATGCACGGCGCACCGCACCTGACCGCAGAGCAGATCGAACAGCTCAATGGCCAGGCGCGACACAATATCGAATGCATTCAGGCCTGGATCGACAGCGGGCAGATTGCCCGGCTCGACCCCCACCACCTGATGTTCACCATCTGGGCCGCGACCCAGACCTACGCTGACTTCGACTGGCAGATCGCAACCGTCACCGGCAAAGCGAAGCTGGAGGACGTTGATTACGAGGCTGCGACCCAGACCATCCTCAGGCTGGTACTCAAGGGCTGCGAACCGGATCGCTGATAGCGCCGAACTTTTATTCCGGCAGACGCAAAAAACCCGCCGAAGCGGGTGGTTTTGCAACATGACCATTCCGACATCCTGTCAGTAGCCTCCTGGCAATGGTCGATCTTCCCTGATCACTGCGGCGTTCCTTCGCTGCAGCTGTTGAATTGGATCCTACATTCATCGAGGGTCAGTCGATAGAGCCAATCGCGCCTCTTGATGTAAGCCTTTCGCTATACCCGTGCAGACCTGTAAAAAAATGTGACTGCCATCTCATGTTTGGTCATGATGCGCCGAGAAGGTTAATGAGGCTCTGTATCGCGCGTTGCGCGGCCCGGCGGCCATAAAAAGAAAAAATAATGCATGGGATGACGATCATGAGTATGCGCAGTTTGTCCATCAGTCGCCGTCTGTGGCTGATCCTTGTGGTTTCAGTGCTGATGCTCTTCGTCTTGTCCGCGACGCTGCTCAGGCAGATTCACAACGACCTGTATCAGGCCAAGGCCGAGAAAACCATGCACGTGGTGCAGACCGCCAGCGGCATACTCACCTTTTACCAAGGGCTCGAAGCGGCGGGCAGCATGACGCGCGAGGCTGCGCAACAGCAGGCGCTGAAAGAGATAAAGGGGCTGCGTTACAGCCAGAACGACTATTTCTGGATCAACGACTTGCGCCCGGTCATGATCATGCACCCCACCAACCCCAAACTTGATGGCCAGGATATATCGACCATCAAAGACCCGGACGGCTTTGCGGTATTCAGCGAAATGGTCGCGATCGCCAAGGCCAAGGGTGCCGGGATGGTGAATTATCGCTGGCCCAAGCCGGGTGCCAGCGAACCGGTAAAAAAGACCTCCTACGTGCAACTGTTTCAGCCATGGGGCTGGATTCTGGGCTCGGGCGTTTATGTGGACGATGTGGCGGCAGAGTTCAAGACGCAACTGTGGAACGCCGGGATCTTCATCGCAGGGATTGTGTTGGTCATGGTGCTGCTGCTGGTCATGATCGTGCGCAGTATCGTGCGACCGCTGAGAGCGGCGGTCGGTGCAATGGCCAATATTGCCAGTGGCGAGAGTGATCTGACCCGTACTCTGGAAACCCACGGCAAGGATGAAATCACCGAGCTGGGCACGCACTTCAACGCCTTTGTTGCCAAGCTGCGCAATGTGGTCGGGCAGTTGCAAAACTCGGCCGTGGCACTGGGCCAGGCTTCCACCGACCTGGGCAACAACGCCGAGCAGGCGCAAAACCGCAGCGAGCAGCAGTCCCAACAGATGGACCTGGTCGCCACCGCCGTCAACGAAGTCACCTACGGTGTGCAGGACGTGGCCAAGAACGCCGAGCATGCCGCGAGCGAGATGCGCGATCCCGAATCGCAGGCGCAACAGGGCCAGGTCAACATCGACAACAGCCTGAAGCAGATCGAGCACCTATCCAGCACGATCGGTCAGGCCGTGGAAGTGATGCAGAGCCTGGCCAGCGAGAGCACGCAGATCGGCAGCGTGCTGGAAGTGATCAGCTCGATTGCCGAACAGACCAACCTTCTGGCGCTGAATGCTGCCATCGAAGCGGCACGTGCGGGTGAACAGGGCCGCGGCTTTGCCGTGGTGGCCGACGAGGTGCGTCTGCTGGCCCAGCGTACTCAGAAGTCGACCGCCGAAATTCAGGCAATGATCGAACGGCTGCAAAAGCATTCCGACGCAGCAGTCAAGGTGATCGGTGACAGCAGCCGTTCCTCGCAACTGACGATCGAGCAGGCCAATCAGGCTGGCCAGAGCCTTACCTCCATCAGCCAGGCGCTGCGCAATCTCAACAGCCTGAACGCGTCCATTGCCAGCGCTACCCTGCAGCAGACGCATGTGGTGGATGACATCAACCAGAACGTGACCCAGGCCGCGCAGCTGTCCCAGAGCACCGCCCTGGCCGCCGAACAATCGACCTCGGCCAGCCTGCACTTGCGAGGTTTGAGCGAAGAACTGAACGGGTTGTTGAAGCAGTTCCGGGTTTAAACAGGCTTTGCGATGGGGAGCACGGAACCTCGTGCGCCTCTTGTTGCCTCAGACCTGCTTACTCAACCGCTCACTTAGCTGCTTATTAAATTGCAGGGGGTCACATGCGCACACTGGAATTGGCAGGCAGAACTGTACCAGTGCTGGGTCAGGGCACCTGGCACATGGGTGAAAAAGGGCACTTGCGCTCAGCTGAGATCGCTGGCCTGTGCCTTGGCATCGAACAGGGCCTGACGCTGATCGACACGGCCGAAATGTACGCCGATGGCGCTGCCGAAAAGATTGTCGGGCAAGCCATTGCCGGGCAGCGTGACAAAGTCTTCGTGGTCAGCAAGGTCTATCCGCACAACGCCAGCCGCGACGGTATCCCGGCCGCGTGCGAGGCCAGCCTGCGACGAATGAACACTGACTATATCGACCTTTATCTGCTGCACTGGCCGGGCCAGTACCCGCTGACCGAGACCGTCGAAGCATTCGAACGTCTGCAGGAAGCGGGCAAAATCGGGGCCTGGGGTGTTTCCAACTTTGACGTCCCGGACATGATCGAACTCAACAACCCGCGTTGCGCCACTAATCAGGTGCTGTACAACCCGGAACAGCGCGGCATCGAATTCGACCTCATGCTGTGGAGCGCCGATCGTCATTTGCCATTGATGGCGTACTGCCCGATCGGCCAGGCTGGCGACCTGCTTTACCACCCTGCCCTGCATGAAATCGCCAAACGCCACGACGCAACACCGGCACAGATTTCCCTCGCCTGGGTCCTGCGTCAGGACAATATGATCGCCATTCCCAAGGCCACCAACCCGGAACATATCCGTCTGAACATCGCTGCCGAACAGATTCGTCTCACTGAGCGTGATCTGGCCGATATCGACCTGGCCTGGCCTGCGCCCACGCGCAAAGTCCCTTTGGCGATGGTCTGAGCGGATTCGATCCAGAACCACGCTGTCGATTGACTGAACGGCCGCCGACGCGGCCGTTTTGCGCTGCGGCAGACGACACATTCGGCAACAAGCTGTCACAAATATGAAATAGCGCCTTGTCATCATGCGGCCTTCGCCTCCCCGCCCGGGCCAGGCCGCACGTGGACAGCCATGAACCACAGTATTGCTCACCATCATCAGGACTCCGACCTTTTCGGTCTGCTCTACGGCTTCCGTTTTCGCCACGGTGAAAGCGGTCAGGAAATCGGCTCGGCCGCCGCGCTGGATTACCTGCAAAACCCTCCCGAAGAGAACGACTTCATCTGGCTGCACCTGAACCTCTCGCATGCGGCATGCGAGCGTTGGATGAAGGCCCGGCTGGATCTTCCGGAAGAGTTTTTCGAGGCGCTGCACGAGGGCTCGCGTTCGACCCGGATCGAGCACGTAGATGCCACATTGCTGGCGGTCGTCAACGATGTGGTGTTCGATTTCAACAGGCTCTCGACCGACATTTCGACCTTGTGGGTCTGTGCCCGACAGCGTTTGCTGATCACTGCCCGGCTGCAGCCGCTGCGGTCGGTGGACAAATTGCGCTCTGCGGTCAAACACGGCGAACAGTTCGATTCACCGCTGGAACTGCTCGCGCACCTGCTGAGCGATCAGGGCGAGGTGCTGACCCAGTTCCTGCGCAAGACCAGCGTCAATGTCGACCGTATCGAAGACCAGTTGCTGTCCCAGCGACTGAGCAACAATCGCTCCGAACTTGGTGCCATGCGCCGGGTTCTGGTGCGCCTGCAACGTCTGCTGGCACTGGAGCCGGGTTCGTTGATGCGCCTGTTGCACAAGCCTCCGCAATGGCTGCGCGAACAGGATGTACAAGCGCTGCGTCAGTCCATCGAAGAGTCGTCGTTGGTCATCAACGACCTCACCGCACTGGGCGAGCGCATCAAACTGTTGCAGGAAGAGATTGCCGCCAACCTCAACGAGCAGAGCAGCAGAACCCTGTTCACTCTGACCGTGGTCACGGTTCTGGCATTGCCGATCAACATCGTGGCGGGCTTTTTCGGCATGAACGTCGGTGGCGTGCCATTGGCGTCCGACCCTGAAGGCTTCTGGATTCTGGTGGCGCTGGTAGCGACCTTTACCCTGGTCGCGGGACGCTGGGCGTTCCGCAAACGAGGCGATTACTGATCCGGCTTGCCGGTTGTCAGAAATCTGGCGCAAAAGCGCAATCATCAGGCATATGTCGTCTCCCTGTCACATTTTGCAATGACCATGTCAATATTCTTTCAATCCAGGATTGCGAACATGGCTACAAATGCACTTTCTCCCGACGCCACGGGCAGGGCGAGCCTGTCTGCGACTCATTTCGGGCGCAAACCCGGTCGCCTGACCATGGTCATTTTCTTCGCCATACTCATCGCCGGTCTGCTGTTTACCGGCTACAGCCTCAAGCAGGATGTGGACGATATGGGCACGGTGGTCACCACCTGGACCCCGTTCGTACTGTTGGGCGTGGCATTGCTGATCGCACTGGGGTTCGAATTCGTCAACGGCTTTCATGACACTGCCAACGCAGTGGCGACCGTGATCTACACCCATTCCCTGCCACCCGGCTTTGCGGTGGTCTGGTCAGGGTTCTTCAACTTTCTCGGTGTGATGCTTTCCAGCGGTGCGGTAGCGTTCGGCATCATTGCCTTGCTGCCGGTGGAACTGATCCTGCAAACCGGCTCGTCGGCAGGTTTCGCCATGATCTTTGCCCTGCTGATCGCGGCGATCATCTGGAACCTGGGCACCTGGTGGCTGGGTTTGCCGGCATCCTCGTCACATACCCTGATCGGCTCGATCATCGGTGTCGGCATCGCCAACGCCTTGATGCACGGACGGGACGGGACCAGCGGAGTGGACTGGTCGCAGGCCACCAAAATCGGCTACTCGCTGCTGTTGTCGCCATTGGTCGGGTTCGGCTGTGCTGCCTTGCTGTTGCTGGCCATGCGCATGTTCATCAAGAATCGAGCGCTGTACAAGGCACCGGAAGGCAATGCCCCGCCTCCCTTGTGGATACGCGCCATGCTGATCGTGACCTGCACCGGCGTCTCGTTCGCCCACGGCTCCAACGACGGACAGAAAGGCATGGGCCTGATCATGTTGATTCTGGTCGGCACCCTGCCAATGGCCTATGCGCTCAACCGCACCATGCCTGCCGATCAAGCCACTCAGTTCGGTGCAGTGGCCGAAGTCACTCAGCAGGCACTGATGCGCAGTGTCCCCCTCCCCGCCCCGAGCGACTCGCGCAAGACCCTGTCGGATTATCTGGTCAGCAAACAGGCAGGCCCTGACCTGATTCCTGCGCTGGCGGTCATGACCGGCAAGATCGGCAATCAGGTTGCCAGCTATGGCTCGCTCTCGAAGGTGCCTGCCGAAGCAGTGACCAACGTCCGTAACGACATGTACCTGACTTCGGAAACCATCCGTGTGATGGATAAAAACAAGGTGGGCAATTTCGACGCCGATACCCAGACCAAGCTTGATGCCTTCAAAGCGCAGATAGACAGTGCCACACGCTTTATTCCGACCTGGGTCAAGATTGTGGTGGCCATCGCTCTTGGGCTCGGCACGATGGTCGGCTGGAAGCGCATCGTCGTGACCGTTGGCGAGCGTATAGGCAAGACACATATGACGTACGCTCAGGGCGCGTCGGCAGAAGTCGTGGCGATGTTCACCATCGGCGCTGCGGATATGTACGGGCTGCCGGTGTCGACCACTCATGTGCTGTCGTCCGGTGTGGCGGGTTCGATGGTCGCCAACGGTTCAGGGCTGCAGATGCGCACCCTGCGCAATCTGGCCGCTGCCTGGGTGCTGACGCTGCCGGCGGCGATTCTCCTGTCAGGTTCGCTGTATTGGGTGTTCAGCAAGCTGTTCTGATGCCTGTCGCGACAAGCTCTGCCTCTTGGCAGGAGCGAGCTTGTCGATGCTCGCTTCTGCGATGCAAGCGAGAGTTGTCCCCCCTTTGACTATCGTGCGCGACGCGCGTCGACACGCAGTTAATTACGCTCTGCGTCACACGGCGGTTCTGTGGTGTCAGAGGGATTGGGGTTCGACTCAG
>NZ_LJPW01000125.1 GCF_001400735.1 Pseudomonas caricapapayae
CAGAACCGCCGTGTGACGCGGAGCGTCACGAACTGCATTCCGACGCGGAGCGTCGGCACGATAATCATAATCATCCGTACTTTTAGCCAAACAGCTCTAAAATGCTTTTCAACCGCGATGGCACAGACAGGTGACTTGAGTTGAGTCCCAATCCACCTGGTGTCACAGAATCGCCGTGTGACGCAGAGCGTCACGAACTGCATTCCCACGCGGAGCAGGGAAACGATCAATTCTGAGCAGCATTTTCAGTGCTCCTCAGACAATCTCGACACTCAACGAAACACTGGCACCACGTGCTTGATGAACAGTTCGAGCGACTTTTTCTTCTCGGCGTGCGGCAGGCTGTTGTCGCACCAAAAGCTGAACTCGTCGACACCCAGCGCCTGGTAGTGGCGAATGCGCGGGATGATCTCCTCCGGAGTACCGATCATGGTGTTCTTGCGGATGTTCTCCAGCTCGAACTCCGACCGTTCCTTGAACTTCTCTTCCGGGCTGGGGGCCAGAAAGCCGTTGACCGGCGTCTGTTTGTTGCCAAACCACGCGTCAAAGGTACGGTAGAACTTCGCAATAGCGGTGGCACCCACCTTCCAGCCTTCAGGATCGTCCGCCGCATGCACATGCGTGTGGCGCAGCACCATCAGTTGCGGGCGGGGCACGTCCGGGTTGTTGACCAGCGCCGCTTCGAACTTGTTTTTAAGGTCGACAACTTCCTCATCGCCTTTCATCAATGGCGTGACCATCACGTTACAGCCGTTCTGCACGGCGAAGTTATGCGAATCAGGGTCCCGTGCGGCAATCCACATTGGCGGAGTGTTGATCGGCTTGGGCACCGAGGTCGAAGTGGGGAATTTCCAGATATCACCATCGTGGGCGTAGTCGCCCTGCCACAAGGCACGCACTACCGGCACCATCTCACGCAGCGCCTTGCCGCCTTCGGAGGCTGGCATGCCGCCCGCCATCCGGTCGAACTCCACTTGATAGGCTCCGCGTGCCAGGCCGACTTCCATACGCCCGTTGCTGATCACATCCAGTAACGCGCATTCTCCCGCCACCCGCAAGGGATGCCAGAACGGCGCGATAATGGTGCCCGCGCCCAGATGAATGCGAGTGGTTCTGGCGGCCAGATAGGCCAGCAGCGGCATAGGGCTTGGCGAGATGGTGTATTCCATAGCATGGTGCTCGCCGATCCACACGGTACTGAAGCCACCTTGCTCGGCCATCAGCGTGAGCTCGGTCAGGTCTTCGAAAAGCTGACGATGGCTGACACTTTCATCCCAGCGTTCCATGTGCACGAACAACGAAAACTTCATGACACTTACCTCGCTTAAATCCTGGCGCCTGCACGGGCGTGATGAGTTATTATTGTCTGATGGTATACCGTAATACTTTACGTGCAAGTGTTTTTTGCGCCCGATGTTGTGGCCGCACAAGAAGGCAGCCGAAAGGAAAAACACCTCATGGGGCGGTAATCGTGTTGCAGCTTTAAGCGCACAGCATTACAAGCGCACGTCAGGCTTTGCAGTTTGGCCAGAGACATTTTTATCGGGCTTCCATCGCCAGTCTGGCACTGATCTTCTTCCGCCAGAGGGCGGGACCGGTGATGTGTACCGATTTCGCCCCTTGCTGTCGACAGCGACAGTAACCGGCATGACGTTGACTTTGAATTCGTCGATCGCCTCCATGCCTGGTCAGGGCCGTGAAGGCGAGCGTCTGGTTTTCATGCCATTCGCGTCGCCCTCGGTAACGTCTTTATCTTGTCAGGTGACTGCTGCTTCAGACGGGATAAAACATTTTTGGTACTGCGAGTTCGAACTTGGGTGTGTCGATAAAAGGCCCGCGCTTGTTGGCGAATATCCTTTGCCACGCTGATATTTTCGACAAGGGTGCAGTCGTGCCCTGCATCGTTCTGTATGTACTCAATGGGATTTGCATGGTTGCAATTGTTCCAGGATAGACCTTGCCCGCGTAGGCTTGTACAGGACGCTTAAGCACGTTGGCGACAGTCTGTGCGGCGCCGTTTTCTGCCCCCCAGCAGGAAAGCAGGACGATTTTCTGATTGGCCGGGTAGCCGATTGCGTCCAGTTGAGGTGCAATCAGATTCCTGGCAACGTTTCTTGCCGAGTCGCCCACGCCCTCAGCGTTCATGAGCTTTCCGGTAATACCACCATGGGTCATGAATGCTGCATCGTCGGTGTCCCAGATGCGTTTGATAAAGGCGACACCAGGATCTCTTGCGGTTCTCTCGAAATAAATATCAGCCCTGCCTGAGCTGTATGCCGGCTTGATCGCGACCGACTTTCCGAATGTCGATCCAGCACGTCCGGGCGCGCGGGCCGCTCTGGCTGCCAGTTTGCCCATTATTGCCGGGGTCATCTCCAGTCCGATTCCGGCCAGGCCGGTGCCCAAGGATACCCATCCAAGAATGCTTGCGGCCTTCTGATCGTGGCCCGTAGCTTCCAGCACCATGGAGGCGATGCCGGTGCTCAGAGAAATGGCGCTCAGTGTGGCGGCACCGATCGCCATGGCGCCTGTTGCGCTGAGCGATGAAGCGCCGGCAGCAAACAGCGTGGCCAGGACTGGCGCAGCAGCGCCGAGTGTGGAAATCGTGGCCATTGCACCAATGGCCATACCTATGCCGCTCAGCGCGTAGGTCACCCAGCTATGGCCGTCCGGGTCGATGCGGTTTACCGGATCGCCGCCGCAGTAGGCATAAGGGTTCAGGCCGCCGTGACCGAAAGGACTTGCACTGTCGGGGCTGAGGAAGCACATGAGAACCGGATCGTATGGGCGATAGTCCCCAGGGATATACCAGCCGGTGAAGTCATCGACGCGCTCGCCGGCAAATCCGAACGGGTTGCGAGAATCACGGCGGGGTTCTGCACCATGAGGTGTATAGGTTCGTAAAGGCTCTTCGTCCTGTACGCGCACGCTGCCTTGCGCATCAGTGCCCAGTAGCAAGGTTTCCCGGACAGCGGCACTGAGTCGGCTCAGTGCAAACAATGACTGGCCGTCGCTGATCACAGCGCATGTTTCGCCCTGTCGTTGCTCGTGGGTCATCTGGTTGCTGCTGAAAAAACTGCGCGTCAGGTCGCCAGCGAGCAGGCGGTCGGTGAGGTGCCCCGACGGATCATAGCCATACTCGCAGGCGATGCCGTCGCGGCTGACCGTGACCAGCCGGTCCTGCTCATCCCAGACGAGACGGCGTCCCAGACTGTCCTCGATCACCCGACCACAGGCGTCATAACGCAGGTCTATGCGCAGAGGCCACGATGCGTGAGTGTGCGTGACTTTTATCACCCTGGCCGGGTCGGTCGGGGCATAAGTGAATGCGGCCTCGTCCTGGCTGCCATCGGTGAAATGACTGACTACCTTTTGGTAGCCGTCCAGCGCGTTGAGGGTAAATACCTGCGCCACGATGCGATTGCCGAATGGATCGGCAGGAGCGGCGGCTGGATTGGCGGTGTAGCGGATCAGTCGCCCGCGATCATCGTAGGCAAAAGTTTCCTCGCCACGCTCTTGGCCGTCATCCCATGAGCGCGATGTCATCCGGTCCAGAGAGCAGTAGCCCAAGGCTTGGGTAACCGTGCGGGCAGTGTCCTTGTCGATCACCTTGAAGGTTCGCGTGTGTTCGCGCCCCATTACGTCGTAGGTAAAGGTCTTGATCAGTTGTTTGCCACTGTCGGTATCACGCGTAACGACCGTGGCGGGGCGTGAAAAGTCGTCGTAGCCAAAGACGGTCTCAAGCGCCCCGACGTTCAATTGCTGCAATCGACCTACGCCATCGTAATGGCGTTCGTGGGTATTGCCTGTGGCGTCGTCGAAACCGAGTAGCAGGCCATTGAGCGAATACCGCCAGTGGGTAATGTGTTGCTGATCATCGACTGTCCAGACATCGCTTTCGGGATGACCGCTGGGGGTGTAGCTCCATTGCTGCCGCCCCAGCCCTCCTGTGGCACTGGTCGGCTGAGCCAGACGCGGGTGATAGCTGATTTCATCGGGTGTCTGGCCAGCAAGCTGCGTACCGAGCAATTGGTTACCCAGTTGAGGTTCGTAGATGAATGCGAGCCGTTTACCATCGGCCAACGTGTTGGCAGCAGGTGGTAGCTGTCCGGCCTGGTAATGAAACCGGGTGACACGTCCCCCCGTTTCGACGGTGAGCTGACGGCCCAGTCCATCGAACGACTGGCGTCCGATAACCATTGGAGTGGTGCTGGAGGTGGTCATGCTGATGCCTCCGTGGCGGGCGTGACGATAACTGTTTCGGGGTGGTGGCCATCGCTGTGCGGGGCAAATGTCCAATTGATGATCGTGCCGTCCGGCAAATGACGTTCGATGACGCGTGAATAGGCGTCAAAGCGCGATCCGGTGACGATATCCGCCTGGCCATGCACTTTGACGCGCTCTTCGATCACACGGTCCAGGCCGTCGCGAATCAGCACCGTGGTGCGGACCAGATGGTCGTTCTGGTCATACAGCTGTTGCTCTACAGGAGTTGTGGCGATATTGCTCAGGGTTACACTGCGCGGGCTTCGTTGCTGCGCAGACTGTTGCCATTGCTCGGTGCGCAGCGAGACCGGGTCGTGCCGGGTGTGTGCCACGACCCCGTCGGCTGTCTCGATGCATGACACACTGCCCCAGTCGTCATAACGAATGGCAGTGGTAGACTTCAGCGGCGTTTCGCTGCCGGGCAGCCAATCCTGGGCTAACTGGAGAACCGGGCGACCCAAGGCGTCGTATACAGTGTGCGCGATCTTGCGGAACGTCCCTGGGGCCTGGTCGATGTCGTCCAGTTCGACGCACACCACTCGTCCTTCGCCATCGAGCCAATTGCGCTTGCGTTGGCCGGTGACATCAGTCTGTTCGACCATGACGGGGTTGATCGCTTCATCCGCACGAAAAGTAAGCGCCACGGCGTCGCCTACGTGGTAGGCCGCGGTGGTGACCGCCTCGAAGTCGCTGCCCTGGGCGACGATCTTTCGGTTGATGCGGCCAAGCAGGTCGTATTCGTAACAGGTACGTACGCCTGATTCACTTTGCTCCAGCGTTGTAAGGCCGGTGATGAGTGATTGGCAACTGCTGCTGACGGAGCGGTTTTGCTCGTTTTTTTCAAAGCCTTCAACGGACACGTAGGTAACCCGTTGGTCCCCGTCGATTTCATAACGGTACGTAGTGATGGTATCCAGACCATTGAGCGTGTTGACCGAGCTGGCAAGGCTGCCATAGCAGGCGTTGCGGGCGGACACGTAGTGCTGGCGAGTGGTTTCCAGCAAGCGGTCGCGGGTAACGTCACGGGCTTGTTCGCTGACCACGATCGACTGCGACAGTCCGTCTTCCAGCAGCGACTCGAGCGCTTCGTAAGTGTACGCGATGGAGATGACTGAGGCCTGGTTCGCCGTATTCTGGTGGACAGGAGCCGGAACGATGGTTTTACTTTTCAAATACCTGACCATACCCAGCGCATCGGCAGGGCAGCCCTCGGCACCTTGTGCCGGGTAATACTCGCTGTGCTCCTGTACCCCGGTCGCATAACGGGTGTGCGTGACGTTGCCGTACTCGTCGTACCGGTACTCGGTCTGTTCGCTGCGGCGGGCATTGTCGTGGGCATGGTCGATATACGTGGTGATCGTGTTGTGCGGCAACTGGCACCAGGCCGGTTGCTGCTCCCATGTCAGCGCGGGATCGATGCCATAGAGGGTTTCGATCTGCACTTCGCAGTCTCCCTTCAGCGAAGTTTCCAGAGTCAGCAGGTGAAACCTGTTCCAGGTCCGGGTAATGGTCGCCAACAGCTGATTGTCGCTGTCGTGCTGGGTTTCGATGAGTTCATACTCATAATCGCGCTCGACCTGATAGAGGTTGTCCTCCCCGTGTTTCCAGTCGAAGCCCTGATCGCTGCCGAAACCGAGAAAGTTATGATCGCCGATCCATTGATAGGCACGATGCAGTTCACCTGCGCCTCCGGCAGAATGGGTCCAGGTCGCGACGCGCGGCAAATGCCGAAACGGTGCGGCTTCCGGCAGTTGATGCCCGTTTTCTCCAGTAGCCCAGTGGACGATATCCACGGCTCCCAAGGGCCCGGAAACCTCCACGGGAAATAGCAACTCAGCACCAGGGGCAACCGGTTGAGCCTGATAGCTGAACGAGAATGCTCGGTCGATTTCAGGCAGATAAACCTCGTTGAGCTGATCATTGCTCAGCATCAGGCGCAGGGCGGTGCAGGTATGGTCACTGTCCGGGTGGCTGATGAAGTGCACTTCGCCGTTTTTACTGACGACCTGCATCAAGGTTCCGTTTTCGTCACGAATAGTGTCGACGATGCACTGGCTCTCGCCGAACGGCATCCAGTCGATGAACAGGCGACGACCTTCCGGGCTGCGCATTTCGCTGAGCAGATAGTTGCCGCTGTCCTGTCGGGTGAGTATTTCGCTGTTTCCGGATTTCAGATCCACTCTGAAGGTGTTTTCGGCGGTCCGAATGACCCGCATGGCGCGCAGTTTGTAGTCGAGAAACGCCAATTCCCCGCCGATGTTCAGGTCGGAGTTTGCCCAGTCCACTGCAAATTGCTCCCCCGATACCAAACGCAACATGGGGGCGTCTGGATTGAGGTTCAGCTCGGACAGGTTCAGCGACCAACCCAGACCGAACCCCCGGTTTTGTGTCGAGCCCAGTGGGCTGAAGGCCAATGTCGGGGTAAGGGAAGGGCCTGCCAGATGATTGGCGGGTGCCAGTGGCAGGCTCATTGCCAACGTGAACTGCCCGGTACGTGGATCAACACCTGTTTTAACGAAGCCCAGAAAGTTGCTGGCCTGGGAATGGATTTGCTGAGTTGACATGGTTCACCTATATGCAGTCGCTGCACTAAAAGCGCGCAGTGATGAATGCACCGCCAGTGCGTGTCGTAGACGCATCAGGCGGCGGCATGATTTCCATACTATTAGCGTGCTTGTGGATTCAGTCGTAGCGTTTGAACGCTATGGTGTTGCCACTATCACCCTGAGTCAGCTCAATACGTGTTTCATTACCATACGGGTCCAGTAATCCCCATCGGCTTTGTTGACGATATTCGTTTGGCGGGTTTTCAAAAGGACCGTAGTACGTCTTGGCTCGAACAAAGTTCATATGGCCCGGTTTATTATTTACGGTAATGGTGCTGTCTTTAATTCTGAGCGTTAGCGCGGTGCCCATTTCAATCGCATAGTGAATGTAATAAAAACGGTAGTCTGTCCCCGTGACGGATGTCTGCCGTGAATAACAGTCACTGTAATAGCTGTGGTGCCGTGGTGTCTGCTCACCACCGGATGGACTGACTTGTGCAGCGGAGGGCCATCGCGATTTTCTGCGCCTGCCGGCCTGAGTTGACCAGACGTCTATGCCCGACCAGACCGGGTCGTACGGGATCGACTTAATGATTCGGCGGCCAGGGGCTTTGAATGTCAGGTAATAGATATCTATGTCAGTATCATGTTTGGATACCGTGTCCTCACGGGTGAGAACAAAGTCCTCGTGTTCGTAGCGCAAAGGAGTAAGCGATTCGATGATGATCGAAGAATTGAAAGCGCCCCCGTCAGTAACATGGTGAGTGTCTGCGTTCTTCGAGATACGGGCATAGACCCTGTCCAGCGAGCCGCCGACCCGGGAAGAGGAGATGTAAAAGCGTTGGCGAAGAACGGCGCCTTTTAGTTCCAGGTGAGCAAGCGGGGCAGAACCGGACGCGGCATAGTAGTCAAAAAGTGTATCTCTGGTCCGGGACACGCGAAGTTCATGGGTCAGCTCTCGATAAACCCCGTCATCGTCCAGGGTGACCAGCGTGATGGAGTTGAGTTGCTCGGTTGTGATCGTTCCATTTCCACGAGGCGAGACAGAGACTGTGGCCTCAAGCTGCTGTCTGCCATTACCGAAAACGCGGTTGGCGTTGGAGGTGACTTCTATTTTGAATTGACTGAGCCAGGTATTGGCCGTGTTGGAGATATTCATGATTCCATCCTTGGTTATGAATGGAATCGATTTAAGTACAGCTCGGCAACCGATCGGGTGTAAATATGTATTGCGTTTCGGCAGGTTTGTTACAAAAGGTTCAGGGCTTTCCGGTTGCACTGCCGGTTCATGGCGGCGCTTAAATACAAATCCGCCTAAGTGAACGGTATTGCCTCATGGAAGTGCTTTCGGGCGCAGTGCATTCAGTCAGGGTTATCGATGTACCGGGTCAGGGCGAGATCAGCTGCACGCTTCTGACTCGATGTAGTCGGCTGTGGAATCGCGAATCACTGGCCCCATGCCGCTGACGGCGCGGGCCTGCTCCATGATCTCAAGAGTAGAACCGGTGCCCACCAGGTTCACCGTGTGATTGGTGCAGTTGTAGACGCGCTTGGAGTAGATCACCCCAAGCAGGCCGTCGCGCCGAGTGATCACTACTCGTTCTTTCGCGTTGCCGCTTTTCTCGACCAGCGCGTGCTGCCCGGTGGGATCATGAGGTACGGATATGGTTTTGCCTTCGGCATGCGCCGACAGTGCGGGGATCATCAAGGCCAGAAAACAGGCATGCAATTTCATCGGTGCTCCTGCGGATGAATGCGGTTTCATTGGATCCAAAATTTACTCTGGTCAAGCGATTCTGAATAGCGGAGCAGAATGCCTTCCGTCGGTTTGTCTTTGCCGAGATAAGGTGACACGCGTGTCAGCGGATCGAGCAGGGCTGTTGCCCTGCCAACAGTGCTTCTACACCTTGCCGATGTACGGACAGTTGACGCTGCGAGACAGCCACGCTAACTGATTGATGCATATACATTTAATCATCTGGCACGGTTGCTGCTCTGCAGTTCTGCAAGCCCGTTCGACTAATGCGCTCGGGAAGCCGCAGTCAGAGGAGTGCCGATATGAGCCAATCTTCCATTAAATTTGCGTACTGGGTGCCGAACGTCAGCGGTGGCCTGGTCGTCAGCAAGATCGAACAGCGCACCAGCTGGACAATCGACTACAACCGCAAGCTGGCACAGATAGCCGAGCGGTCCGGCTTCGAGTATGCACTGACGCAAATCCGCTTCACCGCGGGTTATGGTGCCGAATTCCAGCACGAATCCGTGGCATTCAGCCATGCGTTGTTGGCGGCCACCGAAAAGCTCAAGGTAATTGCGGCGATATTGCCCGGGCCGTGGACGCCATCGGTTGCCGCCAAGCAACTGGCGACCATTGACCAGCTAACGGCCGGGCGCGTGGCGGTCAATATCGTCAGTGGTTGGTTCAAGGGCGAGTTTCAGGCCGTCGGTGAACCCTGGCTGGAGCACGACGAGCGCTATCGGCGTTCCGAAGAGTTCATACGCGCCCTCAAGGGCATCTGGACCACCGACAATTTTACGTTCAAGGGCGACTTCTACCGCTTTCACGATTACACCCTCAAGCCCAAGCCGATCCAGCGTCCTCATCCCGAGATATTTCAGGGTGGCAGCTCGCGCGCTGCGCGGGACATGGCAGCCCGGGTTTCGGATTGGTACTTCACCAACGGCAATACGGTGGAAGGCATCAAGGCACAGGTTGATGACATCCGGGCGAAGGCGGCCGCAAACGGCCATTCGGTAAAGATCGGCGTCAATGCTTTCATCATCGCCAGGGATAGCGAAGAAGAGGCACGTGCCGTGCTGGCCGAGATCGTCGACAAGGCCGATCCGGAGGCCGTGAATGCGTTTGGTGATGCCGCGAAACAGGCCGGCAAGGCCAGCCCGGAAGGCGAGGGTAACTGGGCCAAATCCACTTTTCAGGATCTGGTCCAGTACAACGATGGCTTCAAGACCAATCTGATCGGCACGCCACGCCAGATTGCAGAGCGCATTGTCGAACTCAAGTCCGTGGGCGTCGACCTGGTGCTTTCCGCATTCCTGCACTTTCAGGAAGAGGTCGCCTATTTCGGCGAGCATGTACTGCCTTTGGTGCGTGAGCTGGAAGCCGCAACACTGCGCAAACCCGTCGCTGCCACAGCCTGAGGCCGACGCACTCATATAACCTGTCGTGCCCGGTAAGCGAGCCTCGCTTACCGCTCCAGCAAAAACAGCCCCTTCAGAAAATCAGGTGCCACTGTGATCCAGTGCGCGCCTGCCTGCGTATGTTGAACCCCAATCAACCAATAGATCGCTGTGCGTGGCATTATGATGTCACTCTCTGGCATGCTTTATCGATGTCAGACCTTCAGGTATGGCCGAGCGCTTGCCGACAATGGCAGTTGATAGCGAAAAGGATTGTCGATGGCCCCTGAGCAATCAGGTGCGGTTTTCAGTAAAACCAGATGCACTGGTTCTCACCTGTTGTGGAGGCAAGTTTTGAAACGCGACCTTCGGCTTGCGTCATGGCTGATCTTCGTAGTGTGCGCCTGCGTGGTGATGTTGATGGCCTGGCAAGCATGGACCGCGCGCCGCAACACGCTGGAGAACATCCAGACCAGTACGATCAATCTGGCTGGGGCGCTGAGCACTTACACAGACGGCATTTTCAAACAAAGCGAGCTGATGCTGATCGGCCTGACGGAGCGCGTCGAAAAAGACGGTGCCGGGCCGGAGCAGATCGAGCGCCTCAGGTGGGTCATTGCCCGAGAAATGGGCGCGCTGCCGCAAATCGATACCGTTTCGCTGTACAACGCCGACGGGATTTGCACCTTTTCAACCAATCCCAAGGCTGTTGGCGTTAACAGTGCCCAGCGCGAGTTCTTCCAGCATCACTTGCAGAATGCTGGCAAGGCACCTTACATCGGTCCGACAATTCGCAGCCGCGCCTCCGGCAAATGGGTCATATCGGTCAGCAGGCGCATCAACCACCCTGATTCGAGTTTTGCCGGGTTGATGGTCGTGACCATCGGTGTCGATCACCTGTTGAAGTTCTATTCGGATATTCAGATTGGAAAAACCGGTGTCATCAGCCTGACGTCCACAGCTGGACAATTACGTGTCCGCTATCCCCACCTGGAAGCTGAAATCGGCCGTGACCTTTCATCCACGCCGATTTTTACCTCTGAACACAGCCGGCCCTTCGGCACCACTCAGTTCGTTTCCAGAATCGACGGTGTTGCCCGTTTTTATGCATTCAAGCGCAGCGACGTGTACCCGATTGTCACGGTGGTCGCGCTGGGTCAGAAAGAGGCCATGCTCGACTGGCTGGGCCAGACCAGACAGTCGATTCTGGTCATGCTGGTGCTGCTCGGGCTGGTGGTAGGCCTCGGCATCCGCTTGATCGGGCACATACATAGCCGCATAAGGGCGGAAGACCAACTGCTTGACTCCCAGGCAGCCCTCATCCAGTTGAATCAGCATCTGGAGTTCATTGCTTCTGAAGACAAGCTCACCGGGCTGGCCAATCGCAGACGTTTCGATCAATTTCTGGAAGTCGAATTCAAGCGCGCCAGGCGTGAGCGTAGCCTGTTGTCACTGATACTGATCGATGCCGATCACTTCAAACGCTACAACGATCACTACGGTCATCTGGCCGGTGACGAGTGCCTGGTGGCTCTTGCCCGCGTGGTCGAGCAATGCATCCGCCGCCCCGGTGATGTTGCCGCCCGCTACGGCGGTGAAGAGATCGCGGTGGTGCTGCCCGGCAGCGATGAGTCGAGTGCTCGTCAGGTTGCCGAGAACATTCTGCATGCTATTCGTAATGAGCGGATCGAGCACCCTGCCAGCCCGTTCGGCATCGTCACGGTCAGCCTCGGTGTGGCCACATTCATCGGCACTGATCGGCAACTCGACCAGCGCGGCCTGATCGAGCTTGCCGACCGTGCGCTGTATGGTGCCAAGTCACAGGGCCGCAACCGGGTGAATGTGGCATCGGAAATAGCGACCAGCACACTACCGGCCTGGACCCGCGTCAAGGCATCGTCAGACCGGCCATCCGGCCCCGGGCCAACAGCGGACCGACGGGACTGATGCCGTCGGCCCGACGTCTGAACGACTTTTACGGCTTCTGAGCCAGATGTGCATCGTCGGCAACCTGCTGCACATGTGGCTTGCGACGCAGCACTGACAGGAGCCAGACGAAGAATATCGGCACCAGAATAACGCCCAGCAACGTGGCGCTGAGCATGCCGCCGATAACGCCGGTGCCGATCGCACGCTGGCTCGCGGCACCTGCGCCGGTGGCGAGGGTCAGGGGCACAACGCCGAGGATGAAAGCCAGTGAGGTCATGACAATCGGCCGAAAACGCAGCCGCGCAGCCTGAAGTGCAGCGTCACGCAGCGAATGGCCTTGATCCCATAGCTCTTTGGCGAATTCGACGATGAGAATCGCGTTTTTCGCTGCCAGACCAATGATGGTGATCAATCCGACCTTGAAATACACGTCGTTGGGCATGCCCACGGCGGTGACTGCCAGCACCGAACCCAGTGCACCGACGGGCACGATCAGCATCACTACCAGTGGGATGGCCCAGCTTTCATACAGTGCGACCAACAGCAGGAACACCACCACCAGAGCGAGGGCGAACAACCCGGTGGCCTGGCCACTGGCGACCTTCTCCTGATAGGAGAGGCCGGTCCATTCGTAACCGATGCCTTGCGGCAGTTCGGATACGATCCGCTCGATTTCCGCCATCGCCTCGCCGGTGCTGACACCGGGCGGAGCGTCGCCAGCGATCTTGAACGTGGGGTAACCGTTGTAACGGGCGATCTGCACCGGGCCTTCCTCCCAGTGCGTCGAAACGAATGCACCCAGCGGCACCAGCGTGCCGCTGCTGTTGGGTACGTAGAGTTTGAGCACGCTTTCCGGGGTCATCCGCGAACTCTGCTCGGCCTGCACCACCACCCGCTGCTGACGTCCGGCATTGGCAAAATCGCTGATAACCGAAGAGCCGAACGCCGTGGACAGCGCATTGCTGATCGATTCGAAACTGACACCAAGCGCACGGGCTTTTTCGCGGTCGATGTTCAGGCGCAATTGTGGTGCCTCGGCCAGGCCTTCCATCATGGCGTAGAGAATCTTCGGGTTGCCATTGGCTTTGCCCAGCAGTTCGTTGCGCGCCGCCAGCAACGCTTCACGACCGAGCCCTGCACGGTCCTGCAAGCGCAGTGCGAAGCCGCCGGAGGTCCCCAAGCCTTCGATAGGCGGTGGTGTCACCGCCATCACCGTGCCGTCGGCAAGCCCGGCAAAGTGTTGGTTGAAGGCCGCCGCTTCTGCACCCGCCGACTGGTCCTTGCCACGCTCCGACCAGTCTTTGAGGGTCGGGAACGCCAGACCTGCGTTTTCACCCATGCCGGAGAAACTGAACCCCAGCAGCATGGTCACTGCACCGGTTGCCTCGCGTGACAGCATGTAGTTTTCCAGCAACTGCGCGGTGGCGTCGGTACGCGACCGGGTCGCCCCTGGAGGCAGTTGCACGTCGATGATCAGATAGCCCTGATCTTCCACGGGTACAAATGACTCTGGCAGGCGCAGGTAGAAGAAGCCCAGCAGGCCGACGATACCGATGTACAGGAGCATGTAACGCCCGGCGCGTTTGATCATGCTGGAGCTGACGCGCTCGTAACGGTCGGTGAATGCACCGAACAGGCGATTGAATCCGCCGAAGAAACCGCGCTTCTCATGGTGACCGGCCGGGATGGGCTTGAGCAGTGTGGCACACAGCGCCGGGGTAAAAGTGAGGGCAAGAAAGCCCGAGAACAGAATCGACACAGCCAGTGACAGCGAGAACTGCTGGTAGATCACCCCGACCGAGCCCCCCATGAACGCCAACGGCAGAAACACCGCGGCCAGTACCAGCGTAATACCGAAAATCGCCCCGGAGACCTGCTGCATTGCCTTGACCGTTGCGGCTGCCGGTGAAAGTCCTTCTTCGGCCATGATCCGCTCGACGTTCTCTACCACCACAATCGCATCGTCGACCAGAATACCGATGGCCAGCACCATGCCGAACATGGTCATCATGTTCACCGAGAAGCCCAGCAGGTACATGATCGCCAGGGTCCCGGCCAGGCACACCGGCACCACGATGGTCGGGATAAGCGTGTAGCGGATGTTCTGCAGAAACAGGAACATCACCAGAAAGACTAGCACCATGGCTTCGATCAGGGTGTAGATCACCTTGTCGATGGCCACATCGACAAAGCGCGAGGTGTCGTACGGCACCGAAAACTCGACGCCTTCCGGGAAGTTGGCTGACAGCTCGGTGAGCCGCTGCTTGACCGCTTTGACGGTCTCGATCGCGTTGGCGCCCGGTGACAGTTGCACCGCACCGGCCACGGCGCGTTGGCCGTTCAGACGTGATTCGAAACTGTAATCCTGGCTCCCGACAGCCACCCGCGCCACATCGGACAAATGCACCGCTGAGCCGTCTTCATTGGCGCGCAGGACGATGCGACCGAACTCTTCCGGGTTGTCCAGCGTACCTTTGACTGCCAGGGTTGCGGTCAGCTCCTGCAACGACGAGCCGGGGCTGCTGCCGAAACTGCCTGCAGGGACCTGTACGTTTTGCGCCCGTATGGCAGCATTTACATCGTCGATGGACAGCCCGAAACCGACCAGCTTCTGCGGATCGATCCAGACCCGCATCGCCGCTTCGGCGGCGAAGAATTGCAGCCTGCCGACACCGTTCACTCGGCTGATTTCATTGTTAACGTTGCGCGCGGCATAGTCGGCCAGTGCGACCGTGTCCTTGTCGGCCGAGTTGCCTGTGTAGTTGAGGGTGAAGATCATCAGGAACCCGGAACTGGCCTGTTCGACTTGCAGCCCCTGACTGAGCACGGTCTGCGGCAGCCGCGCTTCGGCTTTCTTGATACGGTTCTGGACTTCGACCTGGGCCATGTCCGGGTTGGTACCCGGTACAAATGTCACGTTGATCTCGGCGCTGCCGGTCGAGTTGCTGGTCGACTCGTAATACAGCATCCCCTTGGCACCGTTCAGCTCTTCCTCAATGACACTGGTCACTGAATCGACCAGCACTTTCGCGGATGCGCCGGGGTAGGTGGCAGTGATGGTGATCTGCGGCGGCGCGACGTCCGGGTATTGCGCCACCGGCAAGGCGGGCAGGGCCATCAGGCCGGCCAGCAGAATGAACAGGGCCAGTACCCAGGCAAAGTTGGGTCGTTTGATAAAAAACAGAGACATGGACGGTGATCCTCGATCGCGCTGAAGGCGGCTTTTATTGCGCTTTGGCCTGCTGTTGAGCGGATGGCGATCTGGGGGCGACCTTGTCACCGGGATTGAGCCCGGTCATGTTGCCGACGATGACCTGTTCACCGGCCTTCAGACCCTCGGTGATCTGCCAGCGCGAATTCTGCATCGCGCCGGTTTTGACCGGGCGGGCTTCGACCGTGCCGTCCCGGGCAATCACCAGCACGCGTGCTGCGCCGTCGCTGGAGCGCTGGACCGCCCGCTGGGGCACCAGAATGGCATTGCTGTCGACACGTTGCGGTGTGCGCACCCGCACATACATGCCCGGCAACAATACCGCTCCCGGGTTGGCAAAACGGGCCCGCAACAAGACCTGGCCGGTCGTTCGGTCGACGGCGACATCGGTAAACAGCAGGGTGCCGGTGCTCTGATAATCGCTGCCGTCGACGCTCAGCGACAACGCGCCTTCTCCTCCTTTGGGCAAGCGACCTTCCTGGATAGCGGCGCGCATCTGCAAGGCGTCGGCGACTGGCTGGGTAAAATCGGCGTAGACCGGATCGAGTTGCTGAATGGTTGCCAGTAGCGTGGTTTCGCCCTGACCGACCAATGCGCCCTCAGTGACCATTGCGCGGCCTATCCGCCCCGAAATAGGTGCCTTGACCGTGGCGTAGCCAAGGTCCAGCCTGGCCGTTTCCACGTCAGCCTGTGCGGATTTTTTAGCGGCGATGGCGTTTTGCAGTGCGGAGCGGGCGGTGTCGAAGGTCTGGCGACTCACGGCTTCTATTTCCACCAGCGATTCGTAGCGTTTAACCGTGGCCTGTGTCTCGAACAGCGTGGCTTCGGTGCGTGCCAGGTCCCCCTGAGCCTTGGACAGCGCGGCCTTGAACGGTGCCGGGTCGATCTGGAACAGCACCGCACCCGCTTTCACGTCGGCACCTTCCTCGAAGTTGCGGGTCAACACGATACCGGCCACACGGGCACGCACCTGCGCCACACGAACCGGTTCGATACGGCCCGGCAGTTCGTCAACGACGGTGAACGATTCGGCTTTGGTGGTGATGGCTTCCACTTCTTTGGGGGCCGTAGAGGCAGCATGATCCTGCGGCTGTTTCTGTTCGCACCCGGCAAGACCCAATGCGGCCAGCAGTGCTATCGCAGGCATGACACGCCATTCGCTCAAACTACTCATCATTCACCCGGCCGCAGCCCATCAGATGCTAAAGCCGCGAATGATCCACTGTGTACAGGTGTGAGTCAATATTGACTCATGTGAGACTTTAGTGACTAATTGTGTAGGTGCTTTGAGAACTCAGCGATGTTTCTGCACAATGCGCTGCCCGCCACTTATACGAGTTGAAGACGTACCCCAATGGAATTACCTGCTGCTGACGACAAATTTCTGAAGGCCCTGGCCGTTGCGCTGGTTGACCACTCCAACGGTACGCTCAAGGATATCGCTCAGGCGGCTGGTGTAAGCAAAGCGACACTCAACCGCTTTTGCGGTACTCGTGCCAACCTCGTGGAGATGCTGCTCAATCACGCCTCGGACCTGATGAATCAAATGGTCGTCGACGCGGACCTGCAGAACGCTCCACCGCTCGAAGCGTTTCAGCGGCTGGTGGACAACCACCTCATGCACCGCGAAATGCTGGTTTTCCTGGTGTTTCAGTGGCGTCCTGACTCGCTTGACGAAAGCTCCGGCGGTGGCCGCTGGTTGCCTTACTCCGACGCCCTCGACACATTTTTTCTACGCGGCCAGCGCGAAGGGCTGTTCAGAATCGACATCAGTGCCACTGTTCTTACCGAGATGTTCGCGTCGCTGCTGTCCGGCCTGGTCGACGCCGAACGCCGTGGCCGCGTGGCGCGCGCGGGGATGAGCGCGCTGTTGATCCAGTTTTTTCTGCAGGGCGCGGCGTCGGTCAGGTAGGCAGTCTGCGTTCGGTTACATCCATAACGCTTCGTTGGACGACTCCCCCAATGCCTCCCTCATGGTTTGCATTTTCAGATCGCTTTCCCGGTACTCGCTTTCCGGCTCGGAACCGCTGACCAGCCCGCAGCCTGCAAACAGGGTAGCTCTGTGTCCGTTCAGCAATGCCGAGCGCAGGGCGACCGCGAGCTCGCCGTTGCCCTGGTCGTCCAGCCAGCCGATCGGCGCTGCGTACCAGCCTCTGTCGAGTTGTTCATGGCTGCGGATATAGTCCAGCGCCTCACGGCGCGGCAGGCCGCCGACTGCCGGAGTCGGGTGCAGGCTTTGGGCGATCTGCAAAAGGCTGGCATTCGAGGCGAGGGTCGCTTTGACAGGGGTCAGCAGATGCTGGATATGCGGCAATTTGTGCAGTCGAGGCCGGCGGGCAATGTCCAGTTCCAGGCAATGTTCAGCCAGACCCTGTCTGATGCAGTCGATCACCATGGCGTGTTCGCTGTTGTCTTTATCGCTGGCCAGCAGTTGTTCACCCAGGCGCACGTCGTCGGCGCTGGTCGTTCCGCGTGGCGCGGTGCCTGCCAGGGCCATGGTCTGCAATTGGTCGCCTTGCACGGTCAACAGGCATTCAGGCGATGCACCCAGAAAACAACTGCTGCCACGAGCGAACGCGAACAGGTAGGCATTGGGCTGCCTGAGCGTCAGGTATTGCATGACCTGCTCCAGCGGATTGGCCACGGGAACATTCTGAGAGCGGGCCAGGACGACTTTTTTCAGTCCGCCACGATTGATCCGGCCGACCGCGTGAAGCACGTCCTGTTTCCATAGATGGGCCATGGACAAACGCACGAATCGATCCATTGCCCCGGGTCCACCGGGCAAGGGCCGTTGAAGAATGCCAGTCCATTCGTCTGCCAACATTCTGGCCAGTTGCCCGCAATCACTGCGCTCATCAATCAGCACATTGACGATCAGTTGCGTCCGGCCATCGGATTCATGAAGTTCGAAGCGCGGCAGTGTCAATGCCGCCTCGGGAAAGTCGCGCCATAGCCGTGTCGCAGGCTGCCGTCGGTCGAAGGCAAACCCGCCGAACAGGGTAGGGCGATGTTCGCCGTGCACCACCGCAGTCGCTGCCATGTCCCGCCAGCGTTTTTCCAGCGTCTGCCAACTGTCCGCAGGCCCGGCATTGAACTCATGCGCCAGGCCAAGGCCGATACGATAGCGATCCTGTGCCTGCACACGCCACAGGCAAGCCGGTTGAACCTGCTCGCGATTGGCGGCGAATAATCCGAGCGGTTCGACGCAAGGCGAGGGTGTGGAAAACGACGCCAGGATTCGAAGCTGACGGGAGCTGACTTGCGCCCGGGCGGTCTGCAGGCACTCCTGCAGACCGCTGAACGACGGCAGTCGATTCATGACTCATCCTCCGGGTTCAGCAGTTGCCAATGGGTGATCTGCTGGTTGATGAACCAGTGGATCAGATCCTTGAAGAAGTCCTCAGTCTCATCGACGGGCAAGCCGGCATCGCTGGCCCACTGGCGTCGTTCTTCAAGCATTGCGCGCACCCGCTCGGGTGCCGGAATAGCCTGTCGATTGGCCTTGAAGCGGGTAGCGGCCTGCACATAGGTCAGGCGCCGGGCAAGGATGTGCACAATCTGCCGGTCCAGCTCATCAATGCCCTGACGTATATCGCCGAGGTTTTCGCATTCAGGTGCAGACTTCACAACACTCATGGGTTACTCCCGGATTAACTGGGCCAGAACGGCGAGTTGGCGTTTGTCGATCTTGCCCACGGCCGTCAGTGGCCACGCAGCAACCCACTCGAACTGATCAGGCAGGCTGTTTTCGCCCAGCCCGTGCAGATGCAACTGGTCGCGAATGTGCTGCGCTGCACCCGTTGGCTTGTCGCCCAGAATGAACGCGCAGATACGCTCGCCCAGCAGCGAATCCGGCACGGCGATCACCACCGCCGATTCAATGTCAGGCAGGGCAGTAAGGTGATTTTCGATAAGTGCCGCCGAGATCTTTTCACCGCAGCGCTGGATTTGCTCCTTGATACGTCCTTCGACGATCAGGTTGCCGTCCGGCGTCCAGCGCGCAAGGTCTCCGCTGCGGTAGTAGCCCTCGCGGGTGAAACTGCGCGCGTTGTGTTCTGCCGCCTG
This sequence comes from Pseudomonas caricapapayae, assembly GCF_001400735.1. Classification (GTDB taxonomy): domain Bacteria; phylum Pseudomonadota; class Gammaproteobacteria; order Pseudomonadales; family Pseudomonadaceae; genus Aquipseudomonas; species Aquipseudomonas caricapapayae. The sequence goes on from NZ_LJPW01000125.1 coordinate 19,159, forward strand.
GTAATACCCGGTAATGGTGTAGGGGCCGCGGGTCAGCAGTTCGCCGGTCTGGCCGGGAGCAACGTCGTGCAGGTCGGCATCGACCAGAAGAACCTCGTCGAACGGCGACAGCGGCCGTCCCTGAGTGTTGAGCACGACCTCCAGCGGATCGTCCGGCCGGGTGTAGCACAGCAGGCCCTCAGCCATGCCGAACACTTGCTGCACTCGGCAGTCCAGTGCCTCGAGTACCTGTGTAGCGAGTGCCGGGTCGAGTCGCGAGCCTCCGACCTGTAGCAGCGTCAGGCTGGACAGGTCGCTGTCTTCCCAGTCGCGTCCCTGAGCCCAGAGCTGCGCCAGCGGCGGAACCAGCGCCACATGGGTGACACCTTCACGCTGTATCAACGGCATGGCCACGTCGCAACTGGCGCTGTCACTCAGCACCACGGTTGCACCTGCGGCCAGGCTGCCAAGCACGCCGGGGCAGGCGAGGGTGAAATTGTGTGCGGTCGGTAGCACCGCCAGGTACACGCTGTCGTTGTCCAGCTCGCAAAGTCTGGCCGAGAGGGAAAAATTGTAGGCGTAGTCGGCATGGCTGCGCGGGATCAGTTTCGGGGTGCCCGTGGTGCCGCCCGAAAGCAGCAGCAGGGCCATGTCGCGCGGGTCTGTCATGGGATCGGCCGGGCAGGGCGCATCCAGCGCCGACATCGCTTTGAACGGTCCTGGTTCGCCGTCGACGATGACATGCATCAGTGAGGGCTGGTGTTCGATAATTTCGGCGGCCATGTCTCGAAAATCGAAGTCCCGAAGGCGATCGGGAATCAGGTAGGCCACCGGCTCGGCCAATCGGCAAAGGGCCGCGATGTCCTCTGCACGCTGGGTGGGCATGGCCAATACGGGCACTGCACCAACCCTCATCGTGGCAAAGAATGCACGGACAAAGCCGACACCGTTGGGCAACTGCAGCATGACCCGGTCACCGGCCGTGATACCCAGCGTTGAAAGGCCCCCGGCCAGACGGTCGACTTGCAGGTCCAGTTGCGCATAGCTCAGGCGCACAGCACCTGCGACCAGCGCGGTACGTGCGCCGTGCTGGCTCGCCCATCGACGCAGGCGTTGCGGGAGGGTCTGATCGGCGAAGGCGTGTAGCGGGTCTGCAAAGAGATGTTCGGTGTGCATGGTGTTTCCCGTTACGGATGGAAAGGGCTGATGCTCTGCTCGATGAACGTCAGCACGCGCGTGGCGAAAGCTCTGGGGCGTTGTGTGAGGTAGAAATGATCGCCGGCCATGACGTGTTGCTGAGATTCGCCACACAGCCAGTGCTGCCAGGCACTGACTTCGTCCTGATCGGCTTCGGGGTCGTGACTGCCATGCAGCAACAGGGTCGGCGTCTGCAGGCGCTGACGACTCGGATGCAACGGACGGTGATAGCTTTCCGTGGCTTGAAAATCGGCACGCAGCAAGGGCATGAACAGTGCCAGCAGGTCCGGGTTTGCCAGCAGCGCCTGGCTGACACCACCGATGGCCACCAATTGTTCGATAAAGCGCTGGTCGTCCAGGTGACTGAGCAGGCGCCTGCCGCTTAGATGGGGGGCATGACAGGCCGACAACACCAGTCCTGCGGGCGGCGTGCCTGCCTGTTCCAGCAACAGACAGGTTTCGAAGGCAACCTGCGCGCCCATGCTGTGCCCGGCCAGTATCAGGGGCTGGCGTTGTGTGGCTGGCATCGTCTGAATTTCGGTAGCAAGGCTTTCGGCGAGAGGTTGTACATGACGCAGACAAGGTTCGTGCATACGTTGATCGCGGCCCGGGTAGATCGCCAGCGTCAGGTCCAGGCCCGGTTCGTCGAGCCCGCGCCAGTTGTGAAATGCTCCGCCGCTGGCACCGGCAAACGGGCACAGCAGTATGTGGTTCTGGCACTGATCTGTTTGCAGAAACGGTCGCAACATCCCCATGCGATCAACCCTCCGCCCGCAGTTGCACGGCATCGATGATCGGCGGCTTACTGACCGTGCGCTGTTCGGCAGGTCCGGCACAGCGCAGGATGTCTTGCCAGAGTCTGGCCACCGCTAACTGATAATCAGCCTGCAGCCCGTCGATACGGGGCTGGCCCTGCAGGATTGCCAACAGTTGTTGCAGCAGCCAGCCGACCCCGGCGGGGCCTTCGATTTCATGAGCGCTTCGCCAGTGGCTCGCTGCCGGGTGCAACGGCATCGCGGTGGCTTGCTGCAGATAGTCGGCCTTGCTGGTGTACAGGGTCTGCCGATCATCGTCATGTGCTTCGGCATGCAGCACAGGTGTCCAGTTTACCGGCCCATAGCTGGCATCCAGCGAAAGGTAGCCGCTGGGCCACGCCAGGTTCAACTGATGCATGACCAGGCTGTGCAGGTCGGGATCATCGGCCGCCATCCAGCTTTGCAGGCGCAGCAGCACGCGGCTGTCCGGCAGGTTCAGCGACAGGGTATGAAAGTCATCGTCGCAATCGAGCCGGCTGACACTGACGTGTCCTGCCAGATCACAGCCAAGTGCCTGAAACAGCAGGTCCAGGCCCGAGTAGAGCAGCTGTCGACTGGTGGTCAGTTGTGCCAGATTGGGCCTGCGGCCGTCGAGCAGCCGCGAGATGCGCTGCGCTGTCCCTGTCCAGCAGCGGCCTGCATCGGTGTGCGGGTAAAAACTGTTGACGATGTACTGACAGCCCATTCGGGCGGCCAGTTGTTGATGCCGGCCGATTTCATCCGGGTGTACCGGGTGCTCTTGAATGACATGCAGCCCACGCCGCAGCAGGCTGTCGGTCAATTGCCCGCCAGCCCCGCCGACCACGGCCGAGCGCACCACCACGCAGGCAATATCCAGATCGTCCGGCAGTTGCTCGACATCGGTATACAGCGCTATGCCAAACGCATTGGCCAGCGCTCTGGCACGTGGGCTGCCGTTGGCCAGCAGCCCGGCCAGTTGCAAGCCGGGCCGTTCGACGAGAAAACTGTTGACGTAAAGCTCTCCGAACTTGGCGCCGACAATAAGCACCTTCAATGGTGTATTCATGGGTGACTCTCCTTATTGAGTGGCGGCCAGCCAGGCGCTGATCGACGCCGCAGTACGCTGGACCTGATCCCTGTCGAGCAACAGTTGCCAGTGATCACACGGCATCGATTCGCGGTGTGCCGTCGCAGCCCGGTCCTGCCAGTCCTGCTCTGCAGGTCGCCAGTGCTGCGGACGGCTTTCGGCGCTCAGCCACAGACAGGGAAGGTCCAGCCGTGGTGGCTGCGGGTGTTGCGCCAGCAGCTTCATCAGGTGCTCGATGCGTTGCAGCCACTGTTCGGCCTGCTGCGGTTGCGGTGGGTTTTTCAGCACGCCGGCCTGCGTGGCGCTGTTTATGAAGACGTTCAATTGTTCAGCGGGCGGCAACCGTTCCAGATCGTCAGGCAGTGCAATGCCTTTCGAGCCCTCGGCCATAAGGCGCAACAGGCCCGGGCGATCCTCGAAACTGAAGTCCTGACGGCAGACCGGGTCGAGGAGAATCAGGCGGACCTGCTCGCCCTGGTGCCGCAGCAGGCGCGCAGTTTCTTCGGCCACGAACGTGCCGTAAGACCAGCCCAGCAGCACATAGGGCCCGCTGGCCTGTTGACGACGAATCGCCTGCAGATACCGAGCGGCCAGCGCCTTCAGCGAGTCGCTGCCCAGAGCATCCGTCGCGTGCAGGCCGAATACCTGCATGTCCAGCGCCTTTGCCAGCGGCAGATAGGCACTGACTTCGCCATCCGAAGCATGGAAGACGAACAGCGCACGTTCGTTGCGACCTCTGACCAGTGCCAGAGGGTTGTCATCGGTCAGGGCGCTGGGGCTGGCCAGCGTGGAGCAGAAATCACTCAGCCGAGGGTTATCGAACAGGTTGCGCAGGCTGCTTGCGGAATGCCCCATGCGGTTCAGGCGAGCGATCATGCGCGTGGCAATCAGGCTGTCGCCGCCGCTGAGGAAAAAGTTGCTGTCGGCGTCAATGTCTTGCCCGAGCAGTTCCCGCCAGAGTTGCAAGACAGCATCCTGCAGTACCGGATCAACGTCCTGACGCGGCGTGGATTCGCCGGCCTGTTGCGGAGTTTGTCTGGTTGCAGGCGCAGTAAACACATGCTCAACCTGACGCAAGGTCAGGGGCCATTGCGCGGGATGTGGCTCCAGCTGTTCAGCCACGGCAGCCAGGTCCAGATGGCTGACGCCTTCGGCACGGGCGAGCATGAAGTGCTGACGCATGCTGTCGTCAGCCCGTTGCGGCCAGTTCATGACCCAGCTGAATCCCGACGCCTGCACAGCGCTGCGCCAGCGCGGCAGATCGAGCATGGCCTTGTCGTCCTCGCTGCGTTCGTCTGCAAAGTTGCTCAGTCCTTCGATAAAACCGATGCTCGCCAGTTGCAGCGCGCTGTCACGTTCGGTGGCCTCCAGCAACAGTAGATGTCCGCCGCTGCGCAACAGACGGTGCAGACGCTTCAGCGAGCGTGTGACATGCGCGGCGTCGTGCATCACATTGACCGCTATCACCAGGTCGTAGCCTTGCGCCGGGTGCTGGCTGAAATCCACTGGTTGGTTGACATCGAGAATCGAGCAGGTCAGCTGCGGCCAGGCCGCGAAATCTTCCCGCGCCTGGGTGAGGAACAGGCTGGAAACATCGGTAAAGCGGTATTCACTCAGATGGCTTTCGAGCATCGGCAACACATGGCGGGTTGTCGCGCCGGTGCCCGCACCGACCTCCAGCACTCGCAAGTCGCGTCGCGTTCCTGCCAGGGCTTTGGCGGTCTGCGCCAGTGCGCTGTTCAGGCAGTGCAGCACCGGGTTGTTGCTGTAGAGGGCCTTCACAACGGCATCGCTGTTACCGAACAACAGGCTTAACGGCGAACGATCACCACGCAACAGTTCTGGGTGCTGCTCGATACAGGCGTCAAGATACGTGCCGAGTGTCTGGCTCCACTCGGCGTCGGGAAGTGTTTCGCCATAGCCATTAGCAGCCTGATGTGGCAAGGCCAGATAATGCTGTCCTTCCTTTTGCAAGTGACCTTGCTGACAAAGCATCGCCAGCCACTGGCGCAACAGTCCCGCAAATTGCGGCATCGCTCCCAGCCGAGTCATCACCTGCGCCAGGTCATGGCGCTGACCGGCTTCGCTGAACAGTCCGTGTTTTTGCAGGGTGCTCAGAATGCCCTTGCGAGCACGGCTTTCCAGGGCCTGCCAGGTCAGATCAACCTCTTGGCGTTGCCCTTCACTCAGCCGCGGCAATTCGCTCAGTGGCAGTGGCAGTGGCAGTGGCAGTGGCAGCGGTGCATGAATGCCATCATCGACCGTACTCGGCTGCTGGCTGAGCAACTCCCCAAGCAGGGTGCGTTTTTCTCTATCGACACTGACGCGCGCGGTCTGCACACCCGGCGCACGGCGCAATTGCGCTTCAAGCAGTTGCGGGTCAAAACGCTCGCCGTCCAGGTTTACCGACCAGTCATGGCGCGGCAGCTCGGGCGGGCGGTCGAAGCCTTGCGGTTGGTCGGCCAGCGTTTTCAACAGGTCGCAATAGGTCTGGAACAGGCTGTCAATCAAGCCGTCGGCAAGCACGTCCTCCATGCAATACCAACTGAACACCAGCTCACCGTCGATTTCCATCACCTGATGGTCAAGCCAGACTTGCGGCGTTTGAGTAAAAACGTACACCGGGTCGCCGAGGGTCGAGGTCATGGCCTGATCGATGGCTTTGCCGTCCAGCGACATGCCGAGCATGCTGGTGAACACCACAGGCATCGCTGGTTGACGGGTATGGCCCTGGCGGCGTCCGAGCTCGCGCATAAGCTCTACGCCGTTCACTGCGGTGTGTGCCAGGCGCTGCCAGAGTCGTGCCTGTGTGTCGATCATGACCTGGCTCGGGCTCTCACCGTGTCCCAACTGGAAATCGATCAACAGCACTGACGTGAAGTCGCCAATCAGTTGCTGAACCTGCGGGTGCAAGGCTCTACGGTTGAAGTAGGTCAGGTTGAGGGTGAATTCCGGAGTGCGGCTGACGCTTTCCAGGGTCTGCGCGAATAGCGCCAGCAGCGCGGCAGAGGGCGTCACGCCCAGGTGCTGGCAGTGCGCCTTGAAGCGGTTCCATCGCGATGCGTCGAGGCGGGCCTGAACGGTCCGGAAACGTGGCTGGCCCTTGGGCAGTTCGTCTGCCAGCGGCAGTTGCGGCGCGCCAGGCAGTTGCTCGAGGGTGTCCTGCCAGTAGCGCCAGGACTGTCGCCATTGCAGGCTGTCGCGCTGCGCCAGGTCAGCCATTACGTAGTCGCGGAAGGTCAGTTCGAGAGGATCGAGTGCCTGACCGGCGTAGGCGATGGCCAGATCGTCCATCATCACTTTGAAGCTCTGCACATCGAACAGCAACAGATCAAGGTTCATGTGCAGGCGGCAACGCCCGGCGTCCAGTTCGCTGACCGTGACTTCGAACAGCGGCCAGCAGTCACTGGGCAGCACACGATAAGACATCTCTTCACGGATGCTGAGCAGGCGTTGTTGCTGTTGTTCCGCGGGCAGTTCGCGCAGGTCGTTACGTGGCAGGTGATACCAGGGTGTGTGTTGCAGGATGCGCTGACGGCCGTCACTGTCGATCACCATGCGCAGCATGTCATGGCGAGCGATCAGAGCGTTCCAGGCGTGCTCGAAGCGGCCCAGGTCAAAATCGGCATATGCCTTGTCCCATTCAAACAGCACATGGCAGGCCACACCGCCGTAATCAATCAGGTCGGTACGACCCAGCCAGTAAGCATGCTGGATCGGCGTCAGTGGGAAGGGCTCGAAACGGCTGTCAGGCTGCGGCACGATTGAAGGGGCACTGTCGGCAGCCGCCGTTTTCCCTGTACTCGACAATAACAGTGCGCTCAGGCCGCGAATGCTCAGGTCTCTATAGGCTTCTCCGGCATCCAGACGAATGCCCAGTTGGCGCTGGATGTCGCTGCTCAGCTCAAGGAACAGCAACGAATCGAGACCCAACTGCATCAGATCCTGATGCTGCGCGGGTGCAGCGTCAGGGCTCAGGCGCAACTGACGGCAGATGCAGGCGCTTAGCCATTGGCTAAGCGCCTGCTGATCGACCTGCCGATCGCCGGTCATGCCGGGTGCGGGGAGAGCATCGTTCCGGGAAGAGCCTTTTATGGGCGAACGAGTCACGGGTTGCTCGATAGTCTGCGTCAGCAATCGGCGGCGCGGGTCGATGCGTTCAGGGTCTATGCGCATCGCCAGATGCCACGGCACACCGCGCATGACTGCCTGTTCCAGGTGCCACAGGCCTTCGCCGGTTGTCAGCGTACCCATGCCGCCCTGCGCCAGCCGGGCATGCAGTTTATCGTCGGCTGCGCGTCCGGTTTCACCCCAGGCACCCCAGGCAATACTGACGGTGTGCAGGCGGGCGTCGACCTGCGATTCGGCGAGCCCGTCCAGATAGGCACTGGCCAGTGCATGAGCCCCTTGACCAGCTGCGCCCAGACTGGCGGCTGCGGAGGAATACAGCAGCAGGTAGCGACCCTGGTCGGCAAGTGCAGCCTGCAACTGGCGGGCTGCCGAGCATTTGACCTGCAACAGCGGTTGCATGCGCGCAGCGTCGAGGTTGCTCAGCGGGGTGTCGTCCAGCAGGCCGGCGCTGTGAATCGCGCCGCTCAGGCCGCCGTCGGCGTGTAGTTCGTCGAGGCAGGTCGCCAGCGCAGCCTGGTCGCTGATATCACAGACTACCCAGCGTATTTCACAGCCGTATTGCTGTTGCAGCGTATCGATCCATTGTTCGCCATCATGCGGACAGCGCGGTGCGAGCAGGGCGATCCGCGATGCCCCCTGATCGATCAGCCAATGAGTGCTCAGACGACCCAGTCCGCCAAATGCGCCGGTCACGATATGCCAGCCAGTGTCCTTGAAACTTTGCGCAGGCAGGCTTGCGCTCTGATGAGGCTGGACGCTCAGTGTCTGCACTTGTGCGACACCCTGGCGCACCGCAATCCAGCGTTCACCGTTCTGCGCAGCGCTCAAGCCTGGTAGAAGGTCTTGCCAGTCGCTGCCGTCCAGGTCAATGACAGCCAGAGCGCGCTGTGGTTGTTCGGCACAGGCAACCCGCAGCAACCCCCACAGCGCTCGTTGCTCGGGACATACAGTGCGATGTGTACCCGGTGACCAGGCGTTGCGGGTTACCACCAGCAAGGGGTGGTCAGTGGCGGTCAAGGCCTTGAGCACCTGGCTGGCAACTTCTGCCAGCGTGCCGTCCTCGACGATCAGCAGGCACGCTGTGGCGTTTGGGTCATGGGCAATACCAGCCTCGGCCAGGGCCGCCCGGACACTGGCCGGTTCGATGCACAGCGGCGCATTCGACGTATCGGGCACCTTGGTCGCTGTCCACTGCCAGGTGTAATGGGTGCCAACGGCAGTCTGCGGCGCGGGCAGCGTAGAGCGGGGCGCAGGCTGATTATCGGCGCTGCCCAGTAGCTGCCAAAGCCCTTGATTGTTGCAATGTCCGAGTTCGACCCGTGCAACCCCGAACGGGTCGGCGCTCCAGCGCAGGGTCAGGTCTGCCAAGGATTCGGGCAGCGGTACGCTCCGGGCGAATACCGGCGTGCGACGCGTATCGCCGTAGCGCGCCGCCAGTTGCTCGCATGCGTGCTGCAAGCGGGTCTGCCAGCGCTGCGGCTGGCCTGCGCAATCCGTCCAGTCAGGTTGATAGAAGTGTTCGCCGAGCTGCCTGCCCAGTACCGCGTTGCCGCTGTCGCGACCGACACTGAGCGGGGCGTGCGCAATGTTCGCTGCCTGAGTCCGCGCCAGCAGGATGTGTTCGCTGATGCCGGAGGTGGCGCTGCCATCGTCAGGCAGCCAGTCCAGGCGTGCGAAGCCGTGTTCCATGCATTGTTGCTGCCAGTGTTCGGTGGACAGAAACAACTCGCCGCCACGTGCCTGCTCGTCATGCAGCGGCAATACCAGCGGACCGAAGACAAAATCGAACAGGCGCATCGGGCGAGTGATTTCACGCATCAGCAAAGCGCCACCCGGCTTGAGCAACGGTCGCAGGTTTTGCAGCGTATGACCTATATGCTGCGTGGCATGGATCACGTTGGCGGCGACGATCAGATCATAGTGTTCAGCTGGAAAACCCTGCTCGGCGGCAGGTTTTTGCAGATCGAACAGGGCGTACTCGACAAAGTCGTATTCGCTGAACTTTTCTTCGGCACGACGGCTGAACAACGCTGATATATCGGTGAAGCAATAACGTACATCGGCGACGCTGCTCAGCTCCGGCAGCAGCCAGGCCGTGGTGCCTCCTGTGCCACCACCGACTTCCAGAATCCGCAGCGGGCCGCGTCCGGACTGCTGGTGTTCGCGGATCAGCCCGCTGACCACGCCTGCTGCGATCTGGTTGAAGTAACGGCCGAAGCTGAATTGCTGATACAGCACTTCCACGCCGCTGGAGGCGCTTTCCGGGAAAATTACCGAGACTGGCTCGACGGCTCCGCTCATCATGGCGAAAAGTTGCTCGCCTGCCCGCTCAACGGTGTCGGCGATCACGTCCAGCCCTTCGCAGCAACTGCGCAGTTCTGCGAGCAATGTCGGGTACTGCCCGTGCGGCACGGGTCTGGCGCTTCGATAAAGGCCGCGCTCATTGGCGTAGTAGCCATCCTCGACACAGGCATTGAGCAACCGCACCAGCAGTTGCCGATGACGTGGCAACAGCCGACCGCCGCGCAGAATGCTCAGCGGGTCGACGCCCCGGTCGATGGTGTCCTGAACACACTGGCGAACCATCTGGTCAACATAGATCGCATGCAGGCGGGTCACACATTGATACAGGCGCTCCAGGCGTGGCAGGTCCAGGTGGGCACCTTCCTGCAACGCAACCTTGCGACCGGCTTCCAGCAAAAGATCCTGCGTCGTCGCGACAGGCTGCTGCGGCGCATCGCACCAGTAGCGTTGTTCATCGAAGGCATACAGCGGAGCCTGGACACGCGTGCCGACCGAGGGCAGCAGGGTGCGCCAGGGCAAGCTGGCACCGGCGGCGAACAGGCGCAACAGGCTGTCATGCAGGACGGCGGTGTGCGGTTTGTGTCGGCGTGCGCTGGCGATCCAGTGCACACCGGCGTGTTCCAGACGCGTGCCTATCCCGGTCAGCGGTGCATCGGCACCCAGCTCCAGTGCGATCGTCAGGCCCGTTTGCACTGCATGAGTCAGCGCCTGGTGGTAGCGCACCGGTTCACGCAGGTGCCTGCGCCAGTAATCGCCGCGTTCCAGTTCAGCCTGGGCGAGGGGTTGGCCGGTCAGGGTCGAGATCAGCGGTACTTTCGCAGGGGCCGCGCGCAGCCCCGCACTGGCCTGCTGGAATTCATCGAGAATCGGCTCCAGCAAGCGAGAATGTGCTGCGCCCGCCACGCTCAGGCGATTATGACGAACGTGTCGCTCTTGCAGCGCTTGCGCCAGCGCATCGATGCCGTGACGGTCACCTGAGGCCACCAGATGCTGCTCGGCGTTGTGCACGGCGATTTCCACGCCATGTTCGAGCGCCAGAGGCTGTAGTGTTGCCACGTCGCAGAATACCGCGAGCATTGAACCTTGCGCCGCGCACTGATTCATCAACCGGCCACGGGCGATCACCAGCGGCAAAATGTCTTCCAGCCGATAAATCCCGGCGATGACCACCGCGGCAAACTCACCTACCGAATGGCCGATCAACAGGTCCGGGGTCATACCCGCTTCGCGCCAGTGAGCTGCCATGGCCACTTCAAAGGCAACGATGGCAGGTTGCGCGTAATCCATGCGGTCGATCAGCGCTTCGTGCTCGCCGAACATGACCGACTGCAACGAGGGTTGCAGGTGCGCGGCGCAGACTGCAAAGCTGCGGTCCAGGCTCTCGCTGAAGGCTTTCGACTGACCGTAAAGGCTTTTGCCCATCCCGGCCCACTGACTGCCTTGACCACTGCACAGCCAGACCTGCGCGCCCTGGCCTGGCTGGCCTTCATACAGCAAGGCATCGCTGCCACCCTGGGCAAACGCCTGGAGCGCCGGGGCGGTTTCTTCGTGCAACGGCACCGCCAGACGGAACGGCAGGTCCAGTTGCCGGGCATGCAGCGCCGTGTGTGCAAGGTCAGCGGCAGCGTCTGCGGCATACAGACGTTCGGCGTAAAGGCCCGCCAGCTGGCGCAACGAGTGCTGGCTGGCGGCGCTGAGCAACAGGGCACTGGCCTGCGCTTTCGGGCATGGTGCGCGCAATGCGTCGGGCAGGGCTTCGACGATCACATGGCAGTTGGTGCCACCAATGCCGAATGACGACACACCGGCACGGCGCGGCCCTGCTGGCCATGCCCGGTCCTGGGTAGGAATATAAAACGGACTCTGTTCAAGCTGCAGCGTCGGGTTGACCTGCTCGACATTGATGCTTGGCGGAATACGCCCATGATTGACCGCCAGAATAGTCTTGATCAGGCTCGCGATGCCGGCGGCAGTATCCAGATGGCCAAGGTTACCTTTCACCGAGCCCAGGGCACATCCACCGATATCCGTGCGTCGTGCGAACGAATCGCGCAGCGCTTGAACCTCGATGGGGTCGCCGAGCGGGGTGCCGGTACCATGTGCTTCGAGCATGCCAATGCTGGCGCAGTCGATATCGGCCAGCAGCAGGGCATCCTCAATGACTTCACGTTGACCGACCACCGAGGGAGCGGTGTAGCCGACCTTGTGATGACCGTCGTTATTGATCGCGCTGCCACGTAGTACCGCCAGCACCGGATCGCCGTCACGCAAAGCGTCTTCCAGTCGACGCAGGGTCACGGCACCGACGCCGTTGCCGGCAAAGGTACCCTGGGCACTCGCGTCAAAAGGGCGGCAGCGGCCGTCCGGCGAGAAAATCATCCCTGGCTGGTAAAGGTAGCCGGCCTGTTGCGGAAACGACACGGCTACGCCACCCGCCACGGCCATCTCGCATTCGCCGCTGCGCAGACTCTCGCAGGCCATATGCACCGCGACCAGCGAGCTTGAGCACGCGGTCTGCACGCTCATCGCAGGGCCGCGCAGGTTGAGTTTGTAGGCGGCGCGGCTGGCCAGGTAATCCTTGTCGTTGCCCATCAGCGCCTGCAGGCCCTTGACCTGTGCGACTTCGGTGACGCGAATAGCGTCTCGGCCCGGGTATGTACTCATGCGTCCCGAGGCAAATACGCCTGTTTTATGCGCGACTTCGCGGGGTGCGAAGCCGGCGTGTTCCAAGGCATGCCAGACGATTTGCAGGAACAGCCGCTGCTGCGGATCGATGGATTCCGCCTCCTGACGCGAGTAGCCGAATAGCGCGGCGTCGAAGCGGTCTGCGTCGTCAATCACCGCGGCGACATTGACGAAGTCCGGGTTATCGATCAGTTCCGCGGACAGTCCTGCGGCGAGCAGCTCTTCACGGCTGAAGTGGCGGCTGCACTCGCGACCGGTCAGCAGGTTCTGCCAGTACTGGGCACTGTCGCGGGCTTCGGGAAAACGGCAGGCCAGGCCGATGACCGCAATGGGCTCGCTGGTGCCGTAGGTTTCTTCAAAGGTGGGCATGGAGGACCTCGTGTGCAGGCGTGGAAGACGGGCTGGCAGGCGTGCTGCGCTCAAGGCGGCGACACAGGTGCCGGGCAGGCCACAGGCAGATGAAGGCAATGCTCGCCAGTATCGCGAGCAGTGGCGGATAGCCCAGGTAATGAGCCGACTGCAGAGCTGCGATCGATGCCAGCATGGCAATTGCAGCATCGACCGACTGCAGCAGGGCGTAATCGGAGGCCGGCTGGTGCGGGCGGACCACGCCCATCAGCAGGTTGTAGAGGGTGACGAAGCCAATCGCGGCGGCGATATTGACCAGACTGAACAGCGTCAGCCATGCAGCAAGGTCGTAGATACGTGCGCCAAGTGCTGCCGCGAGAGCAATGAGCGCGTGCAGCAACATGGCCGGCAGCAGGCACCGCCAGGCACCGAAGCGCCTCGCCATCCAGCCGCCGAGCAATACGCCGATGGCACTGGCGACTGTGCTGTACAGCGTCGAAGCCATACCCAGCTCGGCGAGGCCCAGGCCATTGTCCATCAACAGCACGGTCTGAATCGCCATCAGTCCGCGCATTGCCAGGTAGTAAATGGCTGTCAGGCACAAGGCCGGCCACAGCGCAGTGAAGCTGCTGCGATCCAGCCTTGGCTTGACCGCCGGCTTTTCAATGCTATTGCTGGCCGGCAGCAATCCCGTCGGCAGCAACAACAGCAGCGAGACCATCGACATGCCGATGAAACCGATACGCCACCCCCAGCGCTCGGCCAGAAACAGGAACACAAATGAACCGAACACTATGCCGAGGTAACTGCCGCCCACTTGCGCGGTGTTGGCAAACGGACGGCTGGCGGCGTCGCAGGTCGTGATCGTGATGCCATCGGCGTAGATATCATGACTGGCGGACAATAGCGCCAGCAGCATCAGCCCGGCCATGATCGGATAGAGTGAGTGCTCAGGGGCCAGAAAGCTTATCCCCAACAGCGTCAACGCCATACCCAGTTGCAACAGCACCAGGCTGCCCAGGTAGTGATTGCCACGCAGTGCCAGGCTATGACGCTCGCACCAGGGTGCCCAGAGAAACTTGGCTATCCAGGGCAGGAACGTCAGTGACAGTAGGCTGAGACTGGCCAGATCCAGCCCCTGATGGCGGAAATAACCGACCACACCCTGCAACATCAGTGCGGTGAGCATGCCTTGGTGCAGGTAGTAACACCAATAGGGCAGGTAGCGGCTCATGACCCGCCTCCGGTGCGCCGCAACCTTCTGGCGTTTCTCTGCGTCAACTGGGCGTGCCGGGGTTGTTCCCGCGCATCGTTTGCCGGTTGCGTCCGGCTCAGGTGCCGCGCCAGCGCTCGGGCGTTGGGGTAGCCGAACAGATCGGTGGCCTGCAAATGCCGATGGCCCTGCTGGGTCAGCTTCACATGCAGTTGCACCAGCTTGAGCGAACTGGCACCTGCGTCGAAGAAGTTTTGTCGGCAGTCATGCAACTTCAGACCGACCACCTCCTGAAAGGCATGCCGGATCTGTTCGACAATCTGTTCATCAGCCTGTTGCTCAGGCTCATGAAGCAGCGGCTGAATGCGTGGCAACATCGCCACACCCGCACCAGGCTGTCCGGGGGTAACCAATTGTTCCAATGACAGGGCCCAGGCCTGGGGTTCATTGGCCAGGCGGTTGAGCAGGGCAAGGTACTGATCGAACATGCTGCGCAGGACGCTCGGTTCGAACAATGCCTCGACCGCGTCCCAGTTCAGGCACAGATCGCCTTCGGACTCGTATACCTGATGATCCAGCCAGACTTGCGGGGTCTGCGAAATACCCCAGACCGGCTTGAGCCATGACGATTGGGCCATGAAACGGCCCTTGTCGAACCCCAGTGCGCTGGTAAAGACCACCGGCATTTGCGCCGCAGCCATGCCGTGGCGACTGGCCAGTTCACGCATGACACGGATCGCAGAGTGATCGCGCTGGGCGAGATCGCGCCACAGCCGCTGCTGCAGGCGCTGAGCACTGCCTATCCAGTCGGCGACGGGCTGCCAGGCCAGGAGTAACAGCGAGGTGAAGTCACCCAGCACCCGGTCGATATGCGGATGCAGCGGTTGACGGTCGAACAGGGTCAGGTTGAGACTCAGCTCTCGCTGACTGCTCCATGCCGACAGCACTGCGGAAAAAGCGCTGAGCAGCAGCCCCGAAGGCGTCAACTGATGCCGATGGGCCTGGTCTTTCAGACGTTCCCAGCAGGCGGCGGGCAGACGCTCGGCCAGGCGCACAAAGTGTGGCGTACCGACGTCGCCCGGCGCGCAACGCAGCGGCAGACGTGGTGCTGGCGGCAGATCATCGAGACGCCGTTGCCAGTACGCCTGAGCACCGGGTGAGGGCGGCAGGCTGGCGCGCAGGCGCTGATAGTCGCGGAAGCCGATATCGACAGGGGCCAGCACTTGCTCGGGATGCAGGTACAACGTCTCGAGCTCGGCCAGCAGGATCTGCATGCTCATGCCGTCCAGCAGCAGGTTGTCGAGGCTGATAAATATCCGGCTGTGCGAGCTGCCGTCTTCGACTATTTGCGCATCGAACAGCGGCCACTGCACGGCATCGAGCACCTGATGGGACAATCGTTCGCGCAGTGCGATTGCTTCGCTGCCATCCAGTGTGGTCACCCGGTGACGTCGAGGAATGAACGCCGGCACCTGCTGCAGAACCTGCAACATGCCGTCACGCACCACAGCACGCAGTATGTCGTGACGCTCGATGAGCCGCTGCCAGGCATTTTCAAACAACGGGATATCAAGCCGTTCGACGCTGAACTCGACAAAGAAATGCGCGCCCACACCGCCCAGCACAAACCCTGACTGACGCCCGACCAGATAAGCCTGTTGTATTTCACTCAGGGCAAACGGCTCATATCGGCCTGTCGGGTCATGCTCAAGCCTGGCCGTTGGCCGCGACTCTTCCACCAATGTTGCGGCAAAGGCATGCAGGGCGGGAAAGTTGAACAGATCATCGAGCCGGGCGCGGTAGCCGTGGCTGCCCAGTTCACCGATCAGCCGGGTTGCCAGGAGGCTGTCGCCGCCAAGCTGAAAGAAGTGGCTGTGGCGATGCAGTGCGCCGGTTTGCAGCAGGTCCTGCCAGAGCTGCGCCACCACCTGTTCGCGAGCGGTCTCGGGCGCTTGATACTGATCGGGATGTGCACTGGCTGGTTTGCACAACTGCCCCAGTGCCTGATGGTCGATCTTGCCGTTGGCGGTGAGTGGCAGTGCGTCGAGAAAGTGCAGGCGTTGCGGGATCATGTAACCGGGCAGTTCGTTGGCCAGCGCCTGGGCCAGCCGGGCTGGGTCAGGGCGATACAGCGCGTCGGGTGCGCGCAGGATCAGGCGTTGCATGGTGCCCAGTCGGTCCATTCCGTGCGGGGTCAGTCCGGCCTGGGTCAGTAACGCTTGCCAATGTTCGGGGTCGCGCAACTGTGCTGCTGCACTGTGACCGTGGCTGAGCAGGTCGGCGCTGATCAAGCTCAGCGCCGAGGAGTGAGCCAGTTCCAGCACGCAGATCGCAGCACCAGGTGCGCAGAGACGTATCCATCGGGCGAGCGCTGCTTGCGACGTTTCAATGCGATGCAGTTGATTGTTGATCAGCAGCACGTCGGCGCTGTGGGCAAGCGTCTGACGCGCACTGTCGGTGTCTCGGAGAGCACTGCCATGCGCGAAACCTGCGAGACGTTCGCCTGCCTTGAGGACCATTGCCTGTGACGCATCAAGGGCGGTGTACTGCACCTGCGATGCGTCGAGTCGCTCCAGCAAGAACAGCCCGGTCACGGCGCTGCGGGCACTGGCTTCGATCAGTCGTACCGGGCGTTGCAGGCGACGACTCAGATCGGCCAGCGAGATTGCCAGCGCGTCGAGGGCTTCGCGACTGCCGGACGCATGCATCAGCAATTGCTCGGGAGCCCAGTAAGGATGCTCGAGCAGGGTCTGAGCACTGCGCTTGTCATGGAGTATGTCGCGCAATGTGTCGTGGTGCGCATGCAGGGCTTCTGTCAGCGCATAGGCAGAATCGTCGTGCGGCGTTGTGTTCGTAGCGGAGTGGCTGAGTCGCCACGCGCCTTCGGCATCGCGCTGCAGGTGGCCTTGTGCGGCCAGCCACTCCAGCCAGCGGTTCAGCAACGGTTGCCAGTGTTCCTGGCAACCGTAGGACTGCACCACCGTAGCGGTGCTGACAGGGTCGTTGAGGTGTACGCCATTAAGTGCCAGGTGCCGGACCAGAAAATTGGCCAGCAGACCCTCCGTGGCATCCGTCGCTGCGGTTTCGGGCCTCAGCCAGTCAGCGTAACTGGACGGTGTGAGCGGGTCGGCTTCCACGGCGCTGCAAAGGCTGGCACCGTTCGGCACGACGAAGGCCACCAGACTCCTTTCCCGGTCGCCCGGTGCCATGCTGACGGCTGCCTTGACGCCTTCGAGCCGGTTGAACGCTGCATCGATTTCACCCAGTTCGATGCGGTAGCCACCGACCTTGACCTGCTTGTCGCGACGGCCAAGGAATTCCAGCGTACCGTCCGGCCAGTAACACCCCATGTCGCCCGTGCGATACCAGCGCTCACCGGCCACGTCGACGAACTGGCGGGCGCTGCGTTCGGCGTCATTGAAATAACCCTGGGCAACACCCACACCGCCTATCCACAGCTCGCCAGCTACCCAATCCGGGCAGTCTCGTCCCAGTTCGTCGACCACGCGATAGCGCTGGTTGGCCAACGGCTGGCCGTAGGGAATCGAGCGCCAGTGCGGCTCTACCCGATTCACCGTGCAGGTATTGGACCAGATCGCCGCTTCCGTCGCGCCGCCCATGGCGACAAACCGGCCATCGTCGCGGTACCGGTGATAGCGTTCCGGCAAGTCCAGCCCGATCCAGTCGCCGGAAAGCATGACCAGCCTCAGGCTCGCCGGAATGTGCAGATCGAAGCCTTCGCTGTAGGTCAGCAACATGTCCAGCAGGGCGGGCACACTGTTCCACAGGGTAATGCGATGCTGATCAATCAGCCTGCACCACAGCGCCGGGTCGCGACGTTGCTGTTCGTTGACCAGCACCAGTGAAGCGCCTGCGCCGAGTACACCGAAGATGTCATAGACCGAAAGGTCAAAGTGCAGCGCCGACAGGGCCAGCACGCAGTCTTCGGGGCCGACGCCATGTCGCTGGCTGATGTCCATGCAGGTGTTCAAGGCACTTTGGTGGCTGATCACCACGCCCTTGGGTTCGCCGGTCGAACCCGAGGTGTAGATGATGTAGGCCGGCTGTTGTGCGCTGACCGGCACCTGGTGCCGAAGCGGCTCGCTGCGGATTGCCTGCTGCCAGGTCAGGGCATTGCCGATGTCGCGCTCCTCAGGCTCATCGGCGCTGGTCAGCACGCACCTCACCCCGGCCCCTGCATAGATACCGATGCGCCTCGCCAATGGCTGGTCCGGTGGCACCGGCACATAGATCGCACCCGCCTTGAGAATGCCCAGTACGCAGATAATCTGACCAATGTCCTTGGCCATACTGACAGCAACCGTTTCGCCCGCTTCGACGCCCAGGGCCTGCAGGCTGCCTGCCAGCCGGCTGGCTTGATCGGCCAGTTGGGCGAAGCTCACCCGCCGCTGGTCCTGAATCAGTGCGGTAGCCTGCGGGGTACGTTCTGCCTGGGCGAAAATCGCGTCGTGCAACAAACCCTCAGGGAGAGGCTGCCTGGTGGCATTGGCTTGTTCGCGGACAGCCCGCTGGGCTGAGGGCATCAGTTCCGGCAAAGGCCGTGACCACTGCGCGGGGGTTGTCACCAGCGCCATTACCTGCTCGAAGTAGACGTCGAACAGCGTTTCGGTCAGCCCCTCGGGAAACAGCTGGTCATTGCTGTCCCACTGCAGATAGACCTGCTCCTGATGCTCGAACGCGAGGTGGTCGATCCACACCTGTGGGGTCTGGGAAATGCCCCAGCCGGGTGCACCCAGCGTGTCCTCCGTGGCTTCGCCAAACAGCGGGCGGCCGAGGTTGCTGGTGAACACCAGAGGCGCACCGTGCGGATGGCGCTGGCGTTTCTTCAACTCGCGCAGCACCTCGACCCCGGACCACGCGCTGTGTTCGTAAACCTCGGCAAACGACTGCTGATTGGCCCGCGCCAGTTCAGCGAAGGTTTGCCCGCAGCAGTTCACTGGCAGCGTCAGGATATTGGTGAAGTCGGCGATCATGCCGGCGACCGCAGGGTTCAGAGGCTGGCGGTCGAACAGGGTGAGGTTGAGCAGCAGCGATTGTTGCCCGCTCCAGCGTCCCAGCACCGCACTGAATAGTGTGGCCAGCGCCATGGTCGGGGTAACGCCGGCGGCTCCGGCGTGGTCTTTGAACGCCTGCCACTGCGTGGCATTCAGCTGCCCGCGCCGGCGGCAGATGCGCACCTGTCCGATGCGCTCGGGGTCCTGCGCCAGTGGCAGGATCGGTGCGAGGGGCAGGTCGTCCAGACGCTCGAGCCACCAGGTTCTGGCGTGCTGGATGCGCGTCTGACCATCGCGTTCGAGCTGTGCCAGGTAACTGCAAAAATCGTAATCGACGGGCGAGGGCGCAAGCGGGCGTTCGTCGATCAGCGCGATCAGTTCTTCGAACAACTGATTGAAGCTGGCGGCATCAGCGACCAGCAGGTCAATGTTGACCAGCAGTCTGTTCCGCCCGTCGGGCAACAGGCACAGCTGGAAATCGAAGGTCTCGCCGTTCTCGACATTCAGACGCCGATGCCCCAACTGTTCTCGCAGCTTCAACAGTTTTTGCTGGCGGTACGCGTCATCCTTGTCACGCAAATCATGAACCTTGAGACCCGGCCATGCCGAACGCGCCTGCCATTGTTGACGACCGTTGGCCAGAAATCGCGTCTTGAGCATCGGGTGACGTTCGATCAGTCGATAGATCGCCGCTTCCAGTACCTGCGGTGTCAGGCCGTGGCCATCGAACTCCTGATACAGATGGCAGCCGACGCCCCCCAATGGCTGCTCGCTGGAGCGCCCTACCAGATAGGCGTGCTGCACGCTGGTCAGCGCGAAGGGCTGGCCGCCACTCATGAGTGGCAGTGCCTGATCTTTCCGAACAGTCTCGGCGGTATCGTTATGAATGGCCGCAGTGCCCAGCAATTGCTGCCAGCCGTGCAGCGTCGGCTGGTCATAGAGGTCTTTGAGGGTCACTTTGAAACCCTGGCGGCGAAACCGATTGAGCCAGGCCATCAGGTGCATCGAGTCCATGCCCAGCTTCAACAGGTTGGCGTCTTCAGCGAGCAGTCCGGGAGACAGACGCAGTTGCCTGGCAATTTCCTCTGCCAGCAAGGCGGGGTCGAATGCTTCAGGTGGCGTACCGCGAGCAGTCGAGGCTTTTCTGGTCGATGTGTACATGGTAAGACTCCATCCAGACAAGTACTCGTGCCGCGCTCAAGGTGGCGCGGCGCAGGGGTTTCAGGTGTGCAAGTGCCAGTTCCTTGCCTGGCTCTGGCGGTTCCACAGGCGGGCGTAGAGCCCTTGCCGCGCCAATAGCTCATCGTGGCGGCCCTGTTCCACAATGCGTCCGCGATCCATGACCAGAATCTGGTCGGCGTGCTGGATGTTGTGCAGACGATGGGCGATGACCAGCACTGTACGATCGCGTACCAGCGCGTCCAGGCCCCGTTGAATAGCGGCTTCCGAAGACGGATCGACGCTTGAGGTGGCTTCGTCGAGCAGCAGGATCGGGCTGTTCTTGAGCAGCGCCCGAGCGATTGAAAGGCGTTGCCGTTCACCGCCCGATAGCCAGCCGCCGCCCTCGCCAATGCGCGTGGCATAGCCCTCGGGAAGCGCCTCGATGAATGTGTGGGCGTGGGCCTGGCGGGCAGCGTGGATGACCTCTTGCTCGGTTGCGTCGGGTCTGCCGACCAGCAGGTTGTCGAGCACCGTGCCGGAGAACAGCGTGACGTCCTGAAAGACCATCGATATCTGCTTTTGCAGGTAATCGCTGCCGATGTCCCGTGCCTCGATGCCGCCAATGCGTAACTCACCGCTGTCGATGTCCCAAAGGCGGGCGACCAGATGCGCCAGGGTACTTTTTCCCGCGCCGCTGGGGCCGACCAGCGCGGTCAGGGTCCCGGCGGCAAGGCGGCACGAAAGGCCATCGATAACCGGCGCCTGCTCTTCGGCGTAGCTGAAATTCACTTCTCTGAGTTCGATATCGAAGTGCGCGGGCTTGCGCGGCTGAATGGGTTCTGGCATCGGTTTCAGATCCAGCAATCGCTCGGTGCGCATCAGCGCACGATGGCCAAAGCGCAGCAGCAGAACGGAGAACCCCAGGTCGATGCTCTTGCGATACAGCGGCCAGGCCAGCACGGTGAAGATAATCAGGTGCTGGATGCTCATCTGACTGTCGAGCAGCAGGTTGCATCCCAGCAATACCATGAGGATGAAACCGGCTTCGATGACCAGGCCGAACAGGCCGACCCACACAGCCGGTTTCAGTTCGATGCTGACCATGGCCTGGTGTTGCTCGTCCAGGACTGTATTCAGACGCTGCAAAGCGCTGCCGAAACGGCCGAAGCTACGAATCACCGCAATGCCCTGGATGTATTCCAGCAGCGCTGACTGAGTGCGGTTGCTGGTGGCCAGCAGTTGGTCGGCGTGGAGCAGCGTTTTACGTATCGCCACATAGATCGTCAGCGCGGCCAGCGGCAACATGGCCAGCACCGCGCAGGCAAGGAGGGGTTCCAGCCAGAACAGCAGAATCAGAATAAACGTCAGTTCGGCCAGCGACAGGGCGAACACCCCGAGGAAGTGCGACCACAGGTGCTCGACCATGGCCAGATCACTGGTGACCTGCGCGCTGATTTCGCCGCTGTTGGCCGTCGCGAACCAGCCGAGCGGCAGTTTCTGCAAATGGTCGACCAGACGCAGACGGGCATTGGCCATCATCGCGTAGGCACCGGTAAATATCAGCGGTGTGCCGAGGGCTCCCACTGCGATTCGTGCCGCCAGACAGGCAAGCATGCCCAGTGTCAGCCAGACCACGTCCCAACCCTGAAGCCTACCCTCGAACAGGCTTGCCAGCAGCCAGTACAACAGCAGATAAGGAGCGGCGCTCAACAGGCCCTCAACGACCGCCAGGCGCAGCCCTTGATTCAGGCGTGGATCGCGTTGCCCTGCCAGGCGTTCGCCCGCACGCATCAGACTGTAAATCATGCGGGTTCTCCACTGCTCAGTTGCCATTGGCGGATGCGGGTGTGGTCCTTCCAGAGTTGCTGATACAACTCGCAGCTTTCGAGCAATTGCTCATGGCGACCGGTGCCGAGTACCTGCCCCTGATCGAGGACGACGATGCGGTGTGCGGTGATGACGGTGTGCAGGCGATGGGCAATCATCAGGACGGTTCGGCCACGGCACAGATTGGCCAGTGCCTGCTGGATCAGCACCTCGTTTTCGCTGTCTGCGTAGGCCGTGGCTTCATCGAGAATCAGCACCGGTGCGTTCTTCAGCAGGGCTCTGGCAATCGACAGGCGCTGACGTTCACCCCCTGACAACTGCGCGCCGCCTTCGCCAATGGGCGTGTGGTAGCCCTGCGGCAGGCGCTCGATAAAGTCATGGGCGCACGCCGCACGTGCTGCGGCCTCGACACTTGCCAGATCGGCGTCGGGGTTTGCCAGACGCAGATTGTCGAGCACGGACCCGTCAAACAGATGAACGCGCTGGAACACCGTCGCGACCCGATCGAGCAGCGCCTGCAATGGCCAGTCGCGCAGCTCGGTGCCGCCCAGCGTAATGCTGCCGCTGTCGGCGTCGAACAAGCGACTGACCAATTGCGCCACGGTGCTTTTACCGGAACCGCTGGGGCCGACCAGCGCGGTCAACTGGCCCGCCTGAGCGCTGAAACTGACCTGATCCAGAGCCTGCCTTTCGCCGTAGGCGTGGCAGACGTTTTCCAGCCGCAGGTCCAGCGGTGTGTCGGGAATCTGCAGCCCGGCGTTGTCGCTCAGTGGCGAGGTGAGCAGCACACTGTTGATCCTGGCCAGCGCCGCGTTGCGCTGCACCTGATCGCCGAGCATGTAGGTCAGGCGCAGCAGGGGCAAAAGGGCCGCGGGTGCAAGCAACAGGAACAGCAGCAGAGTGTCCAGCGTGATGTCGCCATCCAGCAGCAACCACGCCCCCAGCGGAGCTACAACCATCAGGCTCGCGCTCAGCAGCCCCGAGAACACCACCCAGAACAGTGAACTCTTGCGGGCAAAGCCGGCTACCCACTCTGCTGCGCCACGTATATCGCTGCTCAGAGAGCCAAAGCGCAGGCTGGTCAGGCCGAAGCTTTTGACCACCTGAATGCCTTGCAGGTACTCGCTGAAACTTTGTGAAATACGTTGTTGCAGACTTTGCCATTGCGCCATGCGCGCAGCCGAGCCTTTCACCATCAGCATCTGCGCAAGAAACGCCAGCGGCAGCGGGGCGACACAGGCGAGTGCCAGCCGCCAGTCAACGATGAACAGGACAAGCAGTGTCAGTGGCGGCATGACTGCGGCTGAGATCGAATCAGGCAGCGAGTGCGCAAAGAACCCTTCAAGCGAAGCGACATCGTCATTCAATGTGCGGCGCAGGTCGGTGCTGCTGTGCTGGCTGAAAAAACTCAGCGGCACCTCACCTAAATGCCGGGCAATCCGGCTGCGCAGCCGACGCAGCAGTGCGAACGCTGCCAGGTGCGCGGTAACATGACTGAAGGTCATAAGCAGCCAGCGCAGCAGCACCGCCGCCAATGCCCAAAGGCCCCAGACCAACGCGGCATGTGCATCAGGCACGGGGCTCAGCAAAACCTGCGCGATCTTGTAGACGCACCACAGCGGCACAAGGCTCAGCAGCGTGGAAACCACAGCACAACTGATTGCCAGGGCAAACATCCCCGGAGCCAGCTTTAGCAGTCCGGTGTGGCTGAGTGGCCGGGTTGTGCTCGGGTCGACAGCATCATGATCGCGGGTCATTCGGCACTCCTTGGGTGTCCGTACCTGTCATATCGCCATGCAGCGGCTGACGGACGCCCGGTGGGCGACCGGCGTTGTTGCCGATGAATGGAGCCGGTGGTTCTCGAGCCCGGCTCATGTGCAATCGCGCGCGAGCCAGGCCAGGGATGTTCGGGTCAAAAGGTGATTTTGGTACTCAAGCCCAGTTCCCGGCCTTGCCCTGGCTGGCTGAACTGTGCGCCGCCGGACAGGTAGGAGTAGGTGCGGTAGTCCTTGTCGCCGAGGTTGTTGCCATACAGCGCAAGCTCCAGATCGGGCTTGGGCAGCCACGCCAGTCGAGCATCCACCAGGCTGTAGCCGCCCTGCGATACCTCGTTGTCGACGTCGAAATAGTGTTTGCCGGTGTAACTGATCCCGACACTGGGCCGCACTTCGCCCAGCAGCCCGTCAAAGTAGAAGCTGCGTTCGGCCGATGCGCGCAAGGTCCGTCCCGGCGTGTACGTCAGCCTGTTGCCCTGACGGTCGGAATCGAGCATACGGTTGCGGTTGACGGTACCCGCCAGCCGAATCAGGGTCGCTTCATCCGCGTGCCAGTCCATGGACAGCTCGGCGCCTTCACTGCGGGCCTTGCCGATGTTGCTCAGCGACTGGGTGCCGGTGCCCGCTGCGCCGATGAATTGCTGTACATCGTCGATATCGATGCGATACAGCGCGGCGTTGAGCCACAGGTGCTTGTCCAGAAGGCTGGATTTGACGCCTATTTCGGTGTTCAACGACTTCTCCGGCGAATACGCCACGGCATCAGGTGTGATGGCACCGATGCGGTTGTAACCGCCCGCCTTGTAGCCCTTGCTGACCGATGCGTACAAGCGCGTGTCCGGGGTTGCCTGGAAGCCCAGGGCAATCTTGGGAGTGGTGCTGGTAAACGTGTCGTTGCCACTGTAGACAAAGCCTGGCGTAAAGGCTGCGTCGATCTGGGTGTAGTCGGTTTCGGCTTTCTCCACGCTGTGGCGCGCGCCCAGCGTCAGGTCCCAGCGCGGGGCCAGGTGCCAGGTAAACTCGCCGAACACGGCTTTCTCGGTGCTTTCGATGCGGCTGTCGGCCACGCCATAAACCCCGAACAGCGGGGCGCTGCGGTCCGGTTCACGCTCTGAGTGACTGCGGCTTTTCTGCCAGTACAAACCACCCACCGCATCCCAGGCACGGTCGTCGCCCTGGGTGGAAAGACGCAGTTCCTGGCTGACGGTGCGCTGGCTTTCGGGCCACTGAAAACCCAGATCGCCGTACACCCGCTCATGGCGATAGTTCTGTAGAGAGGTGATAGAGGTCAGTTTCAGTGCGTCGCTGAGGTTCCAGTCCAGGGTTGCACTGCTGGTTTCAACGCGCCGCACGTAGACCGACTCCATCAACGGTACGCTCGCCCGGCGTTTTTCATACGTGGCGTCTGCCAGGTATTGCTCGTTGTAGGAGGTCAGGCGATCCCGGGCATAAGCCAGCTTGAGGCTGAAGTCTTCATTAGGTTTGAAGGTCAGCCCGACATTGCCGCCGCCGTTGTCGCTGTCACCATGATGCTCGCTGCGGGTCAGCTCGCCGTCGGTGTCGTCGTGATACACGGTGCCTTGAATGAATAACGTGTCGTCCACCAGCGGCGTCGAACCCGTCGCCGACACTTGTTGGTGCAGATTGCTGAAGCGGCTTTGCAGCGTCGCGGTCGGCGTGTTGTCCGGTTGACGGGTGAGGATATTGAGTGCCCCTGCATGGGCATTACGGCCGTAGAGCGTGCCTTGCGGGCCTTTCAACAGCTCGATGTGTTCAATGTTGAGCAATTGCTGATTGAAGGTGCCCAGGTATTGCGGCACTCCGTCCACATAAATGCCTACGGGCGCGTTGTAGGGGTCCGATGAGGACACGCCGCGCAGACTCAGGCTGGGAAATACACCGGCACCCGTGTTGC
Source organism: Pseudomonas caricapapayae (assembly GCF_001400735.1). Classification (GTDB taxonomy): domain Bacteria; phylum Pseudomonadota; class Gammaproteobacteria; order Pseudomonadales; family Pseudomonadaceae; genus Aquipseudomonas; species Aquipseudomonas caricapapayae. The sequence goes on from NZ_LJPW01000125.1 coordinate 44,572, forward strand.
GAATCAACAGTTCCGGAAATACTCTCTCGAGGTCGCCGCTGTTGTAGACATTGGCACGCTCCAGATCCGCCTGCTCTGCCACCGAAAGCGCCAGGTCGGTCTGGTCCTGGGATTGCACGCGCTTGCCAGCGGTAACCTGCATTTCCGGCAAGGTCATGACGTCGTCGGCCAGCGCCTGATGGGAAACTGCAAGCATGACTGCCAGGCTGAGTAGAGAACGTTGCATGAATAGACTCGGGTGAGAGGGAATGAGCGCATTCTCTGGACTTAACCGTTTCATTGCGCGTGCGATCAGGGTCGAAATGCGCGCAATCGGTACTTTAGTTGATAAGTGTTATCATTTGAGTCTGATTCCCAAACGAGTGCATCCCGATGAGCCTCAATCATTATTGCGCTGACTATGAGCTGCCCAAGGTCCTGACGGATGATGTGGGGGACGAGCTCGATATCCGACTCATTGACTGGCAGGTCGACGAAGACCGGCATCTGGACGCCTTCTGTGAGGCGTCACTGACAGTGTCGTACCACGCCAACTGCTCCGGCTGGCGCTATTTCGCCGATACCTCGCCGCTGAGCTGGCGTGAAGATCACTGCTGCCTGTTCCATTCGACGGTACCTGTCAGGGGCGAGGGTTTCGTGCCCGGTGGTACCTGCTGGCGCGGTGTGAATATCAGCTTTGCCGCGCACCGGCTGGGCATGCTCGATCTGGCCGGGCAACTGTTCGATTATCAGGGACCTTGGGAAAACACCCGCTCCAGGGACCGCACGGCACGGCTCGTACAGTTTCCGGCGCCGCAGGTGGTAAGGCGGATCGGCCAGGAGATGCTGGGTTGCAAACTTGAGGGTGTCGCCAGGGACCTGCTGCTGCGTGGCAAGGCCTACGAAATGCTTGGTCAATTGACTGCTCATATCCAGGACCTGGCGCATTTCACCGGGCTTAACGCGGGAGGCCGTGACCTGATGCGCGTCGAGCGGGCGCGCAAACTGCTGGAAACACACCCGGAGCAGGACTGGACCATCGAATCGCTGGCCCAGTCGGTGGAGCTCAACACCAAAAAGCTCAAACAGGGGTTTCGTCAGAGCTACGACAGTGGCGTCTACAGCTATCTGCAGAAAGTCCGCATCGAGCGGGCGGCACAACTGTTGCGGCGACAGGGAGCGGTCAGTGAAGTGGCGGCGGCGGTGGGTTACTCCAGCGCCAGCCACTTTGCCAAGGTGTTTCGGCGCTATTACGGCGTAAACCCGCTGCATTTCAGCGCGATGGCCGTGGAGAATACTCACGACCTCGCGGTGGCTACACCGACGCGTCAGAAATCATAGGCAATTTTGCTGTACCAGAACCCTCCGCCTGGATAGAACGGTGAGTTGCCATACAGGTTGAGTCCGACGGGTGAAGGGATTGCGTGCTTGTCCGGACGCACATCGAAGATGTTGGTGCCGCCAAGGCTGAGGGTGATGTTGTCGTAAAGGGTGTAGGACACATCCAGGTCGGTGATCCACTTCGCTCCGAAGCTGCGATCACCGCTTTCCAGTTGCTGGAGGGTCTTGACCTTGCCGTAACGAGTGGTCTGCAGGTTTACGCCCAGATCGCCCAGCGTCCATTTGCCACCCAGCACCCACTTGGTCTTCGGTTGCGCGTCGGTCAGATCGCCTTCGCGGGCGCGGCCTACCCAGGTCAGGCTGCCGCCGGGGTTGCTGCCCAGGCCTTGCAGAGCCGCGGGTGCATCCTTGACGTCAGTGATGACAGTCTTGTTGTAATTGAACCCGGCGCTCCAGCGCACATCGCCCCATGACCCATACTGGCTGGAGTGATCGAGGACGATATCCAGACCGCGCGTCCGTGTGTCGAAGGCGTTGGCGTAATACGAAGTCCAGGTGCTGGTGTCCACACCTTGTGCGGTGAGAACAGGTGCCAGGGCGGGGCCGTACAGGCTTTCGGTGCGAGCGATGCGATCGGCGATCTCGATCCAGTAGGCGTCGGCTGTCAGGCTGGTGCGCGGTGCCGGTTGCCAGGTCACGCCAACGCCCAGATTACGTGATTTCTCCGGGTCCAGCGTGGTCGCGCCAAGCGCCTGGGCCAGCGCCGAGTTGACCGGCGCGATGCGCGTCACGGCGGGCACGATTGTGCCGTCCGGCGCGGCGCCGACCCGGTTGTCCGAGATGCTGTAGCCGATCTGGGTCAGCGAGGGCGCGCGAAAGCCCGTGCCCACGGTGCCGCGTACAGCGAAGGTGTCAGTGAATTCGTAACGCGAGTTGAGCTTGGCGCTGAGCGTGTTGCCTGAGTCATCGTCGAAGTGCTCGGCGCGCAACGCCAGATCGACGAACAGGGGTTCTATCGGAGTGATGCCAAAATCGACGTAAGCTGCATAATTGTTACGTTGCAGGCTGGTGGCGTCCTGCGGCGAGATGACCGCTGCGGCCTGCGCGGCTATCGACGCCAGTTGCCCGGCCAGCGGGTTGGCCTGGCCATTGGGCAGGGTTGCCGGAAAGCGATAGCCGCCGACCTGATAGGCCTGCGCATCTCCTGAAAAGGTCCGGAAACGTTCCCAGCGATGCTCAAGCCCTGCAGACACTTGCAGCGGCACGCCAAACAGTCCGTCAAACGCGCGGGTGACGTCGACATTGTTGACCCATTGTTCGAATCGGTAGGTCGCCAGATCATCGAACGAAGTCGGGGACGTCGGTCCCAGCGACGGGTTGAGGGTCAGATCGCTGTACTGATGGTTGTTGTTACGCCCGTACGTGGTGCTCAGGTCCCAGTTCCAGCCCAGAGACTCGCCCTTGCCGCCAATCAGGTACTGATAGTCGGTGTCGTCCAGATTGTTCAGCGGGTAATAGCCATCGGCAAACAGTTCGGGAATATTGGCGTTGCTGTTGGGGTAGCGGAAGTAGTTGTTGATGACAGCCTCGCGTTGTCCGTAGGTGCCGTAGGAATACAGCGCGGTTTGATCATTCAGAGGCAGTTCGGCGTTGTACGCCAGGTTGAACGCTTTGATCTGCGGGTCACCGTTCTTGACGCCGACCCGATCCCAGCTCGCCTCACGAGGGTCGCCGGGGAAATAAGCAGTGTTGCTGGCTTTCTCGTTCCAGCTGGCATCGCCACGTTTGCGGGCGTCGGCCGAAAGGTGCAGAAAACCGCCGTCACCCAGTTCGAAGCCGGTGTCACCTTCGAACTTGGTAACTTCGCCTTCGCCGCTGTACAGCTTGCCGTAGGTCACGCCCAGATGGCCGCCCTCGGCGCTGTCCTTCAGAATCACGTTGATTACCCCTGCGATCGCGTCCGAGCCATATTGTGCGGCGGCGCTGTCCTTGAGCACCTCGATGCGCTCAACCGCGCTGATCGGGATCATGTCGATGTCCACCGAGTTCGCGCCGCTGCTGTCGGTTGAACCATTGGCGGGCAGGGCGCTGTTATGGCGGCGTTTGCCATTGACCAGCACCAGCGTGTAGGCCGGTGCCAGGCTGCGGTTGGACAGGGGGCGGATGGTCGAGTTATAGCCCGCCACATTGGTGCCATAGTTGAAAGACGGCAACAGTTTGGCGATGGCCTCGGTCAGGTCGGCGCGACCGGTTTTCAGTAACTGATCGCTGGTCACGATATCAACCGGGGCCGGGCTGTCGGTGACGGTGCGCTGGGTACCGCGAACCCCGGTGGATATCACCGTGACTTTTTCCAGGCGAGCCTCATCGTCGGTCGCTTCGTCGGCGGCATGGGCCGGGTTCATGAGGCCCATGCCGACGAACGCGATACTCTTGATCAACGGGTTGCGCAGGCAACGGCGAGGAGTGTGGACGGGTGGGGTCATAACAGAGCGATCCTTGGTAGTGCTGAAAAAGTCCTGGGCACCTCCACACGGCAAGGGTCGGTCTGCTGGCGAATATAAGGTTATGAAACAAGGCTGTGAAAGGCCTTTTGGCTATATGCTAATTATGAAATTAATAAATTATATTTTAGTTTTAAATGCATTGATTGCATTTAAATCGGGGGCATGAGCGACAGGGGAGAGGGGTTCAATGTAGCTCCGCAGGCTGTGCGGTTTTGTCGCATGGCCTATTGCGGCCCATGAGGGCGGCGTTTGCGCGCCTGCTCATGGTTTGATACAGGATTGGCGGTATTCCCGACTGCCCTTGAGTGGTAAATTCGCCGCCTTTGAATTTGTCTGAACTCACGCGCCTTATCCTCCAGGGGACGCAAGACATGACGCAACATCTGACCCGCCGCGAGGTGGTCGCTGGCCTCTCGTTGCTGAGCCTGGGCCTGCTGGCTGGCTGCGGCAATTCCAATGCGTTGCCGTTCAAGCATGGCAAGGACATGAGCAACGAGATTGTCGGCCGTAACTTCCGGCTCAAGGACTCGCAAGGCAACGTCAAGACCTTGTCCAGCTTTCGCGGCTTGATGCCGATGATTTTCTTTGGCTTTACTCAATGCCCTGCCATCTGCCCTACGGCCCTGGCGCGGGCTGCACAGATCAGAAAACTGATGGGTGAGGAGGGCAAGACACTCCAGGTGGTGTTCATTACCCTGGACCCGGAGCGTGATACGCCCGAGGTGATCGACGCTTATGTAAAGGCTTTTGATCCAACCTTTGTCGCGCTGTCCGGCACCCTTGAAGAAACGGCCGCAACGGCCAGGGAGTTCGGCGTATTCTTTGAAAAGGTCCCGCTGGGGGATACCTACACAATCTCGCACACCGCCACCAGTTACGTCTACGACACTCGAGGCGTATTGCGCCTGGGGTTGTCGCACAGGCTATCCGCCCAACAATGCACTGAAGATCTGCTCACTTTGATGGAAGTATGCTGATGACCGTTCTGATTCGTAATGCGGTAAAGCCGCTGTTGCTGACCCTTTCGCTGTTGGGCCTGAGCGCTCAGGCCCTTGCCGAAACGCGTGTCGATGATGCCTGGGTCCGTGCCACCGTGCCAGGCCAGCCTGCCACTGGCGCGTTCATGCGCATTACCTCGACCGTTGACGGTAAGCTGGTCGACGTCGCCTCGCCTGTGGCCAAGACCGTGCAGATCCATCAGATGAGCATGAAAGGCGATGTGATGAGCATGCAGCGCGTGGAGTCGGTCGACCTGCCGGCAGGCAAACCGGTGGTGTTCGATTCCAACGGTTATCACGTGATGTTCATGGGCCTTGCAGCGCAGGTCAAAGAGGGTGATCAGGTTCCCCTGACCCTGACCGTGGAAAACGCCACAGGCGGGAAGGAGTCCGTTCAGGTCACGGCGGTAGCCAGGTCACTCACCGAAGATGACCACAGCGGGCATGGAGATCACAGCGGCCATTGAGCCTGCAGAATCGGGCTCGGAGCATGGTCACGTCAGGGACATCCAGGCCATGCCGCATTCCGCGCCAGTCCAGGGAGCAATAAACCAGATCTTTATATGCTTTTAGGATCTAAGCAGCGAACCAAATATTCTTTTCAGGAACAAGCCTCTTTCAGCGATGATTGCCTTGCCATATCAACTTTGGAAAGGTGACTGATACCAACAGAACCTGGATTTTTATCATGAAAATGCAGGAGTGTATCAATGGGCAATGTCCAGACCGCAGCCAGTGCACATGATGTGCCTTGGCGCCAGACGCCAAGCGGCGACCTGGTCGATCTGGGGCGTCCTTTCCGTGCGCCCCTGGCGTTATCGCGGTTGCAAAGTATCCCCAAGCCCATCCTTAAACGGCGCGAAGCCATCCTGCTGAGTGCGCTGGCGCTGGTGCTGCACGGCACGGTCATCTACTGGTTGAGCCAGAACCCGACGCCAGTGCTGCCGGTGGTGCCGCCGGAAATTCCGCCGATGACCATCGAATTTTCCCAGCCTGCACCGCCGGTTGTCGAGACGCCACCGCCACCGCCTGAGCCTGTCGTGCAGCCGGTGGTCGAGCCGCCACCTCCGGTCGAGGATGAACTGGCTGTCAAGCCGCCACCGCCCAAACCGATTCCGAAACCCAAGCCGCAGCCACCCAAGCCTGTGGTCAAACCAGTGGCAAAACCGATCGAGCAACCAGCGCCGCCCGTGCCTGCGCCACCTGTCGCTGCGCCTGCTGCTCCCGCGCCGCCAGCGCCCAAACCGGTAACTCCGGCTTCTGCGAGCGCTGGCTACCTGCGCAACCCGGCCCCGGAATACCCGTCGCTGGCCATGCGTCGCGGCTGGGAAGGGACTGTGCTGTTGCGCGTCCATGTATTGGCCAGCGGCAAGCCTGGCGAGATACAGATACAGAAGAGCAGTGGCCGGGACCAACTGGATGACGCTGCACTGGCCGCTGTTAAACGCTGGAGTTTTGTCCCCGCCAAGCAGGGGGATGTCGCCCAGGACGGCTGGGTCAGCGTGCCCATTGATTTCAAGATCAAATGAGGTTTCAAGACCCATAACCCGAAATTCGATTGACCTGGCGAGCTACCTGAACCAAAGGCGCATCGCGACACACCCTATGCCTTGTTCCGACTTTGTTCACAGAGAGCTGCGCCATGAACCTGATTGCTTCGCCTTTTGAATCCATCGAACACGCGGTCATCTGGCTGCTGGTTATCTTTTCCGTTGCCACCTGGGGCCTTGCTCTGCTCAAGGGCGTGCAGTTTTCGCGCCTGAAGTCCCAGGATCGCAAGTTCCACAAGCAGTTCTGGGCGGCATCGAGCCTGGATTCCGCTGCACAACTGGCCCAGGAACAACCGGGCGCTGCGGCGCGCGTTGCTCTGGCCGGGTATGCCGCCATTCAGGTGCCGGACGGCGCGCAGGCCAACGACCTCAGTCAGTCCATCAACCATCAGGACCGCCTTGAGCGTGCCTTGCGTCAGCAGATCGTTCGAGAGCGTCGCTCGCTGGAGACCGGTCTGGCGATTCTCGCCAGCATTGGCAGCACGTCGCCTTTCATCGGCCTGTTCGGTACGGTCTGGGGCATCATGTCCGCGCTCAAGGGCATCAGCGCAGCCGGTTCGGCAAGCCTGGAAACCGTGGCCGGTCCGATCGGTGCCGCGCTGGTGGCAACCGGTGTCGGCATCGCCGTCGCAGTGCCTGCGGTGCTGGTCTACAACTACTTCCTGCGACGTCTGAAGTTGACCGCCGCCGATCTGGACGATTTTGCCCACGATTTCTACAGCCTGGCGCAGAAGAGTGCGTTCCGCGTACTGCTGCACCCGGTCCTCAAGTCTGGCGCTAACGCAGGGCAAGCCGGGCAGAAAGTGAAGGAGGCATCCTGAAATGGCTTTTTCCACACAAGACACCGATGAAGTGCTGAGCGAGATCAACGTCACGCCGCTGGTGGACGTGATGCTGGTACTGCTGGTGGTGTTCATCGTCACCGCGCCGCTGTTGACCAACTCGATCCCGATCAACCTGCCCAAGACCGAATCGGTTGCGCCAGTGGAGCAGAAAGACCCATTGGTGGTAAGTATCGACGGGCAGGGCAAGTTGTTCATCAACAAGGATGAAATTCAGCCTGACCTGTTGGAAACCAACCTCAAGGCTGCCAAAGACAAATCACCGGACGTGCGTGTGCAGTTGCAGGCGGATAATGGCGTGAACTATGGCGAAGTGGCACGAGCAATGGCCTCCATCGAGCGTGCCGGGATTACCAAACTGTCGGTGATCACCGCCAGGTAGTGGGTTTGTCTCCCAAGGTTTCATCAGTTTTGGGCCGCATCCTCAGGCAGGTGCGGCCTTTTTTTGTCCGCGTTTCAGGTCTTTTTCAGGCGTGACACAAATGCAGATGCTTATTCTTTATTGGTATTTAAATATTTATATCAATGTCATTAAGCTATAACGCATCGGGCTACCGGAATACCAATCAGACACCGTAATGATCGCCACCGTCCACCGCACGGATCGCTCGTTGTAACCAGAACACAGTTTCTGGATCAAGGATTTTCAAGGGGTAGTGGTATGGGGAATTTCAAACGAAGTGTAGTGGCCACGGCGGTTTTTTCAGCCAATTTGCTGAGCGTCGCCGGGATCAGTGCAAGCGCTTATGCTGCAGAAGTCACGGATGAACAAAACAATCAGGGCGCATCCACCCTGGGTACGGTGATCGTTACCGGCACCCGGGCACAAGAGCGCACCGCCAGCGCCTCGCTCTCGCCGATTGATGTGATTTCCGGTGACAGCCTGCGCAGTTCCGGCTCCAGCGAGTTGGGCACGGTGCTGGCGCGCTTGATCCCGTCGATCAATTTTCCACGGCCCAGCCTGGTGGACGGTGCAGAGCTGACGCGTCCGGCGCAACTGCGCGGCCTGTCGCCGGATCAGGTGCTGGTGCTGGTGAACGGCAAACGCCGCCACACGTCAGCCTTCGTCAACCTGGGTGGAGCGGTAGGCCGTGGCTCGGCACCTGCCGACCTGAACGCCATCCCGCTGTCGGCCATCGACCATATTGAAGTGCTGCGCGACGGTGCGTCGGCGCGTTACGGCTCCGATGCGATTGCCGGGGTGATCAACATCATCCTCAAGAGCGCCGACCATGGCGGCTCGATTTCCAGCCAATACGGCCAGTACAAGAAAGGCGACGGGATTCAGCGTCAGGTATCCGGCAATACCGGTTTTGCGCTAGGCGACAACGGTACTTTCAACCTCTCGGGTGAAGGTGCCGACAACGACTACACCAACCGCGCCGGCGATGACCTTCGCGCCTCCAGTGTGGGCTCCACTACTTATGGTCAGCAGGTATTCCGCCAGGGCGAGCCGCAAACTCATGAGGGCAAGCTGCAGTACAACGCCGAATACAGCTTCAATGATGCGGCGGAGTTCTACAGCTTCGGTGGTTACAGTAAACGTCGTGGCGAAACCGCTGCGTTCTATCGACCGAGCAACGCGTCCAACAACATCGCTGCGATTTATCCCAACGGCTATCTGCCGCTGATCAATGGCACGCTTGAAGACACTTCGCTGGTTGCCGGACTGCGCGGCGAGCTCGCGGATGACTGGCACTACGACCTGTCCGCCAACTACGGGAAAAATACCTATGAACTGCGCACCAGGACCATCAATACGTCACTGGGCCTGAACACACCGCGTTCGTTCTATAACGGCACGCTGACCAACGACCAGAAGCAACTGAGCCTCGACCTGTCGCGGGAATTCAGCGCAGCGTGGCTGCCTTATCCAGTGTCGGTCGCGTTTGGGGCCGAATACCTGCGTCAGGGCTATCAGATCGAAGCAGGGCAGGCGGAGTCGTATTTCCAGACCGGCAGTTCCGGACTCGGCGGCTTCCGCGCCGCCGATGCTGGCAGCTACTCGCGACACAACGTTGCCCAGTATCTGGATGTGGAGACCAATCTGACCGAGAAACTCGGTGTATCGGCGGCCGTTCGGCACGAGGACTACAGTGATTTCGGCTCCAATGTCAGTGGTTCGTTTTCGGCGCGTTACGACTTCACTCCTCAGGTCGCTTTGCGAGGCAGCGTGTCGACGGGCTTCCGCGCACCTTCACTGGCCCAGCAGAACTTTACGTCTACGTCGTCGCAGCTGATTGGCAATACGATCCAGGAGGAGGGCACGTTCCCGGCCGGCAGTAACGTTGCACAACTGTTGGGGGCTGAAGATCTGAAGCCGGAGAAGTCCCGCAACTACAGCCTGGGCCTGGTGCTCCAGCCGCTGGACAGCCTGACCGTAACTGCCGACGTTTACCATATCGACATTCAGGACCGTATCTCGCTGTCTTCCAACCTGGTGCTCAACAACACGGCCATCAACTATCTGCGCAGCAATGGTGTGGGTGACATCAATTACACCAGCGCGCGTTACTTCACCAACGCTACCGACACCAGCACCGACGGCGTCGACCTGGTGGCCAATTATCGCTACCAGTTCGATAACGGGGTGCGCTGGAACAGCACGCTGGGTTACAACTACAACCACACCAAAGTCACCGACGTGAAAGCCAACCCGGCAATTCTCGATCAGTTGGGCGTGAACCTGGTTCGGGTAGACCGCAGGGAACGCATCGGATTGCTGGGTGACACGACACCTCAGCACAAACTGACGCTGGGCAATGATCTGACGTTTGGTAACTGGGCGCTGCATTCCAATCTGGTTCGCTACGGCGAGTTCACCAGCTATCAGGCCGACAAGGTCAACGACCAGACCTTCAGCGCAGCCTGGCTGCTGGACCTGGCGGTGGACTATAAACTCAAGAGCTGGGTCTTTACCCTGGGCGGCGACAACGTCACCGACAAGTACCCCGAGAAGCTCAACGACTTTTCGTCCAGCGGCGGCAACCTGGCCTACAGCACGTTTTCGCCTTACGGGTATAGCGGGGCGTTTTACTACGGCAAGGTGACATACAACTGGTAATTTGATTTGTTGCTGATTGTTGTCCCAATGCTTCGCGTGATACACAAGTCTGAATGACGGGCTTCTGCCCGGGGGCGTGGGAGCGAACTTGTTCGCGAAGACGGTGTTTTAGACGATGCATTTTCGGCAACTATACCGGCCCTTTCGCGAACAAGCGAAGCGTCGCCCGGTTCGCTCCCACGGCCTTCGGCCAGAATCAAGAGCGGACTTGTGTATAACGCTGAGCACAAAGCGTGTGAGCGACTGTTGCGTATAAGGATCAGTGCGAGAACTCAACTGCCCTGCAACGGGGTGGCATCCTGAAAGAAGTAATCCTTCCACGACGCTGGCTTGTTCTTGATCGCGCCGACGCGATACAGGAACTCGGCCAGCGGGTAGGTGTTTTTCGGGGTAATGGTGAACTGGAACTCTGGCTGATCAATGATCTTCAGCAGTTCGGCACGGTCGATCTTCGCCTTTGTGACGCGCAGGTAGGTATCCGCTGCGGCACCGATGTCTTTGCTGACGAACGCTTCTGCCTCGGCCAGCGCTTCGATGAACGCTTTGTAGGTTTTCGGGTTTTCCTCGCGGAATTTCTCGGTGGCAAACAGCACGGTAGGCGAGTTAGGCCCGAGCAGATCATAGGTATTGAGCACCACATGCACGTTGGGGTTTTTCAGTTCCTGATCCTGATAGGGCGGGTTGGAAAAATGCCCGGTCAACTCGGTTCCGCCAGCGATCAGACTGGCTGCAGCGTCTGGATGTGGCAGGCTCAGGGTGTATTTGTCCAGCCGGGCATATTCCTTGTCGCCCCAGAGTCTGGCGGCGGCGAACTGCAGGTAGCGTGACTGCACCGAAACACTGACTGCTGGCACCGCGATGCGATCCTTTTCGGTAAAGTCGGCGATGGTTTTGACGTCGGGATTATTGCTCACCAGGTAATACGGGAAGTTACCCAGCGATGCGACCGCCTTGACGTTCTGCCTGCCCTTGGTACGGTCCCAGATAGTCAGCAACGGGCCAACTCCGGCACCGGCGATATCGATGGAGCCTGACAGCAGCGCATCGTTGACCGCCGAGCCACCGGATAACTGCGTCCAGTCCACCTTGATCTCCACACCGTCTTGCCTGCCGTGTTTCTCGATCAGTTGTTGATCGCGGACCACATTGAGCAGTAGGTAGACAATGCCGAACTGCTCGGCGATGCGAATTTCACCTTCAGCCTGCGCGGTGGCCGGTGTGACCAGGCTGGCGCTCAACAGCGCAGCGCCAAGTCCTAGGGCCGCGGTCAGACGGCTGATACGGCGCAGAACGGTTGTGGATCCGGACATGCAGTGCTCCAACAAGACATTTGAGATGCGCTGGAGCATATCGCTATATAAAAATTTATTTAAATAACCTTAATGAATATGGATAGATTGCCTGTTGCCCTGCGAGGCGAGCACGCTGACTGCTCCTAATATTCCTTATTTTTATAATTAGCTTATAAGTAAATGTGATTTTTAATTGAATTGTTATGCGCCTAGTCTTACTGATCAGTTCGCAGTCATTCAGGAGCAATACCATGAGCAACGTCAGCACTTTGCCACTCCAGTCAGGTACGACGCCGTCGAGTACCGGCAGTGTGCGCGACAGGGTTTCGCCGGAGGAATGGGAGGTCCGGGTCAAACTGGCGGCCGCCTACCGTCTGGCCGCGCTCAAGCGCTGGACCGACCACATCTATACGCACTTCTCGGCGCGAGTGCCGGGGCCGGACGAGCACTTTCTGATCAACGCGTTCGGTCTGCTGTTCGATGAAATCACCGCGTCCAACCTGGTCAAGGTCGACATTGACGGCACGATTGTCGATGACCCGACCGGGCTGGGTATCAACTACGCCGGGTACGTGATTCACAGTGCCATTCATGCTGCGCGCCACGACCTGCAGGCGGTGTTGCATACCCACACGCGTGACGGCATCGCCGTGTCAGCGCAAAAAGACGGGCTGTTACCGATTTCCCAGCACTCCATTGCCTTCTCCGGGCGTGTGGCCTATCACGGTTACGAAGGCATTGCGCTGGACCTCAGTGAGCGTGAACGGCTGGTCGCCGATCTGGGCGACAAGAGCGTGATGATCCTGCGCAACCATGGACTATTGACCGGCGGGGTGAGTGTAGAGCATGCGTTCCAGCAACTGCATGCCCTTGAGTACGCCTGCAATATTCAGATTGCGGCGCAGTCTGCCGGCAACGCCGAGCTGGTGTTTCCGCCACAGGAGGTCATTGCCAAAGTGGAGGAGCAGGCCAAGGCCATCAAGGATGGCCATGGTCCGGGCGTCGCACGGCACTGGAATGCGCTGATCCGCGAGCTGGAGCGCAGCGGCACCGACTACAGGACCTGAGTCTGCAACACAGTGATGCGAGGCGCTTGGGGTTGGTGTAGTGTGCGCAGCCAAAACAAGGGGCGCACCTATGCAAGACCTGCTGAACGAAATCCTCGATGAAGTAAGACCCTTGCTTGGTCAGGGCAAAGTGGCCGACTACATTCCCGCGCTGGGCGGGGTCCGGCCTGATCAACTGGGCATTGCAGTGTATGGCAACGATGGCCAGGTATTCAGCGCCGGCGATGCCGAAACACTGTTTTCGATACAGAGTATTTCCAAGGTGTTCAGCCTGGTGCAGGCTATCGGCCACTCCGGCGAAGATATCTGGCAGCGTCTGGGGCATGAGCCCTCCGGGCAGCCGTTCAACTCGCTGGTGCAGCTGGAGTTCGAACGGGGCAGACCGCGTAATCCGTTCATCAACGCCGGCGCGCTGGTGATCTGTGACATCAATCAGGCACGCTTTGCAGCTCCGTCGCTGTCCATGCGTGACTTCGTCCGGCGCTTGTGCGGCAACCGGGCGATCACCTCCGATTCCAAAGTCGCCGAATCCGAATACCAGCACCGTTCGCGCAATGCCGCGGCAGCCTATCTGATGAAATCCTTCGATAACTTCCATGGCGATGTAGAAGACGTGCTGCGCAGCTATTTCCACCACTGTGCGCTGAGCATGAACTGCATTGATCTGGCGAAAGCGTTCGGTTTTCTGGCCAATCAGGGGGTCTGTACTCACAGTGGCGAGCAGGTACTTACCGCACGCCAGGCGACTCAGGTCAACTCGATCATGGCCACCAGCGGTCTTTACGACGAGGCCGGTAACTTTGCCTATCGCGTCGGCCTGCCGGGCAAGAGCGGCGTAGGCGGTGGTATCGTTGCGATTGTGCCGGAGCGCGCTTCGGTCTGTGTGTGGTCCCCGGAGTTGAACGCAGCAGGCAATTCCCTTGTCGGTATGGCTGCGCTGGAAAAACTCAGCGCAAGGATCGACTGGTCGGTTTTTTAAAGCCTTTTGGAAATGAACGGTGCTTTAACGGCGCTTTGAAGTGCGAATCCGGCAGGAGTCATGGATTGAATCGAAGGCTAGGCAAATTGCTCGTCCTGAGCATCGGGCTGTTGGTGCTGGCAGGCTGTGGCAGCCAGAGTGTCCAGGAACCCGAACTGAGCCCGGAACAGGCGCGCGCGCAGATCGTGCGGCTGATGCCTGCCGCTGTCTCGGATCGGCAGGCCTGGGCAACGGATATACATGCCGCCTTTGCCGCGCAGAAAATCCCCATGACCACCGAAAACCTGTGCTCGGTATTGGCCGTGACCGAACAGGAGTCTACCTTTCAGGTGGACCCTGCGGTGCCGGACATGGGCCGGATTGCCCGCGCCGAAATCAATCGCCGTGCTGCGCGCCTGCATATCCCCGGCGCGCTGATAGCCACCGCCTTGCGCGTGCGCTCACCGGACGGCAAAACCTATGGCAAGCGGCTGGATGCGGCTCGCACCGAGAAAGACCTGAGCGCGATCTTCGATGATTTCATCGGCATGGTGCCGTTGGGTCAGACACTGTTCGGCAACTTCAACCCGGTCAAGACCGGCGGGCCTATGCAGGTCAGCATCGCCTTTGCCGAGAAGCACGCCGAGGATTATCCCTACACGGTCGATGGCTCGATCAGACGCGAAGTCTTTACCCGCCGTGGCGGTATGTATTTCGGTATTGCTCATCTGCTGGGTTATCCGGTGCACTACACCGAGTCGCTGTACCGCTTTGCCGACTTCAATGCCGGCTGGTACGCGAGCCGAAATGCAGCCTTTCAGAACGCAGTGAGTCGTGCTAACGGCATCGAGCTGGCGCTTGACGGCGATCTGATCCGCTTTGACTCCACTTCGCCAGGCTCCACCGAGCTGGCCGTGCGCACGCTGGGTGATCGATTGGGCATGAACAAGTCGCAGATATGGAACCAGCTCAAGCAGGGCGATACCCTGGAGTTCGAAGAAACCGATCTGTACAGCAAGGTGTTCGCATTGGCGGACAAGGCGGCGGGAAAGCCTCTGCCAAGAGCGATCCTGCCCGGCATCACGCTGAAAAGCCCGAAAATCACCCGTAACCTCACGACTGCCTGGTTCGCCGAACGCGTAGACGACCGGCGCGAGCGTTGCGTGCAGCGTGCGCCCAAGTGAAGTTGAATCATCGTGACAGGAAATTCACCGTCATTGCGTCCCGCTCGCCCCCGAAAAACGTATCCAGCACCTTTTGAAACACCTGCCGTTCAGGTGCGGCGATGGCAAACAGGGTCATACTCGAATGCAGTTTCATGTCATCCGGCGAGTCGAATATCTGTCTCGCCGAGCGTTCTGTGTGAGTCGCGATGATGCTGGCACAACGCTCCATACGCGGGCCCAGCACGGGGTGTTGCGGGTAAGCCCGAGCTTCGTCGAGATCAGTGATTGCGTAGTGCCGTGCCATGTCGCTGCGCCCCAATCCCCGGACCTGCGGGAACACAAACCACATCCAGTGGCTGCGTTTTTGCCCGGCTTCAAGTTCCATCAGCACCTGCGGGTAAACCGGCTGCTGGGCATCGACAAAGCGTTGCAGGTTGTAAGCATCGTTCATGATCAGCGTCCTGTTTTTTAACGAACCTGTGGTCGTATGATGGCCGTCCGACAAGGGGGTTCGACCTGTCTCAAGAGTTTTTAGCGTATGCCGGTTTTCAAACGTTTCACGTCGTTCATGCAACAGGCCTTGCGGGCCATGCACCTGGTCTGGACCACTTCCCGAGCGCTTTCCGTCGGTTTGATCATTGCCACACTGGTCGCAGGCTTGCTGCCCGCGCTGGCGGCCTGGCTGGGGCAGCGGATTGTCGATGCCGTGGTCAGCGCCATGCAATTGCATGCCAGCGCAGGCGAAGCTCCGCTTTGGCCAGTGTTGCGCTATGTGCTGCTGGAGGCAGGCGTACTGGCGCTGCTGGCGGGGGCGCAACGCGGGCTGTCGGTGCAGCAGGCGCTGCTGCGGGTACTGCTGGGGCAAAAGGTCAATACGCTGATTCTGGAGAAGGCCCAGACCTTGTCACTGTCGCAGTTCGAGGACTCGGAGTTTTACGACAAGCTGGTACGGGTCCGGCGTGAGGCCTCGACGCGGCCGTTGGCCCTGGTGACCAAATCACTGGGGCTGTTGCAAAACCTGATTTCGCTGATCAGTTTCGCGGTGTTGCTGGTGCATTTCTCGCCCTGGGCGTTGTTGATTCTGGTGTTGGGTGCGCTGCCGGTGTTCTTTGCGGAAGCGCACTTTTCCGGCGACGCATTCCGCCTTTTTACCCGGCGTGCCCCGGAAACCCGTCGACAGAACTACATCGAAACGCTGCTTTCCCACGAGGGCTATATCAAGGAGGTCAAGCTGTTCGGCTTCGCACCTCTGCTGCTTCAGCGTTACCGCGAAACCTTCGAGCGTCTGTACGCCGAGGACCGTCGTTTGACGGTGCGCCGTGACGGATGGGGTTTTTTGTTGGGGCTGCTGGGCACGGCTGCGTTTTATCTGGCGTACGCCTGGGTGGTGGTGGACGCAGTGCACGGGCGGATCACCCTGGGACAGATGACCATGTACCTGGTGCTTTTCAAGCAGGGGCAGGCTGCGGTCAGCAGCAGCCTCAGTGCAATCAGTGGTTTGTATGAAGACGGGCTGTACCTAGCCGATCTGTACATTTACCTGGGCCAGCCAGTCGCACCGTCTGCCGGCAGTCTGACTCAGGGCACGCTGCCCGGCGATGGTCTGCGTGTCGAGAACGTGAGCTTCACTTATCCGGGCACCAGCCACCCGGCACTGGAAAACATCGATCTGCATCTGGCACCGGGCCGCAGCGTGGCGCTGGTGGGCGAGAACGGCTCGGGGAAGACCACTCTGATCAAGTTGCTGACGCGCCTTTATCAGCCTGATCAAGGTCGTATTCTGTTGGATGGCAGCGATCTGCAGGAATGGGACGAAGACGCCTTGCGCTCACGCATCGGCGTGATTTTTCAGGACTTCATTCGCTATCAGTTTCTGGTCGGTGAAAACCTCGGGGTGGGCGATACACACGCCTTCCACGACGAAACCCGCTGGCGCGAAGCTGCTGCGCAAGGCATGGCGGCGCAGTTCATCGAACAGCTCGACAAAGGCTATGCCACACAATTGGGTCGCTGGTTCGCGGGTGGTCAGGAGTTGTCTGGCGGCCAGTGGCAGAAAATCGCGCTGTCACGTGCCTATATGCGCCGCGACGCCGATATTCTGATCCTCGACGAACCGACCGCCGCGCTGGATGCCGGGGCGGAAGCTGCCGTGTTCGAGCATTTTCGCGAGTACGCCAAGGGGCGTATGACACTGCTGATTTCTCACCGTTTTTCCAGCGTACGCAATGCCGAGCATATTGTCGTGCTGGAGCATGGGCGGGTACTTGAACGCGGTGACCATGACAACCTGATCGCTGCCGCAGGGCGCTACGCCACGCTGTTCGATCTGCAGGCGCAAGGTTATCGCTAGATAAAAAGTGTTGCAGTGAGTGCCCAGTCGGCGTTTTATGGGAGCCCTGTTTTTCACGCCGTTATTTTTTTGAATCAAACGGAGACATCGATGCAATTTCGTAAATTGGGCAAAACCGACCTGTCGGTCAGCGCGATCTGTCTGGGCACCATGACCTGGGGCGAGCAGAACACCCAGGATGAAGCATTCGAACAGATTCGTATGGCCAAGGATGCCAAGGTCAACTTTCTCGACACCGCAGAAATGTACCCGGTGCCGCCGCGTGGCGAGACCTACACCAAGACTGAAAGCATCATTGGCGAATACTTCAAGAAGTACGGCGACCGCAGTGACTGGGTGCTGGCCAGCAAGGTTGCAGGCCCGGGGCGCATGGAGCACATTCGCGATGGCAACCCGCGCCTGGACCGCAAGAACATCACCGCTGCGCTGGACGCCAGCCTCAAGCGCCTGAACACCGATTATCTGGACCTGTACCAGTTGCACTGGCCGGATCGCAAGACCAACTTCTTCGGCGTGCTGGGCTATACCCATGACCCGGATGACCAGGCGGTAGAGATCCAGGAGACCCTGTCGGTACTGGCTGATCTGGTCAAGGACGGCAAAATTCGCCACTTCGGCCTGTCCAACGAGACTCCATGGGGCACCCAGCGTTTTCTGCACCTGGCCGAAACCCTTGAACTGCCGCGTGCTGTCTCGATCCAGAACCCCTACAACCTGCTTAACCGTACGTTTGAAGTCGGTCTGGCGGAAATTGCTATTCGCGAACAGATCGGCCTGCTGGCCTATTCGCCACTGGCGTTCGGTGTACTGGCCGGCAAGTATCTGGACGGCGCACGTCCGGCCGATGGCCGCCTGACCCTGTTCGAACGTTTCCAGCGCTACAACAATCCGCAGGCCGTCAGTGCTACTGCCAAGTACGTCGCATTGGCCCGCGAACACGGCCTGGACCCTTCGCAGATGGCGCTGGCCTACGTGACCAGCCGTCCGTTCGTGACCAGCAACATCATCGGTGCGACGAAACTCGATCAACTGAAGATCAATCTGGAGAGCATCGACGTCACGCTGTCCGATGAGGTCATTACCGGCATCGAGGCCATCCACACCGCGCAACCCAACCCGGCCCCCTAAGCCGAACTGAACTTACTTTCAGCCTCGTCAGTCAGCACTAGTACGCTTACTCCGAGGCTGAAATCGATGCACATCTCACTCAAGCAACAAGTCGCAATCGTCACCGGAGCCAGTTCCGGTCTGGGCGCAGGTGCTGCGCGAGCGCTGGCAGATGCCGGTGCCGCAGTGGTGATCAACTACAACTCCAAGGCTGAACCTGCCGAAAAGCTGGCCGAGGACATTCGCGCTGCTGGCGGTCAGGCGCTGGCTGTAGGTGCCGATGTGTCCAGCGAAGAGGACGTCGAGCGGCTGTTTGCACAAACGATCGAGCACTTCGGCGCACTGGACATTCTGGTCGCCAACTCCGGGCTGCAGAAAGACGCGGCCATTGTCGACATGAGTCTGGAAGACTGGAACACAGTCATCAATGTCAATCTGACCGGGCAGTTTCTCTGCGCCCGTGCCGCTTTGCGCCAGTTCATCAAGCAGGGCATGCGCCCCGGTGTATCGCGGGCGATGGGCAAGATTATCCATATGAGCTCGGTACACCAGTTGATCCCGTGGGCCGGGCACGTCAATTACGCCGCGTCCAAAGGCGGTGTCGATCTGTTGATGCGCAGTATTGCCCAGGAAGTCGGCGAGCTGAAGATTCGCGTCAACAGCGTTGCACCGGGTGCCATTCGCACGCCGATCAATGCCGATGCGCGCAAGGGCGATGCCGAGAAGGAAATGCTCAAGCTGATCCCTTATGGCCGTATCGGTGAGCCGGAAGACGTCGCCAATGCGGTGCTCTGGCTGGCCTCAGACGCTTCGGATTATGTGCATGGCACCACGCTGTTCATTGACGGCGGCATGACCCTTTATCCGGAGTTCCGTGGCAATGGCTGACTTTCCCGAAGAAGCGCAAAACCGTATCGAGAACCACGGCATCATTGGTGACATGCGAAGTGCCGCCCTGATCGCCGACACAGGCAGTATCGATTTCTGCTGCTGGCCCGATTTCGACAGTCCGTCGATTTTTACCGCGCTGCTGGACACCCCCGATGCCGGGATCTTTCAGTTGGCTCCCGATCTGCCTGACGCCCGAAGGCTGCAGATCTACCTGCCGGACACCAACGTCCTGCAAACCCGCTGGATTTCCGAGGACGCGGTGGTGGAAGTCACCGACCTGATGCCGATTGGCGAAGATCAGGCTGATCTGCCGCGCATCGTGCGCCGGGTCCAGGTGCGCTTTGGCGAAGCCACGATTCGCATGCGTTGCCGGGTGCGCATGGACTACAGCCGTGCCGAAACCACCGCGCGTATGGACGGTCAGGATATCTGTTTCGAGGCCGATGGACAGCCGGGCATGCGTTTGTCGGCTGCGACGCCGCTGCACCTTGTGCAGCAGGATGCAGTGGCTGAGTTTCACATGCAAAAAGGCCAGACCATCGAGTTCATCCTTGGCGGAATCGACGACCCGAATGTGGCTGCGGGCAAGTGCTCACGCTATTTCGATGACACTCTCAAATTCTGGCGGCGCTGGGCCGGGCAGTCGCAGTACAAGGGTCGCTGGCGTGAAATGGTCACGCGCTCGGCGCTGGCACTCAAACTGCTGACCTCGCGCAAGCACGGTGGCATTGTCGCAGCCGCGACGTTCGGTCTTCCGGAAACCGAAGGCGGCGAGCGTAACTGGGACTACCGCTACACCTGGATCCGCGACGCTTCATTCACCGTGTATGCCTTCATGCGCCTGGGTTACGCCGATGAGGCGAATGCGTTCATGGGGTGGGTACGCGGGCGACTGGACGACTGCTGTGAGCAGACCGAGAAACTCGGCATTCTCTATGCCCTTGATGGGCACGCAGAATTGCCCGAAGACAACCTCGATCATTTGTCCGGTTATGGCGGGGCGCAGCCGGTCCGCATCGGCAATGAGGCCTACAAGCAGGTTCAGCTGGATATCTACGGCGAACTGATGGACGCCGTGTACCTGGCCAACAAGTACGGTGACGCTATCTCTCATGATGGCTGGCAACATGTCGTGCGTCAGGTCGATTACGTATGTGAGCACTGGAGCGATCGCGATGTCGGCATCTGGGAAATGCGCGGCGGCGATCAGCATTTTCTGCATTCGCGATTGATGTGCTGGGTGGCGCTTGATCGGGCGCTGCGCCTGGCGTTCAAGCGTTCACTGTCAGGGCCGTTCGAGCGCTGGACCAAAGTGCGTGAAGAGATCCACAACGATATCTGGAAGAACTTCTGGAACGAGGAATTGGGCCATTTTGTACAGCACAAGGGCAGTCGCAATCTGGACGCTTCGATGTTGCTGATGCCATTGGTGCGTTTTGTCGGCGCCAATGACCCCAAGTGGCTGGCAACGCTGGACGCCATCGAGGCCGCGCTGGTGCGAGACGGAATGGTGTTCCGATATCGCAACGATGATGATCACGATGACGGTCTGGCGGGTGAAGAGGGCGCGTTCGTGGCCTGTTCGTTCTGGTACGTCGAATGCCTGGCCCGTGCCGGTCGGGTCGAGCAGGCACATCTGGAGTTCGAACAATTGCTGCGTTACGCCAATCCGCTGGGTTTATATGCCGAGGAGTTCGATGGGCATGCGCGCCATCTCGGCAACACTCCGCAGGCATTGAGTCACCTTGCGCTGATCAGTGCTGCCAGTTTTCTGGACCGCAAACTGGGTGGCGGGCAGGCGCTCTGGCAGCCTTGAAGGGCTGTATGAGTGGGTCATGGATGAACGTCGAGGCGTTCGTCCATGCTCGGGTCATCTGCCTTGCAATCAGGCCTCACGGGAATACCGGGACAGGTGCTTCTGTAAGTGAGCGCACGATAAAACGATCCCCGACAATCCTTCGACCTGGCGAGTCATAATGACGTTTTTCTGACCGTCTGCCGGAGTCTTGATGACCCATCTCCTGTTGCGTGAGCTGATACCGTTGGTGGCCGATCTGTCCAGAGAATTGCCGGACGAAGAGCGTTATCGACGCCTGCTGCGCTCGCTGCGCCACTGGTTGCCCTGTGACGCTGCGGCACTGCTCAGGCTTGATGGTGATGTGCTGGTTCCGCTGGCGGTCGACGGGCTCAGTCTGGATACGCTCGGGCGTCGCTTTCGGGTCAGCGAGCATCCGCGCTTCAAGGCGCTGCTCGCCAGCGACGGGCCAGTGAGGTTTTCTGCCGATTGCGACCTGCCTGACCCCTACGACGGTCTGGTCGACGGTCACGGCGCGCTGGAAGTGCATGATTGTGTGGGCTGCGTCCTGTCTGTTCAGGGTCGGTCATGGGGACTGATCACCCTGGATTCGCTGGACCCTGCGCGCTTCGGCAGTGTCGACGCGGATAATCTCCAGGCCTTCGCCAGCCTTGCGTCGGCTACGGTCATGGCGGGCGAGCGCATCAATCAGCTGGCGCGAAACGTTGAAGATCAGCGACAGCTGGCGGAGGTCTACAAGCGGGCTGCAGGCGGGCAGGCACCGCGCGAGCTGATCGGTCAGAGCACCGTGCATCAGTGTATGCAGCAGGAGATTTTATTGGTCGGCAACAGTCCGCTGACGGTATTGATCAATGGCGAAACCGGCGTCGGCAAGGAACTGGTGGCCGAGTCGATCCATCTGCATTCGCCACGGGCGCACAAGCCGCTGATCAGCATCAACTGTGCGGCGCTGCCTGAAATGCTGGTCGAGAGCGAGTTGTTCGGGCATGTCAAAGGCGCCTTTTCCGGAGCGGTCAACGGGCGTAGCGGCAAGTTCGAACTGGCGCATGGCGGCACGCTGTTCCTTGATGAGGTGGGTGAACTGCCATTGCCGGTGCAGTCCAAGCTGTTGCGAGTGCTGCAAAGCGGCCAGTTGCAACGAGTCGGCTCGGATCAGGAGCATCATGTGGATGTGCGCATCATCGCAGCCACCAATCGTGACCTGGCCGAGGAAGTGCGGTCTGGCCGGTTTCGTGCGGATCTCTATCATCGGTTGAGCGTTTACCCGCTGCACGTACCCGCCTTGCGCGAGCGCGGGCGCGATGTGTTGCTGCTGGCCGGGTACTTTCTCGAGCAGAACCGCGTTCGTATGGGGCTGCGCGGATTGCGCCTGAACGCTGAAGCGCAACGACTGCTGCTCGCCCACCACTGGCCGGGCAACGTTCGTGAACTGGAACACCTGATCAGCCGGGCGGTGCTCAAGGCGCTGTCTGCCAGTCCGCAAAAACCACGCATCCTCACCGTCGAAGGCGCAGCACTGGGGCTCGACGGCCCGGCAGCGACGACAGTGCAATTCACGACCGGGATAGCCCCTGCAGAAGCCGAACAGGGGGCAGGGCTCAAGGCGTCGGTAGATGCTTTTCAGCGTGCCTTGATTGTTGATTCGCTTGAGCGCCATCAAGGCCGATGGGCCCGAGTGGCGCGCGAGTTGTCGGTGGACAGGGCTAATCTCAATCGACTCGCCAGGCGGCTGGGGATTCGTTGATACCGTTGGCTCACCGTGTTCGTTGGTCGCCGGCAGTAAAAAAGAATGAATTTCTGTGCAGTGAATGGAGTCACCTATACTTCAAGCCACTGCTGAAAAAGGATCAGGCTTTCAATGGCACTTCCAAAGCACTACCGCATTGATTATCTGTTGAATGGTTCGTTCAAGAGTTTTTATATACGCACCGAGAACATGGACAACGCTGAAGCCTGGCATTACGCAAGTGTCGACGCTGGCCTTGCGCGTATACCCAAGTACCGATTGGAGAAAGTTGCCAAAGTGTCCAAACCCTACGCAGAACATTTTGGTGTGACCAATGTGGAGTGGGCTCAGGCCTGAGCACACTCCACTCGCGTGCCTTCAACGGTGTGCGATCTGCTCCAGCGCCAGGTTACGCGTGCGCGGTCCGAACCGGCCAATGGTGACGATCACAATCAACATGCTGCCAACGATGAACGCCAGCACGCCCGGCGTGCCGAAGTGATCGAGAAAAATCCCGATCAGCAGGCTGCTGAACACCGTTGAAAGGCGGCTGAATGAGTAACAGAAGCCTACGGCGCGAGCGCGGATATTGGTTGGGAACAACTCGCCCTGATAGGAGTGGTAACTGAAGCTAAGCCACGCATTGCAGAATGTGATCATGATGCCGCAGAAAATCAGGCCTGCTGCGCTGGTCTGGAAGGCAAACAGACTGCCAAAGATCATCGCGCCCAACGCCGAGCCGACGATTTGCCATTTGTTCTCGAACCGGTTGGCAAACTTCACGAATAACAATGGGCCGAGCGGGTACGCCAGTGTGATTACAAACGCGTAGCCCAGGCTGTGCGTGACGCTCAGGCCCTGGCCGGAGAGCAGGGCGGGCAGCCAGTTGCCGAAGCCGAAAAAGCCAATCGCCTGAAAGACGTGAAATAAGATCAGCATCAATGCACGGCGGCGATAAGGTGGTTGCCACATATCGGCAAAGCGGCCGATGCCCGACAGTGCAACCTTCTCCGGCTCAGGTTCATCCAGCGGCTTGCCCTGGTCTTTGATACAGCGTGCTTCAATTCCGTCCATGATGTGTTCGGCTTCGTCGAAGCGGCCCTGCTGTGCCAGCCAGCGCGGTGATTCCGGCAACGCGGAACGCAGCCACCAGACAAACAGCGCAAACACGGCGCTGCCGATCACCACCCAGCGCCAGCCGGAAAAACCGAAGGGAGCCTGTGGCACCAGCCACCACGACATCAGCGCTACGCTGGGGACTGATAGAAACTGGATGAAAAAAGCAAAGGCAAATGCCGAACTGCGTATGCGTTTGGGCACCAGCTCCGACAGGTAGGTGTCGATGGTGACCAGCTCGACGCCCAGGCCGATACCTACCACAAAGCGCATGCCTATGACGCCGAGAGCAGAGCTCTGCAAGCCCATGATTACTGTGGCAACGGTGTACCAGATCAGGGCGAAGGTAAAGATTGCGCGGCGACCGTAGCGATCAGCAATCGGACTGATCAGGCTGGCACCGAAAAACAGGCCGAGAAAGGTTGCCGAGGCGAAAGCCGCCTGATCGGAAAAGCCGAACAGACCCTGACTGCCGGTGGCAAAGATTCCGTCGCGGATCAGGCCGGGGCTGATGTAAGCCGTCTGGAACAGGTCGTAAAGCTCGAAAAAACCGGCGATGGACAGCAGGGCGACCAGTTTCCAGATAGTGGCAACCGCAGGTAGTCGATCAATACGCGCCGAAATATACGCTGCCCGCAGCTGATGGGACGCGGGTGCTCCTGACTGAGGTGATGAGTTCATCGATGGCCATCCTGAGTTCTTGTAAGCCTTGAATGGTACTCTTTACAATTTGTAATCATTGGCCTTTTAATGCAGAAAATTCTATTTAAAAGATGAATAATTGTTTAGCTGGAAGGGTTTTTGAGGGTTTATCCCGTGTGGCTATGCCTTTACGCCATTTATATGGTCAGTGACCTACAAAGCAGCGTGAGCTGCGAGTGGTTGCACGTGTGCGAAACAGGGAGCACGAACCCAGCAAGGATGTATCAACATGTGTCGCAAAACCTTAGGATGACGGTCTTCGTCTTCTGCATGCCGGTTTCCCGTGACGTACAAACTGCCCACCACTGCAACAGCTCCTTTCTGCCCCTCGGCGACTAACGACAGTGTGACCATTCCGCCGAATGCGTCCTTGCTACGCAAGATGATGCTGTTCGTGGGGCCTGGCCTGCTGGTTTCCATTGGCTACATGGACCCTGGCAACTGGGCGACGGCTATTGAGGCCGGGTCGCGTTTCGGCTACTCACTGTTGTTTGTGGTGGTGTTGGCCAGCCTGTCGGGAATGGTCTTGCAAAACCTCTGCTCACGTCTGGGCATTGCCACCGGACGCGATCTGGCACAGTTGTCTGCCGCCCGCTACAGCCGTAACGTTGCCAAAGGTCAGTGGCTGCTTGCAGAGCTGTCGATCATTGCCACCGATCTGGCAGAGGTGCTGGGGGCAGCATTGGCGTTTCATCTTCTGCTGGGGGTTTCCATCACCACCGGTGTGGCACTGACGGCCTTCGATACCTTGATCGTGCTGGCCTTGCAGGGTGCCAATTTTCGGCGCCTGGAAGCTATCGTGCTGGGCTTGATAGCAACCATTGCCAGCTGTTTCGCCGTCGAGTTGTTTCTGATTAAGCCATTCTGGCCGGATGTCGTCGCGGGGCTGCAACCGAGTTGGGATGTGCTGAGCAGCCAGGAGCCGTTGTACATTGCCATCGGTATTCTGGGTGCCACCGTCATGCCGCATAACCTCTATCTGCATTCGTCGGTGGTGCAGACCCGAGTCAATGGTTCGGACCAGGCCAGCAAAGCCAGCGCCATTCGCTACGCACGACTGGACACCATCGGTTCGCTGAGCCTTGCGCTGCTGATCAATGCAGCGATTCTGATCCTTGCCGCTGCCGCGTTTCACAAGACCGGGCATACCGAAGTGGTCGAGATTCAGGACGCCTATCACCTGCTCGATCCGCTGGTGGGCGGTGCCATTGCCAGCGTACTGTTCGGCATCGCCTTGCTGGCGGCGGGGCAGAGCTCGACATTTACCGGGACCATCGCCGGGCAGGTGGTGCTCGAAGGTTTCCTCCAGGCAAAAATTCCCTGCTGGCAACGACGCCTGATCACCCGGGTGCTGGCCCTGATTCCGGCGCTGATCGGTGTGGTCTGGCTGGGCGACAGTTCGGTGGGCAAGATGCTGGTGCTCAGCCAGGTCGTATTGAGCCTGCAATTGCCTTTTGCGCTCTGGCCGCTGATTCGCTTCACCAGTGATCCGCAATTGATGGGGCCGTTCGTCAACAGCCGGTTGGTCCAGACTGCCGCCTGGGCACTGTTCGGTTTGATCTCGGCGGCCAATCTGACGCTGCTGTGGTTCTGGGTCAGCTGAACTTGGTCGTCGGAAGCGACTCTCAACCCTGACACCAACGTCAGCTGTCAGGTAGCCGGTCATGAGCACAACGAGTGAAAAGGGCGCAGTGTTCGAGACCGACTTGCCGGCACGTCTGGACCGCCTGCCCTGGGGACGGTTCCATACCCTGCTGGTGGTAGCGCTGGGTGTCACCTGGCTGCTTGACGGCCTGGAAGTGACCCTTGCAGGCTCGGTGGCGGGCGCTTTGAAAGCCAGCCCGGCGCTCAACCTGACCAACAGCGACATTGGCCTGGCAGGTGCTGCGTATATCGCCGGGGCCGTGCTGGGCGCGTTGTTGTTTGGCTGGCTGGCAGACCGCCTCGGACGCCGCAAGCTGTTCTTCATCACCTTGCTGCTTTACGTCGGGGCGACCGCCGCGACCGCGTTTTCATTCAGTGTCTGGAGCTTCATGCTGTTCCGCTTTCTGACCGGTATGGGCATCGGAGGCGAGTACACGGCAATCAATTCGACCATTCAGGAGTTCACCCCGGCCCGTTACCGCGGCTGGGTGGATCTGACTATCAACGGCACGTTCTGGCTGGGCGCTGCTCTCGGCGCGATTGGCTCGATTGTATTGCTCGACCCGCAATGGGTCGGCGCCGAGCTGGGTTGGCGGCTGTGTTTCGGAATCGGCGCGGTACTGGGCCTGCTGGTGCTCTTGATGCGCCTGTGGCTACCGGAAAGCCCGCGTTGGTTGCTGATCCACGGCCAGGCCGCGCAAGCCACGAAGATCGTCGAGCAGATAGAGGCGGATTTTCGCCGCCAAGGCCATGTATTGCGTCCAGTAGAGGGCAAACCGTTACGCCTGCATGTGCGCGACCATACGCCGTTGGGTGAGGTTGCCAGAACGTTGCTGGTGACGTTTCGCCAGCGTTCGCTGGTAGGCCTCACACTGTTGACGGCGCAGGCGTTTTTCTACAATGCGATCTTTTTTACCTACGCGCTGGTACTGACCGATTTCTACGGCGTGCCAGCCGAGCGCGTTGGCTGGTATGTGTTGCCATTGGCGCTGGGCAACTTCTGCGGTCCATTGCTGCTGGGAAGGCTGTTCGACGTGATCGGGCGGCGGGTGATGATCAGCACGACCTATGGCGTGTCTGGCGTGCTGTTGGCGATCAGTGGTTATCTGTTCCAGCAAGGTTTGCTGGACGTGACGCAGCAAGCCATTGCCTGGATGGTGATTTTCTTCTTTGCTTCGGCAGCGGCCAGCTCGGCCTACCTGACTGTGGCCGAAACCTTTCCGCTGGAAATCCGCGCGTTGGCGATTGCGGTGTTCTACGCCTTCGGCACAGGACTGGGCGGAATGATCGGTCCGACTCTGTTCGGTGAACTGATCGAAACGGGTGAACGCAGCAATGTGCTGATCGGCTATCTGATCGGGGCGGGCTTGATGTTGCTGGCGGCGTTGGTGCAGTCGATATGGGGTGCGGCTGCCGAGCGCAAATCTCTGGAAGAGGTAGCCAGGCCGTTGTCGCACGCCGGGGACAACTAGAAGGTCAGTTACCGAACACGCCGCGAAGGCCGTCTACCGATGCACGCAAACCGATGATCCGCTCGCTGACTTCTTGCGCTTCGTGCGGGCGAGAGGTGCGTTCAAGGTACAGGAGGTGCCCGGCCATGTTGGCCGAGACACGCTCAAGGTCGTCGGCGGTGCGCCTGACGTAGGCCTGGATGTCTTTCAACTGTTCGACTTGCACGGATGGCTCCCCTTATAGGTCGCATCCGAGCGCACTAAATGAATGGGTGGCTATCATGAGTCCACCCAATCGAGTTATCGGCGGCTAGATTAGCTTTCTTTAATGCCGCAGGTAAATAAAGACGCCGATAAAGTTTTGCGCTGTGTCGACCCGCCTAATCGTCCTCCTGCTCATCATGTTCCGAGTAAGAATCCAGTAACTCGGCCAACGCCAGCGTGCGGTCGAGTCCGCTGCGGCTGGACATGATTTCGGCCACGGCCTGTGTGGCGGCAACTCTGGCAGCTTCGCGCTCGGCATCGGTGTTATTGGGCGTGGCGGCCTGCGCAGCCTCAATAATCGATTGCTCAAAGGTATTCATGATGCTCGCTCGTAAGGTTCAAGTGCCTGTGATACCGAGAATGACGGACTGTTTCAAGGCCGATCAATCACCTTCGTAGGGAAATTCTTCCAGCGTCTGCATCAACGCGACGCCCTGTGGTCCCTGAAGGTTGTCCAGCACCCAGCAGCCATTGGCGTTTTTGGCCAGCAGCAGGCGAGTGGTCTGGCTGGTGACCGGCTGCTGAGGGGCATCCTTGTAACCCAGGTTGTAGGTCATCTCGACGACAGCCTGTTTATCGGAGTTGGACACCAGCTTCCAGTCGATGGGCTTCTGCACGTCACCGTCCTGCGCATCGGTCCACGGGTTGGCACTGACTGCGCACTGATCGCCGTTCTGGCACGCCCAGTCCTTCTTGAGCAAGCTCAACAGGGGTTTGGACAGATAGTCAGCGCCACCTTTGCCGTTCAGGTAGAAATCCTGGTGCTTGTCATAAATCCAGCGCGCGGTATCCGTCGGGTTCGCAGCAGGGCAGGCCGCGTGGGCAGTTGATGAAAGCAGGCAGGCAAAGGCAATGGCGAGGGTTCTGGACATGGAGCGGACTCACAGAGAGGGTGGCAGTGATGATTACATGCAGATGACAATGCATTTGTAAGCCAAGCGGACAAAAAAGCAATGGTTTTGGTCATGTACAGCATAGGGCGCTCCGGCAAAAGCCGATTGCGGGTAATTCATTTCGCACACTGTAGGCCGCCGTTACTCCCTTGATCCGGGCATTAGCGCGTATTAAAGAAGGGTTTCATGAGGCTGCTCATATTGATGAAGGCGTTTGGACAGAGGGTATATATCGAATCAGAGTCTGTGCTGGCATGCTCGCCTTCAAGCCTGCGTCACTTGAGCTTGCTCGCGCAGGGCGCGAGCAACAAGGAGGGTAGCGCTTACTTCTTGACCGGCACGATATCCATGATGTTGCCGTTGACTTTCTGGAATCGCACGTATTTATCGTTGATTTTTACCCATTCGCTTTCCTTGGCAGGCGCTTCCAGGCCTTTGCTCTTCCAGTCCTTCACTTCCAGATCGCTGCGGCGATATTTTTCCGGCACGCGGGAGCCCAATTCCAGTTCATGGACGTTGTCCTTCGATTCGGTGACTTTCGGGTCCGCCGTCTCTGCGGCGTGAGCGGGCAGAGTGACGGCGGAAAAACAGCCAAGCAAGGTCATGCAGGCGATCAACGATTTGCGATTCATGTGAAGACTCCCGGTCTTTGGTATCAGGCGATGGCTTAATGCCTCGTAATAAATGGGACCTTCATGGCTGCAAATCATTCGATCGGGTTTGCCGTTTTCAGCCTTATCAGTGCCTCGGCAATGGTTGCAGAGAGCGGGGTAGTCGGGCGGCCGATCAGCTCGCTCAACTGGCGACTGTCATCGAACAACGCACCCTTGGCTGCGGCTGCATCGGAATCTGCCAGCAACTGCGCAACAAAATCAGGCAGACCCGCCTCGATCAGTGCGGCTTCGAACTCGGCTTGCGGGAGGTTGACGTAAGACAGCGCCTTGCCGCTCTGTGTCGTTAACAGCGCCGCGAATTCCGCCAGAGTGTAAGGCTCGTCGCCAGCCAGTTCGTACACCTTGCCGGCCTGTTCCTGTTCAGAGGTCAGCAGGACCGCGGCCGCTTCTGCGTAGTCCAGACGCGAAGCAGAACTGATATGGCCCTGATCTGCACTGCCCATCACTGCGCCATGTGCCAGTGCACCCGGAATGCCTGCCGTGTAGTTTTCGGTGTACCAGCCATTGCGCAGCAAGGCGAACGGCACGCCACTGGCGCGCAGGTAATCTTCGGTTTCACGGTGCTCTTTGGCGAGGCCCAATACTGAAGTATCGGCATGCAGAACGCTGGTATAGGCCAGCAATTTGACCCCGGCGCGCTTCGCCGCATCAATCACGGCCTGGTGTTGTGGCAAACGCTGGCCTATTTCGCTGGAAGAAATCAGCAGCACTTTGTCGGCTCCGGCAAACGCGCTGTCCAGCGTCGAGGGCTGTGAATAGTCGGCCTGACGAACCTGAATGCCCCGCGCCGACAGATCGGCGGCCTTTTCCGGACTGCGCACAGCTGCAACGATCTGCGCAGCGGGTACGCGGCGGAGCAGCTGTTCGATAACGATACGGCCAAGCTGGCCGGTGGCACCGGTGACAACGATCATGGAAAGATTCCTTGAATCAGATTGAAATGAAGCGCCAGCATAGTCATGATGCTTACCTTTCGTAAGTACGTACAAAAAGGTAAGTGTCATGAATGAATTTGCCGCCTCATCCGGCGTTTTGCAGCCAGACCTTTCACAGCAAAGCGCTGAAACCGCCGAATCAATGCTGGCGTTTGTTCGTCAGGGGCGGGTACTGGCCGCAGACTGTCCTTCGCGGGTTGTGCTCAACCATGTCTGCAGCCGATGGGGCGTGCTGGTACTGGTCGTACTGCGCAGTGGCATGCATCGCTTCAGCGAGATACGGCGCAAGATTGGCGGCGTGAGTGAGAAAATGCTCGCGCAAACCCTCCAGCATCTGGAACATGATGGTTTCGTCAGCCGCAAGTCGCTCCCGGTGGTTCCGCCACATGTTCAATACCGGTTGACCCCGATGGGCGAGGAAGTCGCCTTGCAGGTCGAGACGCTCGCCACCTGGATCGAGACCAATCTGCCCAGCATCATGCAGGCCCGAGAAGCATCGAATGCAGCGCAGAACACGCCTGAATGAGTCTTTTCTGACAGATTTTTCATCCTGCGATAGTCCGCTCAATCGCCTGCAATCAGCCGCTTCTTGGTATGGTGCGCGCCGAAATCTTTGTTTACACGTTCAGTTGCGCTGTGTGCCCTTCACCGAGAAGCTGTAGAAATGCCCAATCCAATTCCCCTGAAAGACCACGAAAAAGAAACGCGGCTGGTCAATCAGCGCCTGATTGCCTGCGCTGTGCTGGTCGGGCTGTTGGCTGCCTGCCTGGTGGCGCGGATGTACTTCCTGCAAGTCACCGAGTTCGATTATCACTCGACCATTTCTGAAAACAACCGCGTGCATGTACTGCCGATCCCGCCCGAGCGCGGTTTGATTTTTGACCGCAACGGCGAAGTGCTTGCCGACAATCGACCCAGTTTCAACCTGACCCTGACCCGTGAACGCGCTGGCGACTGGCACAAGGTGATCGATGAGCTGATGACCCTGCTGGAGTTGCCCGACGAAGACCGGATCCTGTTCGACAAGGAGCTGAAGCAGGTTCGTCACCCGTTCGAACCGGCGACACTGCTGTATGAACTGACCGAAGAGCAGATCGCGACGCTGGCGGTCAATCAGTACCTGCTGCCGGGCGTGGATGTGGCGGCGCAGTTCGTTCGCCATTACCCGTTGGGCGCCCATTTCGCTCATTCGATCGGCTATGTCGGGCGCATCAATGAAAAGGAAGCGGCCCACCTCGACAACGAGTACCGCGGCACGCAGTCCATCGGCAAGACCGGTGTCGAGCGCTTCTACGAGTCCGAGCTGCACGGCCACGTCGGCTATGAAGAAGTCGAAACCAATGCCCAGGGCCGCGTATTGCGCGTGCTGAAACACACTGACCCGGTGCCTGGCAAGAACATCACCCTAACGCTGGACGCGCATTTGCAGGCCGCAGCGGAAAACGCGCTGGGTGATCGACGCGGCTCGGTGGTCGCTCTGGACCCGGAAACCGGCGACGTGCTGGCGATGGTCAGCAAACCAAGCTTCGACCCTAATCTGTTCGTTACCGGCATCAGCTTCAAGCAATATGCGGCGCTGCGCGACTCCATCGACCGGCCGCTGTTCAACCGCGTGCTGCGTGGCCTGTATGCGCCGGGCTCGACGGTAAAACCGGAAGTGGCGATTGCAGGTCTCGACAGCGGCGTGGTCACAGCTTCCACAAAAGTCTTCGACCCCGGTTATTTCCAGCTCCCGGACTTCGACCACAAGTACCGTAACTGGAACCACAGCGGCGATGGCTGGGTGGACATGGATACCGCGATCATGCGTTCCAACGACACGTACTTCTACACTGTGGCGCACAAGCTGGGCATCGACCGCCTGCATGACTACATGACCATGTTCGGCATCGGTCAGAAGGTCTCGCTGGATATGTTCGAGGAATCGGCCGGGCTGATGCCATCACGCGAATGGAAACGTGCCACGCGTCGACAGGCATGGTTCCCCGGTGAAACGGTGATTCTCGGCATCGGCCAGGGCTACATGCAGGTCACGCCATTGCAGTTGGCCCAGGCCACCTCACTGATTGCCAGCAAGGGCGTCTGGCATCGACCGCATCTGGCGATGGAGGTTGGTAATACGGCACCCGTCGACGAGCATCCGATGCCGAATATCGTGCTGCGCGACCCCAACGAATGGAATCAGGTCAATACCGGCATGCAGATGGTCATGCACGACCCGCGCGGCATTGCGCGGGATGCCGCCAAGGGTGCTCAGTACCGTATCGCCGGTAAAAGCGGTACGGCGCAGGTGGTCGCGATCAAACAGGGCGAGCGTTACAACCGTCTCAAGACTCTCGAGCGTAACCGTGACAACGCCTTGTTCGTCGGCTTTGCGCCAGCTGACCATCCCAAAATCGTCGTGTCGGTGACCATCGAGAACGGCGAGGCCGGAGGCAGGGTCGCGGGGCCTGTGGTCCGGGAAATTCTCGATGCCTGGCTGCTCGACAGCGAGGGCAAGCTCAAGCCGCAATATGCCGTACCCGCCAAGGCAACGGGCAACCCGCACGCCTGAGCCGTTTGCCGATGCAAGCAGCTTGACCGAGCCCTGAACAGGGCTCAGGTTTTCTGAACTGTCGAGAATCCGCCGGGTCGACCACAACAGGCGTGGCAGAGCGCTGCGCGCGTTTTACCGAACTCATAATTGCCTCGACAAGGAACCCTAATGTCCAAGACCATTGCCGATCATCTCGCGCAAACCCTCGCAGCGGCAGGCGTTTCCCACATCTGGGGGGTGTCCGGTGACAGCCTCAACGGCCTGACTGACAGCCTGGAACGCACCGACTCGATTCGCTGGATGCACACCCGTCATGAAGAAGTCGCAGCCTTTGCTGCCGGTGCCCAGGCGGCGTCCAGCGGCAAGCTGGCGGTCTGCGCTGGCAGCTGCGGGCCGGGTAACCTGCACCTGATCAACGGTCTGTATGACTGCCACCGCAATCGGGTGCCGGTGCTGGCAATTGCTGCACATATCCCGTCTTCGGAAATCGGCCTGGACTATTTTCAGGAAACTCACCCGCAAGAGTTGTTCAAGGAGTGCAGCCACTTCGTCGAGCTGGTCAGCAACCCCGAGCAATTTCCGCGTGTGCTGGAACGTGCCATGCGTGCGGCGATCAGCCAGAAAGGTGTGGCGGTTATCGTCTTGCCAGGCGACGTAGCACTCAGCGAGGCACCTGAAGTTGCCGCGAAATGGATCGAGGCCACGCCGCCCAGCGTTGTCCCGGCAGAAAGCGACCTGCAGTCGATGGCCGATATGCTTAACGACTCAAAGTCCGTAACCCTGTTGTGCGGTGCCGGATGTGCCGGGGCTCACGAGCAGGTCCTCGCGCTGGCCGACACGCTGGGTGCACCGATGGTTCACGCGCTGCGCGGCAAACAACACGTCGAGTACGACAATCCGTTCGATGTCGGCATGACTGGCCTGATCGGTTTCAGCTCCGGCTATCACGCCATGCTGTCCTGCGACACGCTGGTGATCCTCGGCAGCAGCTTTCCCTATCTAAATTTTTATCCCGAGAAAGCCGATATCATTCAGATCGACCTCGACCCGACTCAGTTGGGCCGCCGTACGCCGGTAGCGCTGGGGCTGGTCGGTGGGGTGCGGGAAACCCTCGAGGCGCTTCAGCCAAAGCTGAAGCCCCACGCAGATCGTCGTTTCCTCGACAAAGCCCTGAAGCACTACGCCAAGGCCCGCGAAGAGCTTGATGAGCTGGCAACGCCTACACCAGATGGCACCCCCATTCATCCGCAATACCTCACCCGACTGGTCGACGAACAGGCGGACGCCGATGCGATCTTCACCGTTGATGTCGGCACGCCAACGCTGTGGGCCGCGCGCTACCTGCACATGAATGGCAAGCGCAGTCTGCTTGGCTCGTTCAACCATGGCTCGATGGCCAACGCCTTGCCACAGGCTTTAGGGGCCAAGGCTGAACATCCGGATCGTCAAGTCGTAGCCCTTTGCGGCGACGGCGGCCTGTCCATGTTGCTGGGAGACTTGCTGAGCATTCGTCAGTTGAACCTGCCTATCAAAATGGTGGTGTTCAACAACAGCTCGCTGGGCTTTGTCGACATGGAAATGAAAGCCAGCGGCTATGTGCCGCATGGCACTGACCTGCATGAAACCAATTTCGCCGGTATTGCGCTGGGCGCAGGCATTCTCGGTCTGCGGGTGGAGAACGCCGAAGAGCTTCCGGCAGCGCTGCGCAAGGCGTTCGATCATCCCGGACCGGTGCTGATCGATGTCGTCACTGCCAAACAGGAGCTGGGCATCCCGCCGAAAATCAAGCTGGCGCAGGCGAAGGGTTTCAGCCTGTACATGATGCGCGCGATCATGAGCGGGCGGGGCAGTGAAGTGCTGGAGCTGGCCAGGACCAACCTGCGTTAATACGTTATAAAGCTTATGAGTTGAATAAAAAAAGTTGCAACTTCTATCTGCTGAGATTGTCGCCGCTGTTGCAGGCGACCCTCTCGGTATCTTTATATTTCTTTTCTCAGGATGACTGCCCAAGGCGGTCATCTTTTTGTGGATCCAAACTTTCCGCACCCTCTGCTTTATTGAGTTCGCTATTTGAACTAACAAATTCAAATAGTTGGTAAAGCTTCTCGGCAGACAGCCGAGACAGTGATACGGAAGCAAGACCGGCTACGGCAGGCTGATTACCCAACAGTCCTTGGCGACAAGAAAACGTCGACGCTACAGAACGTTACGCCCTGGATAGTCTTTATAGAAAAGTCTGCATGTCATGAGGTCTGCAATGCTTAGAAATGCTCCTTTGAGTATGAAACTGCTGCTTATTTTAATGTTTCCCCTGCTGGGCTTTCTTGCCTTTGCAGGTATTTTCGTGGCTGACAAAAGCGAGAACCTCGGTGACATGAGGCGCGCAGTGACAGCCACCAGTGCTGCACAGAAACTGAGCTACGTGGTCACTACCATCCAGCGCGAACGCGGGGCCAGCGGCGTGTTCCTGGGCAGTGGTGGCAAGTCCATGCAGGACAAGCTGAAGGCCTTCCGTCAGGATACCGACAAGGCGATAAGCGAGATGCGCGCCCAGTCGACCGACGGTATTCCCTTTCCGGACAAAGTCTACCGCGCACTGGATGACCTGACCGCGCTGCGCCTCAAGATCGATACGCTGGGGATCAACAACACCGAGTCCTCTACGCGATTCACCGACGTTATCAAAACACTCGTCGGATTCTCCTATTCGCTGGAAGCGAGTATCGAAGATCCGGAAATACTGCGTGGACTGAGTTCGCTCAACCAATTCGTGGATATGAAGGAGCGTGCCGGTCGCGAGCGCGTACTGCTCGTTCAGGCATTCAACCAGAACCGCTTTGATGCGCCACTGTTATCGCGCTTCAGTCGTAACCTGGGAGAGTTCTCCGGTTACCTCGAAGCATTTCAGCGCTGGTCTCCGGAGGCATTCAAAACCAAGTTGAATGATGTTCTACAACAGCCGGGATCACTTGAAGTCGCCCGTTTGCAACGGCTGGGTTTCGATACACCGTTGGGCGACCCGCTCAACGTCAAGCCGGAAGACTGGTTCAACCTTGCAACCGCGCGTATCGACATGATGGCTCAGGTAGAAGCAGAGCTTGGCCAGAACGTCGTCGGCGTGGCAACGGACGCGAGCAGCTCCGCTCAAAGCAGCCTGTACGTGGCGGTTGCCACTGTCGTCCTGATGCTGATCGTAGTGCTGTGGCTGGCTTCGGTGGTCATCCGCAATATCAAGATTGCGGTTGTCGATGTTAACCGTACATTGATGGCACTTTCTACCCGCGACCTGACCGCGCGAACCCGCTATATCGGCAAGGATGAATTTGGCGAGATCTCGCGCAATCTGGACAACATGGCGCAGCAGATCAGTGAGGTTATCAGCGAAATCGGCAGCGCCACGGCGCAGGTAGCCACCGCCGCCGAGCAGTCTTCTGCAGTGGCGTTGCAAACCAGTCAGAACGTGGCGCAACAACGTCAGGGCACTGACCAAGTCGCCACGGCCATCAGCGAGATGAGTGCCACGGTCAAGGATGTCGCGCGCAGCACTACCGACGCTGCCGAGATGTCGCAACGTGTCAACAACAGCACCGTGCAGGGCAAGACCGAAATCGATAACACCATCGGTCTGATTCAGGGGCTTTCGGTGCAGGCTGAAGAGACTTCACGGATCATTGAAGAGCTCAAGGGCGAAAGCAACTCGATCTCCTCGGTGCTGGATGTCATCCGTGGTGTCGCCGACCAGACCAACCTGCTGGCCCTCAACGCAGCCATCGAAGCTGCACGTGCAGGCGAGCAGGGGCGCGGTTTCGCAGTGGTGGCCGATGAAGTGCGCAACCTGGCCAAAAAGACTCAGGACTCTACCGTCAGCATCCAGAAAATGATCGCCAACCTGCAATCCGGCTCCGAACGCGCAGCTGCGTCGATGCAGGAAACCCTGGGCAAGGCGCAGGAGGGTGCCAGCAACGTGGTACGCGCTGGCGAGCTGCTGGAAGAAATCGCCGAAGGCATCGCGACCATCAGCGACCGCAACATCCAGGTCGCTTCGGCCGCTGAAGAGCAAAGCCTGGTGGCTGAAGAGATCCACCGCAACGTGAATGACATCAACTCGCTGGTCATTCAGGTGAGTGCAGGTGCCGAGCAGACTGCCGTGACCAGTCGCGAACTGGCTCGATTGGCAGAACAGCAGCAGGGGCTGGTGGGACGCTTTAAAGTGAGCTGACGGTAACAGAGTTGTGTGTTGTGGGAAGGCCTGGAAGCGAAAGCTTTCAGGCTTTTTTATTGCGCGATATGTTCAGGTGGCTGTGACTATTCAGTCAGGTTTCTGCGTAACTACCGGTCCCTCATGCAATTATGTAGTGACTAGAAATAATCACTACATAATCGTTGACGTACCCTTTTTCCTTTTGCATTATGCAGCTGTCTCCCCGATCGGGAGCGCTGCAAAAGGTGTGATGAACAGGCTCGGCAAGCCGTCGAGATGTTCCCGGATGTAGGCTGCCCACAAGGCAGATTGATGGAGCTGAACTGGCATTTGTCGTCGATAAGGGCGAGAAGCTGGCGAAATGTCCTCATGATGCTTGTAACGGATCGATTGCCGATCCTGGGCCGGGTCTTTGGGTTTCGTGACTGCTTCTTGCTGTTTTCTCTACGCTGATGCCGTTGTGTAGCGGCTTTTCATCAAGGCTACCTGCATGTCCTTGAGGGCCGGAACTGTAATCGACGACCACTCGACCGTGTTGCGTTGATAAGGCTCCGGCGCATGAACTTGATGTATAAATTTTTGAACAGCCTACGAGCGAAGGAGCATCAACATGAATATCAACACCCAACCGACTATTGATGAACTGGCTCGTCTGTTTGCCGCGCGCAAGGACACGCTCGACGACCACATTGTATGGATTGCCGAGTCAGGCGAAGTTCGCGTAGACGCCATGTCGCCCTATACCCAGGAGCGTGAGTTCCGTGATGCGCACCCGCACATGCGGGCATCGCTGAAGATGTTTCGTCGTGGTCAGGGTTATGTCGGCAAAAAGGCCGCTGCCGATCGCGCATTCATGGAGAACACATTGCAGGCGCTGAAAAGCGAATGGCAGAAGGCTCGCCGACCAGCGCATTCCCAAGTGGCCTGAGCCCGAAGCACCGCAAGTCCTGAAGCCTGTTCCCGATTCTGGTCGGGAACAGGCTTTTTGGTTTTCGGCGCTGAAAGGGTAATGGTCTGATGAGTTGTACAAAGTGTTTTTGGTGGTATAGATTCCGGCCATCAGTCAGCTACTCTGACCTTTCTGATTCTCTCTGCCGCGCGTGCCACGGCAGCGTCTGTACAGTCCTTAACAGAGGTTGCCGATGCGCGTGCCACGATGGCTATGGTTGCTGATTGTGCTTAGCGGCAGCGCTTCGGCGGATTGGCGCGAAGCACTGCCCAATGCTCAGGTCGTCGGCGGCGGGGACCTCAGCCTGTTCGGCTTTCGTATCTATACAGCCCGGTTGCTCAGCCCCACCAAGCCCTTCGTCGCCGATGCCCCGCTGGCCCTCGAGCTGACTTACCACCGCGCCATTGATCGTGAAGATCTGGTCGACGCCAGTATCGATGAGATCAAGCGTATTTCCGGTAATCAGGTGAACGAACGGCAACTGACTGAATGGCGTCAGCAGATGAACCAGTCATTTGTCGACGTCCGGCCGGGCATGAAGATTACCGGCGTCTACCTGCCTGGACGGGAAGCACGTTTCTACGTTGGCGACACGCTTCAGCATGTAGTGCCCGACAGCCAGTTCGCCAAGGCTTTCTTTTCTATCTGGCTTGACCCGAAAACCCGTAACCCCGAGCTTCGTGAACAACTGCTCGGCAGTAAAGGCTCATGACCCGTCAAGGAGGGTGCATGTTGAGAAAGTGGATGTTGATGTTATGTATGGGTCTGATTTTGAGCGGCTGCGGTGGGGTGCCGGTGACCCGTTACAGCCAGGAAGCACCGAAACTCGATCTTCGCAAATACTTCACGGGGCGCGTCGAAGCCTGGGGAATGTTCCAGAAGCGCTCTGGCGAGGTCACCAAGCGCTTTACGGTGCTGATCGACGGGCACAGTGAAGGCGAAGTGCTGGTTATGCACGAGGCCTTTAGCTACAGCGATGGCACCAAACAGGTTCGCGAGTGGCGTTTGCGTCCTGACGGTCCGGGACGCTGGAAGGGCACGGCAGGCGATGTTGTCGGCGAGGCTTACGGCGAAGTGGCGGGCAACAGCTTCCACTGGAACTACGTGCTCAGACTGCCGGTGGACGGCACCGAGTATGACGTCAGCCTGGATGACTGGATGTACCTGATCGACGAGCAGACCATGGCCAATCGTTCGTCGATGACCAAGCTGGGTGTCGAAGTAGGGCAGATCACCTTGTTCTTTCGCAAAGCCGGCAAATAAATAACGCCTCGTGTGAGGCGTCGTTCAGGGCGGCGGTCAGCCGCCCGTCATGTTCATGAAGCGCACGACTTGAACGCCATCGTCATGCGTGAAGTTGTGGCTCCACGGTTTGATCTGCATGGCCTCGATGATGGCTTTTTCAAGTTTCTCGGGCTGACCGGGGTTGGCGCGCAGTACCGCTTTCAGGTCCACGGAGTGCTCGTTGCCCAGGCACAGCAGCAATCGGCCTTCGACCGTCAGACGCACACGATTGCAGGTGCCGCAGAAGTTATGGCTGTGCGGGGAGATGAAGCCGATGCGAATGCCCGGCGCTTCGGCCAGACGCCAGTAGCGCGACGGCCCCTGAGTCGAGTCGGTGGAAGGCACCAGCGTGTAACGTTCGGCAATACGTTCGCGAACCTGATCGCTTGAATAGAAGGATTCGGCACGGCTGTGTTCGCTGATGATGCCCAGCGGCATCTCTTCGATAAACGAGACGTCGAGGTTACGATCGATGGCAAACGCCAGCAGGTCGTTGATCTCATGGTCGTTGCGACCGTGCATGACCACGCAATTGAGTTTGGTGTGCACAAAGCCGGCAGCATTGGCCGCATCGATACCAGCAATGACCTTGTGCAGATCGCCCGTGCGGGTCAGTTCGCGGAAACGGTGCGGGTCAAGGCTGTCCAGGCTGATATTCAGACGCGTGACGCCCGCCTCGAACAGCGGCGCGGCCAGTTTTTCCAGCTGCGAGCCATTGGTGGTCATGCACAGTTCACGCAGGCCGGGCAGCGCAGAGATCTTTTCACACAGATCGACGATACCCGAGCGTACCAACGGTTCACCGCCGGTCAGGCGGATTTTGCGCGTGCCCAGCGCCACGAAGCGCTCGGCCACCTGAAGGATTTCCTCCAGTGACAGAATCTGTTGCCGAGGCAGAAACGTCATCTCTTCGGCCATGCAGTACACGCAGCGAAAATCGCACCGGTCGGTAACCGACATGCGCAGATAATCGACTTTACGTGCAAAGCGGTCCATCAGGACGGGTTCTGACATTTCACCTTCTAAATGATTGAGTGGGCTGTATTACCGGGTTTGGAGGACAGCGGGCTACAGGGGTTCAGCTCTTTTCCAGGACTTGGTGTATCAAGCCTGATTGCAAGCTGGCAAAGTGCCTTTGGCTGTTTTGCATATTAGCTGGCCGCCTCCGGATTTGCACCGACTGCGGCGTATTGCTTTGCCATGCATCGCTATATGGCGGCCACGCTACCGAGTCGAAATGCCGCAGTCCAATTGCTTGTTCCAATACGCTCATCGAGCTGCTCTATGGCCCTCTGCCGTAACGGGCAATCAATCAGGACTGGCGGCGGTACTGCGCTCATAACGCTCCAGTAAAGGCTGAATACTGATGCCGTGCACCAGGATGCTCAGCGCGACGACCGAGAGAGTCATGCCGATCACAACGTGGCCGACATCGTGCGCCAGGCCGTGCGACAAGGCAAAGCACAGGTAATAAAGACTGCCGATGCCCCGGATGCCAAACCAGCCCACCAGCGCTTTTTGTCTGACGTTGAGCAGGCGGCGGCTGACCAGCAGCCAGACACTCGCGGGGCGAATGACGCAAAACAATGCCAGCCCCAAGCCAATGGCCCGCCAGTCCCAGTACATCGCCAGCGCTGCACCCAGCAGGGTGATCAGCAACACTTCCATCGCGCGCTCGACGAGGCTGCCGAACGCCAGCATGTCGCCCATCATCACGCCGGCGGCCAGCTGCGAATCGCTCATGTCGTCGCCTTGCGCGACGGTGCCCTGTTCCAGGGACGCAGTCATATGCCCGAGGACCGGTTGTGCAACATGCTCAGAGGGCAGTTCAGAACGCGTGACCCTGACTTCGGCCTGACGCAGGCCGAATCCGGCGGCAAACACTGAGAGAAAGCCGAACGCCCCGACACCTTGCGCGACCACATAGGCCAGGGCGATCAGCGCCAGTGCCAGAAAGTCATTGGGCGAGGTGGTGCTGTCGGCGTTCTTGATGCGCAGAAAGATCATCAGATGGCCGACCCCACGGCCCATGCCGTAACCAATCAACAAACCGGCCGGCACCGCCCAGATCAGGTCCTTGATCAGCCATCCCTGGACCCAGTCGCTCATCGCGCCCCCGGAACTGAGGTACAGCAAGGCAAAGATCACGAATGGAAAGGCCGTGCCGTCGTTGAGGCCCGCTTCGCCGGACAGGCCGAAGCGCAGGCGGTCCTGATCCTGAGCATTGTTGACCTGAACCATCCCGGCCAGCACCGGGTCGGTCGGCGACAGCATCGCGCCGAGCAGCAACGACACGCCCCAGTCCAGGCCGATGGTGTAGTGGCCTGCCACCGTCACGCCGCCAATGGTCGCCAGCATGACCGGCCCGGCCAGCCAGTAGGCTGAGTGCCAGGCTTTGCCACGCAGGGGAAGGCGCAACTTGATGCCTGTGCCGAACAGGGAAAACAGCACCGCCACTTCGGTCAGACGTTCCAGCCACTCATAGGATTTTTCGAAATCCAGATCGACGATATCCAGGCCCATCGGACCGATGCCAAAACCGAACCCCAGGCATACCGCCGAGGTGGTGACCGGCATCCAGCGCAAATAGGAGGAAGTGAGCGCCAACAGCATCAACAGCACGCCAAGCACGCCCATGCAGACAATAAAACTCATACAGAAAGAACCACCGTTAAATGCGCCCGAAAAAGTGGGCGTAACGGTGGGACTCCCTTGCGCGGTAATAAGTTGAAATAATTTGCCAGGTGGCAATCAACGGGTGACGTTTTGCAGGCGGCGATACCTGTCGAGCTGGCCGCAAACGTCTATCGCTCGATACTGCGGCTCCAGCGCGCGTTCCACTCCGGGCGGATCTGATTGACCTGATCCCAGTCGATGGTTACGGCTGTTTCCAGGTATTTTTCCATGGCCTCGACCTGGGCACGCGTCTTGTCCGTGGTTGGCGTTTTCGGGTTTGACGGGATCTGATCGCCAAACTCCAGCGCAGGTGCCTGTGCTTCCGGCGTCAGCAAATAGGCGGCCAGCTTCTGGGCCAGCTCCGGCTGGCTATTATTGGCGATTGTGCATTCAGCCACGTTCAACACAACACCGCCTTCCTTGGGCGATGCGTACTCCACTGGCACGCCCTTGATCTTCAAGGCGGTCACCTGCGTCGGCGTCAACGGGAACAGCGCGGCTTCGTCGGTCTGGACCATTTCCGAGATCTTTGCCGAGCTGGCGATGTATTCCAGCACGTTCGGGCCGATGGTTTTCGGCCAGGCCTTGAAGCCTGGTTCGACGTCTTTCTCGCTGCCGCCCTGGATCCGGTTGAACATCAGGAAACCATGCAGGCCGAAGGTCGA
Source organism: Pseudomonas caricapapayae (assembly GCF_001400735.1). GTDB lineage: Bacteria > Pseudomonadota > Gammaproteobacteria > Pseudomonadales > Pseudomonadaceae > Aquipseudomonas > Aquipseudomonas caricapapayae. The sequence continues at coordinate 87,216 of NZ_LJPW01000125.1, forward strand.
AGAGGCCAGTGACTGGAACACGACCTTGTCCTTGAAGCGCTTGTCGGCCAGGTCCATCCACGAGGTGGGCACGTTCCAGCCCTTTTCCTTGAACATTCGCGTGTTGTAGGCAAGGCCGGTTACTCCCAGGCTGACGGCGGCGGCCTGCTCCTTGATTTTGGCCTTGGCAGGCAGGTCGGCCAGGCTGGCGCTGGGTTGCAGGGGGTCGCACAGGCCCATGGAGATGGCCCGGTACATAATGCCGTCGTCGAGAAACATGACATGCATCTGCGGGTTGTCTTTACTTGCCTGCACCTTGGCGAGGATATCGGCTGACGTGCCTGGAACGATCACTACCTTGACGTTATTGGCCTTCTCGAAGGCGGGCAACACCTGATCGGCATACAGGCGCTCCATGGTCCCGCCGTTCATGCCAAGGTACAGCGTGGTGTCGGCCTGGGCAGGCATACAAAACAGTGCAGCCGCCAAGGGCAGGCATGACAGGCCGGTGAGGGCGAGACGTTGGGTGTTTTTCATGGGGACGACCTTCCTCTGTGCAATGGGATGATGTTCGTAGCGGATTCGATAGCCTTGAATTGAGCGGTTGCCTGCCGGAAGCGGCCGATGGAAAACGCCTCGAGCGAGATAAGTGATGCGCCGTCGCAAACCCATTCGGCCAGCGCTTCGCCAGCCGCCGGACCGATCTGGAAACCTGCCCCGGCAAAACCGAAGCCGTGCAGCAGGCCCGCTTGGGTGAGGCTCGGACCGAGCACGGGTTCACGGTCCGGCAGATAGCCTTCGGTGCCGCTCCAGGTGCGGATGGCCTGGGCACCGGCAAGTGGCGGGTAGAGTTCGACGGCGTTACGCAGGATGTCCAGTACTGCCGCCTGTCCCGGTCTGGCGCGCGCCGGATCGATGGCAAAACCTTGTCCGCCGCCCAGTACGCAATTGCCGCGTGCCACTTGCCGGGCGTAGATGCCGCCACCTTCGACACCGGTGCTGACGTCCATGAACAGCGGCAACGGTTCTGTCACCAGCATCGCCGGATGCCCTGAATACATAGGCACCGGTTCGTGAAATTGCGCCGCCAGTTCTCCAGCCCACGCCCCGGCGCAGTTGAGCAGCCAGGGAGCTCTCAGGGTCAGGCCACTGGCAGTTGTGACGATGAAGGCGTTGCCGTCATGGCTGACTTCGCTCGCCTGCGCCTGCTCGAATACCTGTGCCCCAGCCCGTCGAGCAGCGCGGGCAAAGGCGGGCGATACCAGACGCGGATTGGCGTGCCCGTCGTCGGCACACAGCGATGCGCCCACCGCGACGTCGCCTGCCCAGGGATAGCGGGCGCGCAGTTGATCGCGATCGAGCAATTGTAAATCCAGGCCGAATCCCTGGCTGGCTTCGGCGTAGGCGCGCAGGGCATTCATGTCCTGTTCGCTGCGTGCCAGTTTGAGGTGGCCCGAGCGCTGGTATTCGCCGTCGATGCCGATCAGTTCGCGCAGGTTGCCCCAGATCTGGTGCGCCCGCTGCGACAAGGGCAACTGCGATAATGGCCTGCCCTGACGGCGTACGCCGCCGTAGTTGACACCGCTGGAGTGCGAGCCGCAAAAGTCGCGCTCCAGCACGGCCACACGCTTGCCCTTCAGTGCAAGCGCCAGGGCTGCCGACGAGCCGACAATACCGCCGCCGATGACAATCGCATCGGTTTCAATCAGTGTGCTCATGATTGCTTCTCCACTGATTGAAGCGCCAGCCCGAACGGCAGCGGCTTGATCGGGGCCTGGCCACGCAGACGGCCTATATGCTCCACCGGCCGACCGCTCTCGCGAGCGATGATCTCTGCCGCTGCCAGGCCGCACATCCGTCCCTGGCAGCGGCCCATGCCGACTCGGCACAGGGCCTTGACCCGGTTGATCTCCCAATGGCCATCCTGAACGGTCGTGCGAATCTCACCCGCTGAGACTTCTTCACAGCGGCATACCACGGTGTCATCCGCCACGCGGGCGGCCCAGTCCTCTGGGAACGGGAAGGCGGTTTCCAGCCCGTGGCGAAAGCGTTCGATGCGTTGCAGTGCGGCTTGCAGATCCCGGATACGCAGGGCGTCGACAGTGACGCCAATGTCTTGCAGCAGCCCGAGGGCGGCGAGTTCTCCGGCCATCTCCGCAGCGTCCGCGCCCATGATTCCAGCGCCGTCGCCTGCCAGATACACGCCTGACACGCTGCTGCGCCCGCAGTTATCACGAGCAGGCAGCCACGCGCGGTTGAGCGGGCTCCAGTCGAATGCACAGCCGAGCAAGTCGGCCAGTTGTGTCTCGCTGCGCAACGCATGGGCAAAGGCTACTGCGTCGCAGGCCAGCAGGTTCGATTGGCCATTACGTTGCCATTGAATGCCGGTCGCACGCTGTTCACCCTCTATGCGCGTGAGGTGTACGCCTTGATGCACCGGAATGCCACGGGCGCTCAGCCATGCGCGGTAATACAGGCCCTTCGCGAGGGTTGCGGGTTGGCCGAGCAACGCAGGCAATGCTTTGCACTGCGCCGAAAATGGCGCGCTGTCGAGCACTGCCAGCACGTTTGCGCCGGCTTTGGCGTATTGGTAGGCAACCAGATACAGCAAGGGTCCGCTGCCGCAAAACACCACGCGTTCGCCAATCGCACAGCCCTGATACTTGAGCGCGATCTGCGCGGCGCCCAGGCTGTAAACGCCAGGCAAGGTCCAGCCGGGGACTGGCAGAATTCGGTCGGTTGCGCCTGTAGCGACAATCAGCCGGGTGAAATCGATAGTCCCGGCTGTTCCGTTTTGCAGGGTGTCGAGCTGATGGCCCTCGGCGTTCCAGACCAGCGTTTGCGGGCGGTAGTCAATCTGCTCTGCGAGCGCGTCGAGAGTCTGGTGCACTGCGATGGCCTTGCTGCTTTCGAAACCGTAAAGCGCCTTGGCCGAGCGCTGGAAGTTTTCCGGCTGGCGGCGGTAGACCTGGCCGCCGCCGCGCAAGCCTTCATCGATAAGGCAGGCCTTGATACCGTGGGCCAGCAGGGTCTGAGCGGCGCGAATGCCAGCCGGGCCTGCGCCGATAATGGCAATGGCCTGATCACTCATACGCAGCGCCCTGGTTCACGAATCACCGCCTGGCCGGCTTCCAGCAGCGTCGAACAGGCACGCACTCGCTGTCCGTCACCCAACCTTACCCAACAGTCCTGGCAGGCGCCCATCATGCAGAACCCGGCGCGCGGCTCGGCACTGAAATCGCTGCCTCGCACGTACTCGCTGGCGGTCAATACGGCGGTCAGCAAGGTGTCGCCCAACAGACCGCTGGCCGGTTGGCCGTCAAGGGTAAAGGGCAGAACCGGGCGGTCATGTTCGGTCAGTCGTTTCAGCAATGCCATAACGTCAAAGCTCCGGTTAGTGTTTGCCGACCAGCACGCGATCCAGTCCATAGACCCGGTCGAGCAGGATCATGGTGGCGGCGGTGAGCGCGATGACCAGTGCCGACACGGCGGCCATCATCGGGTCGATGGATTCGGTGGCGTAGACGTACATGCGCACCGGCAGGGTCTGGGTGGCGGGTGACGTGACAAAGATCGACAGCGTGACCTCATCGAAGCTGTTGATGAATGCCAGCAACCAGCCGCCCGCTACGCCGGGCAGGATCATCGGCAGGGTGATCTGCCGAAACAGGATGAAACGGCTTGCGCCCAATGACTCGGCGGCGTGTTCGGCGCTGCGGTCGATACCGATCGCCGCAGCGAGCACCAGACGCAGCACATAGGGCGTGATGACCAGCACATGGGCAAAAATCAGCCAGGTGAAGCTGCCGTTCACGCCCATCAGTGCAAACAGACGCAGCATCGCCACTCCCAGCACCAGATGCGGAATGATGATCGGCGAAAGAAACAGCGCATTGAAAAAATTGCGGCCAGGGAAAGTATGTCGGGTGATTGCCAAGGCGGCAGGCACCGCTATCAAGGTCGCCAGAGTCGCGGAGACGAATGCCAGCATCAGGCTGTTGTAGAACGAGTCGATAAAGTCTGCACGTTCGAACACTGCCTTGAACCAGCGCAGCGAGAAGTCGGTGGTGGGCAGGCTCAGGGTGTTTTCCGGGGTGAACGCCACCAGACACACCACGACCAGTGGGGCCATCATGAAAATCACTACCAGCGCATGAAACGAGAGGGCCAAAGGACCGTTCTTGGACATGGATCATTCCCCCAGAGTTTTTTTGTAACGGCCTTCGATCATGCGGTTCCAGGACAGCATCACCAGCAGGTTGACCAGCAGCAGGGCCACGGCCAGGGTCGCGCCCATCGGCCAGTTCAGTTCCGAGAGGTATTGGTCGTAGATCACCGTGGCGACCATCTTCAGGCGTCGACCGCCAAGCAGGCCGGGAATGGCGAAAGAGCTGGCGGCGAGGCCGAACACAATCAACGAGCCAGACAGCACGCCGGGCATGACCTGCGGCAGCACGATCGAACGCATGACTCTTGCCTGACTGGCACCCAGCGACAGCGCGGCCTGTTCGGCAGTGGGGTCGAGCTTTTGCAGCGATGTCCAGACCGGAATGATCATGAAGGGCAACATGACGTGGACCAGGGCGATGATCACCGCAAAAGGGGTGTAAAGCAGCTTCACCGGCCGCCCGCCCATAAACTGGATAGCCTGATTGATCAACCCGTCCGCCCCCAGCAGCAGGCTCCAGCCGAACGCTCTGACCACGACTGAAATCAGCAAGGGTGTCAGGATCAGAATCAGGAAGATCGAGCGCCACGGTGTCCCCATCCGGCTCAGAATGTAGGCCTCCGGCACACCGATCAGCACGCACAGCAGGGTCACCAGCGCACTGATCCAGAAGGTGCGCAGGAAGATTTCATAGAAATACGAGTCGCTGACCACGGCCATATAGTTGGCCAGCGTGTAGCTGTCGCTTTTCACCCCGACCTGATAGTCGAAAACGTTGAACGACAGCAGCAGGGTCAATCCCAGGGGTAGCACCAGCAAGCCGATATACAACGCCAGTGCCGGGGCCGACAGCCAGTAACCGCGGCCGCCCTGACGCATTTCGGTCAGCAGACTCATGTGCGCACCTCGTCGGCATCCAGCACGCGCAGCAACTCGGTGGGCCAGTCCATGTCGACCGCTGCGCCTTGTTCCAGCGGTGCCTGGCCGTCGTTGCGGCGTACCACGGTCACTTCGCCGATGTCGGTGTGAATCCGGTACAGCCACTGGCTGCCGAGAAAGTAACGCATGACGATGCGCCCGGACAGCCGTCCGCAGCCAGGTGCCACCAGATCGATCTTCTCCGGACGCAGGCTGAGGGTCAGCGCGCCATTGCCGGGCAGTTGACGAACCTGCGGGCTGCCAGTGCTGTCCAGATCGCCCTGCAACATATTGGCTTTGCCGACAAAGCCCGAGATGAAGCGTGTACGCGGGTGCTCGTAAAGTGTGTAAGGCTCGTCGATCTGGGTGATGCGCCCGGCCTGCATGACAACCACCCGATCACTGATCGACAGGGCCTCGGCCTGATCGTGGGTGACCATCAGCGTGGTAATCCCCACTTCATTCTGAATGCGGCGAATCTCGAACTGCATCTCTTCGCGCAGATTGGCATCCAGGTTGGACAGCGGTTCGTCGAGCAACAGCACCGGCGGTTCGATTACCAGCGCCCGCGCCAATGCGACGCGCTGCCGTTGCCCACCAGACAGTTCGCGCGGGTAGCGCTCGGCATGCTGGCCAAGACGCACCAGTTGCAGCACCCGGTTGACTCGCTGTTGCAACTCGGCGGCAGGCACTTTGCGCATGCGCAGGCCGAATGCAACGTTGTTGGCGACGGTCATGTGGGGAAACAGCGCATAGCTTTGAAACACCACGCCCAGGCCCCGACTGCTGGGTTTGGCGTGAGTGATATCGCGACCGTCGAGCACGATGCGCCCGTCACTGACTTCAACGAAGCCGGCGATCATTTGCAGGGTGGTGGTCTTGCCGCAGCCGGACTCAGAGCGAGCACCAACGTCCACAGAGCTGTATGACTTCATTTCGCATCTGCCCATGACAAAAGCGTGCCTCGGCGCGCATGCATAAAGGTGGAAGCAGGTATGGCATTTCTGCAGCTCGAAGGTCTCTCCAAGCGCTACGGTTCCATAGACGCAGTGGTCGCCACGAATCTGGCCGTCGACAGGGGCGAATTCTTTTCACTGCTCGGCCCATCCGCTACCGATGATTGTTCAAATCGCCCCTGTGGACTGAGAGTAGGACGAAGGCTAGGATGGGCTCAATAAGCAATTTCACTGAATAACATTTTTCTTTTAGTTAATTCTCTCAGTGAAAAAATAGCGGGCGTTATCAATGAAAAATTTCACTGATCGGAATAGTGACGCTACGCAAGTCGGTGTTGGCGCTGTTTCCCGGCTGTTCGCCGTATTGCGGTGCCTGGGCGATTGTGACGAAGGCGGCGAGCGGGTCACGCAGTTGGCGCAGCGGGTCGGGTTGTCACAACCCACCACACACCGCTTACTGCGCAGTCTGATGGACGAAGGCATGGTCGAGCAGGACCTGCTCAGCAAGCGCTATCGGTTGAGTATCGAGTTCTTTGCGTTGGCTGCAAAAGCCGGCAACACCGGTAATCTGCGCGACGTGGTGCGGCCCAGCCTGCTGCGCCTGTCTGCGTCGTTGGGGGACTCTTTGTTTTTACTGGCACGCAGCGGTTTCGACGCAATCTGCCTGGACCGCAGTGAAGGTCCTTACCCGATCCGCACGTTTACCGGCGACATTGGTGGCCGTGTCGCGTTGGGCGTGGGGCAGGGGAGTCTGGCGATTCTGGCTTTTCTGCCTGAGGAAGAGCGGGAGACAGTCATTGCCTACAACCTGCCGCGCCTCAAGGATTTTCACCTGTACGACGAGGTGTTTCTACGCTCGGAGGTCGAAAACGTGCGCCGCCTCGGCTACGCCGGGCGTAATACCGGGGCGCTGCCAGGCATGGCCGGGCTGGCAGTGCCGATCCTGGACCGCAGCGGTCGGGCCGTGGCGGCGCTCAGCGTGGCGACCATCACTGATCGATTGGGGCCTGATCGTCTGACGACCGTGGTCGAGTTGCTCAAGCGCGAAGCCGCAGTGATCAGTGCCAGAATCAACCCGTTCGACCCTTCGCTGCGACGACCCAGCCAGGTATTCGGGCAGGCGGAATAGCGCAGCGATGAGGATATCTCGCCAGGCCTGACTGAAATTATCGCGATTGCAGCGACCCGCCAGGACAACGTCAAAGGTACCCAGAACGCCGGTCATGAGCTGAAAGACCGGTCAACGCGCATCGACAATGTGATCTCGCGTGATCCACTTCGCATGCGCTTGCGCCTTTCCGGCCCTGGTAAGGCGCAAAAGCGCAGCTCAAGTCGGCTGTTGGTCAGACTGAAAACTTCGCCACCATACGATTCAGGTCCACGGCCAAGCGGGACAGCTCCTGGCTCGCAGTAGACGTCTGGCTGGAAGCTGAAGAACTCTGCGCCGACAGGTCGCGAATACTCACTAGGTTTTCGTCGACCGAGCGTGCAACGTGCGCCTGCTGTTCAGAGGCGGTCGCAATCATCAGGTTGCGTTCATTGATGTGGCTGATCGATGAGGTGATGTCCTTGATCGCGATGCCGGCTTGCTGGGCGATCAGCAGGGTTGCGTCGGTTTCCGCATTACTCTGCTTCATCGACTGGACGGCTTCATTGGAGTTTTTCTGGATCCCCTGGATCATCTGTTCAATTTCCTGGGTAGACGTCTGCGTGCGGTGCGCCAATGCCCTCACCTCATCGGCGACGACCGCAAAACCTCGGCCCTGTTCGCCGGCGCGTGCGGCCTCGATAGCGGCGTTGAGCGCCAGCAGGTTGGTCTGCTCGGCAATGGCCCGAATCACGTCCACGACCTTGGCAATGCTCTGTGCCTGGCTGGCCAACCCTTCAACTTCAGCGCCGGTTCTGTCCACCGTAGTACTGAGTTTTTCCAGTGCTGCAATGGTCTGGCCCACGCAATCCTGGCCGGTCTGCGCCGACTTTTCACACGCTTGGGTAGAGGTCGAGGCCGCGACGGCATTGCGTGCCACTTCCTCGATGGCCGCCGTCATCTGGTTGACCGCAGTGGCCGCCTGCTCGGTTTCCTGGGTCTGGCGTTGTATGCCCTGCGTGGAATCCTGTGTGATCGAGCTCATTTCTTCGGCTGCCGAGGCGAGCAGGCCGGAAGCGTCGGAAATATGCTGAATCGTGTCCTTCAGGCTGGAAAGCATTGCCGCGCTGGCTTTTTGCAATTCGGTCAGTTCGTCGGCACCGTTGATTTCCACCGTCGTACGCAAATCACCTTCGGCGATACGGCGTGTGGAATCGAGCAGTGCCTTGACCGGTCTTGCGATGCTGCGGGTGAACACTGTTGCCACGATCAAGGTAATGACGACGGCAAGAATAATCAGCGTGAAGGTGACGGTTCGCCCGCTTTCATAATTCCTGTCGGACACCTGGCCAGATTGTTCGGCCCCTTTGAGATTGACCTCTATCAACTTTTCTATCGAGGCCTGTAATGCCTTTGCCTGCGGGCTGGTGACGTCGCGAATGAATACGAATAATTCACTGTCGGATTTGCGAGTACTGAGTTCAACAAGTTCATCGATTTTGGCGATATAGGCCACGGCGTCGGCCTTTACTTTACGGTAGGCATCTTCTTCTTCCGGACTCGATACCAAAGGACCGTAAGTGTCAGCGTTTTGCAGTAACGAGTTTTTTAATCCATTGAGCTTGTTCATTGACTCGGCAGACCGTCTGTCGTCATCCATGACAAAGCGCCGAGCGTCGAGGCGATAAAGCAGACCGGCGGTCTCGATACGGCCTGCCTGCCTTACGCTGGGCAACCAGTCGTTCTGCAGTTGTTTGGCGGACTGGTGAAGCCCGTCCATCTTGAGGAGCGCATGGGCGCCGAGACCGGCGAGCAGCAGGCAAATAATGCCGAAGCCGAGAAACGCCCTGAGGTTCAATCCGATATTTCTTATTGGCATTATGGATCCCCTTTGTGTCACCACTTCATGGCGGGGGCCATTGTACAAATGTGGGCGACTTGATATCACTCTAGTGGCGTGGTTTAAAAAAAACTACTGCCCAGCGTAAAAATTTTTACTCTTTATTCGGGAAGTATCAAGGAGCGGAAAGTTGGTTAATAGTCAGACTTTTATAGAGGCATATTCTTGAGTGAGAAAAGGTTGTCAGTGTACTTCCCGTCACATTACATGCATCGTTGCAGTCGCCAGCGACACCCGAGTGCCGCTGGCCGGAATTTTCGCCGTCAAGCCCATCCCGAGCGGTTCAACCCTTCTGCCTTGAACACCAGGGCTTTCAAACCACCGTCGACCCGAGCATCCGGGAATTCCGGCGGGTTCTCCAGGCGCTGTTCGAAGCGCAGGCAGGGCGCCTCGATTGCGGTGTGCTGAATCAAAAACTCGGGCCCCAGCGCGGGGTCGTTCATGCACGCCAGTACCGACCCGTCTTCATCGAGCAGTTCCGGCAGGCGGCGCAATACCCGCTGGTAGTCCTTGTCGAGCATGAAGCTGCCTTTCTGAAAAGACGGCGGGTCAATGATGATCAGATCATAAGGGCCGGAACGGGTGACTTTAGCCCACGACTTGAACAGATCATGCCCGAGAAAGGTGACGCGGCTGAGGTCCTGATCATTGAGCCGGTGATTCTCTCGGCCACGATTCAGGGCTGCCCGGGCCATGTCCAGATTCACCACATGGTCGGCGCCGCCGGCCAGGGCTGCCACCGAGAAGCCACAGGTGTAGGCAAACAGATTGAGGATGCGTTTGCCTTTTGCCTGAGCCTGTACCCATTCACGGCCGTAGCGCATATCGAGAAACAGACCGCTGTTCTGTTTCTTGCCGAAGTCGACTTTGTAGCGCAGGCCGTTTTCGGTGATCACCCATTCATCCACGACTTCGCCGGACAGCCATTGCGTGGTGCTCTGCGGCAGATAGCGGTGTTGCAGCAGCAGGGTGTGAGCCTGACTTTGCTGCCACTGCGACGTGTCGATCAATTCATTCAGCAGCTGTGTCAGTGCTTCCAGTTCGTGCTCAAGAGGGGCCTTGAACAGCGAGACCAGCACCACCCCCTGCATCCAGTCGACGGTAATGTGCTCCAGTCCAGGCCATACTCGACCACGGCCGTGAAACAGGCGGCGGGTTTCAGTCGGGACGTTGTTCAAGGCGGCAAGTAGCTGCTGTTGCAAGATGGCGAGTGCTTCAGAGGTCATGACGAAGGTCGGTTGTGAACGGCGGCGTATGGTAAACGTATTTCAGCGGATGGGAATCGCAGGGTTCAGCGTGGGATGTAGTGGCGTTGCCAGCGATGGGGAATTTTCAGTGAAACCAGCCCCAGCAATGCCGACAGGCCTGCGCTGATCAGCAGGGCATTGAGCCCCAGGTGTTGCTCGAGGATTGCGCCGACCACCGCGCCGACAAACATGCCGACCCACGGGACCAGCTGCACGCGCCAGCCATCTCGGCGTTCACCCAGCATCCAGCGGCCCAGACCACGACCGAAACGCGACAGTGCACCGGTCACGTAGGTCAGGCCGACCGGTAACCCGTTGACCTGTTCGACAGCAGCATTGAGCATGCCCATCGCCAGGATGGCCCAGACCAATGCCAGCATGTTGCTTTCCAGTGGCCACGCTGCGGCGGCGCACAGCAGCGTGGCGATCGCCAGCAGCAAGGGCAGGGCGCGTCTGCCGCCAAGCCGCGCAACTACCACGCCCAGCGCGTTGCCGGCAATGAAAGCAAGGATTGCGAGGGTCAGACGTACCGTCACACTCAGGTCGCCATCACTGATCGCGACTGCAAGCCGGGTGGTGTTGCCACTCATGAATGAAACGAAATCGCCGGTTGCCATAAAGCCAATGGCATCGGTCATGCCAGCCAGCACCGACAGGCTCGCGATTAGACACATGCCGACCCGTCCACGCCATTTCTGCATGCTCAGTTGCCGTGGGCTGGCGCTGATTCTGGCGGGCTGTGGCAGCATCGAAGGCCCTCTGGACCGAAAGCACGACTGAACTCGGGTACTGCGATTTACAGCGGCTTGGCGCGCACGATTCTCTTGGCCTTGACCTCATCGGCATAGGCTTTGAGCTGATCGGCATCGCTGTAGAGGCGGTTGACCATCTGCAGCACTGCAGTGACGTCTACATCGTTCATTTGCGAGGCCAGTTTGAGAATTTCTTCCGCCGTGTTTTCCAGATTGGTTGCTGTCCCTTTCAGGTGCCGCTTCAGCTCCTGAGTCGACTTATTGAGCGCCATACGTGTTCCTGTGCCAAGACCTTGAATTCCATACCCGGAGCATGGCTTTTTCCGCGATAACAAGCAATCAGGCGTGTGCCTGTATCTCCCAGGTTATCGGCCGATTCATGACGATCTGCAAGGCGTGGTGCTCAATCGTCGCGGGTCAGCACTTCAAGCAGTTCGATCTCGAACGTCAGGTCTGCGCCGGGTTTGATGTGCGCGCCCATGGTTCTGTCGCCGTAAGCCAGATGGGCCGGGACGAACAGCTTGCGTTTGCCTCCCACTTTCATGCCCATCAAGCCCTGATCCCAGCCCTTGATGACGCGCCCGGTGCCGATCACGCACTGAAACGGTTTGCCGCGCTCGTGTGAGGAATCAAAGACGGTGCCGTCTTCCAGGGTTCCGGTGTAGTGCGTGGTGATCAGCGCACCCTTGACCACTGCCTTGCCCTCGCCGGGGTGCAGATCGGTAATTTGTAACTCTCTGGTCATTACGCGGCTTCCGGTTACAGCGCGCTCTGTCATTGGCGCGAGCGGGCTTTCTCGCAGAAAAGCGTGCCCATGACAAGCCGTTGAAACGAAAATGGGGAAAGCTTTCGCTTCCCCCATTTAGTTGAACCCAGCAGCTGTCAGAGATTCTGCGAACTGACGACCATGGCTTGGGCGATGTTCTCTTTCTGCTCCTGAGTGAAGCCGTCCCAGATGTTGGTCTTGGCGTAGTAACCCAGGCCAGCCAGGCAATAAAGGCTGAGGGTCAGAACAATGACGATCGAAACGAAGGTCCAGCGGCCTTCATCATCGTTTTCACGTGTGAAGCTGCGCGAATAGCTGTCCTCTGCGTTGCGAAAAAACAGCGCGGAAGATAGGCGCTTGAGCCACTGGAAAAAATGAACAACAACGATGCGCAGCATGGGTAAATCACCTCAAAGGTCAAGAAAACGGGTTGCCGGGATGCCAATGAGGCATCGGATGCAAAAGCTGAAAACGAAAAAAGCCCGTCTATGACGGGCTTTCTTTTTATGATTCTGTTCAGGCGAGCAGTGGATAGCGATGTGAAGCTGATCGCGAGGAGCACTGCGCATGCATGACGTTATGGAAACATTTTAAAACAAATGGCGGGGCGCATCTACCCGCGACATTCTGTTGTCAGACAACTGGTAGTGCCTGGAGGTGTGACAAAACGTCGCCCCATGTGCGTGTGCTGCTCGGCAAGCAGCATGCCTCGCGGTCAAGTCTTGTAATACTTTCTCAACGTACGAAACATCTACAGGTATTGTACGATCAGCGCCCGTATTAATTTTCAGGACTGTATGAATACCCTCCAGGAGCCTCCGAGTTGTCCTCCTCCCATCGCTTATGGCTGGCCGGTGATCTCAATGTTACCGAGCAGGCCGCTTCATTCGAACGTCTTTCTATTTAACCTCCTGCACTGCCTGGATTCCGGCAGACCTTCGCGTCCTGACGCTGCAACGCCATGCCTGACGTTCAGCCATGGTGGCTGGTCTACAGTGACCCATACCAACCCCTGTCATTTTTATCGTGAGGCTGCATAAACCATGGAATGGATCGCTGATCCCACGGCATGGCTTGGCCTGCTGACCCTTATCGTGCTGGAACTGGTACTGGGTATCGACAACCTGGTGTTTATCGCCATCCTTGCGGACAAACTGCCCCCTGAACAACGTGACAAGGCGCGCGTCATCGGCTTGTCGCTGGCGTTGATCATGCGCCTTGGCCTGCTGGCGAGCATCTCCTGGATGGTGACGCTGACCGAGCCGCTGTTCGAGGTATTCGGCAAGACGTTCTCCGGCCGTGACCTGATCATGCTCTTTGGTGGTGTGTTCCTGCTGTTCAAGGCCACCATGGAGCTGCACGAACGGCTGGAAGGCCATGTCGCCCAACGCGCCGGTAATGCGGGCTATGCGTTGTTCTGGCCTATCGTTGCGCAGATTGTCGTACTGGACGCCGTGTTCTCGCTGGATGCGGTGATTACCGCCGTGGGCATGGTCGAGCACCTGTCGGTGATGATGATCGCCGTGATCTTCTCCATCGGCCTGATGATGATTGCCAGCAAGCCGCTGAACAAATTCGTCAACAGCCGCCCCACGGTGATCATGCTGTGTCTGGGCTTCCTGATGATGATCGGCTTCAGCCTGACTGCAGAAGGCCTGGGTTTCCATATTCCCAAAGGCTATCTGTATGCGGCCATCGGCTTCTCGATTCTCATCGAGGTGTTCAACCAGATCGCCCGCAAACGCAGCAAGAAGTCTGCTAACGGGCACCTGCCACGCCGCGAGCGTGCAGCCCATGCGGTGATGCGTCTGTTGGGCGGACGCAAGCTGGAGTCAGGTGATGTGGATGAAGAAATCACCGACATGCTTGAGGGCGAAAGCAGCGAGCCGGTGTTTGATCGTCGTGAGCGGGTGATGATCAGTGGCGTACTGCAACTGGCAGAGCGGCAGATTCGCACGGTGATGACGCCAAGGGCCGAAATCGACTATATCGACCTGAACGACAGCGCCGAGAAGATCCGTCTGAAACTGATGCACTCGTCCTACTCGCGCCTGCCGCTGATTGGCGAGCGCGGTATCGATGAGCCGCTTGGCTTCGTGCACAAGAAAGAACTGTTCAAGGAGCTGCTGTCCGGCAACGAGCCCGACTTGAAACTGATGTCGCGCAAGGCAATCAACCTGCTGGAAAGCTTCACCATCCTCAATGCCCTGGAGCAGATGCGCAAGGAGTCGACGCACATTGCCTTCGTGGTCAACGAGTTTGGTGACTTCATCGGCGTGTTGAGCATGACCGACATTCTCGAGTCCATCGCTGGCCAACTGCCTGACGCCAGCGAAGTGGAAGGCCCGGACATCGTCGAGCAGGGCGAGGACTTCGTAGTATCGGGTGCCTTGAACCTGAGTCTGATTCGCGAGCGCACCGGCTTTCAGGCCAGGGCGACCGAGGATTACCAGACTTTGGCCGGATTGGTCATGAGCCTGCTGGATCGTTTGCCTTCCACCGGCGACAGCCTCAGTTGGCAGGGCTGGGACCTGCACGTTGTCGGTGTGGAAGAGCGCCGAGTGACTCGGGTCTTGTTGCAGAAGCAGCCCGATGCAGGCTCTGGCAAATAAGCACCGAGCAATAACAAAAACGGGGCCTTCTCATGGTGAGCTGGCCCCGTTTTCATGTGTGCGTCATGCTTATTTTCGACGCGGACGCGACACCACGGATTCGATATTCTTGCGGCCGATCAGCTTGGGCTGCGCAGGCTCTTCGGCCACCGGCTCGTCAGCCAGCCACTTGAACATCACCAGACAATCCACCAGGCCCAAACGGGCATGACGATAAGCCTTCGGCAACCGCCCGACGGTCTCGAAACCCAGCTTGTTCCACAACCCGACCGCCACCTCATTGCTGGCGACTACCGAATTGAACTGCATCGCCAGAAACCCGCTGTCGCGTGCCAGTTGCTGCGAGTGCTCGCACATCAACCGCGCCACACCCCGACCACGCGCAGCGTCCGTCACCATGTAGCCACAGTTACAGACGTGATTGCCCGGGCCTGCCGCATTGGCCTTCAGGTAATAACTGCCTAAAAGCTGGCCATCTTCCTCGGCAATCAGGGTATGCAGAGGCAGCTTCATCCAGACATCGCGAGCCTGCTCCTGAGTGAGGGCAGGGTCGTAGGCGTAGGTTTCCTGAGCGATGACGACAGCCTGAAAGGTGGGCCAGAAGCGCTCGAAGTCTTCCGGTGTCATGGGGCGAATCTGGATCATGGTGAGGCCTTGGTGGGTAGGGCTTGAATTCCGGCGTGTACGTTAGCTTGGGCGTGCTACTACTTCCAGGCTTTTTCAGTGAACTCGGCAGTGGAGGGGAGCACTGTATGGAGAAAATCCAGGTACTTGTTGAACAGTACCTCGTGCTGAAAGCGGGCTTCGAAGCCTAGTGTGACGTCAGTGCGGTGGGTGATGATCATCAAGCGTTTGCGGTCGACGGTGACAAAGTTGTACTCGTCCCATGGCAGGCTTTGTTCGTGGTGGATGGGATTTTCCCAGTTGAGTAGCTTGATGGCTGCGATACAGGCCATGGCTACCGGGCCGACCAGGAAGAGCATTGATCCGGTGAGTATGGCTACGAATACGAACAGCATGATCACGGCAATGGCCATGCCTTTGAAAAAGTAAGAGGCGAAGTCGGGGTAGTGAAGGTAGTACTCTACGAGGGCGTGGTTGGTGGTGATGGTGTAGTTGTAGATGGTTTTTTGGCGGATGAGCAGGCATAGATAATAAGCAAGAATTCCCGCAAGCGCGAGTATCGTGCCTACTAATGAATAGAGACTGTCTGAAAACATTATCCAGCCTCCCCAAATGAAAAGTGTGCTTCCTGTTAGGTAGACTGCGATAAATGTTGACTGAGTTATCATCATTTCTCTGGGCGATCTCGCAAGTGTTTTGATTTTCCAGTTCAGAACGTCTTTACTTATCGACAGATACAAGGCTTTTTCTTGCTGATTCATACAGGTATATCCTCTGCTACTTCCAGAGTCGGTGTGCCAATTCTGCTTGATGCCTTCACTTCAAGCTCCACAGCAGCCAAACCATCGATAGCAGTATCGCCTCTTGTGCCAAGCTCCATCTGAAACAGATAGCTTCTATCGTCCTCGCCAGGATTGATCAGAGTGACCGGGTACCAGATTTGCAGCTCCAAATATGTTGCGTCCATGTCGAGCGGCACCCAGGTTTCCCAGATGAGGTCTTCATTTTCAGGTGGCATGAGAGGATAAGTGAAATCTTCACTTGCCTCGCCAGCTGGCTTGTTGGTAAGCATCCCGAACTGTTCGGCCTTCCTGAATTGCCCACGGTCCAGAAAAGCTTGATGCAGTGCGTCGTCTATTTTTTCTATAGGTAGCACGCCCCATGGTCGCTTGCTGCTCACTATGTTGAAGTGCACGGACTCCCCGCGTACCAGATTTGGCAAGCGTACTTGTACTCCAGCGCCATTTTGTACCGCTACGCTGTAGTAATCGCCTTTGCCAAGATAACGATTCTCATAGTGCACGGTGCTTTTGACATGAATCTGCGGAGACAATTGAATTTCTATCAATGCGCGTACATCGTCACTCTTGCCTTTGGCAGTCTTGGGGTAGCGATAGTCTAAGGTTTTCGACCAACAGCACTTGCGTAGCCACCAGCCCACGCTGTCTTGCTTGAAATAACTCAAAGCCATCGTAGTAAAAAGATATATAGAACCTATTACGAGCAGCGCCACACTGAACCATGGGCTCATCGCAACAATTGTGAAGACGCTTGCAGGGGACAACCCGGCCATCAATTGAAAAGTTGAGCCTACTCCCATTGCGAATATAGAAATGCCCTTTACAATAATCGCGTCCTTTTCCTCTGATGTTTTCGCTGCGTAGAAATCATTTCTGACATCAAATAGTTCAAGCGTAACCGCCGCCAGCCCAAACCCACCCATAGCCACCATCGAAACCCTGAACCCACGTATGGCATCACCCCATGCGAGATTTCCCTTCGCCCTCCAATAACCCGCAGAGCGATCCAGAATCCCCACATTCTTGCCATCAATCAGCACCGGCGTTGCATCCCTGATCACCGCCCAAGGCGCTTCAACAAATACCGCCATCAACAGGTTCAAGCTATACCCCAACCCATACGCAACCTTGCCGATGTCCTTGGCACTGAAGTCTCCATCCCGAGTCAGGTCGCGATAGGTTAAGGCGGTGTTGATGAAGTTGAGCATGATCACGCCCCAGGTGATCGAGCCGGCAATCCCTCCCAGTCCATCGAGCCAGCGCCTGGCGGT
>NZ_LJPW01000142.1 GCF_001400735.1 Pseudomonas caricapapayae
GGTTGAAAAGCACTGCGTTGGCAGCGGCTGTGTGCAAGGCATGACCTTGACGATCGTGCCGACGCTCGGCAAGGTAGTCAAAAGCGCTTTTTAAAGTAAGAAATCACTTTCTCGCCGTTTTGGCGACGTCGAGCCTGCGCAGGTGGCAGGTGACTTCCTCGCGGTCGTGGTAGAGCTGTTTGCAGCCGATGGCCACCCGTACCCCTCTCGCCTGAAAGCCTTCTTCGATGCGGTCGAGCAGTCGGCGCACTTCCGCGTAGCGCTGTTTCATTGGCAGTTTGAGGTTGACCACTGCTTCGCGGCACAGGCCTTCACCCAGCCAGGTTTCCAGCAGCGCCGCATTGCGGGCAGGCTTTTCGACGATGTCACAGACCATCCAGTCCACAGGGTGGCGAGGCTTGTAGGTGAAACCGTCAGCCATCAGATGCTGCACCAAGCCTGTGTCCATCAGGCTTTCTGCCATCGGTCCGTTATCGATGGCAGTCACCAGCATGCCCCGGCGCACCAGTTGATACGTCCAGCCACCCGGTGCAGCTCCGAGGTCCACGCCGGTCATATCACCGGAAAGACGCTCGTCCCACTGGTCTCTGGGAATGAAATGGTGCCACGCCTCTTCGAGCTTCAGGGTAGAACGGCTGGGTGCCTCGCGGGGGAATTTGAGGCGCGGGATGCCCATCGGCCACATTGCGGAGTTATCGGCCTCGGCCACACCTAGAAACACTTCACGACCACTCTTGAACGTCAGCAGCAGACGCGGCTTGCGCGGATCATCCACCAGCTTGCCAGCCTGAGTCAGAGCCTTGCGCAAAGGTGCCTCGAACTTCTTGCAGAAATTCGACAGTTCCTTGCCATCATTGGTATCCACCACCTCCAGCCACAGGCTGCCGCAGGTCGGGAACGCTGAAAGCTGCGCAAGAATCACACTGACGCGATCGGTCTCCGGCAAATCGAGGAACAGGCCACGAGCCCATTGCCGGGGAAAGATCAACTGATCGAAGCGCTGGCCGCTCATCAGCCGCTCGGCTCCATCCGCCTCGGTGCAGATGAATTCGGCGCAGGCCGTGTCAGGACGTGCCTTGGCATACCCGGCAACGTCCAGGCGCGCGGCGTGATCGGATATTTCCGAACAGACTTCGCCTTCAAAACCGGGTCTGCAATGCATAAACAGTGTATTCATGGGCTACTCCTGGGCAATGGGCACTCGGGCGTAACCCCGCAGACTTGAAAGCCGCGCATGATAGCCCAATCCAGGAACCACTGGTGCAGCCGAACAGTCCACAGAACCTGAAGCCTGATGCGGCGCTCCCGACCTGATGCACATGGAGCGCATTAAACGATGTTCGGAGAACATTCCTGAAAG
This sequence comes from Pseudomonas caricapapayae, assembly GCF_001400735.1. Lineage (GTDB taxonomy): Bacteria > Pseudomonadota > Gammaproteobacteria > Pseudomonadales > Pseudomonadaceae > Aquipseudomonas > Aquipseudomonas caricapapayae. The sequence goes on from NZ_LJPW01000142.1 coordinate 1,361, forward strand.
GAGACATTCATGCCCTCCCTCGATAGCCTGAAAAGCCTTGCAACGCTCGAAATCGATAACAAGACCTACCACTACTTCAGCTTGCCGGAGGCGGCCCGATCGTTGGGCGATCTGGACAGGTTGCCCATGTCACTCAAGGTGCTGCTGGAAAACCTTCTGCGCTGGGAAGACAACAAGACGGTAACCGGCAATGACCTCAAAGCCATCGCCGACTGGCTGACCGAGCGCCGTTCGGACCGGGAAATTCAATACCGCCCTGCCCGCGTGCTGATGCAGGATTTCACCGGTGTACCGGCGGTAGTCGACCTGGCCGCCATGCGTGCTGCCGTGGCCAAGGCTGGCGGTGACCCACAGCGTATCAACCCGCTGTCCCCGGTAGACCTGGTGATCGACCACTCGGTGATGGTCGACAAGTTCGGCAACCCCGAGGCATTCGGCGAGAACGTCGATATCGAGATGCAGCGTAACGGTGAACGCTACGCGTTCCTGCGCTGGGGCCAGAGTGCCTTCGATAACTTCAGCGTAGTACCGCCCGGCACCGGCATTTGCCACCAGGTAAACCTTGAATACCTGGGTCGTACCGTATGGACCAAGGAAGAAGACGGCCGCACCTACGCGTTCCCCGACACGCTGGTCGGCACCGACTCGCACACCACAATGATCAATGGCCTGGGCGTGCTGGGCTGGGGCGTGGGCGGGATCGAAGCAGAGGCGGCGATGCTCGGCCAGCCGGTGTCGATGCTGATCCCGGAAGTCATCGGTTTCAGACTGACCGGCAAATTGAAAGAAGGCATCACCGCCACCGATCTGGTACTGACCGTAACCCAGATGCTGCGCAAGAAAGGCGTGGTGGGCAAGTTTGTCGAGTTCTACGGTGACGGGCTGGCTGATCTGCCGCTGGCAGACCGCGCGACCATTGCCAACATGGCACCGGAGTATGGCGCGACCTGTGGTTTCTTCCCGGTCGATGATGTGACACTTGACTACCTGCGTTTGTCCGGACGCCCCGACGCAACCGTCAAACTGGTCGAGGCTTACTGCAAGGCTCAGGGCTTGTGGCGTCTGGCAGGTCAGGAGCCGGTGTTCACCGACAGTCTGGAGCTGGACATGAGCACGGTGGAAGCCAGCCTTGCAGGCCCCAAACGCCCTCAGGATCGTGTCGCGTTGCCGAATGTATCCAAGGCATTCAGCGATTTCCTCGGTCTGCAGGTCAAGCCCGCCAAGGTCGATGAAGGTCGCCTTGAAAGCGAAGGCGGCGGCGGTGTCGCGGTGGGCAACGAAGCTCAGGTCAGCGGCGAAACCCAGTATGAACATAACGGCCAGACCCATCACCTGAAAGACGGTGCCGTGGTCATCGCGGCAATCACCTCCTGCACCAACACTTCCAACCCCAGCGTGATGATGGCCGCCGGGCTGGTGGCGAAAAAAGCTGTCGAAAAAGGCCTGCAGCGCAAGCCCTGGGTGAAAAGCTCGCTGGCACCCGGCTCGAAAGTCGTGACTGATTACTACAATGCAGCAGGCCTGACTCAATACCTCGACGCGCTGGGCTTCGATCTGGTGGGCTATGGTTGCACCACCTGCATCGGTAACTCCGGCCCGCTGCTGGAGCCTATCGAAAAAGCCATTCAGCAGTCCGACCTGACAGTCGCCTCCGTGCTGTCGGGCAACCGCAACTTCGAGGGCCGCGTCCATCCGCTGGTCAAGACCAACTGGCTGGCCTCACCGCCACTGGTGGTCGCCTACGCACTGGCAGGCTCGGTGCGCATCGACATCAGCAGCGAACCGCTGGGCGAAGGGTCGGATGGCAAACCGGTTTACCTGCGCGATATCTGGCCGAGCCAGCAGGAAATCGCCGACGCGGTGGCCAGCGTCAACACCGGCATGTTCCACAAGGAATACGCCGAAGTCTTCGCCGGTGACGAACAATGGCAGGCCATCGAAGTGCCGCAGGCGGCCACTTATGTCTGGCAGGATGACTCCACGTATATTCAGCACCCGCCATTCTTCGAAGACATCGGCGGTCCACTGCCGGTTATCGAAAACATCGAAAACGCGAGCATCCTCGCCTTACTGGGCGACTCGGTGACCACCGACCACATCTCGCCCGCCGGTAATATCAAGGTCGACAGCCCAGCAGGGCGCTACCTTCAGGAGAAAGGCGTCAAGTATCAGGACTTCAACTCCTACGGCTCACGCCGCGGCAACCATGAAGTGATGATGCGCGGGACCTTTGCCAACATCCGCATCCGCAATGAAATGCTCGGTGGCGAGGAAGGCGGCAATACAGTGCATGTGCCGTCCGGCGAGAAGCTGGCGATTTACGATGCTGCCATGCGCTATCAGAAGGAAGGCACCCCGCTGGTGATCATTGCCGGTCTGGAATACGGCACCGGCTCAAGCCGCGACTGGGCGGCCAAAGGCACCAACCTGCTGGGCGTCAAGGCGGTCATCGCCGAAAGCTTCGAACGGATACATCGCTCGAATCTGGTCGGTATGGGCGTACTGCCACTGCAGTTCAAGAACGGCCAGACCCGCAAGACCCTCGGCCTGACCGGCAAGGAAACCCTGAAAATCACCGGGCTGACCCACGCCGATGTGCAACCCGGCATGAGCCTGACCCTGCATATCGACCGCGAGGACGGCAGCAAGGAGACGGTCGATGTGCTGTGCCGCATTGATACGCTCAATGAAGTGGAATACTTCAAATCAGGGGGCATTCTGCATTACGTGTTGCGACAGCTGATCGCGTCCTGACAGGCAATGCCTGATACCCGGGAATGGAGCCTGTTCCCTGCGGAAGGGGGCAGGCTCGCGCATGAAGATTTGTATAAGCTCAAACCTGCTTCCCTGAACGTCGGATAGAATCCTCCGCGTCCAAAAGCAGGAAACATTTCATGACCACAAGGCACTGGCTGGTTCTCTGTCTTCTGAGCACCGGCTACGCGCTGGCGTTGTCCCATGGCAGTCTTGCGCCCTCCTCGGCTGCGAGTTTCGGCCTGTTGCTCGTTGCCTGGTTATGCGTCACTCGTTCGCCTCATCCTGCCATCCGTGTGTGCGGCCACGGGCTGTTCATCATGACCGGCCTGGCACTGGCACTGCATCTGGCACCCGGTTTCAATAACGCCAACGTTATCGAAGCGACCCGATTCACCGCCGACGCGGCGGTCTATTCCATGGACCTGAATCTGGACAAACCGCTGATCGGCCTCTGGCTGATACTCGCTTGCCCGTGGATTGTGCCAAAAGTCGACGTCGCCCATTCGCTGCAAACGGGCGTGCTGGCACTGATCGTGACGTCAGCGTTCTGCATGACGGCAGCCGTCGTCCTCAACGTTGTTGGCTGGACACCCAAATGGCCTGCTCAGGGCCTGATATGGCTGCTCAACAATCTGTTGCTGGTGACCCTGACCGAAGAGCTGTTTTTCCGCGCGTACCTGCAAGGTGGCCTGCAGCGCTTTTTCAACGGCTCAAGGTTTGCGACTGCGCTGTCGATCACCCTCGCTGCGAGCCTGTTCGGGCTGGCTCACGCGGGGGCCGGCGTTGAATGGATGCTGCTGGCGGGCGTTGCAGGCGCAGGTTATGGCATCGCGTTTCGTTTTGGCGGCCTGCAGGCTGCGGTCATCAGCCACTTTGGTTTGAATCTGGTGCATTTCGGCCTGTTCACCTACCCGATGCTGGCGCACTGAAGCTGACTCTATGGTCATTTGTGACGCACCGCTCAATTTATCGACACGCCAGCCGATAACACGCCATAGTCTTCCGGATCGAAGGATCGAAACCCCATGCGCAACAACCAGCCCATCACTCAACATGAGCGGACTTTTCCTGCCGAACAGCGACTGATTTCCACCACCGACACCCGAGGCACGATCACCTACTGCAACGATGCCTTCGTCGACATCAGTGGTTACAGCGAGGCGGAATTACTCGGTGCCGCGCACAACACCGTGCGCCATCCGGATGTGCCGCCTGCGGTTTTCGAGCACATGTGGACCACGCTCAAAGCCGGGCAGCCGTGGATGGGCATCGTCAAGAATCGCTGCAAGAACGGCGATCATTACTGGGTCAACGCCTATGTGACGCCGATGCTGGAAAACCGCAAAGTGGTGGGCTTCGAGTCGGTGCGCATCAAACCGACCGCCGAACAGATCCGCCGCGCCGAGGCGCTTTACGTCCGAATCAACAAGGGCAAGAGCGCCATACCGAACCGCGACAAGTGGCTGCCGATACTTCAAGACTGGCTGCCGTTCATTCTGGTCAGTCAATTGAGCTTCCTGATCGGCGTGTGGCTCAACTCGCAATGGGGCTTTGCCTTGGCGGCGGCGTTGTCTGTGCCGCTGGGGCTGCTTGGGCTGTCCTGGCAACAGCGTGGCACCAAACGTCTGTTGCGCCTGGCCGAACAGACCACCTCTGACCCGTTGATCGCACAGATGTATACCGACAGCCGAGGCCCGCAGGCGCGTCTGGAAATGTCGATCCTCAGCCAGGAGGCGCGTCTGAAAACCTGCCTGACGCGTTTGCAGGACACTGCCGAACACTTGACCAGCCAGGCGCGTCAATCCAATTCGCTGGCCAATGCCAGTTCGACCGGACTGGAGCGCCAGCGCGTGGAAACCGAGCAGGTTGCTGCCGCTATCAATCAGATGGCCGCGACAACTCAGGAAGTCGCCAGCCACGTTAATCGTGCAGCCGACGCCACCCAGCAGGCCAACGAATTGACTCGTCGCGGCCGCGACATCGCCGGTGAGACCCGCGAAGCCATTCAGCGTCTGTCCACCTCGGTAGGCGAAACGGGCCTGACCGTGACACGGCTGGCCAAGGACAGTGATGAAATAGGCGGTGTCGTCGATGTGATCAAAGGCATCGCCGATCAGACCAATCTGCTGGCGCTCAACGCCGCAATCGAAGCGGCGCGCGCCGGCGAGATGGGCCGCGGCTTTGCGGTCGTGGCGGATGAAGTGCGCCAGTTGGCGCAGCGAACCGCAGAGTCCACAGGGCAGATTCATGGGCTGATTGCCAAGCTGCAGCAGACCGCCAACGATGCAGTACAGACCATGGACGCAGGTCGCCGTCAGGCAGAGGAAGGCGTAGCCAGGGTACTGGAGGCGGATCAGGCGCTGGTGGGCATCAGCGAGGCGGTCGCCAACATCACCGACATGACCACCCAGATCGCCACCGCCACTGAAGAGCAAAGCGCCGTGGCCGAGGAGATCAACCGCAACATTGCCACCATCGCCAGCCTGGCTGACCAGACATCGGACGAAGCCCAACGCTCGGCCGTGTTGAGTGGCGAACTGACCGATACGGCCAACTCGCAGTATTCGCTGGTGGAACGGTTTAATCGCTGAGGTTTGAAGCTGTTTGCCAAGCCTCGACAAACTTCGGTTGGTCGGGGCTTTTTTCCGGGCTGTTACAAATGCACCGTCAGTTGTCTTTCATCAAGTCGATAGGGAATACCCCCTGAAGACCTGGCAAAACTTTTCGTTTATACCGGCCACAGCAGCAAAGTACTATTACCCGCTGGAGGCGGGCAATGCACGCACTTATCAGTTAAAAACAAGTTAATACGTTAATTACTTATTACCCTTTACGGTCTCTGTGTGCGATCCAAGTGAACATGTTCAGTGGCATGCCCTGTGGTGTCTAACCAGAATCTCCGTCACATGGATGAGGTTAGCCGCTGACAAACCTGCCCCCTGCAGATTTTTTTCGACGTAGCCTTGCTGCTGGAGCCTGGACAGCGATCAGACCACGATCAATTGTGAGTTCACTGAATGCACAAGCAATACATCGCGGCTCCTGTACTCTGCGGTGCTTCCATTGCAGACAAAGCACGGCAACCTACATTTCTGCCCACAACCTTGACGGTTTCGCACGCTAACATGTGCGAGACCCTAATGATAAAGTTGAGTGAATAATCCTACGCATAAGTGGGAATTTAGCCAAAACACACTTTTTTACCTCTTGTAAGATTTATCTGTAGTTAATGTCCTACAGGTTTTCGATTCGAAAAATGTCTCAAAAAAAACACCCGCCGTCGATCACCCCCTTTATTTACAGGATCCTCAACACTAATAACCACTCATTTATTACACACATGATACCAAATGTAACCGCATAGTCTTACACAACCTGGACACGTCTTTGGAGTGCGCAGCCCCCTTGACCTGAACACTTATGTGCCTTGTAATATTTCCGCTGCCGACAACGGCCGGCACACATATAACAACTCAACTTAACGTCAATAAAAGAGTTTACGATGGATAAAGAACAATCCACGGATGTAGCGGCGCGCACCCAAAAAGAAAAAAACAATCCCGACAGCGCGAGCACTGTTCAAGAAGCCCCACCCCACGAGAGCCTCTACCGACACGCGAGCCCCCTCCACCTTCCATCCGACATTTCCAACACGCTGAAAGCACCTGTGCTGCCTAACATCGACCCTGATTCCATCAGTCACGAACAGGCACATGCGGGCATTACCATCCATATCCCCGGCTCAGTCAAAATGTGCTGGGGTGACGAAATCCATTTTTATTGGGGAAAAAACCTGTCATCGACAACGCTTTTCCATCGGGTAGGCGAAAACAGCGTGGTACGAGTGCTGTGCATTTCCTACAACTTCACGCCCTATATTCAGTACGGTCTGGTTGATCTGTATTACGAGCTTTATCGTGATCAACGGCTGATCGGTACATCGCCAGTGTTACGGGTGAACGTCAACTACTCAGCGCCCATCTCGTCCCGACAGAAGCAGCGCAAACGCAGGTTTACCGATCAGTAACTGAAAAGCCCCCGGTGATCGCTCACCGGGGGCTCTGATGTTGCTCAGGCATCGGCCCTGGAGATCAGAATGCCAGGCGTAGCCCCACATTCGCTCCCCAGGGTTGTTCGATATGCCGACCTTTCATGTAGTCGACGTCTGCGTGCAGTTTCAAGCGCTCGGACAGCGACACCGATACCCCGGCCCCCAGCTCGCCACGCGAACCGAACAGGCTGTTGTCGAATTTCACATCGTTGGCCTTCACTTCGTTACGGCGCGAAAACTCCTGCGCAACAGCGACACGTACATAAGGTTGCAGCGCCCCTCCGTCCTTGAGTGCAACCGTACGCCCCAGCGAGGTACCGACCTTGCCCAGGACCGACCGGGTTCGTTCATTCTTCGCGTTCATGCCGTTGTCCAGACGCAACTCCTGTCCCTGCACGACAACGCTGGATAACTGAGCGAACGGTTCGAGAAAGTAATCGTCCGCCAGTTTGATGTGGCGGCCGAACTCTACCCAGCCCCCTACTCCATTGTTGGTGTAGTCACCTTTGGCCTTGCTTGCATCGCTCATGGCTACATCTGCCTTATTGCGAAAACGGTTGAGTTTGAGCACGCCGTCAACGTAATAGCCATCATCCGACAGCCAGGTGGCATAACCGCCTGCATAGTAGCTGTCGACTTTACCCGTAGTACCAAGGCTCAGATCGATATCGGACGTGCTGTACCCCCCCAGCACACCCACCACCAACTGGCCATTGCTGACCTCGACTGGCGCATCGACACCCAGCGACAGACCACTTTGCTTCTGCCGATAGTCGACACCCTCACTGGTCGTGGCATTGACCCTGTTGCCATAGGCGCGCATCCAGCCGCCCGCCTTGCCGCTTGCGCGTACCTCGCCCATGCGCGAGCGCAGGGTCGAAAGCTCACTCATCCAGATAGCAGGTGCCGCGCTGTAAAGAGCAAGAGCGCTCTGGGTCGAGGGGCTTATGACCTTGTCTTTGCCGACGATGAACCAGTCATTGCCCTGCTGCTCCAGCAGATACGAATAGGCGCCCAGGTCGACCCGCCCGCCCAGCAGGCTGAACTGCGCGTCGCCACCTTCGGTATGCACCACCTTGAGCGGCTGCATATCAGCCGATACAACCTCAACCCCCGTGTTACGCACCTGCAGACCGAATTGCCCGCTGGCCTTGCCGTTAACGTCGATGAGGTCTCCGACGCCGTTGTCCAGGTCCATGCGCAAACCGAACGTGCCAGACCCTGACAACTCGTTCAGAGAAAGTGTATGAAACCCTTCGCCAGCAAACGCCACACTGCCACCCTGCAGGGCGAGCGACCTGACGGCATTATCACCCTGCATCTGCCATTGACTGCCAGAGGCAATCGCCAGCGAATTGCCATTGACGATGTCGCCATTCAATTGCGCGCCGTTTTGCAGCGTGATGTTCAGGGTGCTGGTGTCATCGGCGACGAGGTTGCCATTGAGGGTGCTGTTGTCGACGTTGAAGTTGGCAGTACTGTGATCTTCGACCTCAAGCAGATTGCCATTTCCGGACCACAGCTCGGAATGGTTTTGCACATCGATATCTGCCTCCATGTCGAACCATACACGATGATTGACTTTGATAGCCGCACCACTCAATCCCTCGACAATAGAGTCATCGATAAGCGTGTAAGATTCGTTTCCCTTCAGACTTTCGTCCGAGCCTCCGCCATCCGATCCGTCAGTAATGTTGAGGCCATTCAGGTCACCCACAACATGACTACGCTGGGTAATAAAAACGTCTCCCCCCGAAGAAAGAATCCCCTGACCTCTTCCACGTTGCGATGCGAACCCATGCAGCTCCGTGTTAGCAAGGTACAGCTCGCCCCACAGCCCTACCGCAATACCTACTTCCAATCCCGACACACTGCTCGAAAAAACAGAGGCTTCAGAGCCCGGGTTATCGGAGCCTTTGACTCCACCCAGAGAGATACCGAAACCTGAGTCATTCTTTACCACGGCGTTATGAAGAGTCGACACACTGTTGCTAAGGTGCAGACCATTCTCCACCGTTCCGGATTCGATAGTAACGGTGGACTGAGTCGCGTAGACCGTGCTGGTCCTTCCGCCATTAATATTAAGAATGCCGTCGTTGCTCACGATGTAAGAATCGAAAGGCGTATCAGGCCCCACCGTCACTGCATCGCCGTTTACCGGTACAGCCTTGAGCACGTCCCCATTAGGCAGGATGACCGATACTTTTTCTTCCCCCTCATACCCGGCATTGACCCGACTTTGAGCATCTGCCAGAACCTGCGCAGTGGCCAGAACTCCAGCAGCCAGAACAGAAAGCTGCAAAACACAGCCGCTAAGTTTTCTTGCGTTACTTTCTCTATAAGACACCGTCCATCTCCTCGACTATTGAGCCCGAGAACTTATCGTATCCAAGTCATAAAAACCCAACCTCTCCAATACTAGAACTGTAGGAGCCTTCCCAAATAGCTATAAAACAATTCCTACAGACATAAACCTAAAACCATCTAACAAGAAACATTATCTGCCCAGATAAAAAAACCACTTATCACACTATTGACAGCACACAGAAAACGCTATTACTTAAAAACGTGACTGAGAAAGCGAAGCCCACCGTTAGCAACCAAACTAACAGCACCCCGCTTTAAAAAGACAAGTAGGAAAGCCCCTACAAAATTTCTTCACTACAAAAGGATTTACCCATGAAAAGCCTTCAGGAAAACAACCTGCTGAAACCCGTTATCATCCCGAAGAATCGATACACAGGCTCGAAAGCCCCACTGGATGCGCCTGATGTGGCTGTCGCGTTTCATGACGAGGACACGCCAGGCCTGATTCCTGTCAACGCATTAAGCGAGCCTTTGCCAGTCAGCCTGAAAGTATGGCAAGCCGCGCTTCCTGACTATACGTATCGACTGGTCTTTGACGCTGAAAAGGTGGGTCCGGAGAAGCTGATCCTCCCCTCACACACTCCGGGAGATCCCTTGAGTCTTGAAGTGCCAACGAACCTGTTATCTGAAGGATTCCATGACATTGCCTATGCGATTAAAAATCCGATAAACCAAGTAGAGGAACGATCGGATCCGTTCCGGATTCGGATCGACAAAACACCACCGGGTGCGCCTGAGCTTGCAGCAATACAGTTTCCAGCCGAGATTCAAAACGGTCTGACTGCCGCCGAGCTCGAACAGTTAGGTGGACAGCTGGTCGTCCAGATTGCTGGCTACACCGGCATGGCAAAACACGACCTTATTCAGACACGGTGGGGCGATATCCTGGGACCAAACGCCGTCGTCAACGAAAATGACATGGGACTGGACAAGGTGGTAGTCACCTTTACACGCGAATTCCTGGAGTCCCTGGGGCCGGACGAAAAACAGGTCTGCTACAAGGTAGTTGATCGTGCAGGCAACACCTCGATTCTCTCGAATACCGTTGCTGTGAAATTGAGGCTCCAGGAGCTGCCCTCTGACTACCCGGCGCCTATCGTCGACCCGGCGGTGGGCGACGTGGTGGATTATAGTGAGGCGCGGCCGGGGGTATTAGTCGACATTCCGCATTACCAGGGCGCAACGGCACTTGATAACCTCCAGCTGTTCTGGGGCAACAATAACCCTCTGGCGCCTGTCGTACTGCCCCCTGGCGAGGAAGATGAGACCGTCGTCCTGACGTTGAGAGTGCCCTTTGAGGCGATCAACAAGCTTCCCCAAGGCCGTGTATCAATCCACTATGAAGTCTTCCGTAACGGAGAGCCTGTAGGTACATCGCTAACGACTGACATCGACGTATTTACATCACTGCCTGTCGAGGAACCGCTCAACCGTCTGACGGTTCAGGGAACAAGCGTACAGAACCCAAACACTGAAGATAACTTTATTGATGAGGATGATTACGAACTGAATGGCCGAGGCGTGGTGAACTGGAACCCTGGCTTTCGGGTAAATGATGATTTGAATCTTTACTGGGGGGATCAGGTAAAGGTGCAGTGGCATCAGATCAACTCGGCGGACGTGGCCAATCAGCAAGATCTGGTCATTCCGATTGATAATGAACTTATACAGCTTCAAGGGACCGGTGCGGCCATCCCCGTCTACTTTACCGTCTCGCGAACAGGCAACCCCAATCCGGTCAAAAGCCCGATTCAGCCTGTCACAGCAAGATCCAAAGAGGACCAGCCTGGCGGTCAGGACGGACTGGAGGGACCCACATTCAACCTGACGCCAAATGGTGTTTTAGGTCCGAATGAAAACCCCGATGGCGCAGACGTAAAAATCCTGCCCTACCTGAACATGGTCGTGGGCCAGAAAATAACATTTACCTTCACCGGTTTTGACCCGTCGAATAACCCTATTGAAGCGGCCACTTATAGTGCCACAAGGACCGTCGACGAAGTTGATGTGCTGGACGGTCATGTATTCACAGTGCCTTACTTCAACACCCGGGTGATCTGTACAGGCTTCGCAGAAGCCCGCTTTACCGTCAGCCCCATTGAGGGCAGTAACCAGAGCCCGGCGAGTTCTACAACTACTCGTGTGCCGGTTTTAATGCTCAAGCCTTCCGACGTGACCTGCTTATCGCGCTGATTCGATGCGGGTCTCTGTGGCCCGCGTTTCCCCTTATAAAGAGAACACAAAAATGCCTCGCTCGAACGCTCATATAAACACACAACCACTGGACGCCCCTCGTGTACCAGCAGCACTGTTTAATGGACTGCTGCCCGTGACCTGTTTGAATCAGCCTGTCCAGGTAACGCTTAGCGTATGGCCAGGCGCGCGCCCTGGTTATACCTATCAACTTTACTTTGACGGAACACTTGTTGAGCCAAAGAAAGTCACACTGGTGAGCCACACGCCTGGGGATCCCCTACGCCTGGAAATCCCGCAACAACTATTAAGGGAAGGTAGCCATTCAGTCGCTTACGCTATTGAAAACCCTGGAAACATGGTGACTGAGTTTTCTGAGAGTACCCTCATATCCGTGGACATTACCGCTCCTGGAGCGCCAGTCCTCGCCCCCCTCATTTTCCCCAAGCAAACCCTGAACGGCCTTACAGCCGAAGAACTGGAAAGCATGGGTGATGTGCTGACGGGTACGGTTGCCGGTTACAACGGGATGGAGGAGGGAGACGTCATCCGTACCTACTGGAACAAAATACCAGGCCCGATGGCGGTGGTCAGCAAAGACGATATGGGCCTTAAACGAACCATGGTCGACTTCGACAGACCGTTTCTGGAACGGATCGGCGACATTGAGGTGCCGGTTTCTTATACCGTTGCGGACCTCGCGGGGAATGTGTCCATGCCCTCGGAGCCTGTGGAGGTGAAGCTTCAGCTCATGCGTGCGGTGCCCCTCCCCTTACCCACTGTAAAAGAAGCTGGCCACACCACCACCCTGGACCCGGACAACGCCCGAGCAGGTGCAACCGTGGTAATCGAGGCCACCGCCCAGTTGAAAGTCGGCGACCAGGTGACGGTGCAGTGGCGAGGGCCCAAAGGCAGTGACACCCAGAAAAGAACCGTGACAGCCGCGCAATCCGGCAAGACGCTGGAGATACTGTTTGCCGCCGCTCTGGTCACGGCGAACGCCGGGCACAAGGTCGACATCTCTTATGTCGTCGATCGCGTCAACGGTCTGGTCCAGGCATCCGGCATATTGGCCTTGAAGATTCTTGACCGGCGGCCCGAGCTGGTGCTGGATACTTCGCCGGTGACGCTGGCGGGCAAGCTTTATCTACTTCCGGGCTCGCCGGATCTGCTGCCGAATTTCCCGGCCGACACGACCGTTCAACGCCGGGCCAGTGGCGGGCATGCGCCTTATCAGTACACCTCGAGTAACCCGGCGGTAGCCAAGGTAGACGGTCATGGCCTGACCTCGGTTCGAGGCAAAGGCACGGCCATCATTACTGCTACCGATTCACTGGGTGCGAGCAAACGTTACACGGTCACCGTTACCGGCGTCATCCACTGCATCGGACTGGGCAGCGGCAGCTTTTCTCAGGTCAGCAAGGCAGCGGGCAACAATGGCACGAGGATTCCGACCATCCACGAACTGGTGGAGATCTACACCCTGTACGGCAACCGCTGGCCGATGGGCAATGGCAACTACTGGTCGTCCACCGTCTCAAGCGCCGGCATTGGCGGATGGAACTGGTACTACGTGAAAAATATGGTTTCAGGCGGAAATTTCAAATTGAAGAGTCACAACTCAAGCCTGGGCGTTGGTATCAAATGATCGACTGCTGAACATTCAGTGATTATCCGGCAGGGCGTTGCTCAAAGACGTAACGCCCTGTTGCTTCATCAAGCGCTTTCCTGAGTCAGACCATGCACCATACGACCTCTTCAGCCAGACGCTGCGCTCGCCCGGCAGCATGCGCAAGCAGGTTTGCAGCCAGCATCAACAGGCAGTCTTTCAAAACCTTGTCGCTGACCGGCAGACTGACGCTACGACCGGAACCCGGAAACGCAACTGCCCGATGGGTATGGAAGGTGATTGTCGACGGCAAGGTGGGCAACAGCCGAACCACCATCGGATTGTTTCTGGACGGCGACCTTGAGTCCGGCGAGCACGATCTGATCGACCATCCGCAGATCAACGTGATCTACAACGAAACGCTGCACAGGAAAAACACCCTCTATCACTCGGCGCATTTTCAAGGCGGTACACTGACCCTGCTCGAAGCCAATCCCTGCACCCTGCGGATCAGAGGCGTGTTCGGCTTCAGCATGTCATCGATAAACCTTGAGGTGACTGACGGTGCTTTCGACGTTTACTGCCGGTGACTCATACGCGCAGGAACCCGGCAATCTCCCTCGCGGAGTCAGCCAGACATTGCTCATGGCTGACGCCCGCGATCTTCAGTGGTTTGAGGTCGTGGTTGGCAGTCGGCACCCAGTGCAGGCGGATGGCAGTGGACAACGTATACCCCTCCACCGCCTCGCGGTCACCCAGCGCATCGCGTTCGCCCTGAACGATCAGAGTGGCGGTCTTCAGATCCGCCAGATGAGCCACCCGCGGCTTTTCAGGTTTGCCCACGGCGTAAAACGGATACCCCAGACACACCAGCGCACTCACCTCGAGCTCATCAGCAATCAGGCTGGCCATCCGCCCACCCATTGATTTGCCGCCGACCGCCAGAGGCCCGGCAAGGTGATGACGTACACAGGCGAAGACGTCTCTCCAGCATGCCAGTAATTGAGCCTGTGGATTGGGTGGGCGCTTGCTGCCGCCCTGGCGCCGCTGAGCCATATAAGGAAACTCGAAACGCAGAACGCTGATGCCCTGCGCCGCCAGATCAGTGGCCATGCGGTTCATGAAATCGCTGTCCATCGGTGCGCCCGCACCGTGCGCCAGCAACAGTGTGGGCACATCCAGCCCGCTTGCGGGACGGGCGGGCGTCCATAACCAGCCTCTTTCACCGATCAGTTGCAGCCATTGATCGTTGCCGATACCGGGCTGTAGGCCTTTGCTCATGTCTGCCTCGTTCAGGTGCGTCTCGGCCCGCCACTATAACCGCGAATCGTGCCCGAATCGTACACGCAGAGCGGATGCCGACATCGGCGAGCTCTCTTCAACGGACAGCAACCATTCAGGTGTGTCCAGGTAATCTGTGAAAGTGCGCAACGTAAACGTACCGAGGCGATGAGCGCCCCAAACCTGACACCGCCGGGCGGTTTCATTGACGGCACTGGCCTCGCACAATGGCAACAAACCGCTGGGTCGGTCGCCAGAGTCATATGCCTGCTCAGGCCAATTTGCTGGGCAATGACAAGTGTTACTGCCGACAACATACGTGACAGTCTTTGCGCGAGTCCTGATCAACTCGTCCGTACGCGAAGGTCGCCACCGCTGTGTTCCAGTCCAGCGGCGATGAGTGAACTCCGCACCCTGCAACGGGGTGCGGAATACCTGCCGATCAGCAGCTCGTTGCTACGGCTTCCCACACCCTTCTTTCAAAGCTAAACTCGCCGACAGGCGTCTGTTGCAACCTTTTGACGCTCGTCTACATGCCTGTCTGTTCCTGCCCCTGTCTTTTCGGTGTGCTTCGATGCCATTTTCAGCGATGCATCGCCTGAGCCCGATTACGTCTGCGGTAACCCTCTGAATCGTGGAAGTCTGTAATGAGCACAACAACCAGCCCGACGGCCTACAACTACACAGTGGTGCGCCAGTTTGCCATCATGACCGTGGTCTGGGGTGTGATCGGCATGAGCCTGGGAGTTTTCATCGCTTCACAATTGGTCTGGCCGGGGCTGAACCTGGAGCTTGAATGGACCACCTTCGGACGTCTGCGACCACTGCATACCAATCTGGTGATTTTCGCCTTCGGTGGCTGCGCGCTGTTCGCCACCTCTTATTACGTGGTGCAGCGCACGTGCCAGACACGGCTCATTTCGGATGGTCTGGCAGCCTTTACGTTCTGGGGCTGGCAAGCCGTGATTGTCGGTGCCATCGTGACGTTGCCGATGGGCTACACCACCACCAAGGAATATGCCGAACTTGAATGGCCGGTGGCGATTCTGCTGGCAATCGTCTGGGCCGCCTACGCAGCGGTATTTTTCGGCACCATTGTCAAACGCCGTACCCGGCATATCTACGTGGCCAACTGGTTTTACGGTGCGTTCATCGTCGTGACCGGGATGCTGCACATCGTCAACCATATCTCGTTGCCGGTCAGCCTGTTCAAATCCTATTCAGCCTACGCCGGTGCAACCGACGCCATGATCCAGTGGTGGTACGGGCATAACGCGGTAGGGTTTTTCCTGACCACCGGTTTCCTAGGAATGATGTATTACTTCGTGCCCAAGCAGGCTGAACGCCCGGTGTATTCCTATCGCCTGTCCATCGTGCATTTCTGGGCGTTGATCACCCTGTACATCTGGGCCGGCCCGCACCACCTGCACTACACCGCACTGCCAGACTGGGCGCAGTCGCTGGGCATGGTAATGTCGATCATTCTGCTGGTGCCCAGCTGGGGCGGCATGATCAACGGCATGATGACGCTGTCGGGCGCGTGGCATAAATTGCGAACCGATTCGATTCTGCGCTTTCTTGTGGTGGCACTGGCGTTCTATGGCATGTCGACGTTCGAAGGACCGATGATGGCGATCAAGACCGTCAACTCGCTGTCGCATTACACGGACTGGACCATTGGCCATGTGCACGCCGGGGCACTGGGCTGGGTGGCGATGATCACCATCGGCTCGGTCTACCACATGATCCCCAAACTTTACGCTCGCCCACAGATGCACAGCGTCGGCCTGATCAACTCGCATTTCTGGCTCGCGACCGTCGGCACCGTGCTGTACATCACCTCAATGTGGGTCAACGGCATCACTCAGGGCCTGATGTGGCGCGCGGTAAATGACGACGGCACGCTCACTTACTCTTTCATCGAGACCATGCAGGCCAGCCATATGGGCTACATCGTGCGGGTGATCGGCGGTGTCATCTTCACCAGCGGCATGCTGCTGATGGCCTACAACGTGTGGCGCACCGTGCGCTCCTCGGACCCGCAAGCAGCGCAAGCCGCTGCGCGCATCGCCGTCGCGGGAGCGCATTGATGAAACACGATGTGCTGGAAAAGAATATCGGTCTGCTGGCCTTTTTCATGGTGATTGCCGTGAGCATCGGCGGGCTGACTCAGATCGTCCCGCTGTTCTTTCAGGATGTGACCAATCAACCAATCGAGGGCATGAAGCCGCGCAGCGCGCTGGAAGTCGAAGGCCGCGATGTGTTCATTGCCAACGGTTGCGTGGGTTGCCACTCGCAGATGATCCGCCCGTTACGCGCCGAAACCGAGCGCTACGGGCATTACTCGGTCGCAGGCGAAAGTGTCTGGGATCACCCGTTTCTGTGGGGCTCGAAACGCACCGGGCCGGACCTTGCGCGGATCGGCGGTCGCTACTCGGATGAGTGGCACCGTGTGCACCTGAACAACCCGCGCGACCTGGTCCCTGCCTCGATCATGCCGGCCTATCCGTTTCTGGCCGGCAAACACATCGACAGCACGCAGACAGCGAAAAAGCTGCAAGTGCTGCGCACCCTTGGCACGCCGTACAGCGACGCCGATATTGCCGGCGCAGCGGCGGCCGTGCAGGGCAAAACCGAAATGGACGCGCTGGTGGCCTACCTGCAAGGCCTCGGCACCCTTATCAAGAGCAAGCGGTGATCAGCATGGACATCGGAATGATTCGGGGTCTCGGCACACTGGTCGTCATGGTCGCGTTCATCGGCCTGATGCTGTGGGTGTTCAGCCCTGCACGCAAGGCCTACTTTGACGACGCGACCCTGCTGCCGTTCGCAGATGACCCCGAGGCCATCGGCACGGTCGAGCAGGCCAAGGCCGAGCGAGAAAATCGATCATGAGTACGTTCTGGAGCCTGTACGTTACCCTCCTGACGCTGGGCACAATCATCGCCATGCTCTGGCTGCTGCTGTCCACCCGCAAGGGCCAGCGCGGGGAGCCGACCGACGAAAAAGTCGACCACTCGTTCGACGGCATCGAGGAGTACGACAATCCGCTGCCCAGGTGGTGGTTCCTGCTGTTCATAGCCACCATTATTTTCGCGCTGGCTTACCTGCTGCTGTATCCGGGCCTGGGCAATTGGCAGGGCTTGCTGCCGGGTTATGAATACCGGGACAAGGGCAGCCAGACGCAATTCTCGGATGGTCAGCAGGGCTGGAGCAGTGTTCACGAGTGGGAGCGGGAAGTCGCAAACGCCGAAGCCCGTTACGGACCGCTGTTTGCCCGGTACGCCGCCATGCCCGTCGAGGAAGTGGCCAAAGACCCGCAGGCACTGAAAATCGGCGCGCGCCTGTTCGCGTCCAACTGCTCGGTCTGCCACGGCTCCGACGCCAAAGGTGCCTACGGTTTTCCCAACCTGACCGACGCGGATTGGCGCTGGGGCGGCGATGCTCAGGCAATCAAGACGTCGATCATGGCCGGGCGCATGGGCGTGATGCCGGCGCTGGGCGGCGTGCTTGGCGAGCAGGGCGTTCGCGATGTGGCGGCTTACGTACTGACACAGCTGGACGCGCGCCAGCTACCGCAGGATGCCCAGGCTGACCCGATGGCAGGACAGAAGACCTTCGCCAGTCTGTGCGTCGCCTGTCATGGGCCAGAGGGAAAAGGTATGCCACTCCTCGGCGCGCCGGACCTGACCCACCCGAATGCGTTTATCTACGGCTCTAGCTTCGCCCAACTGCAACAGACCATTCGCGAGGGCCGTCAGGGCCAGATGCCCGCTCAGCAAGCGTTGCAGGGCAATGACCGGGTTCACATTCTGGCAGCGTATGTCTACAGTCTGTCCCGACAGGAGAAACCGGCAGAGCCCAAGTGATCTGACTCGGCCGGCTCGCGTACCTTGTGTTGTAACAGTGGCAAGAACCGCCACGACTGCCACTGCCTTTACCTTAAGGTTTGGGACCGCACCTCATCCGCATGCCGTTTAAAGCCGTATCGTCGCCTTTGCCCTGATTGTCTTCAACGCGAGTTTCAAAGCCAATAGCAACCATCCCTGCGGGACAAACGAAGGTTTTTCGCTACGTACCATAACCTGTGTCGTAGGGTGCAGCTATGTACTGCCCACCTTCACAGACGAGCCTGGCAGAGGCCACCGCCGTGTCGTCTCCGTCCCCATGACCGCCCTCCATTTTCAATTGAAACCCGACCACTGGCTTGAATGAAGGACAATTGACAGTCTCATACCAGTCCCCCCAAAGCCCCTCCTTACTCTTTAACGCCTTACCCGTGCTGCAATTCATATTGATTGCGTTGACCGCTGTATTGTCTCCATTAATCCATTTTTCCGCCCTGACCTTAAAACCTCTTATGTAAGTTGACGGGTTACAAAATTCCGTGCCCCCCCAGGTCCCCCAATGTCCGGAATTGTCATATTCATCGACGGAAGGAACAACAGTGGAAAGTTTGAGAGGCAATGCACCCAGATACTGAGCGGTTTGAGGATTGTTGTTCTTGACAAGCCAGGTCTGAAAAAACTTGCCATTCTCATCAATATCAACAATAAGGAACGTCTCTTCAGTGGCCGAACCGCTTAGAAAAACAGGCACCCCCTCATAAGGGCTGGGGTAGGCTCCAGCCTGAGCATGAAAGTGACCAGCAAAAATAGCTGACACATCGTAGACCTTTAGTAACTTGCGGAACTGATCGAGTATGTACTGCGTGCGCGGGTTAGGCGAATACGTCCACCCAGCCGGATCATGCATGCCGATAATGACAAATTTCTTCTGCTGTACTGCATTCTTCAGCACATTCTCCAGCCAACCATTTTCGACAGGTGACTGGATATCGAACTCATACTTTGAACTGTGCAGCGGCACGCCCGCGGAATAAAACCACTGAACATAAGAAGGGTCAAGATTCAACTGAATATACCGCACCCTGCCAAAATCTTTATAGTACGCAAAGCTTCCTGAATACTTCTTTGTCGCAGGCAAACCTCCGCCATAATCTAAACTGTAATCCATATTATTACCGCCCATACGACCTATGAGGTCGTTCATACTGTCTCTGGCGCAGCCGTCGTTTTGGCATTCACCCACATTGTTACTATAATCGTGATTACCCAACCCGAAATACCAATTGGTCGACAATGCCGAACTCAGTGCTCCATAAAGAAACTCCCTTTGCCAACCGTGACCAAAAGCCGTCATATCACCATTGATGATGACTGGATTGTTGGCGACCCCTCCCATAGCACCTGCACGCCATTTTTGTATCGCATTATATTGGTTTCTAACAAGGTCTTCATTACTGGCCGCGTTAACCGAGGAGCGGGGCTGCAGTGGAACGTCCTGCGATTGCGGGTGCAGCAAAGCGCCGAGACTGTCCTCTGCGTTTTTTTCATCCTTTGACCAAGGGTATTGGGGGTCAGAAGCAAATATAATATGCCTTATTATGCCCTTAGGCTCGACCCCGCCAGCGCTCGCTACAGCGTTTTCATTTTCCACATCATTAGCGCACCCGGACATCAACAACAATGTGCTGAACAACGCACAAAGAAAAATCCTGTGGTTAGACATGTCAAAATCCTCACGAAGACTAAGATCCCAGAACCAAAACGCGCTCAGAGAACGTTAGTCAGAGCATTTCGGCTGCACTCATTATTACCAATACCTGCTGAAACTCTACTATCAGACCTGATAGGTCGGCTATTAGATACCGACGGCAGTTCTTTGCGTGACAGGCGGCACGACGTTTAATAAGTAGGCCAGTCATAGGCACTGCTAATTACTCCACGCCTACGCGACCGGCTTCGGGTAATAAATTTCGCACCTCCTGCAACCTGAAAGGCCAAAGGAAGCTGGCGACGCGCACTGACGCGCATCCGGATAAGCGCTGCAGACGCGGTAGTCAGCAAAACCAACCCCTCTGCTGCGTCAGAAACCATCAGAGTCAGGTGGATTTTTATCACCGGGATACCGGGCAAGCAGGAGGCGGTAGTAATTTGCGTCACTGCACATATTGTAGTTACATCTCTACAAGCCTAGAATTATTCATTATGACGACGATGTGTCTGCCCATTCCGGAGGTCGCTTTCATGACAACAACCCTCTCAAGCCGCGAATTCAATCAGGACACCAGCGGGGCTAAAAAGGCTGCGAATGAAGGCCCGGTTTTCATTACCGACCGAGGCCGCCCTGCCCATGTGCTGCTGTCGATCGAGGCGTACCTGCAACTGACCGGCAGCGCAGCAAGCATCGCCGACATGCTGATAATGCCCACTGACATCGATATCGAGTTCGAGCCTCAGCGCGCAGTGATTACTCCGCGACAGGTCGATCTGTCCTGATGTTCCTGCTAGACACCAACGTGGTGTCCGAACTCAGAAAACACGATGCCGATGCGAACGTGCTCCGTTGGTCGCGAACCCAGATGGCATCCAGCCTGTTCATCTCGTCCATCACGATTCTTGAACTCGAAACAGGTATCCTGCGTATCGAACACCGTGACCCGACCCAAGGCGCAGCATTGCGAATGTGGCTAGACCAGCATGTATTGAAAGCGTTCGCCGGGCGTATTCTGCCAGTCGACACTCAGGTCGCAAGGCGCTGCGCTCAACTGCACGTTCCTGAACCACGCAGCGAATCCGATGCGTTGATCGCCGCTACTGCACTGGTGCATGGCATGACCGTGGTCACACGCAACACAACCGACTTTCAGTCGTGCGGGATCGCACTGCTCAATCCCTGGGTCAGCCAGTCGAATGAAGAATCGGCCCTTTATTCACGTGCATCACGTTGAACGCGATCATGATTCTGCCTGACCTGTGTCGGCCGGGACCAGTCCACCGCCGCTGGACTCATCAATGACCAACCAGATCCCGGTACACGACATCACCCCGGCATCCGAAAAGAGCGGCGAGTTCATCGATCTCTACGCCTCGCGCGAGAAAATTTATACCCGCGCGTTCAAAGGCCTGTTTCGAAATGTGCGCAGGGTGGGCGGCGCGTTACTGCTGCTCATCTTTTTTGGCACGGTCTGGCTGAATCAAGGCGGGCATCAGGCCGTCTGGTGGAACATCCCGGAGCGCAAGTTCTACATCTTCGGTGCGACATTCTGGCCGCAGGATTTCATCCTCTTGTCCGGCATTCTGATCGTCGCAGCGTTCGGGCTGTTCTTCATTACGGTCTATGCCGGACGGGTCTGGTGTGGCTATACCTGCCCGCAGAGTGTCTGGACCTGGATATTCATGTGGTGCGAGAAAGTCACCGAGGGCGACCGGCACCAGCGCATCAGGCTCGACCATGCACCGACAAGCGCTGGCAAACTGGCGCGCAAGTTCGCCAAGCACGGCCTGTGGCTGCTGATCGGGTTTGCCACAGGCATGACCTTCGTAGGTTACTTCTCTCCCATTCGCGACCTGTGCGTTGACCTGTTCACAGGCGAGGCGGACGGCTGGGCATATTTCTGGGTCGGCTTTTTCACCCTGGCCACTTACCTCAATGCAGGCTGGCTGCGCGAACAGGTGTGTATCTATATGTGCCCCTACGCGCGGTTCCAGAGCGTAATGTTCGACAAGGATACGCTGATCATCTCCTATGACCCGAATCGTGGCGAAACCCGCGGGCCGCGGAAAAAGGAAGCCGATCATCAGGCTCAGGGGCTGGGGGACTGCATCGACTGCACACTGTGCGTACAGGTCTGCCCGACCGGCATCGACATTCGTGACGGGCTGCAGGTCGAATGCATTGGCTGCGCCGCCTGCGTCGATGCCTGCAATACGGTCATGGACAGGATGGATTACCCTCGCGGCCTGATTCGCTACACCACCGAGCACAACCTGTCCGGGCAACGCACCCGCAGACTGCGTCCGCGCCTGATCGGTTACGCGCTGGTCCTGCTGCTGATGATTGCGCTGTTGAGCGCGGCCTTCTGCATGCGCACGCTGGCAGGTCTGGAGGTCAGCAAAGACCGCATACTGTTCCGGGAAAACGCCGAAGGCCGGATCGAAAACGTCTACAGCCTGAAAGTGATGAACAAGGACCAGGTGGATCACATCTATACGCTGGATGCCAGCGGTCTGCCCGATCTCGAATTGCAAGGCCAGCGGGAAATCAGGGTCCCGGCAGGCGAGATCGTCAGCCTGCCGGCAGGGTTGTCCAGCGCGCCGGAAAAACTGCCAGCGCAGAGCAACGAGGTAATCTTTACCCTCAAGGACACCGACAGCGACACGCGCGTCGACACCAAAAGCCGCTTCATCGGCCCACCCATTCGTTAAGAGCGCCGTCATGCCCGTTGCGACTGCTGCAAGCCCTTGGTACAGACACCTCTGGCCATGGATCATCATCGCCATCCTGACCTGTTCGGTGACACTGAGCCTTTCGATGGTGTTCATCGCCGTCAGCCATCCGGACCCGTTGGTCACCGACAATTATTACGAGGCCGGCAAAGGCATCAACCGCTCATTGAACAGGGAGGTGCTTGCCCAGTCTCTAAACCTGCATGCCCGCCTGAATGTGGACGAATTGACCGGCGAAGTCGGGCTGCACCTGAGCGGCAACAGCAACCCGGAACGTCTGGAATTGAACCTTATTTCCCCGACGCGCCCCGACAGTGACCGCCGCGTGTTTCTGACCCGCAGCCCATCGGAACCGGGTCGTTACATCGGGCAATTACCGGACCGGGTGGAGGGGCGGCGTTTTGTGGAGCTGCTGGGTATCGAGGGCGACCAGACGTGGCGCCTGTTCGAGGAAGAGCAGATCGGTGCCGATGAGCTGACCCTGGGCGATGAACCTTTGCAAGCCGCGCAGCGCCGGAAAGACTGAACATGGCGAGGTTGCCCCCGATTACTCCCAGACCGTGCTACCACTGCGGCCTGCCTGTGCCTGCGGGTGGCCGATTTACAGCAGTGGTGCTCGGTCATCCCCGAGAGCTGTGCTGCCCTGGCTGTCAGGCCGTGGCCGAGGCAATCGTCGCCAGTGGTCTGGAAAGCTATTACCGGCATCGCAGCGAGACCTCGGCCAACCCGCAAAGCCTGCCCACGCAATTGATCGATGAGCTGACACTCTACGACCGCCCTGATGTGCAGGCACCGTTCGTGCGCCACGAAGGCGAGTTGTCAGAGGCGACCTTGCTTGTCGAGGGGCTCAGCTGTGCAGCCTGCGGCTGGCTGATCGAGCAACGCCTGAGCCGTTTGCCCGCAGTGGCCGAAGCCCGCATGAACCTCTCCACCCGTCGCCTGCACGTGCGCTGGCGCGTCGAGCAACTTGCCCTCAGTCAGTTACTGAGCGAGCTGCATGCAATTGGCTACGTCGCTTATCCATGGCAGGCCGACCGCGCGGCCGAGCGCCTGGCGAGTGAAAATCGTCTGGCGCTGCGGCAACTGGGTGTCGCCGGCCTGCTGTGGTTTCAGGCGATGATGGCAACCATGGCGACCTGGCCGGAGTTCAATATCGACCTCAGCCCGCAGATGCATACGATCCTGCGGTGGGTAGCGATGTTTCTGACAACCCCTATCGTGTTCTACAGCTGCGCACCCTTCTTTCGCGGTGCCTTGCGCGACCTGCGCAGCGGTCACCTGACAATGGACGTCTCGGTGTCGCTGGCGATCGGCGCAGCCTACGTGGCAGGTATCTGGACCGCTATAACCGGCACCGGGGAGCTGTATTTCGATGCAGTCGGCATGTTTGCGCTGTTCCTGCTGGCCGGACGTTACCTGGAACGCCGCGCCCGCGAACGCACGGCAGCGGCCACGGCGCAACTGGTCAACCTGCTGCCTGCCTCATGCCTGCGCCTCGGTGCTAATGGCCAGAGCCAGCGCATCCTGCTCAGCGAACTACGTCTGGCCGACCGCGTACTGGTGCTTCCGGGTACGGTGATACCGGCGGATGGCAAGGTCCTTGAAGGTCGGTCCAGTGTCGATGAGTCGCTGCTGACGGGCGAGTACCTGCCACAGACGCGTAACGCAGGCGACCCGGTGACCGCAGGGACGCTCAATGTCGAAAGCCCGTTGACCGTCGCAGTGTCGGCGCTGGGTCACGAAACCCGCCTTTCGGCCATTGTCCGCCTGCTTGAGCGCGCCCAGGCGGAGAAACCCCGTCTCGCGCAGATAGCCGACCGGGCGGCACAGACCTTCCTGCTGTTTTCGTTGATGGCCGCTGCGCTGATCGGCGTGATCTGGTGGCAGATAGACGCATCGCGCGCATTCTGGATCGTACTGGCGATGCTTGTCGCCACCTGTCCTTGCGCATTGTCGCTGGCAACGCCGACCGCATTGACAGCAGCCACCGGTACGCTGCACAAGCTCGGCCTGTTGCTGACCCGTGGCCACGTACTGGAGGGCTTGAATCAGATCGATACAGTCATTTTCGACAAGACCGGCACCCTGACCGAGGGACGTCTGGTGCTGCGCAGCATTCTCCCGCTGCGCGAGCTGGAAGCTGAGCGCTGCCTGGAACTGGCGGCTGCGCTGGAAAACCGTTCAGAGCACCCCATTGCGCGCGCGTTCGGTCCGGCCTCAAAGGCTGCCGAACAGGTGCGCAGTACACCAGGACTGGGCCTGGAAGGTAGCGTTGACGATCAACGGCTGCGCATCGGTCAGGCAGCTTTTGTCTGCGCGCTGAGCGGCGTTGAACCTCCCGTGGTCGCCGATGAATCCGGACAGTGGCTGCTGCTGGGCGACGCGCAAGGACCGCTGGCCTGGCTGGTGCTGGACGATCATCTGCGCGAAGATGCCGGCACCTTGTTACACGCGTGCAAGGTACGCGGCTGGAAAACGCTGCTGCTGTCCGGCGACAGCTCGCCCATGATCGGCACCGTCGCGCGGGCGCTCGGTATCGACGACGCGCGTGGCGGCATGCGCCCGGACGATAAACTGAACGCGCTGCGGCAACTCCAGGCTCAGGGGCACAAGGTGCTGATGATCGGTGACGGAGTAAACGACGTACCGGCCATGGCAGCCGCGGACATCAGCGTGGCAATGGGCTCGGCCACCGACCTGGCAAAAACCAGCGCTGACGCCGTGCTGCTGTGCAATCGCCTGCCGGTGCTGATCGACGCACTGAATCTGGCCCAGCGCACGCGCAGGGTGATTATCGAGAACCTGCTCTGGGCCGGCCTGTACAATGGCCTCATGCTGCCATTCGCGGCGCTGGGCTGGATCACCCCGGTATGGGCAGCCATCGGGATGTCGATCAGTTCATTGACCGTGGTGCTCAACGCTTTGCGCCTGACCCGTATGCCGCGCCCTGCCCTGGCGCGCCCACCTGCTTCGGAGGTTTCATGCCCGCGCTTTACATCATGATCCCTGCTGCCTTGCTGCTGGTCGGTGTCGCGATCTACGTGTTTTTCTGGGCGGTGGACAGCGGCCAGTACGACGATATGGAAGGCCCGGCACACAGCATATTGTTCGATGAGCCGCCGTCAGTGGAGGATCGGCCAGAGCAGCAACAGTCTGGCGCTGACAGGAAGCACGATGTTTGAACTCGCTTCGATGCTGATTTCGGCACTCATTCTCGGGCTGCTGGGCGGCGGCCATTGCCTGGGGATGTGTGGCGGTCTGATGGGGGCGCTGACGCTGGCTATTCCCCAAGAACAGCGCAGCCGCCGATTTCGGCTGCTGCTGGCCTACAACCTCGGACGCATTCTCAGCTACACGGTTGCCGGCCTGTGTTCCGGGCTGGGCGGCTGGGCGGTCGCGCAAAGTCCGTTGGCAACGGGCCTGCGGATCATGGCCGCCGTGCTGTTGATCATGATGGGGCTGTATCTGGCCGGTTGGTGGAGCGGCCTGACGCACATCGAGCGGTTGGGCCGAGGCTTGTGGCGATACCTGCAACCGCTGGCCAGTCGCTTGCTGCCGGTGTCCAGCCTGTCCCGCGCCGTGTTGCTCGGCGCGCTGTGGGGCTGGCTGCCCTGCGGGCTGGTCTACAGCGCCCTGCTGTGGGCAGCCAGTCAGGCCAGCCCCCTCGACAGCGCCCTGCTGATGCTGGCTTTCGGGTTAGGCACCTGGCCCGTCCTGCTGGCCACCGGACTTGCTGCCGAACGCACCACTGCCCTGCTGCGCAAACGAGGTGTGCGCGTGGCGGGAGGGTTGCTGGTGATCGTGTTCGGCCTCTGGACCTTGCCGGGGCCCCATCAGCATTGGCTGATGGGGCATTGAGGCAGACAGCTCATCGCGCTTGACCCACGTCAACGCCCGCCCCTGAGCGCCTGCGTATGCTCGCGACATCGCCAGCCTGACCGGGAAACGTGCGCATGCTTGACGCCATTCGCTGGGATTCAGATCTGATCCATCGCTACGATGTGCCGGGACCGCGCTATACGTCCTACCCGACAGCGTTGCAGCTTCATACACAAGTGGGCGCATTCGACCTGCTGCATGCGCTGCGCGAAAGCCGCAAGGCGTTGCGCCCACTGTCGCTCTATGTGCATCTGCCCTTTTGCGCGAACATTTGTTACTACTGCGCCTGCAACAAGGTCATCACCAAGGACCGCGGACGTGCACAGGCCTACCTGCAGCGACTCGAGCACGAAATACACATGCTCGCCTGCCACCTGGCACCCGCTCAGGTGGTAGAGCAACTGCATCTGGGGGGTGGCACGCCGACCTTCCTCAACCATGACGAACTGCGCCGACTGATGGCTCAGCTACGCGCCCGGTTCAACCTGCTGGAGGATGACTCCGGCGACTACGGCATCGAGATCGATCCTCGCGAGGCAGACTGGGCGACCATGGGCCTGCTGCGAGAACTGGGGTTCAACCGCGTCAGCCTTGGCGTGCAGGACCTGGACCCGGTTGTGCAACGGGCGATCAACCGCATGCAGAGCCTGGAGGAAACACGCGCAATCGTCGAGGCCGCCCGCACACTGCAATTTCGCTCCGTGAATATCGACCTGATCTACGGCCTGCCCAGACAAACCCCGCACGCCTTCAGTCGCACCGTGGAAGCAGTCATCCAATTGCAGCCCGATCGGCTGTCGGTGTTCAACTATGCCCATCTGCCAGAGCGCTTCATGCCGCAACGGCGCATCGATACGGCGGACCTGCCGGATGCACAGGACAAACTGCTCATGCTGGAGCAGACCATCGAGCAACTGGGCAACGCCGGTTATCGCTACATAGGCATGGACCACTTTGCCCTGCCCGACGACGAGCTGGCCATCGCTCAGGAAGACCTGACCCTGCAGCGTAACTTTCAGGGCTACACCACGCACGGTCACTGTGACCTGATCGGGCTTGGGGTTTCGGCCATCAGCCAGGTCGGCGAGCTGTACAGTCAGAACAGCAGCGACCTGAACGACTATCAGCGGTTGCTGGACAGTGACCAGCCGGCGACCAGACGTGGGCTGATGTGCAGCGACGACGACCGGATCAGACGCGCTGTCATCCAGCAGTTGATCTGCCACTTCACGCTGGATTTCGCCTGGATCGAAAAGGCATTTTCCATTGATTTCAGGGACTATTTCAGCGATGCATGGCCGCAATTGCTCGGCATGACGGAGGACGGGCTGATTACGTTGAGCAATACCGGTATAAACATCACGCAGGCAGGCCGGTTGCTGGTGCGTGCGGTGTGCATGGTCTTCGATGCATACCTGCCCCGGCAGAGCAGGCAGCAGTTCTCCCGTGTGATATGACCCGCGTCCAGGCTCTACATTTTGGCCAGAACCAGCATTCCCGCCGTGGTCTTGTCGGCGTCACTGGAGCCCAGGCTGTTCATGAGCGACGACAGATCGGCCGTGGAATTGCTCACCTGCGCCTGCAACGTGATGAGCACGGTCTGTAGCGCCGCGGCCTTGGTCCGTCGCTCCTCGGGGCTCAGGCTGGGGTCATTCAGCGCCTTCTGGATCTGCTCCATGGTTTCCTCGATCCTGCGTTGAAGCTCGCGAATCGCCTTGAGGATCTTCTGCACGGAAGCCGGCAGGCCGCTCTGCTCGATATCAGCGTTTCTCGAAGACGATGACGCAACTGCCTTGCCTTCTGCCGACAAATTGACCTGTACACCCTTTGTCTCGCTCGCAGACGTCTCGGCAGTGCTTTGCCCGGCGTTACTGTAGGTGGTCTGCGAGGTCGCAGTTCGGATCGTAATGCTGTTGATCAACGGGAGTGTCGTTGACATTCCGAGGCATCCTGGTGTGGCTGAGGGAATAAAGGTTTATCGGCAGCCAGTCTGCAACCTTGACGACGCCGACAGGTTTGCAGGCTGGCCCCGACAAGCAAGGGTGAGTTACCCTTACGGCTTATGTGTGATTTCCCACAAGGAATTAAGTGATGTCCGAGCCAGTAAAGTTGCGTGCTCAAACCCAGGCTCACTGCAAGGATTGCAGTCTCGCTCCACTCTGCCTGCCCCTCTCGTTGAACACGGAAGACATGGACTGCCTTGACCAGATCGTCAAGCGGGGCCGTCCGCTGAAAAAAGGTGAATTTCTGTTTCGTCAGGGAGATACCTTCGAATCGGTCTACGCCGTACGTTCCGGTGCACTGAAGACCTTCAACATCAGTGACAACGGCGAGGAACAACTCACCGGCTTTCATCTACCCAGCGAACTGGTGGGCATGTCAGGCATGGACGCAGAAGCTTACCCGGTCTCGGCGCAGGCACTGGAAACCACTTCAGTGTGCGAAATTCCGTTTGAACGCCTGGATGAACTGTCGGTGCAATTGCCGCAACTGCGTCGGCAGTTGATGCGCGTGATGAGCCGAGAGATTCGCGACGATCAGCAAATGATGCTGTTGCTGTCGAAAAAGACTGCCGATGAGCGTATCGCCACGTTTTTGATCAATCTGTCTGCGCGCTTCCGTGCCAGAGGCTTTTCGGCCAACCAGTTTCGCCTGAGCATGTCGCGCAACGAAATCGGCAATCATCTCGGCCTGGCAGTCGAGACCGTGTCACGGGTATTTACCCGGTTTCAGCAAAATCAGCTGATTTCTGCAGAAGGCAAAGAGATTCATATCCTCGACCCTATCGAACTCTGCGCACTGGCAGGCGGTGCAATGCAAAGCTGAAACGTGCGATCTGTGGCGGGTCGGCTTAAACTATCGGCCAAACCTGCCATGGATCCCCCTGATGACTTTCGATCAATCGACCTTCAAATCCTTGATACGCCCGGTCGTGGACTTCCCCAAACCGGGCGTGG
Source organism: Pseudomonas caricapapayae (assembly GCF_001400735.1). Lineage (GTDB taxonomy): Bacteria > Pseudomonadota > Gammaproteobacteria > Pseudomonadales > Pseudomonadaceae > Aquipseudomonas > Aquipseudomonas caricapapayae. Next base: position 30,746 of record NZ_LJPW01000142.1, read on the forward strand.
TGTTTCGCGACATCACTCCCCTTTTTCAGTCGCCCAAGGCTACCCGCCAGGTTATCGACAGTTTCGTGCAGCGTTACATAGAGGCCGATTTCAGCCATATCGGCGTTATGGACGCGCGTGGTTTCCTGATTGGTTCAGTGGTGGCGTATCAACTGAACAAGCCACTGGTGCTGTTCCGCAAACAAGGCAAACTGCCTGCCGATGTATTGTCTGAGGCCTATCAGACCGAATACGGCGAAGCGTACCTGGAAGTGCATGCCGACAGTCTGTGCGAGGGTGATTCGGTGATCATGTTCGATGACCTGATCGCGACCGGAGGCACGCTGATCGCCGCCGCCAACCTGATCCGCCGCATGGGTGCCGAGGTGCATGAGGCCGCTGCCATTATCGACCTGCCGGAACTGGGCGGCTCCAAGCGTCTTAACGATCTGAAAATCCCGACGTTCTGCCTGACCGGGTTTGCGCTGGACGAGCAGTAACGGCACAGGCACGAGAGTTACAGGTTCCAAACGGTCCAGCGCTCACGGCTATCGTAAATGCGCTTTTTTATCGCGATGGCACTGACGACGCAGAGTGCGACGTAAGTGACGGCTGAGTCCTGGCGCTGATCCGGGGGTAGCCTGGCAGGACGCCAGGCTAGCCGCACCGGGCCATGGATGGCCCGTTGCGGCGACCCCCGGATCAGTGACAGG
>NZ_LJPW01000032.1 GCF_001400735.1 Pseudomonas caricapapayae
GTCTGGTAGGGGCAAGTCCATCCAATTGTGACATACAGGCGCTGGAAATCGGCTTGCACCTTCGACATAAGTTAGGAATCTCAGATTTCACCATCTACAGCAACCGTAAGTTAAGCCATAACTATGTGGTCATCCACCCGAGCAATGCATTTCCGAAAGGAGCGATTGTAGACTCTTGGACGGGACAGGGCGTGGTGGAGCTGGACTTCAAGACCCGATTGAAATTCAAGCACCGGGAAGAGAACTACGCAGTGAACGCCAATATGCACGAGTGGATCGAGAGATACGGCCAAGCGCATGTGATTGACTGAATCCTAAGGATGCTCCGATCAACTTGCCGCGCGTCAGCGGCAAGTCGAAAATGCACTCGGCAAACAGCGCTATTCGCTGAAAATGGCCTGGTGCAGCCTGCGTTGAGGGCATTTTTGCCCGGTTTCCCTTGTTAAACGCGTAACTCGCCCATACCCATTAGCTGTTTTCGAGCCTTCCACAGATTCGACAGGGCGAACAGCGTAATCAGCTGAGCTGTGTTTTTCATCAGCCCACGAAAGCGCACTTTTACGTAGCCAAACTGACGCTTGATCACCCGAAACGGATGTTCGACCTTGGCCCGTGTCTGAGCTTTGCAGAACTCGATCTTGCGCTTCGCCTTGTAGAGAACGCTGCTTTATTGAGCCTGGAATCCGTGCTGCGCCGCGCCGCGATTTGCCAGATGACCTCACGACTTTCATGCTCTTCACGCTTCTCGACACCGGTGTATCCAGCGTCTGCATAAACCGCGTTTTCTTCGCCATGCAACAGAGCTCGGCGACCTGCGTGACATCGGCCACATTGGCTGCAGCGCCATGAACATGATGAACCAGTCCCGACTCGGCACCGATATGCGCCTTCATGCCAAAGAAGTACGGTTACCTTTCTTCGCCTGATGCATCTCGGGATCGCGCTTTCCTTTCTCGTTTCTGGTCGGTAAGCGAACTCGCATTACAGGTTGGGTAACGGCAACCAGTTATGCGGCAATAACTCGGAGATCTTACTGGCGCGCTGCGTCGGCAGCCGGGTCAGCACATCTTTGAGATACACATAAGGGTCGTGCCCATTCAAACGTGCAGACTGGATCAAACTCATGATAGCCGCCGCACGTTTTCCGCTGCGTAGCGACCCTGCGAAGAGCCAATTTTTACGTCCAAGAGCCCATGGTCTGATTTGGTTCTCACACCAGTTGTTATCTATGGGTACGGCCCCGTCATCGAGGTAGCGCGACAACGCCGCCCAGCGTTTCAGGCTGTAATCGAGAGCTTTACTGATGGCCGAACCTTCAGGCACGAGGGCACGCTGGGCGATCATCCAGGCATGCAGCATATCCATTACCGGGACGGCTTTTTCTTGCCGTATTCGGCGTCGTAAGTCAGGTTCCAGGTCGCGAACTTCACTTTCGATTTCGTACAGCAACTGGATGTAGCGCAACGCTTGCTCAGCAAGCGTGCTTTTATTCGTCGCGTGCAGCTCGAAGAACTTACGCCGTGCATGAGCCATGCAGCCGATTTCGGTCACGCCGAGTTCAAAGCTGGCCTTGTAGCCACCAAAATCGTCACAGACTAACTTGCCTTTCCAGTCATGCAGGAAGTTGCGAGCATGTTCTCCGGCGCGGCTCGGGCTGAAGTCATAAACAACAGCTGCTGTTTCGCAGAACTGGCTGGTGGCGTAGGCCCAGACATAGGAACGGTGAGTTTTCTTTGTTCCGGGCATCAGCATTTGCACTGGTGTTTCATCGGCATGGATAACCTGCTGCCCGAGTACAACTTCGCGCAGCGCATCGACCAGTGGCTGCAATTGCACACCCGTCATGCCAACCCATTGAGCCAGGGTTGAGCGTGGAATCGCCAGGTCCGCTCGGCCGAAGATCGACTCCTGACGGTAAAGCGGAAGATGGTCAGCAAACTTGGCAATCATGATGTGGGCCAGCAGCCCGGCGGTCGGGATACCTTTATCAATGATCTGCGCCGGAACCGGTGCCTGGATGAGCGTTTCGCAGTCATCGCAGACCCATTTTCCGCGCACATGACGTTCAACGCTAAATACACCGGGCACGTAGTCCAGCTTCTCGCTGACGTCCTCGCCGATGCGCTTAAGGGCGCAGCCGCAGGGGCAGTGAGTGTTTTCTGGTTCGTGATGGATCAGGGTGCGTGGAAACTCAGCCGGTAATGCAGTGCGCTTGGGCTTCTACTTTTTCTCGGTCGCTGCGGGCACTGTTTGCAAGGCTTGAAGTTCTGCTTCAATCGCAGCGATATCGGTATTGATCAGGTCATCGAGCAGACTGGCCTGCTCAGGATTCATCTGCTCGCTGCGTTTAGCAAACTTCAAGCGCTTGAGCTGTGCGATCTCGAAGGTCAGTTTCTCGATGACTGTTTGATCACGGTTGATCTTCTTGCCCATCGTCTCAACGGTTTTACCCATTGTTTCGACCGTCTTGCCCAACGTGTCGACCTGGTGGTCGAGCGTCTCGACACGCTGCATCAACTGCGCCGCCAAAGCGCGCAGTTGTTCAGGAGTCAGATGATCGATATTTGGGAGCGAAGTCATAGGGTCGATTTTGCCAGAACAGGCAGTTCGCGACGATAGACCGATAGGCTAATGGCAGCCGTTAAAGCAGTGTGATCGAGGCTCCAGACCCTGGCCAATGCCGTCTCGGTACCGGCGCGCATGTCCATCGGTTCAGTGGCGAGCCAGATGGAGTCGATGCGAATCATCGCAACAGGTCTCGAAGAAAGGTCGCGCAGGCAGCAGCACTTTCAGTTGGCCAGTTCACTTTAACGGTGCCGCGAGGGTGCTGGATCTCAACACATATATTCGATGACGCTGCGTGCGAACTTGCTCCGGCCGACGGCATGGGTACTGGAATAAATGCAGGTTGCAACGCGGTACTTTTCTGCGCCTGCACCCGAATCCATTTGTGGACAAGGTTCGCATTGAGGCTATGGCTGAGTGCGATGCTGGCAATCGAAGCGCCGGGCTGGGCACACTCTTGAATGATCTGGGCCTTGAAGGACTTGGAATAGGAACGGCGTGTTGGCTGCATGAAATACCCGCTTAAAAAGCTAGAACTGGTGTCCACTTAAATTTAAGTGCACACCATGTCTGGGCTTTGCGAGGCTGGGTAGATGTCTTGGCCGGACGCATACTCTTAGAATCCTTCTATGCTTGATGTCTTGACGATATTTCGTCGCAGAAACGTCATCTATTTAGTAACTCGCCCTGCAGCGATAGCGCTATCAAGACGACTCGTATTCTCCGCATTGAGTCTCGCGAGTTAGACAGAGATATCAAGAGCATTTGGGCAAATGTCGCGCCTGAGGAGTTTCACCGAAACCGTTCTTAGCTGGCGATCATCCCGGCAGCTTGTTCGGTTGCTTCAGTAGTGCGAGTCGCGAGCTTTCGAACCTCGTCTGCAACTACCGCAAATCCACGGCCCGCTTCGCCCGCGCGCGCTGCCTCTATCGCCGCGTTGAGCGCCAACAGGTTCGTCTGGCTTGCGATGCTCTGAATGGTCCCAACGATTTGCGATAATTGAGCAATGTTGTTTTCCAGCGTCCGCTGATGCTCGACCTCCGCCTGTCGTAACGCCTCCTGCTCATGCTGCAGATGGACATCTACAAGGGCTCCTACTACCCGAAGCGGTGAACCGGAGGAGTCGCGCCGAGTCTGACCTCTAGCTCTGAACCACCTGTACTCGCCGCTCTTCATCTTCAAGCGATACTCGATATCAAAAGGCGTTTTACCAGATTGGTCGTTTAGGTGTGCACCAAAAGCGTTTAGACTTCGCTCTTTATCGTCCGGGTGTAGCCTCGATGCCCAGCTATCCAAAACATCTGGAAACTCCTCCACGGTTTGAAATCCGAGCAGTCGCCTGAACTGAGGAGACCACCAGAAAGGATTCTTTGGATTTACGGGGTCTCCAGCGATAACCTCCATATCCCACAAACCGTCTGAGAGCATCTCCCTGGCCAGTTCAAATCTGGTAATGATTACATCATGCTCCTGATCGCGCTCAAGCTGATCATGGATGTCGCGCAGAGAACCAGCTACGCGTATAGGCATCCCTCGATCATCTCTAAGAGTTTCTCCTTGGGCATAGAACCAACGGTATGAACCGTCCTTCATCGCGAGCCGGTTTTTTACCTTGTAAGGCGTATGCCCGGACTTATCGTTCAGATGTCGCGCAAAAGCGTCAAGAGTGGCTTGCTTGTCCTGGGGATGCAGACGATCTGCCCAACTGGCTAAAACGTTAGGAAAATCCCGCTCGTCGCTAAATCCCAAAAGGTTTCGTAGTTGCTGAGACCACCAAAACCGATTCTTAGGATTTACTGGGTCGCCAGCTACGACCTCCATATCCCAAAGCCCCTCGCTTGAGGCTCGGTTCACAAGATCAAACCTGATCTCATAGGCCGAAGCGGACGATGCCGCTTCGCGAAGCATCTCACGAGTCGCCTCCAATTCATGCTCAAGCTCAGATATACGGGATTTGGAGCTGCGATCAAGTGACTCAAAAGCTCTCCAAGCATCAAGAACTGCAGCGCTCTCAGCGCACCCGTCTACTTGGGGCGGTATCCCGTGAATGATTGCAGCTACCAGCTGATGAATAGCGCGACGATCACGGCGCGTTCTGAAGAAGATAGTCATGACGATTGGACTCATAAACGTTGCGGGCCCTATCCATGGCACCTTGCAATCTATATCGTCATGAATGAAAAAAACTGTACATGATTTTCAATTTGTACATGCTTCTCTCACGATTATGTTTGAGCTCGGCAATCGTCCGGCGAACTCACCTTCCGAACTCCTGCTTTAAGTGCGATGGTGTCCGCGTCTTAGGTGGACACCATGGCCTTCGGCGGTTGCGTCAGGAAGGTGTGTTTGCCGTTCCCTTACTGACATACCTGTATTTCTTGCGCGCAATCTTCATTGCATCCACCTCGGCTTGGAGACTGCTGAGCGTGTCCACATCGAAGGTGATCAACTCCCTCGCGCCTTCGAATTCGTTACCCACACGCAGTGTGACGATGAGCTTGGGCACAAAATTCTTGACCATTTTTCGCCTGAGAGGGGATTTCTCAGATTGATCTTTGCCTTTATTTGGGTTGGCCTGAGTAGCGGTTAAGCGCACTGTCGAACCGAACAATGCCTGGCGCATTTATAGTCATTCTGTTGCCCTCTTTTCATCCATCATGTCCTTCACCAACTTGATTTACGTCTCACAGGCCGTATCAGATAATCGGGAGAAGCACCTTGAATACGGTACCCAGCTCAGCAGTTGACGTGACCTCAATCTTTCCGTCGTGAGCCGAGATGATCTCTGACGCGATAAATAGACCCAGCCCGAGGCCAGCGGATGAGCCTTTTTCCTTCGCCGCGTAGCTTGAATATCGTACTTGTGGATCGAAAAGACGGGGCATTGCACTGATAGGAATAAGTTCGCCGCGATTCTGCACGCTAAAAACTATGCAGTCGTCATTTCGTGACAACTCCACGTTGATCGGGTGCTCCAAGTCCCCATGCCGTACCGCATTGCCAATCAGGTTAGTGAAAACCTGTGCCATGCGAGCAGAATCGTACCTTCCGGTTAAGGCTTCGCTTGCACTCATAATGATGTGTGCTTGAGGGAAACCGGTGCGTAGTTCATCGACGGTAGAGGCACAAAGGACACCTAGGTCAGCGTCCTCTGGATGCACGGGTATGCCATTTCCGAGGTTGCAGCGAGCTAAATCGAGTAGATCAGCGACCATCTGGTTGGCTCGGCCGACACTCGCGCTAATCTGCATGACCAGCTTTCGGTCCCGACCTGTCACATTTTCGCTTTCGCGAAGTAGCTCACTGGCCATTAGCACAGCGCCCAAAGGTGAACGTAAGTCGTGACCCAATACTCCTAGAACCTTTTTGCGTGTGGACTCGGCGGCCTCTCCAAAAGTAGTGATCGACGCGACCAGTGCCTGATCTATTGCTTCATTGAAGCGAATCATGTCCTCCACATCGTGCTCGGCGTCCGCGCGTTTTCTGGCAAGCCACAGCCGGAGCACGCTAGATCGAAGAGCCCGATATTCGGAAACCATCTGATCCATGGAGAACCCTGCAACGAAGCGTGTCATCGCATGAGTCCGGGAAGGCGCGTCCTCTTCCGTAAACGAGCCATAACCCTGCGATTTTGCGATCTGCTGACTCTCGGACTGATACGTTTGCATATCCTGAGCAACCGTCTTCAGTATCTGCTCAGCATGATCTCTCAATCTCTTGGCATCCATTGCAGGCATAGCGGTTTCCACCGTTCGTGGACTTGCCCCTACCAGA
>NZ_LJPW01000111.1 GCF_001400735.1 Pseudomonas caricapapayae
CTTTCATGGGGCTCGTTCATTGGAGAACCCCTCTTCGCGACACTTCTGTACGCAATCTGTGAGTTGCGTAGGCGTCATCTCAATCGCGCCACGCAAGTTCCCGCTGTTGGTGCGATAGATTTTCCTTTGCTGCAAATCTGCCAGATTCATCAGCGTTTCCGAAATATAAGTTCGCTTCGCGCTATCCGTGTACTGTTGCGCCCTCCTCATAGTCATCAGCGCATCCGCATCTGATTTTTCCGGTTTGTTCAAGCGGCCCATTGCCGTCTGATAACCTGTCGTAGACAACGTGGTTCTCTCGCTCACTTGCTCCACAAGATCGTTGACTGCCTGCCAAGTCGCTGACGAGCTACCGGAAACTCTATACATGCTGATTGCACTCCTATGGTATTTTTCTATTACGGATGCATGTGTGGACTTTGAGGCGGATTCGGTTCCACGCAACGTGGACGGCGCCAGAGCTTTATTTTGCGCAGATGAGCATTCCCGAACGGCTAGATTGTCATAGCTGCAAAGACAGCGGAATGAAAGCAGGTTGCGGCGCCACGGCATTGTTCGTTTGTACCCGAATCCATTTACGGACGAGGTTCGCGTTAAGGCTGTGGTGCTGCGCGACGCTAGCAATCGAAGCACCGGGCTGGGCGCACTCTTGGACAACCTGGGCCTTGAAGGATTTTGAATAGAAACAGCGTTGCGGCTGCATGGAAAGATCCGCTTAAAAGGCTAGAAGTGGTGCCCACTGAATTAGGTGGACACTACCGCCTTTGGCGTTGAGGTCAGGAAGGTGAGTTGGCCGGACGGTTACTTCTAAGATAGTAAGGTAAGCGCCGGCCATCACGTCTTGCGTAATTAAACCGGTTGCCACTTATGTGGCAGCAATTGATCGATCTCACTCGCCCGCTGCGTCGGCAGGCGCGTGAGAACATCCTTCAGATAGGCGTACGGGTCATGACCATTCAGCCGCGATGACTGGATCAGACTCATGATTGCCGCCGCCCGTTTTCCACTGCGTAGCGAGCCTGCAAAGAGCCAGTTCTTGCGACCAAGAGCCCATGGTCTGATCTGGTTTTCGGCCAAATTGTTATCTATGGGTACAGCCCCGTCATCGAGGTAGCGCGACAGCGCTGCCCAGCGTTTCAGGCTGTAATCGAGTGCTCCTGATGGCCGAACCTTCGGGCACGAGGTCACGCTGGGCGATCATCCAGGCGTGCAGCATGTTCATCACTGGGACGGCTTTTTCTTGCCGTATTCGGCGGCGTAAATCCGGCTCTAGGTCTCTGACTTCTCTTTCGATTTCGTACAGCAACTGGATATAGCGCAGGGCTTGCTCGGCGAGCGTGCTTTTATTCGTAGCGTGCAGTTCAAAGAACTTGCGCCGCGCATGAGCCATGCAGCCGATCTCGGTCACGCTCAGTTCAAAGCTGGCTTTGTAGCCGCCAAAATCGTCGCACACCAACTTACCCTTCCAGTCCTGAAGGAAGTTGCGAGCATGCTCTCCGGCGCGACTGGGGCTGAAGTCATAAACCACCGCGGCCACCTCCGAGAACTGGCTGGTGGCGTAGGCCCACACTGCTGCCCGAGTACCACGTCGCGCAGCGCATCGACCAGCGGCTGCAACTGAACCCCGGTCACGCCAACCCATTGAGCCAAGGTTGAGCGTGGAATCGCCAGGCCCGCTCGACCGAAGATCGATTCCTGACGGTAAAGCGGCAGGTGGTCGGCAAACTTGGCGATCATGACGTGGGCCAGCAACCCGGCGGTTGGGATGCCCTTGTCGATGATCTGCGCCGGAACCGG
>NZ_LJPW01000015.1 GCF_001400735.1 Pseudomonas caricapapayae
CCGGCTGGCCGAAACAGATGTGCACCAAGCTCGGCAGGAGGCTGCCAGAATCGCCAGTAAGACGCAGCTCTGTAACTAAAAGTCCGCCTCAAACGTGGGACTTTCCCGATCGCTGAACGGACATACGCGGTTCGATGAGGCGGATCCAAGGGATGCATGAAACTTCAGATCGGCGTCGCTTCAACAACCCTCACCATGCCGTAGTGCGCGCGGGTGCAGACGCGGCGCGTACCGGCATCCCTCTCCACGAATGCCCCTACCGGCATCCAGCCATGCGCGCATCGTGGCTAAAGGGATTTGCCCAGGAGCAACAACAAAGCTTCGATTTCTGACTCAGCGCGATTAACCCACTCCCCCCACGTTTACGATTACGCATGGCGAGCGCAGATCAGGCCTAGGACAGTGCTGCCTCAAGTCACTTTGAGCTCATTGATTCATGACCGCCGAGCCTATTTGCGAAACAACTTTCGTCCAAACTCTTCTCGATATTGCAAAATTCCCAGAGCGTCATCGGGCTGTTGCCAACACATGGGCTGACCATTTCGGCGTACCGGCGGAAGGACGTGACGAGTTCATACTGCACTACCTTACTCACACCTCATCAACTCGATGCTGGTGCGTTGCTCTTCATAACGATGACTCGGTTGCACGTCCAACTGTGGCGCGGCTCGGCAGGCAGCTGCAATACTTCGATGGCCAGCTGATTTCAGCGGTGCGATTTGATGAGAAGAGAAAAGTCCCAGGCCAGGCACCAAGTCCGAGCCAAGCTTTGAAGCTGGCTCATAAGTTTATTACTCATGACAGTGCGGATGCCCTTCTTACATCATTCTGCAAACCAGCGCGGGATCTGGCGCGGAATGAAGCGGAACTTAGTATAAGACCGCTGAAGAAGTACAATTTGGGCGCGTTTAATTCAGAGGGCCGGAACAAACGTTTTTACGCACCTCGCGGCCAATTTTACATCACATGTATCGGCGCGGCAGTGAAGAGGTTTTGTCAGAGTCTCGACCAGGAGCTGCTGCATGCAGTGCGTTCCGTGCAGTGCCCTTCCGCCAAACTTTACAACTGGCTCGCTCAAGGCGATCGCACACGTCGACTACAGGCCTTGAAAGCACAACCGGTATTGGTGCCGGTATTGATCGTTGGGGTTGGAATGCCGTGGCCCATGATTGCAGGTGGACTGCTGGCGGAATGCCCATGGCGCGAACTTCAGGAGTTTTGCTGCTCATGGGAGGGTGAAACCGTCATGGACGGGGCCGGGTTCGTGGGACGAGCAGTCGACAGTGGGTTGCCGTTAAACAGGGTTCTGGCATGGCTGTTCTCGGTAACGGCCTCCTCTATCCGTTTCCTTGGCCAGCAGCGGGTCTACGACACCGGCAGCGCGCTCAGTCGTTTGAATTCTGAGGGCCTTGAGGCAGGCTGGGAGCATTTGATCGCGGGCTCTCTGCTAGGCAATCGTCGCCCGAGAACGAAAACAGAATGGCGTTTTTTCTATGCGTTCCGTTCAGCGATTCCATGGGAATTACTCCGACCATTGCGTGATATGAACAGTCTTTTGGTGGGCTGCCCTACTGACTGGGCAGACCCTGCCTGGTCAGGCATGGCGGCCAAACTTGTAGATTTCAGAGAGCTGTTCGACAATCTAGAACGCGCTGGAAGTTGCGAGGCTCGTAACACCAAGCGGCGGCTGTATGCGTTCGTAAGCGGTCTAAACTTCCGCCAAATATCCAATGTAGTCGATGCGTTCCATGGAGCACTCGCAGACATCAGAGCGAAGCTGGAGCGGGATTTCCCGCCTGAGCCATCCGACTGTTTCACAAGGTGGCCGGGGCTGCTGATGGATAGTGATCCAATCACCTGCAGTGTGACCGGTTTGCAGATTGTCGAATTACGCTGCCCTGCGGATTTAGACCAGGAGCATCGCTCTCTGGGTCACTGCATCGACACATACGACTTCCGTGCATATTCGGGCAACTGTCGACTCTTCTCCATCCGATCTGGTGGGCTGCCGTTGGCATCGGTCGAGCTCACACTCAGAACAGGCCGTAATGAGCGAGTAAGTGGCGATTTTACTCCCCAGCATTTGCATATCGTTCAGATCAGAGATCAAGAAAACGAAACCCCGGATGTTCACTCGCCAGTGATGAACGCTTTTGAGTTATTCATGGCCGCAGTCAGGAGCGGTCGTATACCCGTGCTCCTGGAATGGCCAAATATGGCAATGAAGATGGCGCGTTACGCTGATAAAGAATCGATCTTCAACATCCGCTTTGGGGAAGAGATCGTGGGCTGGGCTAACAGCTTGTTGGACAAGGGGCTCTGAAGATGGCCTCGCCCCAATTGATGAACAAGCGTCCGATCTTGCTTCGCAAAGCCATTTTCGATGGCTACGACTTCGGGCTGTCGCTCAGTTACCTAAAAGGTGCCAGCAAGCTCTTGCTTCGCCGAAGGGGCTTTTTCATACGAAGGTCTGATCACCCGCTGAACCAGTTTTGGCGTGTGCCCAAAGACAAGTTGCTCGATGACCTTGATGTTCTGTACCGCGAGCTGGCAGAGCTCGCAGACGGCAAACACATCGAGAGCTGGCAAGCATTCAGAGACAGGATCACCTCTGCCCAGTCCGACGTGCACCGTGACGCATTCACCTGGGGGATGAAGTTCCGGCTAGCGCCGCTGGCAGAAGGTGGTGTGATCCTGTCGGGTGATTTTCACCCTGGTGCGGTAGCAATCGCCAAGCGCATGCGTGGGGTGTTCCTCTCGGCGGGCAAAGCTTGGCGGGTGCAGGGCACACCAGAATTGGTTCGCAGCAACCTGATTCTGGAACTGGGCTTGGACGAAGATCAGTTCGAAATTCTGGACACGCTGCAGGAGCTGCTCGCTGACGGGTCGGTCAAGGTGGTGAATGAGGTCACCAGTATCAGTCTGGGTGGCCACTCTCCGGAGTCGACCAAAAGCGAACAGGAAGTTTCAGATTCAGGTATCTACCTGGCATCTGTCCCATCCATCAGAAACACCGAGTTGACCAGTGCCGATATCGACAAGGCGCTGGAAGGATTCTCGCTGATGGATCATCAACCAGCAGGTATCAAGCACCTGCTTCAGCGCACGAGCGCGCTACTGGCCGACGACATGGGACTGGGCAAAACTCGCCAGACGGTGATTGCCGCTGGCATACGCGCCCAAGGTAAACCGGTTCTGGTTATTGTGCTCAACAGCCTAATCATCAACTGGCAGCGTGAGATTCTGATGGTGTTTCCCCAGGCTCAAATCGCAATGCAAACTTTTGATGCGAACGCTGGCTGGATTATCGTGAACTACGAGAGGCTGGGTGATTTTGTCATGCACGCGAATCGCTTTGCAGTGATGGTCATTGACGAGGCTCACCGACTCAAGGAACCCACTGCTGCATGGACACGCCACGGCTTCGACATTGCGGCTCAGGTACAAAACCGCTACTTGTTGACGGGCACGCCTGTGCTCAATCGTGAAGCCGAGCTGCACACACTCCTCAGGCTTTCAGGCCATCCAATCGGACAACTGCCCCTCAATGAGTTCTGCGAGCGATTCGCCGGCAGTCCTGAGTTTCGCAAGACGCTTAGAGATGAGATATCCGACTGGATGCTGCGTCGCCGCAAGGATGTGCTGCCCAACCTGAAGGGGAAGCAGCGGCAAACTGTACCGGTGATACTCAGCCAGGTAGAACGTGACGAGTACAATCAGATCATGCGCAGCGACCAGCATCGATTCGCAAGACTGGGCGCACTGCGTCAACTGCTCGAACGCGTGAAAGTAAGGATCCTGGCAGATCTGATGGGCGAGCTGGACGTCGACGACAAGGTGATCCTCTTCTGCGAGTATCAGGAGTCCGTGGCCACGTTGCGTGAGCACTGCCTCAAGATGGGCGTCGGGTGCGTGACGTTGGTAGGCAGTGACTCGCCCAAGAAACGGCAGAAGGCGATTGATGCTTTCCAGCGGGATCCGGACTGCAGGGTGTTTATCGGGACCCGGTCGGCAGCCGGCACAGGTTACAACCTGACCGCCGCGAACTATGTCTTCTTTCTGGGGCTTCCATGGACACCGGGGCTGCAGGACCAGGCTGAGGATCGAGCCTATCGCAACGGGCAATTGCGGATGGTTGTCGTCAAAATCCCTCTAGCTGAGGACACCATCGACCAGCAGCTGTGGCAGATGCTCATGGACAAGCGGGCCCTGGCCAGCGATCTGATCGACCCTGAAGCGGAGGAGTCCAGCAAGAAGGCTCTTGCTGAGATCCTCTGAGTGATTAGTGCGGCAGCATGACGGGCAATTCCAAAGCAGCTACGATTGCTTTAATCTTCGCCATTAAGTCTATAGGTCAAACTGCCGAGGGAGCTCCTCATGATCAAATCGATTGTTTCAAGTCTCGAACCTGTACTGCTCAGAATCTCTAAAGTTGGTAACGGATGCGGCTTTCTGCTCATCGTTGGTTACGTCCTGCTTTCCATGGCTTCTCTGATGCAGGACCCGAACTTCGACCAACCACGGTTGGCTCAAGAGTTCGCGCCCCTAATCGTTTCCGCATTTGGTGCCGGTACACTGAGCATGGTTCTGCAGATGATGATCAGAACAAACGCTCGTTCAAGCTGAAGCCTGGACCTCGTTGAAGAGCGTTATGCTCTGATCAACTGACAGCCTGACTGATCAGGAGGGTTGATACGACTGCCCTCCCCACCCTCCCTTATCCCCTGCCTGCTCGAATAACCTGAATCGATCCGTTAAGGGTTTAGCCGTGCTTTGCGATCTAAGCGCTGGCACTTTGGCCACCATCAAGAAATGGGGTCAAGGCACACATGATCAGGCAGCTTTCCACACTTTCCATACTCGCTCTGTTCGCCGGATGTACGTCTGTGGCGGACAAACCGGTTGGACCAGCTTTCGACAGCAGCCAGAATCCCGAACTGCTCTCGCCAGACCTGTATTCAAGTGGCGCAAAGTCCGGTCAGGAGCCTACGGTCCGCTACGGTCGGTACGCCTTGGTGAATACTGCTCCTGAAGCGGAGCAACGCGATCTGATGGCTCAGATCATCGATGTCAGCATTCCAGCCAATATGCATCCGTCCGTCCAGGATGCGATGCAGTATGTGGTCAGCCGCTCGGGCTACACCTTGTGCCCACCGAGCACCGGTCACGTAAACATCTTGTTCACACGCCCTCTTCCTGCTGCCCAGTACAAGCTAGGGCCAATGAGCCTGCGCAACACGCTGCAGGTCCTGGCCGGTCCGGCATGGCAGGTCAAGGTCAACGAAGTCACACGCGGTGTCTGTTTTGTACTGCGGCCAGGTTACCAACTGCCGGAGACGCCAAAGCCTGTGGCACTGGCTCCATCTACCCGACCGGCCAGCACTGGATCAACATCGGTAGCCAACACCTCCCCAGCCGTGACCGTTGTAACTGCCCCGGCAACCGGAACCCCATTCAGCAAGAACACATCGCCCGCAGGGCAACCGCAAACCACGGTCGTCACGCAGGCAAAAGCGCAACCAGCTGCATCCATCAGCACCCCAGCCAAGGAAGGCACCCCTACACAGCAAAAGCCGACTCCTGACAGCGCGGCTCCGGCGAAGGCCACACCTCAGACCGCCGTCACCAAGAGCATCGCTTCGACCAGCCAGGCTCCGACGAAACCTGAACCAGCAGCGAAACCCGTCGCAACCGTTGCGACACAGCAAACGTGGAATGCGCCTGTGGGCAGTACCTTGCGTCAATCGGTCGAGGACTGGGCCAAGCGGGCCGGCTGTCAAGTGATCTGGGTGCCGGAAGACTTGGACTACCCCATCGAGGCACCGTTGAGTTTTACAGGCTCCTTCAGCTCTGCGGTCAGGCAGATATTCCCACTGTACGACAACGCCAAACGGTCCTTTGTGGTGGACGGGAATGAGGGAAATGGTCAGCAGGTTCTGCACGTATCGGAGAGGAAAAAATGAGCATGCCCTTCATGCGTCAGACCGCTCTGTGTCTCGCTGTTCTATCGGCATCAGCCTGCTCAGTCCAACGGGTGGAGGAAGCTGCTGCACGGGCAGAGGCTACCGCCGATTCTGCCGGCCGTTACGCGGCTATCCAGCGTAACAAGCAGCAACAGGAACGCCGGGACACAGTGATATTCAGCGACAAACCCTGGGTTTCAACCCAGCCAGTTGTTGCGAGACGAGGCATCCCATCCAAGTATGACTGTGAGGTCGCCTACCGGCCTGCTGGCAGTGTCGGAATTGCTGAAATTGCCCAGTACATTTCCAGCCAATGCGGGATCCCTGTCCTGGCCTCGCCGGATGCGCTCAATCCTGGCCTGCTGAACGCTAATGCACCTGCTCAGGGCAACAATGCTCCTCCGATCAGCACGGCCCCCAACCCTGACAGTCTGGCCGGGTTGCTGCCTGCAGGCATTACGGGCGGCTCCAACCTGGCGCAGGCCTCTCAGGGCAGAAGCTCCGACTTCGCTTCGATGCTGACACCGAATCTCGTCAGCGGTTTGCGCTACTCCGGGAAAGCTTCGGGTCTGCTGGATGATGTCACCTCGCGGCTGGGACTAACCTATCGATTCAATCCCACTTCACGGTCAGTGCAGGTCAGCTATTTCGACACCAAGGTGTTTGACGTCTACGCATTTGGAGACGTGCAGGAAATCAAAAGCACCGTCAGATCCGGTATGACGACCTCTTCGGGCTCGGGGAGTGGTTCGTCGAGCGGATCATCGTCAGGCAGCAGTTCCTCAGGCGTTTCGGGTGACTCGGGCAGCAACCAGAGCACGACCGTCACGCTCAACACATCGATCCTGACTGACATCCAGAGCAACGTGAGGGCCATGTTGAGTACGTCACCGCCTGGGCGTATGTATCTGTCGCCCTCGACAGGGACGTTGACCGTGACAGACCGGCCCGACGTGCTTTCGAACGTTGAGACCTATCTGGCCAAGACCAACCACGCGATCACCCAACAAGTGCTGTTCAATGTGAAGGTTTTTGAGGCGACGCTGACCGACACCGATCAGTTGGCTTTGAACTGGGCGGCCGTCTACAACTCGCTGAGCACAAAGTGGGGCCTGTCTCTCTCGAATACTGTGCCAGGCATCAGCTCCAGCGCAATCTCGGGCTCTGTCGGCATTGTCGATACGGCCAACTCCGCCTGGGCAGGTTCCAACGCAATCATCCAGGCAATCGCAGAGCAGGCCCGGATCTCGAATGTTCGATCGCCGTCTGTGACCACATTGAATCTGCAGCCTGCTCCGCTGCAGATCGGCAACGTCCAAGGCTACATCCCATCGGTTCAGACCAACACCACGGCGTCAGTGGGCTCCAGCACGGCAATTACTCCGGGCACAATCACCTCCGGCTTCAACATGACACTGCAGCCTCGCTTGATGGACGATGACGAGATGTTGCTCATGGTATCGATCAATATGAGCTCCAAACCTACCTTCGAGCCATTCACGAGCAACGGCTCCAGCGTCCAGATCCCCAACTACGATGCGAAAAGTCTGTCACCGAAGGTGAAGCTGCGCAGCGGTCAGACATTGATCCTGTCGGGCTTTGAGGAGCTCAGCGACAACACGGACAAGATCGGCACAGGTTCTCCCGGATTCTTCGGGCTTGGAGGTGGGCGTAAGCGCACCTCGTCAAAAAGCGTTCTGGTGGTACTGATCACCCCGATTGTGACCAACTGACATGGCGAACCTGTTCTCTCTAATACGAAAGCGCGCTACGCGCCCTCCTACGCCCAGCGATGGCAAAGTTCAGATTCTGACTTATCACGGACGATCTTTCGTTACAGGCCTGCTGTGGCACCCGTTGGGTAGCCTTACCGGCTACATGAAGGAGGCACGCCAGTTTGGTCGCACCCAGCAAATGGACATCGTGGCCATCAGGCATACCGAGTCGGTGATTCAGGCTGGATTCGTTTCGCAGAATGACGGTGCAGTCAAAGGCATGTACTCCCTTGCAGCCGCACTCGCCGGGCAGTTGGGCGCATCGTGGCTGGCTGCCTGGAGGATCGAGGACGCCGAGGATAGATACGCTTTGGTCGCAGTGTACCGAGGCGCGGTCATACCGGGTGCAGACCTGGTAGGCAGCAGTGAGGAAATAAAAAAGAAGGTGGCTCAGCAACTGAGCCGCTCGATGA
Source organism: Pseudomonas caricapapayae (assembly GCF_001400735.1). Classification (GTDB taxonomy): domain Bacteria; phylum Pseudomonadota; class Gammaproteobacteria; order Pseudomonadales; family Pseudomonadaceae; genus Aquipseudomonas; species Aquipseudomonas caricapapayae. The sequence goes on from NZ_LJPW01000015.1 coordinate 8,152, forward strand.
GCTTCGACAAGATTTTTCTCCCGCCGGAGTTTGGTCGCGGTGGCGAACAATTCGACCCTGAAACATTGTTGCAGCCATCAAATCTCAAGCGCGAATACAAGCTGACACCGCTGGCATTCGGCCTGTCCAGACAGGAACTACTGAAAGCAGGGGTGATTGGTGCCTTGGTCGTGGCCGGCCTGATTGGGTGGCACCAGTGGAATGAACATAAGCTGCAACATGCCCGTCAGGCGCAGCAAGCGGCAGAAGCTGCAAGGCAAGCCGAATTGGATGCCCTGAACCAACGAACAAACTCACCAGTTGTGATCGAGGCGCTTGTACATCCGTGGGTAAAACAGCCTTCTGTCCCAGTATTTCTTGAAGGCTGTAACGGCGCAATTGACCAGTTACCACCGGCAATCGAAGGATGGCTATTCGTCTCAGCTAAATGCGACGGAACGCTGATGTCGGCCAACTACAACCGCACCGGCAACAGCACCACGCTCGCTTTCAGCGCCGCTACGGC
>NZ_LJPW01000183.1 GCF_001400735.1 Pseudomonas caricapapayae
GAGTTGGGCTTGCCAGTAGGCGGTGGACATTGTGCCGGGGGAATTTGGAATTACAACGCCCTTGGCTCTTTGTTCGCTTTCATACTGTTCCGTAAAAGCATCATCACGATTCCAGTAGAAAGCCCAAAGCTTGCCCAGGTCGGTATTTTTGTTCTGGTTTTCCTCCGCTTCGTTAGTGGCGTAGGGACGAATGTAGCGGTCTACCCGATCTGAGCGAGTGACCAGCAAGCCTGTCATGCTTTCGAATACTGTCGGTACTACCTGAACGTTTTGCAGACCGGGAGTACCTGCAACGCGTAAGCCGTTTCGTGTGACGTCACCGTCTCTACTCACAATCAGAGCTTCGGGTACTTGAAGATTTTTTTCAAAAAACTGCAACAGATGCTCAATCATGCTTTGAGCACTGAGTGCATTTTCGGCTTCCTGCCACAAAACTAGCGTCACGCCCAAGGTAGCGGCATTTCGGCCGCTCATTATGTTGTCCGCAGCGCCGGTGTCTGATGGTTGCTTGGGAGGGGCAATGGCGAACGTCGGAAGGGGCCAGTATGCAACCGACTCTCCAGCGGAGTGCTTGAAAGCAGCGCGGGTATTGGCGCTATGGGTATTCTCTCGAGAGACTAACGAGTCTGTATAATCTTTTGGATCTTGCGAATATATCGAGGTGAAATTGTTTTTCTTTTCTTTGATTTTTCGCCAGATAGATGACTGGTGCCAACCCCCTACTGCCACTCCGACTCCCCGCATTTCCAAAGCATATGTCCGTTTTTGCACAGCTTGCTGTTCTACGACCTGTGCTGCCACGTTGGATTTATAGGCCGCTAGTTCAGCTTTTTCGTGAGCAATAGCTTTACCCCACCAGTGGCCACTGTAGACCAGGAGTGCCGTGCCTATAATGGCTACAATGCCCCGGCGGGTCACCGAATGTAGGTCACGAAGTTCCATATTATTTTCTTGCGCTTTAAAATAGACAAGCAGAGCAAATCCTGTCCAGATGGACAGCAGTATCGCGTTTGTCCAGAAATAAGGCTTCAGCGCAGGTCGAGTTGATGGTTTCAGTTGGCGAGTTATCATTAAGGACTCCCTTTTTCAGCGTGAGAGAGTGATAAGCGAAGGAGGTGTAAGCGGTACTAGGTTGGGCGCTGGGAACTTGCCATATTCGTAATATTTATGGCTGGCGCTAATCAACAATTGCGCCTCAACACTTAAACGTGTCCAGCCCGCTGACTTTTGCACTCTTTCAAAACCTTCTTTATCCATCCTCCAATTCGCAATCGCCACCAACACCTCACGCATCGCCGGATCGTTCAGGCATTTCGCCTGCCCGATCGCGATGTCCATCGCCGTGACCCAACGCTGATTTTCCGGGCTGCGCAACACCGCAGAGTGATAGCTGTTCGGGTCCAGTTCAGGAGTCTCTGCCAGCCTTGCCCGAATTTCGTTGGGGGTCTCTTCTCGCTCCAGAGCGTACCTGTCCGAGGGTTTGGGCGCGCCCTCACCGGTCAGTCGCCGACTTTGCATGGCACTGGTTTGATCGCCGGACGCTTTGCCTTTATTCCAGCGGTCGCGCTCTTGCTCCAGATCTATCCGGCCTGAATAGGTCCTGATATTGATCCAGTTGAACCTGGCGCTGGGGTTGCCCAGGGCGGCGTTGATGCTCACATCATCGGGCTTGTCTAAGCCTGCCTTTGTGGCAGTGCCTGATTCAAACTCGCCACCAAACATCTGTGGCTCATGTGGAGGGCTCAAGGGTTCGGCATTGATCAGGCACAACTGGCCTATCTCTACCGGGGCTTGCGAGATGACACCTGCCACTGTCCAGCCTCCGGGATAGCGAGGTTCATCATCGGCACGCAACAGCTCGCGGCCTGCGGGTTTCCCGACCAGTACTGGCGCGCCGTCGCGATGGCGTTTGGTCCACATGCGCTGATAGAAGCGCAATGGCTGCAACTCATTCATGGGCTGCCGGCCGTTCTTTTTGCCAAGCGTGTCCCACACGCCATAAGTACCGATGCCCTTGACATCATCCAGCGCGACGGTGGTGTCGTCCGGGCAAAAATACAGGTACACCTTGCCGCGGTTATCCCGCTCGGGAAATACCGTCAGGTTACCGACCTTGTCCTTGCGCGAGCCTTGTGTAGGCGACCACTGCGGGCCGGCTCGTCCGCAGTAGGTTGCAGGGTTGCGCAGGTCTGACAGCGGCGGCTGGGTGTGCGGTGCCTCAGTCACCTGCGCGACGATGCGGGTCAATGTGGTTAGCGTGTCCTGATCTTTGGGGGTGACTTCCGGGAACAGGCAGTAGGGCGTGTCCACCATGATGATCGTGTCCGCGCAACGATGCCCTGCGTCGACCAGCAGCGCTTGCGCCACCAGGGTGATTAACGTGCCTTGGCTATGCGCCATGATTGTGATGGTTTCGTTGGCAGATACCCGGCGTATCTCCTTGACCATCATGGCGAGCCGGTGAGCGGCCAGCACGTAATAACGCCGATGCGGGTTATCGCCTATAAAATGCGTATTGGGCAGCATGAGGCGGGCCGCCTTGAGACGCCCGGTAAGCGGCAGGCCTTTGTCATACATATCCAGCAGGTTGTTGGTGGCGTTAACGAAAAAACCACCGGCCTTGCCGAAATGCCGATCCAGGCGATTGCCCTGTATGTCCTGATACTGGTCGCGCAGTTTGGTGGGGTCGTTGTTTTTGTCTCGACTGATTTCGCTGGGGGCGGCTCGATATCCCCAATAAAAGGGAATCAGCAGACTACGAGTTTTCGGATCCTTGGTGTCGCGCTGATAAAGATAGGTGTCAGGATCATCAAGTAAGGCTCTCTGATCACTGTCCCTTTTCTCATAGGGAACATTTCCCGCTTCCTTGTATTTTTCCCCATACCGCCCCGCCAGCAGATCCGGCCGATCCAGCCGCTCATTGACCCCCTGACACAACCCCGTTTCCACCGACTCATAAGACGCCCCCGGATCATTCACGCCATGCAGAAAGATCACCACGCCGGGCAAATCGGCGGGCACTTCCATTTTGCAGGTGGTGTTGAGGTTGGGGATCAGACGTGTGGTGCCTTGGGCAACGGTGTATTCATCGGCACCGTTCATTGCGCACCGCCTTTCGGTGTGCCGCTGCGCAGCGCCGATACTTGTGCCTGATGCATCATTTCGCGTTCCACTCGTTCTGTCAGTCCGTCTGCGTTCGTCATTCCTGTCACCCGGCTGCCGTCTTCCAGTTTGATTTCATAAGAATGGTCCACCGCTGCCCGCGGGCTTTCTTCGCTGTGACCGGGGTAGTGCAAGGCGACCTGCTGGGCGGCGGGGTCGCGGCCAAAAGAGGGGAGCTGAGCGCTGTCGGTTTTCGGCCCGATCCAGTCGTGTTTGCTGGCGTGTACGGTGACCTTGCTTTGCGAGCCGATCTCGACACCGCCGCCAATCCTGATATAGCTGCCGTCATCGGCGACCAGGCGAATGGTCGGCGCGGTGATCACCACTTCACCTTCGACGGCCGACACGTGCAGGTTTTTCTGCGCATTGAGGGCGATGTCGTCTTCCTGGGCCTGCACCAGCACTTTGCCCCGATTGGCGATGGCGCTGATCCCGCCGTCCTGGACGAAGGCCGAGAGCCCTTTGCCGGCCTGCAGGTGCATGGCCGCGCCGCTGGTCAATTGCAGGTTGTCCTGCGCGGTGGTGTCGTGATTTTCGCCGGCATAGTGAACCTGCGAGCGCGGTGTGCCGCTGGCGATGCCGGCAGCAGCGGTCATGGCCAGTACCGGGTCGCCCAGGCCGTTGCCATCGGGCGCGGGCCACTGTTCGAGCGACTGACGCAAGGCTTCGATGCCTTGAACATCCACCGCCTGACCGCCGCGAGCGGCAGCCGTATCGCCGAGGGCTTTGAACAGTTCGCCGCACTCGACCAGCAGCTTGAGCAACTCTTCGCGATCCAGTTGCGAGCCTTTTGCTTCAGTGCGCGCATAGGTCGTCAGCAACATGCCTTGCGCAGCACGCAGGGCGATGGCGGCATCGGTGCGCAGTTCTGCGCCGTGACCACGCGGTTGCGCAGTGCCGTCGGTGCGTGGGTCGGTCAGCTTGCCCAGGTTGAGCGCCGTGGCCTGATGGGTCGTGCCCATGCGTGCGCGCAGCGAACCGGGTGTGTCGTCGAACAGCAATTCGTTGAAGCCGCTGCCCTTGTGTTCCTGGGTACGGATCCCCGACAGCGTGCGGTTGCCCGGCAGCCCCGAGGCCTTGCTGAAGCGCGGTGGCAGGTTGATATTGTTGTAGAGCACCGACGTCACCAGAGGCCGGTCGATATCGCCCCCCAGAAACGTCACCAGCACTTCCTGGCCGATGCGTGGTAGGAACTGATGCCCAAAGCCGCTGCCCGCGCTGGGCATCGCCACCCTCAGCCACGTAGTGCCTTTCGGCAGGCTGTCGCCACGCTGCCAGTGGAACCTCACCTGTATCCGCGCCAGCTCATCAGTGAACACTTCCTCACCTTCCGGCCCGACCACGATTGCGCTGAGCGGGCCGGGAACGGTGGGGCGGGGTACGGTGAGCGGAGGCCGATAAGGGATCTTGTGACGGATGCATTCGAACTCGTTGCTGTAACCTGCGGCGTCCTTCGACAAGTAGTTATTGCAGCCCTCATGCCTGACCGATAACAGCAGAAAACGACGATCTTCGGCAGTGCCGCGGTCGTGATCGAAATGCTGTGTCAGTTCAAAGGTATGACCGGGGTACAGGGCGCGGCAATTACTGTTGCCGGTGAACGTCTTGCCCTTGACTTCAAGAGCTTCCAGGCGCTGACGCACCAGTCGTTCACCGTCATTGAACGTACCGTGGCTGTAATGATTGAGGAAGTCATACACTTCGTACGATTCGACATTGCCCTGCTCATTGATACTGGGCATGCCGACAGGCAATTGATTGCGGGGTTGCCTGTAATCGAAGGTCTGAATGGACATGCGCCCCGCTTGCAGGCGCCGATGGCTGCGCCACTCGGTAATCGAGTCCGACGTTTCGGTAACGGACGCCGTGTGATAGCGAAGGGTCGGCTGTTGTGGAAGTGGCAACAGGTCACGCGAGTGATCGAGAATAATCAGCGTGTGCTTTTCTTTGTCGTGCTCGAAATAAAAGAACAGCCCTTCGTGTTCCAGCAGTCTTAGCACAAACGTCAAATCGCTTTCACGGTATTGGGTGATGTAACTGTGCGTCTTGAGTGGCTGGCTGAGTTGAAACTCGAAATCGGGTAATACACCGTAGGCAGAAAAGACCGTGCGGATAACGGCTTCGATGGTGTGCTCCTGGAATATACGCGAGTCGATACGCCGCGAGAGCATCCACAGCCAGGGGCGTAGTGTGGCGCTGTAATGCGCCAGACCGCCGTCGCTGCCTTGCAGGCTGAAGGTGCTTATATAGCCATTGATGTAACGCGCCTCGCCGGTGGCCAGTTCGATTGCCAGTTGTGCAGGCTGGCCGATCTGGGACTTGAGCGCCAGGCCGGCGTCTCGGCTGAGCATGGATAACTCAAAGCTGAACAGTTCGGACAGGCCTTCAGTGCCGGTAAATTTCTCCAGCAGCAGTTCCTGTTCGTCACGGGCAACGGTCGTCAACTTGATCAAGCGACGGTTTTGCGGCGCAAAGAGGGCCGTTAAATCCTTTAGCATTGTTGCTCCGAGATAAAACCAGCGTCTCTTTCCGGTTGAGAGTGCCGATAGAGAGAGGTGTGGAAATCGATGGATCTGTTTCCGGGCTCACACCATGAGATTGCAGCGGTATGTCACCAGGCGACATTACTACTAATAACGCGGCGAAATGAGGCGAGAGGGCGAACGAAGACGTCGGCCATTTCATAAGAAGTTGTAGTGCATTTCTTACAGTGATGACGCTTTACACTTTGGTTGTATCGACCGACTGGATGACTGACTTCGCCTGAACAACTTGAAGCCTGCATTCAATCCAGCGCGAGGCCATCAAAAAATGCTATGAAAATCTTGTACATGAAATTACATTGGTACAAGTTTTGTGGCGCTGGGGTATTGGCCTGCCAGCGTTGATGTACAGACCAACAGCCTGTCGCCACGTCCTTTCAGGTGCTTGCAGAAGCCCCGCGGAGCTCGCCCATTGACCCAATCCCCCCATCTCTATCTTGTCCTCGGCGATCAGTTGTCCTTCGACCTGAAGTCTCTGGAACACCTCAACGCCGAACGCGACACGGTCCTGCTGGTCGAGGTGATGGAGGAGGCGAGCCATGTGCCGCATCATCCGCAGAAAATCGTGCTGATCTTCAGCGCCATGCGTCATTTTGCCCAGGCGCTGCGTGAGCGTGGGGTTCGGGTGCAGTACGTCGCGCTCGATGATCCGCACAATACCGGGTCGGTGCCGGGTGAGTTGCGGCGCTGGCAGGCTTTGCTGCAGGCCGAAGAGGTGCACGTTACCGAGTGCGGTGACTGGCGGCTGGAGCAATCGATCAAGGATTGCGGGCTGTCGATCCAGTGGCATGCCGATACGCGTTTTCTCTGTTCCCGTGAAGAATTTTCCTCGTGGGCACAAGGCAAGAAGCAGCTGCGCATGGAATTTTTCTACCGGGAAATGCGGCGCAAAAGCAGGCTGCTGTTGAACGGCGACGGCACGCCGGTGGGCGGTGCCTGGAACTTTGATGCGGAGAACCGCAAGGCGCTGCCCAAAGGGGTAGCGGCACCTTACCCGATGCGCTTCTGCGCAGACGCGATCACGCGCGACGTGTTGACACTGACGGGGCAACACTTTGCCAGTCACTACGGTTCGCTGGATGATTTCGATTACCCGGTCACGCATGCAGATGCCCAGTCGCTGTGGGACTACTTTCTGGATTTCGGGCTGGCCGGCTTTGGCGATTATCAGGACGCGATGGCCAGTGATGAGCCGTTTCTGTTTCATGCGCGGATCAGCGCTGCGCTGAATATCGGCCTGCTGGATCTGCGCCAGATCTGCAGTGACGTGGAGTCCGCGTACTGGTCGGGCAGGGTGGCGCTGAATGCCGCCGAGGGTTTTATTCGCCAGTTGATCGGCTGGCGGGAATACGTGCGCGGCGTTTATTGGCTGAAGATGCCCGAGTACGCCGATGGCAATCTGTTCGGCAACAGCAGGCCGCTGCCGGAGTTTTACTGGACCGGCGAAACGAAGATGAACTGCATGAGCCAGGCGATCGGCCAGAGCCTGAAGCATGCCTATGCCCACCATATTCAACGCCTGATGGTGACTGGCAACTTCGCCCTGCTGGCCGGTATTGTGCCGGAGCAGATCTGCGAGTGGTACCTGGCGATTTACATGGACGCCTTTGACTGGGTCGAACTGCCCAATACGCTGGGCATGGTCATGCACGCCGACGGTGGGTATCTGGGCTCCAAGCCCTATTGTGCCAGTGGTCAATACATCAAGCGTATGTCTGACTATTGCCGCAACTGCGCTTACAAGGTGACCGAAAGCACCACCGACGATGCCTGTCCGTTCAACGCGCTGTACTGGCATTTCCTGATGCGTCATGGCGATCTTTTACGGCGCAACCAGCGTATGGGCATTATTTACAAGAACCTTGATCGCATGGCCGAACCCAGACAACAGGCCCTGTGGGAACGTGGGGAGTCGTTGCTGGCCAGGCTGGATGCCGGAGAGGCGCTTTGAAAAAGAGTGAACTGCCGGTCAAAACCTGCGCGGTCTGCGGGCTGCCGTTTACCTGGCGCAAGAAGTGGGCGCGCTGCTGGGACGAGGTGCGCTATTGCTCGGAGCGCTGTCGGCGAAACAGGCAGTCGGTGAACCCATAACGCTTTCAAAATATTTCGAAATGAAAAGCGCTGAACTATCGCTTCGCCAGCATGATCCTTTTCTATGCGCATTCAGCGCGACCCCGACAGGCCAGAGCATTCGCACTGAGCATTGATCCAGGGTCGCCGAACGAAAAGGAGCCGTCATGACCGTAACCACCCATCCCCTGTACCGCTACACGCCAGGTCCGCTACACGCGACCCTGCTTGCGGGAACCGTCCCGCTGTTTCTCGGCGGACTGTTGAGCGACATCGCCTATTACCAGACCTATCAGATTCAGTGGAGCAACTTTGCCGCCTGGCTGATTGCCGGAGGTCTGTTGTTCTGCGGTCTGGCTTTGCTGTTCGCACTGGTCAATCTGGTGCGTGCGGATCACAAGGCCGGCCGTCCCGTGGCTTATTTCCTGTTGCTGCTGGTTACCTGGGTGCTGGGGCTGGTCAACGCCTTCGAACACGCGAAGGATGCCTGGGCGGTCATGCCGTCGGGGCTGGTGTTGTCGGTGATCGTGACCGTGCTGGCCTGTGCTGCAACATGGACAGGGCTGACCAGCCTGCGTTCGGGAGGTGCAGAATGAAGCACGCTCACGCATTGACGGTATTGAGTATGGCGCTGCTGCTGAGCGCTTGCGGTGGCGAAGCGGACACTACGCAGGCACGCGGGCCGGACCCGAAACTGCCGGAGCCGCAACGCGGACTGCTGCCGAGCATGAAGATTGCCGAGCCTGTTGCATGGGGCGAGCAAAAGCCGACTGTGCCCGAAGGCTTCAGCATCACGGCGATTGCCACCGACCTGAGCATTCCACGCCAATCCCTCGTGCTGCCAAACGGCGACATTATCATTGCCGAAGGTCGTGGTGGCAGTGCGGCCAAACTCAAGCCCAAGGATGTGATTGCCAGCGTCATCAAGGCGCAGGGCAATACCAAGGTCAAAGGCGGAAATCGCCTGACCTTGCTGCGTGACGCGGACGGCGACGGCCAATACGAGCTGAAGACGGTCTTCGCCGAAAACCTCAATGCGCCTTACGGCCTGGCGTTCGCCAATGGCAAGCTTTACGTGGCCAATCAGGATGCGCTGGTTCGCTTTGATTATCAGGACGGCCAGACCAAAGCCAGCGGTGAGCCGGTCAAGGTCACCGATCTGCCTTCGGCGATCAATCACCATTGGACCAAGGCGCTGACGGTCAGCCCTGATGGCCGCTCCCTGTATGTCGGGATCGGTTCGAACAGTAACGTGACCGAGCGGGGCATGGAGGTCGAAATCGATCGCGCGATGGTCTGGCAGATTGATGCTGAAACCGGAGCCCACAAGCCTTATGCGACCGGCTTGCGTAACCCTACCGCACTGGCGATCCAGCCCGGCACCGGGCAATTGTGGACAGTGGTCAACGAGCGTGACGAGCTGGGACCTGACCTGGTTCCCGACTACCTGACCTCGGTGAAAGAGGGCGCGTTCTACGGCTGGCCATACAGTTACTGGGGCCAGAACGTCGACACGCGTGCCCAGCCACAAAACCCGGCCAAGGTCGCTGCGGCGATCAAGCCTGACTACAGCCTTGGCTCGCACGTCGCCGCACTGGGCGTGTCGTTCTCGATCCCGGCGATGGGTGACAAATTCGCCGACGGTGTATTTGTCGGCGAGCACGGCAGCTGGAACCGTGATAACCCGGTTGGCTACAAGGTGATCTTCGTACCGTTCAGCAATGGACGCCCTGCGGGCGAGCCAGTGGACTTCGCAACGGGTTTCCGTGGGGCTGATGGCAAGACTCGCGGGCGACCAGTGGGTGTGACGGTGGATCCGAAGGGCGCGTTGATCATCGCCGATGACCTGGCAAACACTGTCTGGAGAGTGGCCCGCAACAAATAGGTCATGACGATGGCTGTTGCCGCGCTGCGCCAGACAGTGGCGCAGCGCGGCACGAACTGTCTGTCGGCGTGCAGTATCGGCACGCTGGTCAGGTGGATCGGCGTATGTCCACATGCGTTCTGTGCGGGAGCCGTCAAGCGTCAAGTGACAACAAAAACCCCTCGCAAGGTGGCTTAGATACGGGTTTACACGTTAGGGTTGGTCGCTTCCGCGCGCTGGCCTGAACGGTCAGTTGCTGATATTCCCGAATTCTGGAACCGCTGTGAGTCGCTTTGAAACCGCTGAAAACGTCAAACTGAAGCCCGCTTCCTGGTGGGCCGTCGGCAGTGTATCCCTTGGGTCGTTCGCTACCGTCACCACTGAATTTCTCCCTGTCGGGCTGCTGCCCGATATTGCTCGCGATCTGGGAACCAGCGTCAGTCAGACGGGCTTGATGATGGCGGTGCCCGGCATCCTCGCGGCCATTTCGGCACCTTCCTGTATCGCCCTGTTCAGTCATGTTGATCGCAAGCGCCTGCTGCTGGGGCTGCTGGCGATATTGCTGGCGTCCAACCTGATCGTGGCGTTCTCGGCGCACTTCTGGCTGACCCTTGCCGGCAGGGTATTGCTCGGCTTTGCGCTGGGCGGTTTCTGGACGATTGCCGGGTCGCTCGGGCCTCGCTTGAGGCCGGGCAAGGAGGGCGTAAAGGCGACCGCGTACATTCTCGCCGGTGTTTCGATAGGCACTGTTGCGGGGATTCCGGCGGGCACGCTGATCGGCGAAGCGTTCGGCTGGCGAGCCGCATTTGAAACGGCGGCAGCTGTGACCATCGCGGTTGGTTTGTTGATTGCAACCTGTCTGCCTGCGCTGCCGGGCGAGCGTTCTGCCGGCATCAGCCAGATGCTTTCACTGGCGGGCGAGCAACGAATCCGTCGTATGTTTGCTGCGGCACTGTTGATCTATGTGGGGCACTTCGCTGCCTACACTTACCTCGCGCCCTTTGTGCAGGAATTTGCGCATATCGAAGGTCAGACTCTGGGCGTTTTGCTGTTCGCCTTCGGTCTGGCAGCGGTCGCGGGTAACCTGGCCGGCGGAGCTCTGGCGGCCAGAAACGCACCGTCTTCGGTCTTGATCATGACCCTGTTGATGCTGGGCTCGCTGACTGCGCTGCTGACGTTTGTCGGCAACCCCTGGCTGCTCTGGCCGGTCATTCTGGTCTGGGGGTTCGCTTTCGGGATGATCCCCATCACCACGCAGATCTGGTGCTTCGAGGCGTCCAGTGGGCGTGTGGAGGGGGTTCAGGCCTTGCTGGTCTGCGTGGTCAACCTGTCGATTGGCGGCGGGGCGTTCATTGGCGGCGTGGTCTCCGGTCGTGTGGGCTTTACCGCGGCTATCGTGATTGGTGCAGTTTGCGCTGCGCTGTCCGCGACCACCGTGGCGCTGTCGCTGCGCAGATCAAGACCGGTGCGTTGCACAGACTGATGTGTCGGCGCTGACGAATCGGGCGATGA
>NZ_LJPW01000049.1 GCF_001400735.1 Pseudomonas caricapapayae
GTCAAATTACTTACGCAGTTCGACGCGACGGTTTTGAGCCCAGGACTGCTCGTCGTTGCCGGTAGCAACTGGACGCTCTTCGCCGTAGGAAACCAGTTCCAGCTGAGCTGGGGAAACACCTTGCAGAACCAGGTAGCGTTGAACGGCTTTCGCACGACGCTCGCCCAGTGCCATGTTGTACTCACGAGTACCACGTTCGTCGGTGTTGCCTTCCAGAACAACGCGAGCGCCGTTAGCTTTCAGGTCTTTGGCGTGCACGTCCAGGGAGCGCATGGCTTCTGGCTTCAGGTCCGAACTGTCGTATTCGAAGTAGAAGGTGGTGATTGCGCGCAGAGCAGCTTCTTCGCTCAGGGAGCCGTCAACTGCACCAGTGTTGGCGCCGTAACCAGCGTTAGGGTCAACAGCACCGCCTGCACCGGCGTTGTCGCCGCCTTTGGACGAGCAACCTACAGCTACAGCCATGGCCAGAGCCAGCGCAGCAAATTTACCAAACTTCAGCATTTCCATCTTGAAACTCCTAATGAACCCCAGTGTGTTAAGCAAATCGTGTAGCGCCGCGTCAGTTCAGGTAAGGGGACCAGGAAGGTTCTCTGACTTCGCCTTGAGCGGTAGGAAGCGGGAGCCTTACGCGTCCATTAATGGACACGAGCATCAAGACTCCCCGGCCCTGCTGGCGTGGAACGCGAGCATACCATGAGAGTCGTCCCTCGGCGCCGCCTATTACATCGCTCAAGGTATGTGCATGATGTTGCGCAGCGCTGATCCTTATCCCGGTAAATTGTAGTGGTCAACTAATCCCGGACACGACGTTAAGTTTTTTCTCGGCCTGAGCCGGGGCCAATCCGTTGTTGAATTGGTGCTGTCTAATCCAGTTGTACCGATGCATCAGGTAATGACTGATGTCGCGGTGCGCTTCTTGAGCTGTCATGTAGCCCACGGTCGGTATCCATTCAGTTTTCAAGCTGCGAAACAAGAGCTCCATCGGCGCATTATCCCAACAGTTTCCACGACGGCTCATGCTTTGGCGCATACGGTAACGCCAGAGCCGTTGGCGAAACTGGCGACTGCCATATTGCGAGCCCTGATCCGATTGAAACAGCAGCCCTTTAGGCCTGCCACGCTGTTCGTAAGCCATGTCCAACACCTTGATGACCAGATCCGCATCCGGTTTTTTTGACAACGCCCAACCCACAATTCGGCGTGCGTATAGATCCAGAACGACAGCCAGGTAATGCCATTTCCCTTGAGCCCAGATGTAGGTGATGTCGCCACACCAGGCTTGATTCGGCGCCGGCACATCAAACTCTCGATTCAATATGTTCGGAATGTCAGGCCGCTCAACCGTCGATTGTTTGTAGGCATGTGATCCAGGTTGTTTACTGACCAACTCCAGTCCCCGCATCGGACCTCGTACCTTGAACCGCCCAATTTGCTCGCCGGCTTCCTGCATCATCGAGACGATGCTGCGGCTACCGGCGGCGCTTCGACTTTGCGTAAACAGTTCGTTAACCCGGCTGCGCAACCGAAGCCGCTCAACGTCCGGAGTTCGGCGCCTGAGGCGGTGGGAGTAGTAACACGAGCGAGTAATGTTAAAGACTGTGCAAAGCCAATCGACCGGTTCTTGGGCGCTCAGTTGATCAATCAGCGCGTGCGCTCGTGCTCTTCCGACATCAAGAGCGCGGTAGCCTAATGAGATGGTCACCCCCACACCCTGTGAGGGCTAAGCTTTAGCAGGGTGCTTTATTTTCGGAGGGCATCATCATGAGCGAGTCAGCGCTGATAGGTATTGATCTCGGTAAACATACGTTCCATCTGCACGGCCAGGATAAGTCAGGCCGGGAGGTGTTTCGCAAAAAATGTTCACGGGCGCAAATGATGCAATTTTTTGCCAGCTCGCAGAGCTGTGTCGTGGCAATGGAGGCCTGTGCGGGGTCGCACTGTGTTGCTCGTCAGTTGGCGGCAATTGGACACACGGCCAAGCTGATTTCCCCGCAGTTCGTCAAGCCCTTCGTCAAGGGCAACAAAAACGACTTTGTCGACGCTGAGGCGATTTGCGAAGCGGCTTCTCGTCCTTCGATGCGTTTCGTTACGCCTAAGACTGAATCCCAGCAAACCCTTTCTGTACTCCATCGGATGCGCGAATCGTTGGTGCGTGATCGCACCAGAACCGTTAATCAGATGCACGGTTTTCTATTGGAATTTGGCGTCAGCCTGCCCAGAGGTTCGACCATCATGAAGCGTCTGGCGGTTGTTTTGGCTGAGCATGAACTTCCCGTTCGTCTGACGGTGCTGCTGCAGCGTTTGCACAATCACCTCATCTATCTGGATGAGCAAATCAAGGCAATGGATAAAGAGCTGGCATGCCAAGTGGCCGATGATGATCTGGGTAGCCGTTTGCTGAGCATTCCATGTGTAGGCCCGATCACTGCCAGCCTGCTAGCTGTGGAGATGGGCGATGGTAAGCAGTATCGATGCAGCCGGGACTTTGCCGCATCAGTGGGATTGGTACCCAAGCAATACAGCACCGGCGGCAAGGCCAACTTACTGGGGATCAGTAAACGCGGCGACAAGCACCTTCGACAGTTGCTCGTGCAATGTTCCAGGGTCTACATGCAGAGACTCGATCACCAGAAAGGAGCCTTGGCCGACTGGGTTCGTTCATTGCTGAGTCGACGCCACTCCAATTTTGTGGCCTGTGCCTTGGCTAACAAGCTGGCGCGAATCGCTTGGGCGATAGCCGCGCACCATACGCGGTACGAAGCAGGGCCAGGCACCTGAGCGCCTGATTCGGCAGTTGTTGCTGTACCACGATTTACCTTTCAGGTTTTGCGATAGCTGTATAGTGGATGACGTAAACGGCCTATCGGCCTGACGAAGAACCTGTTTTAAAAATTGGCTCAGCAAGAAGCCGTTAGCCTTTTCAGGATCTTTAGGCGCGACTCTCATCATGGCGCGGGTGAATCATCCAATAGACGCCGGATAGATTTAAGCAAGCCAACTGCTCGCCCATGAATCAGCATTGCAAAAAAGGGGGTGACCATAGATTTTAAATGGATTTCTCCCGCTCAAGACGAGCGATCCGAGCTTCCAGCTCCTGGATTTTCTGCTGTTCGGGCGTCAGGGCCTTACTCTGCGGAGTAAGGCCGTTGCGCTCCTGCTGGAGTTGATTAACCCAGCGACGCAACGCGAACTCGACCACCCCAAGCGAGCGGCTGGCTTCGATACGGCTATAGCCTTGATCGAGCACGAGGCCTGCGGCCTCGCGTTTGAATTCAGCGGAAAAGGAACGACGTTGCTTGGTCATCAGACACCTCTATCTGGCGA
>NZ_LJPW01000024.1 GCF_001400735.1 Pseudomonas caricapapayae
TGTGCGCCTGCCGGCAGGCGACCTTCCCACAGCTGTTTGCCGTTGCGCACGTCGTAGGCACGCAGGTACTGGTCAAGCGTGCCGCTCAGGAAGGCCAGGCCGCTGGCCGTCGTAATCGGACCGCCCAGGCTTGGAACGCCCATGGTCAGCGGGATCGGAATCGGCGAGCTGTCACGCACGGTGCCGTTCTTGTGCATCCAGATGGTTTTGTGGGTGGTCAGGTCGACCGCCGCCACGTAGCCCCACGCGGGTGCCTGGCATGGCAGGCCCATTGGCGACAGCAGTGCCTCCAGAATCACGCCATAAGGTGCGCCCTTGTTCGGTTGCACGCCTTCTGTTTCGCTCTTGCGACCCGGCCCGCCTTCAACTTCGGCAGACGGCACCAGCTTCGAACGGAAAGCCATGTAGCTCGGGTTGACGAAGGCGATCTGACGAACCGGGTCGACAGAAATGCCACCCCAGTCGAACACGCCGAAGTTACCTGGATAAACAATCGAACCCTGCAGCGAAGGCGGGGTAAATGGGCCGTCGTAGCGCAGCGACTTGAAGTCGATCCGGCACATCATCTGGTCAAACGGCGTCACGCCCCACATGTCGCGCTCTTGTCGCGCTCTTTAAGCGGAGGCGGCATGAAGTTCAGGTCGGACTTGGGCTGGGTTGGCGAGGTGTGATCGCCCGCAACAGCGCCTTGCGGGACCGGCACTTCATTGATCGGCACGATAGGCTGGCCGGTGCTGCGGTCCAGCACGTAAATGCTGCCCTGCTTGGTCGACGCCAACACGGCGGGTTTGACGCCGTCAGCGGTTTTCATGTCCAGCAGCGTTGGCTGACCACCGACGTCCATGTCCCACAGATCATGGTGAGTGAACTGGAAGTCCCAGCGCACGCGGCCGGTCGCGATGTCCAGTGCAACCAGGCCCGCGCTGTACTTCTCGGACTCTGGCGTACGGTCGCCGCCCCATTGATCAGGCGTCTGGTTGCCCATCGGCAGGTAGATCAGGCCGAGCTTTTCATCAACGCTGAACATGGACCACATGTTCGGTGAGTTGCGGGTGTAGATCTTGCCTTCGGCAATCGGCGCTGTTTCTTCCGGATTACCGCTGTCCCAGTTCCAGACCAGACGGCCGGTGTGCACGTCATAGGCGCGGATCACGCCCGACGGCTCGTCCATCGAGACGTTATCGGTGACGTGGCCGCCGATGATCACCAGATCCCTGGTCACTGCCGGTGGCGACGTGGAGTAGTAGCCGCCCGGTGCGAACGTGCCCATGTTGGCCGTCAGATCAACCGAACCCTTGTTGCCGAAGTCTTCACACATCTTGCCGGTATCAGCGTTCAGCGCGATCAGACGGGTGTCGGCTGTCGGCAGAAAAATTCTGCGCGGGCAGGCAGCGCTGGCGGTGGCTGTACCATCGGCAGCCGGGACCGTCGGACTTTGCGCCGGGGAGCTGGCTGCGTAGGCTGCGTCGTCATGGTAAGTGACACCACGGCAGGTCATGTGCGCCCAGCCTTTGAAGTTTTTCGCATTCTGGGTGCTGAGCTTCGGATCGAAGCGCCAGATTTCCTTGCCGGAATCCGGGTCAAGCGCGATCACCTGGCTGTGTGGTGTGCACACATAAAGCATGCCGTTGACCTTGAGCGGGGTGTTCTCGGCAGTGGTTTCACCCGGGTCGTTCGGCCCAGGAATATCTCCGGTGCGGAAGGTCCAGGCAGGTTCCAGCTTGTTAACGTTTTCCGGGGTAATCTGCGCCAGTGGCGAGTAGCGGTCACCGAATGCGGTACGGCCGTAGGACTGCCAGTCGCCGTCAGGCATGGCCGGGGCAGTGTTGGTCGTGCCAGCCGTCTCGCGGTCCAGTTGGCCTTCGATACGACCCGGATGGGTGAACTGGCTCGCCAGCGCGGTCAGACCGGCCAGCACGACAGCGACGCTCAATGCGCCCGTACCCATACGCGCCGGCCCATTGCGCAGCAGTGGCTTGCGGAACCACGGCAGCAGCAACACGATGCCCAGTGCAAACCAGAGCGCAAGGCGTGGCACCAGTTGCCACCAGTCGAGGCCGACTTCCCACAACGACCAGACCGTGCTCGCGAACAGCAGCAGTGCATAAAGGCCCAAGGCCGCCGCACGACCCGTTATCAGCAACACGCCGGTGACGGCAAAGCCGATGCCTGCCAGCAGGTAATACAACGAGCCGTCCAGTTGCAGCAGTCGGGCGCCACCGACCAGCAAGGCCAGCCCCATCAACAGGATCACCAGTCCGAGCAGTGTCGGTAACAGGCGATTTCTATTCGAAGCACGGTCAGTGCTCATAATGCGAATCTCCGCGAGAAGTAGGTAGTAGACATCTTGTTTTCGTATGCATCGCCTGCCTTGGCATCATTTCTTGAAGCTGCTTATTGAGACGAATCGCCGACGACCGGATTCAGCCGTCAAGCAGAGCGCGGTTGCACGCTCGGCCCGGCGTGGCCATTGAGTCGTAGACCATTGCCGCCCGGATTCGTGCATAGGCTTTTGTCTGAAGGAACATCTACAGAAGGGAAACGCTTCATTCCTTAAAGGCGCAATGATAGGACGCTAACGATTTTTCTAAAAGCGATAAACCTGACATGGATCATTGCAGGGCAGGCAACAGTGCTTAACGGCGGCTGTTTTTTATGAAAGCGCGGGGCTTACAATGGCAGACTTTTTCCAAAGACCTGCGTGCTCCGGGGATCTGTTCAGGTTCGTATCCCTCTTCATCAGCTTCAAGGCTCATCATGACAACACCCACTTCCGATCCGCTGCACGGCGTCACGCTGGAGCAGATTCTCAGGGCTCTGGTCGAACACTACGAGTGGTCCGGCCTGGCCGAGCGTATCGACATTCGCTGCTTCAAAAGCGATCCGAGCATCAAGTCCAGTCTGACCTTCCTGCGCAAGACACCCTGGGCGCGGGAAAAGGTCGAGGCGCTGTATGTGAAGCTGCATCGCGGCAAAGGCTGGTAACGCTTCTTCAATACCTTCAGCCGCGCTACACAGCACCGGCATGGACGCCGGAACTCAAGGATAACGATTGATGCACAGCCAACACCCGCAACGTGCGCAAGGACAGCGCTACTATGCCCTTGTCGCCGCCTGCCTGGGCTGGGCAGGGCTGGTGATTCAGCTTTATCTGATTTTTATGGGCCGTTATGCCGACCATGCCAGCCTGTTGGGTGGTCTGGTGCGGTTTTTCAGCTTCTTCACCGTGCTCACCAACACCCTGGTGGCAGTTGCCCTGAGCTGCGTGCTGACCCGTCGTCAATCGGCAGGCCATCGTTTTTTCCGTCATCCGGCAGTGTGTGCGGGCATTGCCGTGAGCATTGCGCTGGTCGGTATCGCCTACAACCTGCTGTTACGCCACTTGTGGCATCCGCAGGGCTGGCAGTGGGTTGCCGACGAGTTGCTGCACGACGTAATGCCGCTGGCGTTCATGCTGTATTGGTGGCTGTACGTGCCTAAAGGCAGCCTGCGCCTGAGCCACATCGCACTGTGGATGATCTATCCGCTGGTCTACTTCGGCTACATCCTGCTACGCGGCAATATGATCGGCGATTATATGTACCCGTTCATCGACGTCGGTACCCTCGGGTTTATGAAGGCATTCGGCAACGCACTGGGCGTGCTGCTCGGGTTTGTAGTGATTGCGTTGCTGATGGTCGGAATCGACAGATGGGCGGCTCGTCGCACTCAGTGAGTCGCCCGTTGGTGCTTATTCTTCGCCGTCGCCCAGTTTCCAGTAGCCTGCGGCCTTGACGAAATCCTCTTGCAGGCCGAATTCGTCCAACAGCACGCGACGCAGCTTGCGCGACAGACCGGACTCGGTCGCGACCCACGCATAAAGCCTGCCTTCGGGCATTTCCAGGCGGCGAACCACGTCCACCAGGCTTTGTTCGCCGCGCACGATCCAGATCACATCGACCTGCGCTGCGCTGTCGAAAACCTGCTGTTCCCGCGGGTTGATCACTTCGACCACGACCAGCGCAGCACGGCTGGCGGGTAGCGATTCCAGGCGTCGAGCGATGGCTGGAATCGCCGTTTCATCGCCGATCAACAGGTAGCTGTCGAACATGTCCGGCACGACCATCGAACCCCGCGGCCCGGCGATGTGCAGGAATTGGCCTGGTTCAGCCTGAGCCGCCCACGTGGCGGCAGGACCTTCGCCATGCAGTACGAAGTCGATGTCCAGCTCACCGGTGTTCTCGTCGTAGCGACGCGGCGTGTAATCGCGCATCGGCGGGCGTGGTGCGTCCTTGTCGCTGGTGGCGCTCAGGTCTGCCAGAGCAGCGTGCTCTTCCGGGGTTTGCGGAAAAAACAGTTTGACGTGGTCATCCGTGCCCAGGCTGATGAAGCCCGTCAGTTCGGGGCCATGCAAGGTAATGCGGCGCATCAGAGGCGTCAGCTCTGTGACGCGCAGCACCTGCAACTTGCGGCGCTTGATTTCATGCATGACGCGGTGGATTGACTGTGGCGAATTCATACCGACTCCTCCGACCTGGATTGAGGCCCATCGACGACGGCCTTGGCGGTGGTGTTGAGCAGTTCGCTGACCCGGGTAATCTCTTCCGGGCTCCAGCGGCCATGGTGCATTTGCAGCGCATGCCTCAGGTTATGCACCGCTTCGTGGATTTCCGGTGGACGATCATGGCCGCGCAGTGAGCGCTTGCTGACGTCGATGCGCATCCGTACGCCTTCCAGCGCCACGGCCTGATCCTGCAGCGACTTGAGACCGGCATCGGTGACGGTATAAAGCTTCTTGCCGGCCTGTGCATCGCCGAGCACCATTTCACTTTCTTCGAGAAACGTGAGAGTCGGGTAGATGACGCCAGGGCTGGGGCAGTACGCGCCATCGAAAAGGCCTTCGATTTTGCGGATGAGGTCATAGCCGTGAGCAGGCTGTTCGGCGATCAGCGCCAGCAGCAGCAGTTTCAGATCGCCAGGGGCGAAGACCCGAGGGCCGCGTCCGCCGCGTTCGCGGCCCGGGCGTTTTTCAAAACCGTCGCGGTCTTCACCTGATTCACGAAGATGTGGCGGACGATGGTGGGGAGGGTGTTTATCTTCACGCATGTTTTTTGATCTCTGGTTACACGTTAGATATACCTTAAGATATATCTAAGTGTGTGCACAGAGTCGGCGGACGAGCGGTCGTTACTGATCATGCACCTTTTGGCGGGGAGGGCAGCGGGGCATTGCACATCGCCTGTCCGTGGTTTTCCAGATAGGGCGTGAGAATCGGTGCCATGCCTTTGAGTACCTGCACAGGCAGCGCCGACGTGAAGCGAAAGCCTTCGGCGGCGCGTCCCGGTACGAACGCGGTCAAGGCGCCAAAGTGGTTGTCGCCGATATAGAACACAAACGTCGCTGTGCGGTTGATTGCTCTGGAACTGAGAATACGTCCACCTGCACCAACACTTTCGATCCTGTTATCGCCAGTGCCGGTCTTGCCGCCCATTGCCAGCACGCTGCCGTCCTGCATCTTGAAGGTGCCTTGCACGCGTTTGGCGGTGCCGCCGTCCACTACTTGCGACAAGGCCTCGCGCATTGCCGCAGCAACTTCCGATGGCAGCACACGCTGGCCAAGTTCGGGGTTGATGGTCAGTTCGGTGTCGTAAGGTGTGTCGGCGGCAAAATGCAGGCTGTCGATCCGCACCGCAGGCAGACGGATACCATCGTTCTGGATAATGCCGATCAGCTCGGCGAGCGCCGCCGGCCGGTCGCCCGAGCTGCCTATAGCCGTCGCCAGCGAGGGCACCAGATGGTCGAATGGATACCCCACACGCTGCCAGCGCTGCTCGATGTCCAGAAACGCCTCGACTTCCATCATGGTCCGTACGCGGCTGTCGCGAGCGCCTTTGTGACGACTCTTGAACAGCCAGCCGTAGACTTCCTGACGCTCGAAACGGCTGGCGGCCACGGCGTCCTTGAATTGTGCTTCCGGGTGTTTGAGCAGATAGCCCACCAGCCATAGCTCCAGCGGATGGACGCGTGCGATATAGCCTTGATCGGGCAAGTCATAGGTGCCCGGCCCATAGCCCTTGTACAGATCGGCAAGACGCTTGTCGGTCAGCTTCGAGGTTGCCTTGGGCTCTTCCAGATGGGCGCGAATGAATGTATTGAACGTGGCCTGATCAGCCCCCGGCAGCAAGTAGCGATGTACGGCAGCCAAACGAATGGCTGTCGGATGGATACCGTCCAGAAAGGTGTCGAGTCGCTCCTGTGTAGTCTTTTCCTTGTAGCGTTTCCAGAAGCGCAACAGGAACACCGTGCCCTCTCGGTCGGCGAACTGAGCCAGGTATTCCTGACGACGCGGGTTGTCGTCATCCTTGAGCAGCTCGGCGCTGTTATTGGGTGCCTGATAAGTGCTGTAGCGCACCACATCGCGCATCAGGCGAATGAACGGCAGGTTGATGGACTCACGCAGCGATTCGCGCAGGGTTGGAATCCGCTCGTTGTCCTCGCGCCGGAAATTGTTGAAACGGTGCATGCCGCCGCCGGTGAAAAAGGCTTCCGCCGGGCTGGCCGAATAAGTCCGGTCGAGGGCCGCAGAGAGCATCTTCGCGAGGTCACGGTCCTTGTTCATCAGCAGATAGTCCAACGCCCAGCGGGTCAGCCGGTCAGGTTCTTCGACAGGGACTTTGCGCAACTGTACAGGGCTCAAGCCCGCATAGCGGCCATGCAATTCGCCGATGATTTCCAGGTAAGTGGTCAGCACGCGCATCTTTGCCGTTGAGCCCAGTTCCAGCTTGCTGCCCTCGTTGATGTCGAAAGGCTGATCAGTGCTGTCGGTCTGTACTCTGACGCGCGAACCATCCACGCCGCGTTCGAATAACGTGAAGCTGTAGCGTACCTGGGTGGTACTGGCGGGGGTCAGCAGCCGTTCCCCCATCAAACCGACCTTTGCAGCGAACTCAGGGTTGGCCAGATCACGCAGGTACTGGCTGACGCTGCGCTGCAATTCGCCGTGCAAGGTGCTGGTGGCAGACAGGTCCAGACGGTCCAGGTCATAAAGAGGGCGATTGAGCAGATTCGACAGGCGGGTGCGCGCGACACTGATGCCCTTGTTGGTTTCGATGGGTTGAATGGTCGGCTGCTGTGCCCAGTCTCGATAAGTGACCTTTGCGGCCAGCGCTGCCTTTGCCAATGGCTGATCGATAACATCGGCCTGAGCCAGCAGGCGGATGTGGCTGTCGGTCAGTTCGGCGAGTTCAGCACGGCCCTTGGCCAGGTAATGCGACGGACGACGCTGGGCAATCACCAGTGACAGCACCTCGCGCAACGCCAGCGCCTTGTCGGCCAGGCCCTTTTCGCCATCGGGGCTTGCAGCCAGTATCTCGTTGGTTTTGGCAAAGTCTGCGCCGAACCACACCCGTAGCCCTTCGGCTATACCATGCACTTCGCCATGCCCCGGCACCGCAGACAGCGGCACACTGTTCAAGTAATCGCGCACCACTCGCTTGCGCACGGCGAGTGTCTCGGTGCCCGGCTGATAGGCACGAACGCTGGCGGAAATCATCTGCCGCAACTTCTCGGAACCCGACAGCGTCAGTCCATCGGGGGAATGACGATATTTTTCCAACTGAGTGGCCAATGTGCTGCCGCCGGCCGACTGGCCGGGCAGGGCGAACATCTTCGCCACTTGTGACCACGCGGCCTTCACGAAGCGTGGCCAGTCCACTGCCGGGTTGGCCAAAGGTTGCTGCGGATCGAGCAGATCGCGGTTTTCGATAAACAGCAGGCTGTTCACCAGAAGTGGCGGAATGGCGACAAAGGTCGGGTAAAACTGCTGTGGGTATCTGAACTCGTACAGCGGCTCGTTTCGGCAATCGGTGATCGACAGGCCAGCCTGGGTTTTTTCCTCGTAAGGCACGAAGAACCCATGCCGGACGTAACGCAGCAGCTCCGGAGAGAACCGGGTCTGGCGGGTAATCACATAATCGCGTTTAAGCAGGCGCGGCAGAAACTCATCCAGCGATGAATAACCCAGGCGCTTGTCGAACGGCCCATCACCGGGATACACCACATCATGACTCGGTCCAGGCTGCATCGAATAACTCAGGCTCGCGGCAAAGCGGCTGAACTCCCGCGCCTGCAGCCTGGAACTGCGGCTCTCCACAGTTATTGCAACACCCAGCGCAACGCCGGCCAGCACCACAATCACCCAAAACACCCGCCATCCGTATCGCTTGCGACGCGGACGCGTTGGCGCGCGTGGGTCATCCTGGCGGTCAGCGGACAGCGCTTCTTGCTTGCTATCGGAATGCCGAAATACGCCCATAGTTGATAGTCCGGTCATCCTGGCAACGCACCTGAACCAAGCTTAGACGCTGGGTGGCGATGTGGGGGATTTGTCTGGTGGTTTTCAGGATTGGCTGGGGCGGTGCCTGGACGGGCATGGCGTGTGTGCTTTTTTCGTCTAAGTTTTGCTGTTGACTGAAAAAGTCAGTCGTAGATAAGCGTCCCAGAAGCAGTTTCTAAAAAACAGTTATTGAACTTATAAAATATTATTGGTTGTTTGTAGGACGTTTCCGATAATTGTTTCAGCCGCTTGAACTTGAATTCAACAGGTGATTACGTCCGATTTTGTCAGTGGCAATGATGCCATGTGTAATTAATCACTACTCTCGAGATTAACAAGATGAAAAACAAGAAAAGCAAGGCAGGTCGTGCGTTTGTGTCTGGACTGCTATTGGCGATGTCTTATCACGCCTTGGCACAACTAGAAGTAGCTCCTGTTGCCGGTCATCAACCAACGACGCTGGAACAGGCTGTACAGAACCAAAGTCGTTCGACTCCTGTCGTGTTGTCGGACAAGATTCATCAGATATCCAATACCTTGGAGAATACCTCGGCAGTTCATCAGTACAATTTCACCGCTGTGCGCGGCCAGAATGTGCTGATGACAACGCCGGATTCGGATTACGACCAGAAATGGAGGTTGGAGTATCAGGTGGATGGCGGGGTGTGGCAGCCCAAGCGTCACTCATTCGCGGAGAGAATCGAATGGCTCAATCCTGGTTCACAAGTCAATATACGTATTATTGCGACTGACGGTGCCAGGTTTGAGACTGCTGATTACAGCGTGGTGTTTGGCTCGTTTCCTCATATGCGCTATGACTTGCATCACGAGGAAGGCTTCAGGTTGATTCCATATGGTTTCACCAAACCCGCTTTTCTGGCGACTCAAGCCCTCACAGAGGCGATGCTGGAGGTTACGTTTACAGACAGCAAGGCTTTTCCGCTGGAGGGCGGTGTGTTTGATTTCGAACTCAATATCAAACATCACGAGGCTAACCGAAAATACGCCTCGGACAGTTCGGGGAAAATCATGCATCGGGTAACCTTTAAACCCTGCGTGGGTGGATCGCTCGCTGATAATTTCACTCACCTGAGTGAAAATGGGCGAGAAACCTGGAGTACTCGCTACGAGCCAAAACAGTATTGGGCCAAGAATGTTCTCGCTGAACAATTGGCGGATAAACCTCACGTCTACGACTTGGGGCTGATTTGCAATCGTTGGCTGATCAACTGGTCAAAAAACTGATTTAAAAAACGCTCTGTCTACGCGTAGGCGGTGCAGAGCGTTTCCAGACCGTCAGGCTCTCGTGTCGATCAAGTGTGCCGAATTTTTTTCTGCTTTTTCTTTAATCTGATTTATCCAGATTTCACTAGGGTCGTCTTTTTTGCTAAGTGCTATTTTTCCAAGATCAATAATGTTCTGAAAATTCAGCAGATCAAGTTTGTAGGTTCCTTTGAACGTCTCTGTATCATGATCAGCCAGCGTCATGAGGATTTTGGCATGCCTGACCGCAGCATCCTTGAATTGGTTTTTTTGGTTGATGGCATCTGATAAGTACTTGATTTCATTCGTGCCTAACTTATCGTCCAGATCAATTATTTTAAGCTCGGCATCATCCCCTATTGTATAACTAAAGTTTTTTTCCGCTAGATCGGGCCGCACGTCAACAAGCTCTGCTCTGAATTTTTGATAGCAGCTTGACTGGATTCTCGACATAAGTATTGCATCAGCATTAAGATATTCTAGATAACGCTCTTTTGTCATTTGGCGCATTTCGGTCTTTGCTACGGGGGCTGTATAGTCTGTGAATGTATAGAATGATTTCAACCATGGCTCTTCCTCCCGCGTATAGAAAGCTTGTGCAAGCTCCTCCTTTGTTGTCGGGACTGATTTAATTGAGGGCGTAAGTAGTGGTTGTTCCGGTTGCAAGGAGTTCTCAGGACGCGACTGAGGAAGTATGAAGTCGGAAATGATTGAGTTAATTCTCATTTATTGCTCCTTGTTGAATGGGCGTATCTTTCTTGTTATCGGTAAATGAACGAGATACTTGGGCTGATAAAGCTGTGGGAAAATTCCTAGTTACAGGCTTTGTGTGAGCTGCGTCACAAACCAATGGCATGCCATTGGTTATTCCGAGCGAAATATCAACGGCCTGTATTTGCATTCATCAAACGTGCACATCAACCAAAGGTTTTGGTTTTTCCTCACGTTTCGGCGCATTGCGCTCGATCTGGTAGATAATCGTGTCCATGAAATTGCCAATATGGTTGCGGCTGAAGATCTGTCCGTAGTCGATGACCTTGCTGTAACTCTCCAGATTGAGGGTGTGCTGGTTACCGAATTTTTCCGTGTAATGGTCGAGTAGCGTCATCACAATTTTTGCGTGCGCACGCAGATCCTCTTTCAGTTGTTGGCGTTCGTTCAGCTTCTCGGTCAGGTACGTGAACTCTGCCGGGGTGAGTACCTCGTCCGGGTCGGTCACCTGAATGTCTTGATTGAAGCCCAGCGTGAAGCCGAAATGCTTTTTTGACAGATCCGTATTAAGGTAAAAAAGCTGCTGTTTGAAATCGTGGAAATTGTCGTACATACGACATATGGTTTTGTCAAAGGCTTTAATGTAGTTTCCCAGATACTCGCCTCGGATATCTTCTGCGTCCTTCTCGGACATTTTCTCTAAAATAGCGCGTCCTGCCTCCGACTTTTTGTAGCCTGCAAACCAGGGTGTTTCCTCGGTGGTATAGAATTCAGCGTTAGGGTCGCGCTGTTTTTTTTGTTCTGGCTCTATAGGGAGCTTGTTCAAAGGGATCAAGGTCACCTCGTTTTTTTTATCAAACAGGGTTTGCCATTCTTGTGCAGAGATGTAATTAGGGCCGATATTCATTGTGCACCTGATTTTTTGTAGTCAATTGCTAACGGCGCGGACAGGGAAAACTTGCGCTGAGAAGAGTGTAGGAATATTCCCAAGCTGCTGGGGTGGCAATTGTTTTGTAGGAAATTTCTTTATTTTTCGTTTTGCTATTGACCTTGTGATCGGATTTCTACTGCGTCCTGTTTTAGTTGTTTTATTAATAGTAGGAACGTCACATGAACAATCTCAAGGCAGTAAAGATTTTGGCATTCTCGTTGTGGGCATGCGCTTTACACCCGCAAGCAATAGCACACGAAGTGGGGCGGGATATTTTAAATGGGCAGGCAAGTGAGGCGGAAGTTTTAGAGGGGTTTGGCGAGGTTAAAGCGGGGGAGGCTGTAGAACCTAAATTTACTGAGCTGCCTGACAAATTTAATCTTATCAAGGATTCATTGGTAAGCGCAGCGGACAGCCACTACTACGGCTTCACAGCGTTGCGTGGGCAAAAGGTGTTGATTCAAGGGCATCTATCCGGATCTGCTCAGTTGGAAATTCATGATGGCGCTAAATGGAATATGCTCGCCAGTGGTCAGAAAATTGTGCTTTCTTCTTTGACGCTTGGGCAGGATGTAATTGTTCGGGTGTCTCATAACGAGTCCAGGCCTTTTGTACAAGGCTTTACCTATGGTCTGATACTGGGTTCATTTCCAAAAGTCACTTATGCTCGCCTGCGAGATCAGCCATAGGGTATGTCAAGAATACCTCCTGATGCGTCCACCTTGGGGCCATTGTCTGCTCAGGGTATAAGCAATGTTATTCTGGAGGTCGATATGACGGACTCGACTGGAAAGCCTCTGGAAGGGGGGCATCGCTTCATACTCAATCGATCTGCCAAAATCTGATAAATCCCACTTGGGTGGTTTTGTAAAAACTGACGCATCCGGTAAAGTCCGCACGGTAGTAGATATTGGTCGCTGTGTCGGCGGAAACGACGCAGATGTTTTTACCGAGAAAGATAGAGGGACACCTATTGGGCGTACTCAATATTTTGAAGGCGATTGGAGGGTGCACAATTTTTATGCTGGAGAGACAGGCGCTGACACACCTCATCCTGATAAAGGGCAAGTCGGACATGTCTGTCATCAGAGGCTGATCAAGAGTACTCCGTAAGTAAACAGGTAAAGAAGACTGGTAAATGCGTTTTGCCAGTCTTTGCATTTGAAACTTTCCTTTCTCTACACGGCTACGGCGGCCTTATATCTTCCCAGTCGTTTATTCAACTCCAGCCCATTGGCCATCAACATCATCAAGCCCAGCCCGACAATCGCGGTAGTGACCTGCATTGGCCGGGTATCGCCGTCCAGCGCATTTGCCATGTCAGCCAGTGGCGCGAGCAGTACGCCCAGGCAGAAGACTTCCAGCGAATAACGGCCCATGCGGCAGGTCTGGCGGGCGGGCCAGTTTTCCAGCCAGGTGCTTGAGGTTGGCAGCAGTCGGGCGACGACGTAGACCAAGGCGAGGAAGTGCAGCAGGCGCACGGGTGCCAGGTCGGTCTTGCTGATGGGGTACAGGGTTTCGAGGTGCAGGGTGGAGACGAGCGCGGTGTGCAGGTCGGGCCATTTCTCGCTGAAGGTCAGCATACCCGCGATCAGCACGTAGACGGCGGCCATCAGGAACAGCGGTTGTTGGCGTAACGGAGGACGTTCGGCTGGTGTGGCCGATTCGCTGCGCAATGCACAGGCACCGCCGAGGATGAACAGCAACTGCCAGGCCACAGGATTGAAGTACCACACGCCGCCGCCTTCGTAGGCGCGCAGGTTCCAGCCGAACAACGGCACCATCAGGTACAGGGCAATCGACAGACCGACCGCCACTTCCAGCTTGCGCAGCATCAACGGCAAGGTCAGGGGCAGGGTCAGCAACAGCACGATATACAGCGGCAACGGGTCGGTCAGGTTCGGTTTGAAGCGCAGCAGCAGTTCATCGGCCAATGCCTGTTGCGGGTTGCCGACGAAGTATTCAAGGCCCATCTGCTGAACCATATCGCGGGTTTCGACGTGGTTGTTGGCGACGAAAACGATGCCCATCAGCAAAGTCAGCAGAAAGATGTGCACCACATACAGCACCCAGGTCCGGCGCAGGATCCGCACGCCAGCCACCATCATGCCGTCGCGTCGGGCGATACGTCCGTAGGCCAGTATCGATGCGTAGCCCGCGAGGAAGACAAAGATTTCCGCCGCGTCACTGAAGCCGAAGTTGCGTAGGGTCAGTTGCGCGAGAGGATTGTCCGGCACGTGGTCCCAGAATATGAAGACCAGCGCCAGGCCGCGAAAGAAGTCGATTCGATGATCGCGTCCGTTATTCATAACGGTGGACTCTTGAAAGTGCTGATGAATAAAGATTGGCCACACGGGCTTAGGTTCCAGGCCAGCGACCAGTGACGTTCGGCGGCGCGGCAGGGTGCCGCTAATCGAGGGGAATTGCAAAGGCGCGCTATTACAGAATGTCTCTGGCACGGCCCTTTGCGCGGCATCAGGCCGACAGCAGCCCCTGGCGCAGGTTCGATCAAGCGTGGCAATGGTGGCAATCAACAGCAATCATTCTCATCTTCTTTTATGTTACTGTATAACGATTGCAGTCAACTCAACGGAGAGATACCCATGAAGCCTGATATCCATCCTGCCTACCGCACTGTGCTGTTTCACGACACCGCTGCCGATGTCTACTTCCTCATCGGCTCCACTGTGGACACGGACCGCACGCAACAGCACAGCGACGGCAACACTTATCCTTATGTCGCACTCGACGTCTCCAGCGCCTCGCACCCGATGTACACCGGGCAGCAGCGCAAGACCACCAACGAAGGCCGGATCGCGGGTTTCAACAAGCGTTTCGCCACCTTCGGCTCTGGCGGCAAGAAAGAAACCGCAGCGGCTCAATGAGCCATCTGACCTCCCGGTCGTGGGCATTTCGTATGGATTGCCCACGACCGGGATTTTTTTGTCTGAATTTCAGGTGTGCGGCCAATCATCTACTGGACTAACAGCCAACATTGCTTTTATCTTCGCGGCCTGAAAAACAGGAGTAGCCGCTTTGAAAAAGTCAGTCGCCATCGTTTTCGGTGGGCAATCCAGCGAGCATGAGGTTTCGTTGCAATCGGCACGCAACGTGATCAATGCGATTGATCGTGAACGCTATGCGCTGACCTTGATCGGCGTCGACAAGCAGGGCCGCTGGCTGCGCTTCGACGAAGCCGATTACCTGCTCAATGCCACCGACCCTGCACGGATCAAACTGAGCGAGTCAGGCAAGCCATTGTCCTTGCTGCCCGGCAGCATCGGCGGCCAGTTCGTCGAGGTCGAGTCGGGCAAGCCGCTGGCAGCTATCGATGTGGTTTTTCCGCTGATCCACGGTGCTTTTGGCGAAGACGGCGCGCTGCAAGGGCTGTTGCGCATGCTTGCGGTTCCTTTTGTGGGCGCTGATGTGCTTGCCTCTGCGGCCTGCATGGATAAGGACGTGACCAAGCGCCTGCTGCGTGATGCGGGAATTGCTGTCGCGCCGTTCATGGTGCTCACACGTGGGGACACCCTTTCGTTCGCCGAGGCGAGCGGGCAGTTAGGTTTGCCGATGTTCGTCAAGCCTGCCAACCAGGGTTCGTCAGTGGGCGTCAGCAAGGTCTGCGACGAGACGGGTTTCGCTGCGGCGCTGGCGCTGGGCTTCGAGTTCGATCACAAGCTGCTGATAGAGCAGGGCATTGTCGGCCGGGAAGTGGAGTGCGCCGTGCTGGGCAATCTCGATGCTCAGGTCAGTGTCTGTGGCGAAGTCATTGCCAATGACGAATTCTATGCTTACGACACCAAATACCTGAACGGTGATCAGGCGCGCATTGCCATCCCCGCCGAGTTGCCGGACGATTTGAGCGATCAGGTGCGTGACGTCGCGTTGCAGGCTTACAAGGTGCTGGGCTGCGCGGGGCTTTCGCGGGTCGATTTCTTCGTCACCGAAGGGCGCGACATCATCATCAACGAAGTCAACACGCTGCCAGGTTTCACCTCCATCAGCATGTACCCCAAGCTCTGGCAGGCCAGCGGTCTGTCGTATGCCGAACTGATCCATCGCCTGATCGTTCTGGCGCTGGAGCGGGCTGATCAGGCTCGGCTGTTGAAAACGGAAATCTTCGCATGAAGATCATCCGCATCGCGGCGGCGCTGCTGATCGGCGCAGACGGCCGGACCTTGCTGGTGCGCAAGCGCGGTACTCAGGCCTTCATGCAGCCGGGCGGCAAGATCGAGCCCGGTGAACCGGCGCCGCAGGCGCTGGCCAGGGAACTTGAAGAGGAACTCGGGTTGATCGTCGATCCGGTGCAGGCGGTATTTCTCGGTGAGTTCACGGCCCCCGCCGCCAACGAGCCCGGTTTCGAGGTCAATTGCCAGTTGTATGAGGTCAGGACCGACGCTCGCGCAGTGCCTGCCGCCGAGATCGAAGAAGTGCTGTGGGTTGACGCGGACAGTCATGCGGATTTGCAACTGGCGCCGTTGACCCGCGATCTGATCCTGCCGCTGTATCTGAAGCGGCAGGCGGCATTGAGCTGAACGGCGCATTCGTCCTGCATTGCGATGCAGGACGATGCAGTCAGCGAACCACGCTCACGCCGTCCAGCGTCGAAAACGAGGTGTCCTTGGCGGTCAGCAGAAAATCACGCATGTAGGGTGCGTCGAGCATGTCGGCGCGAATGCCGGCGTATAGCGTCGCGAACAGGCCTTTCTCGCCCAGTCGCTTGGCCTTCACGTAACCGCGTGAGCTGTACTCATGCAGTGCCCAGTGCGGCATGCCGCAGACTCCACGGCCGCTGGCGACCAGTTGCATCATCATCACCGTCAACTCTGATGTCCTTACCTGGGCCGGCTCGATGTCGGCTGGCTCCAGAAAACGCGTGAAGATGTCCAGCCGGTCGCGCTCTACCGGGTAAGTGATCAGCGTTTCAGTCAGCAAGTCTTCCGGGACGATGTACGGTTTGCTCGCCAGGGCATGCTGATTGGCTACCGCCAGCATCGCTTCATAGGTGAACAGCGGCACGTAAGTGATGCCGGGCAATTCCAGCGGGTCGGAAGTCACCACCAGATCCAGATCACCGCGTGCCAAGGCAGGCAGTGGCGCGAACGAGAAGCCGGAAGACAGGTCCAGCTCGACCTCGGGCCAGGCGTCACGGAACTGGTCAATGGTCGGCATCAGCCATTGAAAGCAGCTGTGGCACTCAATTGCCATGTGCAGCCGGCCCGCCGTGCCGCCCGCCAGACGGGCGATGTCGCGCTCGGCACTGCGCAGTTGCGGCAACATGGAGTCGGCCAGTTGCAACAGGCGCAAACCGGCGCTGGTAAACCGTACCGGCTTGGTCTTGCGCACAAACAGCGGCATGCCCATGCGCTCTTCCAGCTCCTTGAACTGGTGGGACAGTGCCGACTGCGTCAGGTGCAGGCGCTCGGCAGCTTCCACAAGGCTGTCGGCCTCGCGCAGGGCGTGCAGGGTTTTGAGGTGGCGTATTTCAAGCACCGTCAACGCTCCATGAATAAAATTTGTGGCCATCACGAAAACAATGAGTTTGTCTCATGTTGTGCCGCCTGTCGACAATAGCGCCATCTTTTATGGAGGACGCATTATGGCTCTGGCCCACAACCTTGGATTTCCGCGCATCGGCGCAGATCGTGAATTGAAAAAAGCCCTGGAAGCCTGCTGGAAGGGCGATCTTGATCAGGCTGGCTTGCGCACCGTTGGACGTCAGCTACGCGCAACCCACTGGCAGGTACAAAAAGACGCCGGTATCGAGCTACTGCCGGTTGGCGACTTTGCCTGGTACGACCAGGTGCTGACGCAGTCGCTGATGCTCGGGGTCATTCCCGAACGCTTTTCCCACCTGAGTAACGCCGCGGGATTGCCCACGCTGGACACCCTGTTTGCGATGGCACGCGGTGCAAGCAACTGCTGCGGCGCGTCTCATGGCAAGACGCAGCATGCTCAGGAATTGACCAAGTGGTTCGACACCAACTACCACTATCTGGTCCCGGAGTTCAGTCGGGACCAGCGTTTCCAACTGAGTTGGGAGCAACTGTTCGAAGAGGTCGATGAAGCGCATGCGCTGGGCCATCAGGTCAAGCCGGTACTCATAGGGCCATTGACTTACCTGTGGCTGGGCAAGGCCAAAGGCGACAGTTTCGACAGGCTTGAACTGCTGGACCGGTTGTTGCCCGTGTATGGCGAGATTCTCGGGCGTCTGGCGGCACAAGGTGTGGAGTGGGTACAGATCGACGAGCCGATCCTGACGCTGGACCTGCCGCTGGAGTGGAAAACCGCATTCGAACGCGCCTATCACAGCCTGCAGTATTCGCCGCTGAAAAAGCTGATCGCCACCTACTTCGGCGGTCTTGAAGATAACCTGGGTCTGGCTGCCACGCTACCGGTGGACGGCCTGCATATCGATCTGGTACGTGCGCCGGAGCAACTGC
Organism: Pseudomonas caricapapayae; assembly: GCF_001400735.1. Lineage (GTDB taxonomy): Bacteria > Pseudomonadota > Gammaproteobacteria > Pseudomonadales > Pseudomonadaceae > Aquipseudomonas > Aquipseudomonas caricapapayae. Next base: position 17,663 of record NZ_LJPW01000024.1, read on the forward strand.
CAACTGTGCTCGATCGCCTGCCGTCCTACAAGGTGTTGTCGCTTGGCGTGGTCAATGGTCGTAATGTCTGGCGCTGTGATCTGGAGGCTGCGCGGACAGCCTTGCAGCAGGCTCATGTACGCTTCGGCAATAACCTCTGGGTCGCCGCGTCCTGCTCGCTGTTGCACAGCCCCGTCGACCTGAGCCGTGAAGACCGGCTGGACCCGGAACTGAAAGGCTGGCTGGCATTCGCGGTGCAGAAAAGCGAAGAAATCGCCATTCTCAGCCAGGCGCTGAACGACCCTCAGGCTGCCCAAGTGGTTGAAGCGCTGGCAAAGAGCAGCGAGATCCAGGCAAACCGTGCGCGCTCATCGCGCATTCACAACCCCCAGGTGCAAGCGCGTCTGGCGTCTGTGACCGCCGCCGATCATCAGCGTCGATCTGCGTTCCCCGAGCGCATCAATGTGCAGCGTGAACGCCTGCAACTCCCGGCGTTTCCGACCACCACTATCGGCTCTTTCCCTCAAACGTCGGCGATTCGTCTGGCGCGACAGGCTTATAAGCAAGGCAAACTGTCGCTCAATGACTACACCGACGCCATGCGCCACGAAATCCGTCATGCGGTACAGATTCAGGAGAATCTCGGCCTGGATGTGCTGGTACACGGCGAAGCCGAGCGCAATGACATGGTCGAATACTTTGCCGAGCAACTGGACGGCTACCTGTTTACCCGTTTTGGCTGGGTGCAGAGCTATGGTTCGCGTTGTGTAAAACCGGCGGTTATCTTTGGCGACCTCAGCCGTCCCGGGCCGATGACTGTCGACTGGATCCGTTATGCGCAGAGCCTCACTGACAAGACGCTGAAGGGCATGCTGACTGGCCCGGTAACGATGCTGATGTGGTCCTTCCCGCGCGAAGACGTCTCGCGCGAAGTGCAGGCGCAACAACTGGCTCTGGCGATTCGTGACGAGGTGCTGGATCTTGAGCGAGCGGGGATAAAGATCGTACAGATCGACGAGGCAGCCTTTCGCGAAGGGTTGCCGCTGCGCAAGGCGCATTGGCAGGCGTATCTGGATTGGGCGGTCGCTGCGTTTCGCCTCTGTGCCTGCGGTGTTCGGGACGAGACCCAGATCCACACGCACATGTGCTACAGCGAGTTCAATGACGTGATCAAGTCCATTGCCGCTATGGACGCCGACGTGATCACCATTGAAACCTCACGGTCGGACATGGAGCTGCTGGATGCGTTTGAAGCGTTCGACTATCCGAACGACATCGGCCCTGGCGTTTACGATATCCATTCGCCACGTGTTCCGGAAACAGCCGAAATAGTCGGCCTGATCGCCAAGGCTGCCCGACGCATTCCTGCCGAGCGACTGTGGGTCAACCCGGACTGCGGCCTCAAGACCCGAGGCTGGGCGGAAACCGAAGCCGCATTGGTCAACATGGTCGCAGCCGCAAGACAACTGAGGCTTTAGGGCTGATTCAGGCCCAAGGCTGCAAGCGGGCACGCCAACTGGTCGATTGAGGCTGGTGGCGTGCAGCTGATTCCCTACCACTCAGCGCCATTCATCAAATTGTCACGCAAGTGTGGCAGCGCGCCTGGCGAAACATCATCAGACTCGCGGCCTACTGGGGATCTGTTTTTTGGTGTTTTTCATGCGGGTTTTAATTTTTCTGGCCGCGCTTCTGTGCGGCTTGCCGTCTTTTGCGGCCGATCGTTGTGATGTCGATGTTCCTGTACAGATGGCTGACCTCAAGGAGGTGCGGATTGCCTATCAAAGTATTGGCAGCGAGTCCGACCCCGCCTTGTTGTTGGTGATGGGGCTGGGTGGGCAGTTGATTCATTGGCCGGATGAAGTGGTGGTCGCGCTGTGTCAGCAGGGCTACCGGGTGATTCGCTATGACAATCGCGATGTGGGCCTGTCGTCGTGGGTGCAACAACCCGCCGAGGCCAATCTGACGTTTGAAGTGCTGCGCTACAAGCTTGGCCTGCCGGTCTCGGCACCTTATTCGCTGACCGATATGGCTGATGATGCCTTGGGCTTGATGGATGCGTTGCAGGTCCGTCAGTTTCACGTGCTGGGGGCAAGCATGGGCGGCATGATTGCCCAGCATCTGGCTGATCTGGCGCCCTCGCGGGTCGAAAGCCTGACGCTGATCATGACCAGCTCCGGAGCCCAGGGCTTGCCTATGCCCAGCGCGGCACTGATGCAACTGTTGGCGCGCCGCGGTGCACCAAACCGGGAAATGGCGATCGAGCAGCAGGCTGACCTGCTTGCGGCGCTTGGCAGCCCGCAGGTCAAGGATGATCGCAGGCAACTGCTGCACCAGGCTGCTGTGTCCTATGACCGGGCCTTCAATCCCGAGGGTGTCAAGCGTCAGATCATGGCTATTCTGGCCGAGCCAAGCCGTGTGGAGTTGCTCAACCGCTTGCGTCTGCCGGTGCTGGTGGTGCACGGCACGGCTGATCCGTTGCTGCCGGTCATGCACGGTGTGCATGTGGCCGCGCATATCCAGGGCAGCCAGCTGCGCCTGATTCCGGGGCTGGCGCACCGTTTTCAGGAGGCCTTCAAGGCACCGTTGCTCGGGGCGGTGCTGCCTTACCTGAAAGCTCAGCACGAAGATGGCAGAAGCCTGGCTCAGTTGTGACGCCGGGCCGGTTGTAAGGCACTGACAGAGGTGTATCGTATGGCCTTTGTTTATCGAGCGAGGGCCGGCATGACAACTGCACTGAAGATCGACTTCATCTCCGATGTTTCCTGCCCCTGGTGCGTTATCGGCCTGCGTGCGCTGGATCAGGCGCTGGAGGCGCTGGGTGATGAAGTGCAAGCGCACATCCACTTCCAGCCTTTCGAGTTGAACCCGAACATGCCTGCCGAAGGGCAGGACATCAAAGAGCACATCGCCGAAAAATATGGCTCTACGCCAGAACAGATCGAAGCCATTCACGAGACGATTCGTGAGCGCGGTGCTGAGCTGGGCTTCACATTTGCCAAGGGCGAGCGACGTATCTACAACACGTTCGATGCTCACCGCCTGTTGCACTGGGCCGAGCAGCAAGGCAGGCAGCACGCCTTGAAGCAGGCACTGTTCGACGCCTATTTCAGCGACCTTAAAGACCCGTCCAGTCACCAGACCCTGGCAGACGTAGCGCAGAAGGTCGGCCTGGACCGTTTGCGGGCTCAGGCCATCCTGGACAGCGGCGAGTACACTGTCGAGGTCCGCGAAGCCGAACAGCTCTGGACATCCCGCGGTATTACTTCGGTGCCGACCATGGTCTTCAACGACCAGTACGCCGTGTCGGGCGGTCAGCCGGTCGAGGTATTCGTCAGCGCGATCCGCCAGATTGTCGGTGAATCGCAGTAACGTACTGCCTGTGCAGGATCGGACGCAGACCGCCCGCAAAGGCATGCCCACGCGGAGCATGGGTACGATAGGTGCCGTGTGGACGCCTATCGTTCCGCACGCTCGCGTGGGAATGCAGTGGGTGACGCTCTGTGTCACAGATCCGCGCTACATCGCACACTCAAGAGCGGACGCAGTGCTCAAAGCCCGTATTTCTTGACCTTGTCAAACAACGTGGTCTTGGCCATGCCCAGTTCCTGACTGGCCTGGCTGAGGTTGCCGCCGCTGCGTTGCAAGGCTTCGCTGAGCAATGATCGTTCGAAGGCTTCAACCGCTTCGGCAAACCCCAAGCTTTGATTTTCACTGACCGTGCCTGTCTGCTTGAACGCTGGCAGACCCAGGGCAAAGCGCTCGGCGACGTTGCGCAGTTCCCGTACATTGCCAGGCCAGTCGTGGCTCATCAGGTTCGAACTGGTTTGCCGATCCAGCAATGGCGGCTCGCGGTCAAAGCGCAGCGACGACAACTGCAGGAAGTGTTCGAACAATTGCAGAATGTCTTCACGGCGCTCACGCAAGGGCGGCAGTTCCAGCGTGACGACGTTCAGGCGGTAGTACAGGTCGCTGCGAAACTGATTGGTCTTGCTCAGGGCATTAAGGTCGGACTTGGTCGCCGCAATGACTCGGCAATCCACGGCAACGGTCTGATTGGAGCCAAGCCGTTCAAGGGTTCGCTCCTGAAGGACGCGCAACAACTTGATCTGCAGATTGACCGGCATGCTTTCCACTTCATCGAGAAACAGCGTGCCATTGTGGGCGTGTTCTATTTTGCCGATGCGCCGCTTGCCTGCGCCGGTAAAGGCATTGGCTTCGTGCCCGAAGATCTCCGACTCGAACAGGCTTTCTGCCAGCCCGCCGCAGTTGAGGGCCACGAACTGGCTGTCCTTGCGCCGACTGAAATCATGCAGGCAGCGCGCAACGAGCTCCTTGCCAGTACCGGTCTCGCCTTCGATAAGCACATTGGCGGAGGTGTCGGCGACATTGGCAATCAATGCACGCAGGTTTTGCATTGCGGGAGAACGGCCGATTATCCGGCCTTCCAGCGAATCGCGTTCGGCCAGCTGCTTGCGCAACGCCCAGACTTCTCTGGCCAGCCCGCGCTGCTCGAGCGCGCGTCGGGTTACGTCGACCAGGCGCTCAGGAGAAAAGGGTTTCTCCATGAAATCGTAAGCACCATCGCGCATTGCATTGACGGCCATGGTGATGTCGCCATGACCGGTGATCAGCACGACCGGCAGGCTGCTGTCACGCGCCTTGAGACGGCTCAGCAACTCAAGGCCGTCGATACCCGGCAAACGGATGTCACTGATGACGATACCGGCAAAATTGTCACCGATGCGCTTCAGAGCATCTTCGGCGCTGGCTACGCCTTCGCTGGCAATGTCTTCCAGCGCGAGGGCTTGCTGGCAGCCGAGCAATACATGCGGGTCGTCTTCGACGATCAGGACGGTCAGGTCGCTGTTTATGCTCATGGGTGTCGTCTCATGTCAGTCCACCCGGGCCAGGTGCAGTCGGGGAATCGGGGACAAACGGCAGGCTCAGGACAAACACTGTGCCGCCGTCACCCGGATGCTCGGCGCTCAGATTGCCCCCGGCTGCGGCGGCAAGGCTCGCCGACAGTGTCAAGCCCAGCCCCAGGCCTTGCTCGCCTGGTTTCGTAGTGAAGAAAGGTTCGAACAGGTGCTTGCGCGCTTCGGCGCCGACGCCGTGTCCGTTATCTCGCACCCGCAGGCGATAACGGCCGTCTTCGATCGACCCGGCGAGCCACAACTCGGGCTGCGGCTGGTCGAACATGGCGTCCAGCGCATTGCCGATAAGATTGACCAGGATCTGCTCCAGCCGGGTCTGGTCGATGGTCAGGGTGGCGTCGACGAAATGGCGATGCAGCGTCAGACCGGATTGCTCCAGACGCACGCTCAGCAACTGTACCGCCGCGTCGACGGCCTTGCTCAGTTGCGCCAGGCCCTGATCGTCGCCGCGCCGGGCGAATGCACGCAGGCTGGCAGTGATCCGCCCCATACGGTCGACCAGATCATTGATGGTGCGCAGGTTTGCGCTGGCAGTGTCCAGCGCACCTCGCTCCAGAAATCGCACGGTATTGCCGGACAAGGTGCGCAATGCTGCCAGAGGCTGGTTCAGTTCATGAGCGATGCTGGTCGACATCTGACCGATGGCAGCCAGCTTTCCAGCCTGTACCAGTTCGTCCTGGGCTCGGCGCAAAGTGTCTTCGGCCTGTCTTCGTTCGCGGATCTGCGCCTTGAGGCGTTCGTTGCTGGCGCGAAGGTGTTCGGTACGTTCGGCGATCTTGCGTTCCAGCTCATTGTTCGCCGCC
>NZ_LJPW01000075.1 GCF_001400735.1 Pseudomonas caricapapayae
GGGTTAGTGCTGGTTGCTATGATGCTGATAGCTCATATATATATTGAGGCTATAGAAAGTCGTCTCTCGAATTGCTCTTACATAGAGGATAATAAGCGTGTTTGGTCAAATGCTGGTTTGCTTGGTAAAGTAATGAGGGGAGGCATAATTTCAATGGTGTTAATTATGCCAAAGATGCACGCAAAAAGAGGTTTGGTAGACGCCCAAGAGTTAAGCAGGCTTCCGAAGCGCTATAGGTATCTTCTCATGATGCCGTTCATAGTTTGTTGTTTTTTGCTGGTTTTTCTGATTGCGCTTAGTCTGGGTCAAAAGTATTTAGTTTAGGCTTGGTCAGAAGAGAGGAAGGTGTCTTGTTCGGTACTGTCACGACGGGGCCTCCCATTATCTGTCACGGATCGAGAAAGCCTGTCTGCAGCCTGGCAGCGTTTGTGAGACATGTGTCTGGAGGGATTATTTCAAAATGAGGGCCGGCAATTGGTTATTTTTATTGCCGGCATATTTAGTCGGACTTCTGTGAGTTTTTAAGCAGTTGTGGAGGTTAAAAAGTGCAATCGTATTTTGATTTATTCCGCGGTTCCGCAGCAGTGCTTGTAACGCTTTCCGCTCCCGCAGGGGCAATCAGCGTTGCGTGATGCTGGGGGGGTAGGTGAATTAAGTTTTGCATCAATTTCTGCTTCTAGCTTAAAAAGTTCACTTGCTTGAATTACGTAGCCTAAGTTGTTGGGTATTGTGCCAATGGCGACAGGCTTTGTATCTGTTGGCACATCAACTATAACGATCTCGCCTTCAGTAGTATGTTGAGGTCCTGCGTACAGCGTTCCCAGGAGTCTAACGCGGTTTCCTACACAAAAGTTTCCTTCGTGATCTAAGAATCCACCTATGTTCACTAAAAAAACGGGTGAGCCTGATGAGCCTGGGAAGCAGGCTGCATCAATTAGGAACTCTGGTTTGTTATTCATTCTCAGCAGGGGGTGGGTGGCTGTGATCCCCTTCCTAATTATCGGTAAATTGTGGGTTTCATCCCAAATGCCGTTAGGATATCCAATCATCACTATTTCTTCCATTGGAGAAAGTGAAGTTAGAAATTCAAGGCTGGCAATTAAATCATTTTTAATTGGTGCTATGTAGTAATCCTTGTCATTTCTTTTGGCGTGGTGGAGTATTGGGGCTATCGGGAATGCCACTAGATCAATCGCAGGGTCTGGATGAAGTATGGAGTACTGTTCTAGGTTTTCGACTGTTACAGATTCGTGTGAGCCTAACTTCGGCGTGCCGTCGGTATTTTTTAGCGTTAAATTGAATGAGCCTCGTTTCGCATTTTTTACAACATGTTTATTCGTTACAATGCAAGGTATGCAATCACCATTTGTTTTTTCGCAGAATAGGAAAATATATCCGGTGCCTGAGGATGTCTTACCGCTAATGCTTGTGCATAAGATTCTCACTGTACTATGTATTAGTTGCGTGATGGGGTTATTGTTGAGCATTCGAGATCTCTTCATGTGGTGTGGATGTCATGATGGTAGCTCAAGCATCAGTGAAGTGAGCGCGCGAAGGACTGCAAGGGAAAGAGTCTGTAGGTGAGTCTTCCCCAGTTCGCGGGGCTCACGAATGAGTTGTTCGCGCAGTCACAGCCTGCGGTGGTAGGGAAGGTGATGGGCGTGCAGGACGAGATCTATGCTCGCAGGGGTGGAGGGACGCTAAGGACAGGAATGTGTTTAAGTGGGCTATGCGTCGCGAGATGATGAGCCAAATCTACACAACAAGGCTCGATCAGCTGTGGGTTGTTCAAAGTGGGTGATCCGTTGTGCGTCAGACGATGCGTTGCTAGGGTTTGTCTGAAAAGTACTAGATTGCCGTCAGAAATAGCCTGAGGCGCGCTCTGACTTGTTGATTTTACGTACCTGTAAGGCGCTAAAAAGGAGCTACAGGGACGGTAACAAGACTTTTCAGACAAACCCTAGGACCCGAAGCTTCAAGTCATCAGCGCGGCCACGGATGCCCCTCGTCCTGAGATCAAGGAATTTGTTATCGTACAATGATATTGCACCGTAGGATTGGGTACGCTACTGTCCTGCAACCCCTACATGAGACTCCCTTCGTGACATTGGTCAGCAGACTCTTGATGCGTGTGATCAAGGCCCATGCCCGCTGGCGTTGGCGTACCTGAATTTTTCAATCCGCCAACTCTGGCCTCCTGTGTTTATTTCCGACTACCTGCAAAGCAACCGTTACCAAGCAAACATAGTAGCGGGTACAAAAGCGGGTACGAAATTCAAGGGGGCTAACTAAAAGCCAGTAAATTCAAAAGGTTAATAGCAAAATGCTGCTGATGATCGATAACTACGATTCGTTTACCTACAACGTCGTGCAGTACCTCGGTGAGCTGGGCGCCGATGTCAAAGTCATTCGTAACGACGAATTGACCATTGCCCAGATCGAAGCCCTCAACCCCGAGCGCATCGTGGTTTCGCCTGGCCCGTGTACACCCAATGAGGCTGGCGTCTCGCTTGACGTGATCAGACACTTCGCAGGCAAGCTGCCGATTCTGGGCGTCTGCCTGGGGCATCAGTCCATCGGTCAGGCGTTCGGTGGCGATGTGGTGCGCGCGCGTCAGGTGATGCATGGCAAGACCAGCCCGGTCGTTCACGAAGACGGCGGTGTGTTCGAGGGCTTGAATCATCCGTTGGTGGTCACCCGTTACCACTCGCTGGTCGTCAAGCAGGAGACTCTGCCCGAGTGCCTGGAAGTGACCGCCTGGACGGCGCTGGAAGATGGCTCGGTCGATGAGATCATGGGCCTGCGCCACAAGACACTGAACGTTGAGGGGGTACAGTTTCACCCCGAGTCGATCCTGACCGAGCAAGGCCACGAGCTGTTCGCCAACTTTCTCAAGCAGAACGGCGGCCATCGTCAGGGCTAAGGACTTTTTATGAATACCCCCATGAATATCAAAGATGCGCTCAATCGCGTGGTCAACCAGCTGGACCTGACCACTGACGAGATGAGCGATGTCATGCGCGAGATCATGACCGGCCAGTGCACCGAGGCGCAGATCGGTGCATTTCTGATGGGCATGCGCATGAAGAGTGAAACCATCGATGAGATCGTCGGTGCGGTTTCGGTCATGCGCGAGCTGGCGGGCAAGGTTGAACTGAAAACCCTGGACGGCGTGGTCGACATCGTGGGTACGGGCGGCGATGGCGCGAATATCTTCAACGTGTCGACGGCTTCTGCTTTCGTCATCGCAGCTGCGGGTTGCACGGTGGCCAAGCACGGTAATCGTGCTGTCTCGGGTAAAAGCGGCAGTGCCGATCTGTTGGAGGCCGCCGGGGTTTATCTGAACCTCACGCCTGTGCAGGTGGCGCGCTGCATCGACAGCGTCGGCATCGGTTTCATGTTCGCCCAGTCTCATCACACGGCCATGAAGCATACTGCCGGGCCGCGCCGCGAGCTGGGGCTGCGCACATTGTTCAATATGCTGGGGCCGCTGACCAACCCGGCGGGTGTTCGCCACCAGATCGTCGGTGTGTTCAATCAGGCGCTGTGCCGCCCGCTGGCCGAAGTGTTGCTGCGGTTGGGCAGCAAGCATGTGCTGGTCGTGCATTCACAGGACGGCCTGGACGAGTTCAGCCTGGCCGCGCCGACCTTCGTGGCCGAGCTGAAAAATGGCGAAGTGACTGAATACTGGGTACAACCTGAAGACCTGGGTATAAAAAGCCAGAGTCTGTATGGCCTGGCGGTGGAAAGTCCGGCAGCTTCGCTGGAACTGATTCGCGATGCATTGGGTCGGCGCAAAACCGAAAATGGGCAGAAAGCTGCGGAAATGATCGTGCTCAATGCCGGTGCCGCGCTTTATGCTGCCGACCATGCCACCAGCCTGAAAGAGGGTGTGGCACTGGCGCATGATGCCCTGCACACAGGCCTCGCGCAGGAAAAGCTGGAAGAATTGGGTGCCTTCACGGCGGTATTCAAACAGGAGAACGAAGCATGAGCGTGCCAACCGTACTGGAAAAGATTCTTGCTCGAAAGACCGAGGAAATCGCGGCCCGTCGCGCGATTGTGAGTCTGGCTGAACTTGAGCAGCAGGCCGCCAGGGCTGGCGCACCCCGTGGTTTTGCCAATGCGCTGATCACTCAGGCCAGATTGAAGCAGCCTGCTGTCATCGCGGAAATCAAGAAGGCCTCGCCGAGCAAGGGCGTCATCCGGGAAAACTTCCTGCCAGGCGAAATTGCCAGAAGCTATCACGCGGGGGGCGCAACCTGCCTGTCCGTGCTTACCGACGTCGATTTCTTTCAGGGCTCCGATGCCTACCTGCAGGAAGCGCGTGCGGCGTGCAACCTGCCGGTGATCCGCAAGGACTTCATGATCGACCCTTATCAGGTCGTCGAGGCGCGCGCGCTGGGCGCTGACTGCATTCTGCTGATCGTCTCGGCGCTGACTGACGTGCAAATGGCTGAGCTGGCCGCCGTCGCCAAGCGTGTCGGGCTGGATGTGCTGGTCGAGGTACACGACGGCGACGAACTTGAACGCGCACTCAAGACGCTTGATACGCCGCTGGTGGGGGTCAACAATCGCAACCTCCACACTTTTGAAGTGAGCCTTGAAACCACGCTGGAATTGCTGCCCCGTATCCCGCGTGATCGTCTGGTCATCACTGAAAGCGGCATTCTCAACCGTGCGGATGTCGAGCTGATGGAAATCAACGATGTCTATTCGTTCCTGGTAGGCGAGGCTTTCATGCGCGCCGAACATCCTGGCGCCGAGTTGCAGCGGCTGTTTTTTCCTGAGCGCAAGCCTGCGGCTAGCGGCCCGTCCATCGACTGACTGAACACCACGCTGAGGTCCGGCATGCAAGACTCGATCATCGACATCTGCGTCGAACAAGGCTTGCAGGCCGAGCAGGACCTTCTGGCGTCTGTATGCACCGGCGCTGCCGATCATGGATTGCTGTTCTGGCGACCCAATGACCGGGCACTGGTCATGCCGCGCCGTATGAGCCGCTTGCCGGGGTTTGCCGAAGCCAGCGAGACCCTGGCTGATAATGGCTGGCCGGTGCTGTTGCGTGAAACCGGTGGTGAGCCGGTGCCGCAATCCTCGGCCACGGTGAATATCGCGCTGGTCTATGCACAGCCGCACAATGACGTTGATCGGGACCGCATAGAAACCGCCTACCTGCGCTTGTGTCAGCCGATTCTCGACCTGCTGGAACAGCTGGGTGGGCAAGCTTCGCTGGGTGAGGTGCCGGGTGCATTCTGTGACGGTCGCTTCAACGTCAACCTCAATGCTCGCAAGATGGTCGGAACCGCCCAGCGCTGGCGCCAGAATCAGGGCGGCACGCGTCCGGTGGTGCTGGCTCATGGCGCGTTGTTGCTGGATGACGAGCGCCTACAGATGGCGGGCGCAGTGAACCGCTTCAACGAACTTTGCGAACTTGAACCGCGTGTAAGAGCCGAAAGCCACATCGCCTTGCATGAGGTGTTTCCAGATGTCGATGTTCTGGAGCGCCTGGCGCAAGCCTACCGGCGTCTGCTCGCTGAGCTCTGAATGCCAGAGCTTCAGCGTGTGCCGTAGACCACCATTGTTTTTCCCTTGACGTTGACCAGGCTCTGTTCTTCCAGAGCTTTAAGCACTCGACCGACCATTTCCCTCGAACAGCCGACGATGCGTCCGATTTCCTGACGGGTAATCTTGATCTGCATACCGTCCGGGTGGGTCATCGCATCCGGCTGTTTGCACAGCTCAAGCAACGTGCGAGCCACTCGGCCGGTAACGTCGAGAAACGCCAGGTCACCTACCTTGCGCGTAGTATTGCGCAGGCGATCAGCCATCTGGCTGCCGAGTGCATAGAGGATTTCCGGCTCTTGGCGGGTCAGTTCGCGGAAGGCTACGTATGAAATCTCGGCCACTTCGCACTCGGTCTTGGCACGCACCCATGCGCTACGTACGGACTCGTGTCCGGGCTGTTCAAACAGACCCAGCTCACCGAAGAAATCTCCGCTGTTGAGATAGGCAACGATCATCTCGCGTCGCTCGTCGTCTTCGATCAGAACCGTGACTGAGCCCTTGAGAATCAGAAACAGAGACTCAGAGCGATCACCCGCATTGATAATGTTGCTCTTCGCGGGGCAGCGGCGGCGTTCTGCATGGGGCAGCAGCTTGTCCAGACTGTTTGCTTTGGGGGTAAAGGTTATTGCGACCATGCGTGACTTCCGAAATAAGGTGTATGGCCAAATGGCATACCTATAGGTATCGGCTGAGGCTGCATTCTCAGCAGCTTTTCCGGACGTGTAGGGGGCTATTTGCGAATAATCCTACGCGTTTCCAACAAAAAGCATTTTTTTCAATGCCTCCGGGCAGCTTTTGGTGCTGTGCTAAGCTGGCGACCCCTTTTTTACAGTGGAGTCCTGGCGATGAAGGCACGCATTCAATGGGCTGGCGAAGCCATGTTCCTCGGTGAGTCCGGCAGCGGTCATGTGGTAGTGATGGACGGCCCGCCTGAAAGCGGCGGCCGCAATCTGGGTGTACGCCCAATGGAAATGGTATTGATCGGTCTGGGCGGGTGCAGCAACTTCGATGTGGTGAGCATCCTGAAAAAGTCGCGCCAGCCGGTGGAAAGCTGCGAGGCGTTTCTTGAAGCCGAGCGCGCAGATGAAGATCCAAAAGTGTTCACCAGCATTCACCTGCACTTCGTCGTCAAGGGCCGCGGGCTGAAAGAAGCTCAGGTTAAGCGGGCTATCGAACTGTCGGCGGAGAAGTATTGTTCCGCTTCGATCATGCTCGGGAACGCGGGCGTGAAGATCACTCACGATTATGAAATTGTCGAACTGACCTGAACGCCAGACATACAACGATCATAAAAACGGCGCACACTCTGGCAGACGGCTTCGGACGTCTGCATAATGCGCCACTTTTTCAGGGCGCAGCCTGTATTGGTTTTCTGCTGCCGGCCCGAACAGACAACCAAAATCGCCAACGCGAAGAGGTGTTAACCGTCCTACGCAGATGAGCCGGACTCAACTGACGGGCATGCTTGATCACGCGGCTGGCGCCGCACCCATATAGAGAGTTTTTAACGGTGAAAAGCAAACTCAAGCTCCACGGGTTCAATAACCTGACAAAGACCTTGAGCTTCAACATTTATGACATCTGCTATGCGGAAACCCCGCAGGACCAGCAGGCGTATGTCGAATACATCAACAGTGTGTACGACGCAGAACGCCTGACGCGGATTCTGACTGATGTTGTCGATATCATTGGTGCCAACATCCTGAACATCGCGCGTCAGGATTACGATCCACAAGGTGCCAGTGTGACCATTCTGATCTCGGAACAGCCGGTGACGCCTACCGAAAGCCAGATCGAAGAGTCGCCAGGTCCACTGCCGGAAACCATTCTGGCGCACCTGGACAAGAGCCACATCACGGTCCATACCTACCCGGAAATTCATCCGGTGGACGGCATCGCCACGTTCCGCGTGGATATCGATGTGTCGACCTGTGGCGTTATTTCACCGCTCAAGGCGTTGAACTACCTGATTCACAAGTTCGAGTCGGATATCGTGACTGTCGATTATCGTGTGCGCGGGTTTACCCGTGACGTGGAAGGCAAGAAGCACTTCATCGACCATGAAATCAACTCGATCCAGAATTACCTGTCTGAAGACACGCGCAACGGTTACCAGATGACCGACGTGAACGTGTATCAGGAAAACCTGTTCCACACCAAGATGCTGCTCAAACAGTTCGAGCTGGATAACTACCTGTTCGGCGATGCCACCAGCAACTTGTCTGCCGAGCAGCGCGAGCAAGTGACCGCCAAGGTCAAACACGAAATGCTGGAAATCTTCTACGGCCGTAACGTGGCGGTATAAACCTGCAGTTCGGATATTAAAAAGGCGCCTCTTGCAGGCGCCTTTTTTATGGAACGTGTCTCGTCGTCAGATGCGATAAGTCGACTTGGTCATGACCTTGGCCAATACGCTCATGCCGAACTTGACCGGTGCCGGGAAACGAAAGCCGCCTGCTTCCAGCGCAGATTCAGCGTGGTGCTCTTCATCGCTGAGCATTTGTTCCAGAATGGCCCGGGACTTTCCGTCTTCGGTCGGCAATTGCTCCAGGTGTTCGCTCAGGTGCTTGCAGACCTGATCCTCTGTTGCCGCAACAAAGCCCAGGCTGACCCGGTCGCTGATGACCCCGGCTACAGCACCGATCCCGAAGGACAGACTGTAAAACAGCGGGTTGAGCACGCTGGTGTGGCTGCCAAGTTGATGAATGCGTTGTTCGCACCAGACCAGATGGTCTATTTCCTCTTCAGCCGCATGCTCCATCGCCTTGCGCACCTTGGGCAGCTTCGCCGTCAGCGCCTGCCCCTGATAAAGCGCTTGCGCACAGACTTCACCGGTGTGGTTGATGCGCATCAGGCCCGCTACATGGCGGGTGTCGACATCGCTCATCTTGTGATCGGGTTTGACAACCGCAGGTGAAGGGCGCCGCGAATGAGCGCTCGATGGCAGCAAGGTGCGCATCGCGCTATCGGCTTGCAGTAACAGACGGTCGAGGGGGGAGTAGTGACGTTCGGTAGCCATGGGCACCTCCGGAAGATCATGCAGGCAGTTTACCCGAATCAGCCGGAGGCAGCAGGGCTTGTATCGCCCGTTCAGCGATCATGACGATCGCTGAACGGCTGCAAACCCCGGAAACATCTGATCAGCCCGGCGGCCAGTTCATCTGACGCTGACCCAGCACATGCATATGAATGTGATAGACGGTCTGCCCGCCCAGCTCGTTGCAGTTCATGACCACGCGAAAGCCTTCTTCGCAGCCCAGTTCAGTGGCCAGGCGCTGTGCGGTGAACAGGATATGCCCAGCCAGGCCTTTGTCTTCTTCGGTCAGATCGTTCAGGGTACGAATGGGCTTTTTCGGGATAACCAGAAAATGCACCGGTGCCTGCGGGGCGATATCGTGAAAGGCCAGTACCTGATCATCTTCATAGATGATCTTCGCCGGAATTTCCCGATTGATGATCTTGGTGAACAAAGTTTCCACAGCCGTTTGCTCCTTGTCGGTTGATGGTCGTCGCATGTATCGCTGTGCAACAGTGCCTCTGAGTGTACTGAGCAAGGCACCGCTCGCCCAGCCGTTTGTCTGTCAGCGCGGGCAGTACTTCTTGTTGATGTAGCCGCTGATCTGGCGAGCCAGCCAGCGCGAAACCAGGCGCGGGCTGAACGTCCACAGCCTGGTACTGAAGCCGGGAATGATAACCGCGCGGTCTTTTGCAAGCGCCCGAACGGTATACAGCGCCACTTCTTCTGGGCTCATCAGGTTATCGATATTGACCTGCAACTGCGCGGTACGAAAAAAAGCCGTTCTGGTCGGTCCAGGGCAGAGCACCGAGACTTTCACCCCGGCCTTCTTTACTTCCTCGCGCAGCCCTTCGGAAAAATGCAGCACATAAGCCTTGCTGGCGTAATAGGTACTCATCCACGGGCCGGGCTGGAAAGCCGCCACCGAAGCGACATTGAGGATCTGCCCGCCACCCTGAATGGCCATCAGGTTGCCGACCGTGTGGCACAGACGCGTCAGTGCCAGAATGTTCAGGTCGATCAGGTCCTGCTCGGCGCTCCAGTCCTGAGCCAGAAACGGCCCGCAGGTGCCGATACCTGCTGCGTTGACCAGCAGATCAATCTGATGGGCACCGTCTTCCAGCTCCAGCAGAAAGCCCGAGAGCCGTAAAGGCTCGCCCAGATCGCATGCACGAAACAGCACTTCCACGCCAAAGCGCTGAGTCAATTCCAGCGCAATGGTTTCCAGCAGGTCGCGCTGGCGGGCGACCAGGATCAGGCTGCGACCACGACGAGCCAGTGCTTCGGCCATCGCCAGGCCTATGCCGCTGGACGCGCCGGTGATCAGGGCGTAACGGGTCATGCAGTTCTCCATTGAGCATATTGCGCCCGGCAGTCTGCCGAGCCGTGAGCAGTCTATTACGGGTCACTCGGTTTCTTTGAGCTCTTTGTTGACTTCCACAGGCACGTTCAAGGCACTGTCACGGTCTTCGTCATCATCGTATGGGAGGGATTGCTCATACTCGTCGGTCTGCAATTCCAGCTCGTCGCGCAGCATGCCTGCGCCGCCGGCAGTGATGCCGATCAGAATAAGGGGCAGTAACAACACCCATAGAATGGCCAGCGTCTTCACGCCTTTCGAGTTCGGTGGCGGCGGTGGACCGAACGAGTTGGTGCCTTTTGTACCGGGCAGCAGGAACATGAGGAACGGGAAGACGCTGCCTATGAAGGGCACCATCGTCAGCAGCAAGAGCCAGCCCGACCAGCCCATGTCGTGCAGCCGTTGTATGCCGATCTGGGCGCCGATGACGGCGAATGCTACGAGAACTACTGCGATCAGCAGCCCGCCTGCGACCAGTGACCCGTTCATGACCAGCAGGCATACGGCCACCAGTGCCAACGCTGCCGCGCTCAATACCAGGCTCCAGGCCAGGTAGCGCAAGCGTCCGATGCGCCCATGGATACTCAGGGCTTTCAGAGGTGCATATTCCGGCTGATCACCGCCAACCTGAGCCTTGGGCGGCGCATAGGGCGATATTTCCGGATGCGCAGGTTTTTGTAGCGGCTGGCTGGTCGCTTCATTAAGGCTCAGGCTGATGTCGCTATCAGGTTCGATACGTGCTTCGACGCCTGCGTCGTTCAGTGCCTTCAGGTAGCGCTCGGCATCGGTGTAGGTCAGCCCGCGCTTGAGCGCGACCGGTTGGCCACTGAACAACTTCTGCACTGCAGCGGATTCGCTTTTGAACAGCCCCGCAAGGTTGGCCTTTGCGGTGTCTGGTTCGACACCTTCACGCACCTGTCCCTCAAATACGATCTTGAAGTGGGAATCGGCCATACAGGGCTTCCTTGTCTTGAGTTTGAGAACAGTACCGGGCGCTTGCATTACCCCTTGGGTAAAGCCCGGCGCCCTGTCGCGTGACTGATAAGGCCGGTGCTTATCGGGTCAGAAGGGTTTGACGATGACCAGAATGACGATGGCGATCAGGATCAGTACAGGAATCTCGTTGAACCAGCGATAGAACACATGACTGCGGCCATTTTCTCCGCGGGCGAAGCGTTTGACCTGCGCGCCACAGACATGGTGATAGCCGATCAACAGGAAAACCAGCGTTAGCTTCGCGTGCATCCAGCCCTGGCTGAAATAACCGCTGGCATCAAAGCTGATCAGCCAGCCGCCGAAGATCAGTGTTGCGATCATCGCCGGAGTCATGATGCCACGGTAGAGCTTGCGCTCCATCACCATGAAACGCTCACGGCTGATCGTGTCCTCACTCATCGAGTGGTAAACGAACAGTCTTGGCAGATAGAAGAGGGCTGCAAACCAGCAGACCATTGAAATGACATGCAGTGCTTTGATCCATAGATAGAGCATTTTTGATTATTCCCAGGTTCACGGTGGCCGAATAGTAGTGTCTTGTGCGTCCGTACGTCACGTTGTCGGTTGTCGCAGAGGCGATAGGCTCCTATTATCGACCGCTTTCCAGTTGTTTCGTTGAGGGCAGGTTATGGTCAAGGTCGGTATCGTCGGCGGCACGGGTTACACCGGGGTCGAGCTGCTGCGTCTGTTGGCACAGCATCCGCAGGCAGAAGTCGTGGTGATCACCTCGCGTTCCGAGGCAGGGATGCCGGTCGCCGACATGTACCCGAACCTGCGAGGTCATTACGACGGCTTGGCTTTCAGCGTACCTGACGTGAAAACCCTGGGGGCCTGTGACGTCGTGTTCTTCGCTACGCCTCACGGGGTCGCTCATGCGCTGGCCGGTGAGCTGCTTGCTGCAGGCACCAAAGTGATCGATTTGTCTGCCGACTTCCGCCTGCAGGACCCGGTCGAATGGGCCAAGTGGTACGGTCAGCCTCACGGTGCTCCGCAGTTGCTGCAGGATGCGGTGTACGGGCTGCCGGAAGTCAATCGCGAGCAGATCAGGAACGCACGGCTCATCGCGGTGCCTGGCTGCTATCCGACAGCTACCCAGTTGGGCTTCCTGCCGTTGCTGGAAGCGGGCATTGCCGACAACACTCGCCTGATTGCCGACTGTAAATCTGGCGTCAGCGGTGCGGGCCGTGGTCTGAACATTGGTTCTCTGTATTCGGAAGCCAATGAAAGCTTCAAAGCCTATGCCGTAAAAGGCCATCGTCACTTGCCTGAAATCACCCAGGGCCTGCGCCGCGCGGCAGGTGGTGACATCGGCCTGACGTTTGTTCCGCATCTGGTGCCGATGATTCGTGGTATTCACTCCACGCTCTATGCAACGGTGACTGATCGCTCGGTAGATATTCAGGCGCTGTTCGAGAAGCGTTACGCCGACGAGCCGTTTGTGGATGTGATGCCAGCGGGTAGCCATCCCGAGACGCGCAGTGTGCGTGGTGCCAACGTTTGCCGCATCGCGGTGCATCGCCCGCAGGGTGGCGATCTGGTTGTCGTGCTATCGGTGATCGACAACCTGGTGAAAGGCGCTTCAGGTCAGGCGGTTCAGAACATGAACATCCTGTTCGGTCTGGATGAGCGTGCCGGGCTGTCTCATGCTGGCATGATGCCTTAAGAGGCCTCAGGCTCCAGGTTGCAAGGCAAAGGCTGTGGCCATGCGCCTGTACCTTGTAGCTGTCCCTCCACCAAATAGTTGACCGATTTTCTGGGAGAAGCGGATAATGCCGTCATTACGCATTACGACGGCTAACGCCGGGAGATATCTGACATGAGTGTCGAATCCTTCACGCCTACCGCTTTGGAGTTCACTCCAAATGCAGCGCACAAGGTGAAAACCCTGGTCGACGAAGAGGGCAATGATCGTCTCAAGCTGCGTGTATTTGTTACCGGTGGCGGTTGCTCGGGTTTTCAGTACGGCTTCACGTTTGATGAAGACGTCGCAGACGATGACACCATCGTCGAGCGCGAGGGCGTGAGCCTCGTGGTCGATCCGATGAGTTTCCAGTATCTGGCTGGCGCAGAGGTCGATTATCAGGAAGGGCTTGAAGGTTCGCGATTCGTCATCAAGAACCCGAATGCATCCACCACGTGTGGTTGCGGCTCCTCGTTTTCGATCTGACAAGTTCGCAGCTGCAAACAAAAACGCCGCTCATCGAGCGGCGTTTTGCGTTCAGGCAGCAGGTCAGGCGGGATAGATCGCGCCTAGAACACGTCTGCCTTTTGCGCCGGTTACCGTCGGGCGATTGGCCGGGACGCGTTCCAGACAGCAATGTGCCAGCCATGCAAACGCCATGGCCTCGACCCAGTCGGGGTCTACGCCAAATTCCTGAGTACTTTTTACCTCGGTATTGGGCAGCAGCTCGGCGAGGCGTTTCATCAGTGCCTTGTTATGAGCACCACCGCCACATACCAGAAGCTCTTTGGTAATTTTTTGTGCGGATTGCAGAGACTCTGTGATGGTCAGTGCCGTGAGTTCCAGCAGAGTGGCCTGCACATCCTCCGGTGCCAGCGTGGGTAGCTGAAACAGATGATGGTGCACCCAGCCCAGGTTGAACACTTCCCGGCCTGTACTCTTGGGGCCTTTGGTCAGGAAGAACTGATCGCTGAGCAGCTTCTTGAGCAGTGCATCATCAACCTTGCCGCTCGCCGCCCAGGCGCCGTCCTTGTCATAGCTCTCATGGCGCTGCGATTGTATCCAGGCATCAAGCAGGACATTGCCAGGCCCGCAATCGAAGCCTTCGACCGGGCGGTCGGATTCGATCAGGCTCAGGTTGCTGAACCCGCCGATGTTCAATACCGCGCGGTGATCTTTATTGTCGTCGAAGAGCGCTTCGTGGAAGGCGGGCACGAGCGGTGCGCCCTGTCCGCCAGCTGCGATATCGCGACGGCGGAAGTCGCTCACCACGGTGATCTCGGTCAGCTCTGCCAGCAGCGCAGGGTTACCGATCTGAACGCTGTAGCCGCGCGCGGGCTCGTGACGAATTGTCTGGCCGTGGCTGCCAATGGCGCGGATCTCGGCGGCCACTCTGTTTTGATCTTGCAGCAAGGTCTGCACGCCCTGTGCGACCAGTCTGCACCACTTCTGCTCCGCAATTGCCGCGCGCGCGAGCTCATCCACGCCGCTGGAGCAAAGCCCCAGCAACTCGGCATGCAGGTCTTCCGGCATGGGGATGTAGTGAGTGGCCAGAAGCCTTGATCGGTCATCCTGCTTCAAAAGGGCGATATCAATCCCATCGAGACTGCTGCCGGACATCACACCAATATAGAAGAAGTCCATGGATTACCTTTTATTCGAGGCCAGCGTGGTGGCCTTTTCCTGATCCATGCGCGCCATCAAAGGCTGGCTTTGCTGCATGAACCGCTGTTTTTCGGATTTGGCGATCGGATCCGCCATCGGAAGCTTCTGGCCCAGCGGGTCTACGTGAACGCCATTGACCTGGAATTCATAGTGCAAGTGCGGTCCTGTGGACAAGCCGGTAGTTCCAATATAGCCGATTACCTGACCTTGCTTGACGGTTCCGCCGGTTTGTACGCCTTTGGCGAAGCCTTGCATGTGGCCATACAGCGTGCGGTAGGTGTCACCGTGCTGAATGATGACCGTATTGCCGTATCCGCCGCGACGGCCGGCGAGCAGAACCTTGCCATCACCGGTTGCCTTGATCGGCGTGCCGCGTGGCGCAGCATAGTCGACGCCTTTGTGGGCGCGGATCTTGTTGAGGATCGGGTGCTTGCGGCCC
The DNA here is from genome assembly GCF_001400735.1 of Pseudomonas caricapapayae. Lineage (GTDB taxonomy): Bacteria > Pseudomonadota > Gammaproteobacteria > Pseudomonadales > Pseudomonadaceae > Aquipseudomonas > Aquipseudomonas caricapapayae. The sequence goes on from NZ_LJPW01000075.1 coordinate 14,726, forward strand.
ATCGAGAACATTGAGCTGATGCGTGCAAAGTCTACCGGCGTACGGATAAATGCCTTGCGCATGCTGTTGCCATCGGCCGTGTAGTAATTGGTATTGCCCTGTTTGTTGGTGTAACGAACGGCGGTGTAGGTCTTGCCACGGTTGGTAAAGCGGGCGGACAGGATGTTACCTGTGCCGACACTTTTGCCGTTGACCACTTTCTGCTCGTACACCACGTCAAACTCGTCACCCTTGCGGATGTCCTGCGCGAAGTCGATGTCGTAGCCGAAGATGTTGGCCATATCCATCGTCATGCTGTGAGTCAGGCCGGCGCGTTGCGCAGACTGCGAAAGGGAGCTGTTGATTACCCCGTGCACATAGGCATTGCGCACGTTGGGCTTGCTGATCTCGCGATTGAAAACGAAGCCGGAAGCCGATTTCGACAGGCTGATGGTCTCGAGTTCGCTGAGTTTGGTATGCAGTTGCTTGAGCTGGCCGTCCGGCGAAAGCTCGAACTGCAGGATTTGCCCGTTCTGCAGCTTGCTGAATTGCTTGGCCTGTTTGTCGCTGGCCAGTACCTCATGAACGGTAGCGGCTGGCAGTCCGACTTTTTCGAACAGGGTAGAAAGGGTGTCGCCCTTGCTGACCGTGACTTCTCGATGGTTTGGGTCTTTTGCAGCGGCTGGTGCCGGCTTTTCTGCTTCGGGCGTTGCTGTGGCGGTGTCCTGAGTCTGTTCTTCGGCGTTGTCGATCTGCGCAAATGGCGATTCGGTGGTTTCAGGTGTGGCTTGAGTGGCTTGCGGAGCGTCTTGGTCTTGTACGTCCTGATCCGGCATCTCCAGATCAAGGGAAAGGTTCGTTCGTTTGGCTTCGACTTCGCTGGAAGGAAAAACCAGGAGAGCCAGGCTCAACAATGCGGCGATGCCGCTTGCAGCGAGCAGGTGACTCTTCGGATAAAGCGGGGGCGCTTTAGGCGGTGTGTCTTTCATAGGTAATTTGACTTTGAAAAAGGTGAAATGGAAAAGATGAATGACATGATGAAGATGAAATAACTGTATAAAATATAACCAAAACCTGCTCGAAGCAACCCTTCCCGCGTATCAGTCACTGATTCGCAGGCAAACGCTGGGCAAAACTTGTAATTGGGCTCTGATCTTGTAAGGTTGGTTCCCTTTGAATTGGGGACTGAAATGAAGTCGGTTGAAGAGCAGCTGGCGCTGATCAAGCGCGGTGCAGATGAACTCCTGGTCGAGGCCGAGCTGGTCGAGAAGCTAAAGCGTGGCCAGCCGCTGCGTATCAAGGCTGGTTTCGATCCGACGGCCCCCGATCTCCACCTCGGGCACACCGTGCTTATAAACAAGCTGCGGCAGTTCCAGGATCTCGGACATCAGATCATCTTCCTGATCGGTGACTTCACCGGCATGATCGGCGACCCGAGTGGTAAAAGCGCTACTCGTCCGCCGCTCACCCGCGAGCAGGTCCTTGACTACGCCGAGACCTACAAGTCTCAGGTCTTTAAGATTCTCGATCCGGCCAAGACCGAAGTCGCATTCAATTCGACCTGGATGGACAAGCTCAGTCCGGCCGACTTCATTCGGCTGTCCTCGCAGTACACTGTCGCCCGAATGCTTGAGCGTGACGATTTCGACAAGCGCTATAAAAGCAATCAGTCCATCGCCATTCACGAATTCCTTTACCCGCTGGTGCAGGGTTATGACTCCGTGGCCTTGAAGGCTGACGTCGAGCTCGGTGGTACCGACCAGAAATTCAATCTGCTGATGGGGCGCGAGCTTCAGCGTGCTTATGGTCAGGAGCCGCAATGCATCTTGACCATGCCGTTGCTCGAAGGGCTGGACGGCGTGAAGAAGATGTCCAAGTCGCTGGGTAACTACGTCGGCATTCAGGAAGCGCCGGGCATCATGTACAGCAAGCTGGTGTCGATTCCTGATTCCCTGATGTGGCGTTACTTTGAACTGCTGAGCTTCCGCTCCATGGAAGAAATCGACGGGCTGAAGGCCGATTGTGAATCGGGTGCCAATCCGCGTGATATCAAAATCAAGCTGGCTGAAGAGCTGGTGGCACGCTTTCACGGCGAAGAGGCTGCGGCCAACGCGCACCGCTCTGCGGGTAACCGTATGAAGGAAGGCGAATTGCCGGATGATCTGCCAGAGATGTCCGTGGCTGCTGCAGAAGATATGCCGATCTCGGCTGTTCTTAATAAGGCAGGGTTGGTGAAGAACGCCGCGGTTGCGCGTGACCTGCTGGCATCTGGTGGTGTGCGTATAGATGGTGAGGTGGTTGATCGCAGCTTTGTATTCAAGCTGGGTTCGACTCATGTCTGCCAGGCTGGCAAGAAGGCTTTCGGGCGAGTTACTCTGGTTTTCGAAGAAAGTTCAAAATAACGGTTGACGCCCTCTGTGATCTGTCTATAATTCGCCCCACTTCCGGCGCAGACGGAAACGAAAAAGCCTTGTAGATCAA
>NZ_LJPW01000026.1 GCF_001400735.1 Pseudomonas caricapapayae
TTCGGTCCAGCGTACGCTGGGGCTCCACAGCGACTTGAGACCGGAGCGGTCTACGCCGGGGATGTAAAACACTTCGTCGCTGATCTGGCGCAAGGTCTCCATGTAGTCCTTGGAGAAGATATCGCCATCCACCGCTTCGACGGATATACGCACGGTATTGCCGAGATTCGCCAGGTCGTTGCGGTGTTTCATCATGTTCTGAATGAACGGATGAGACAGCGGGATCATTTTCTCGAAACTGGTGGACGGCCGGACCTGGGTGGCTTGCCAGAACAGGAAAATGCTCGCCAGCAGGCAAAGGATGATCACCGCCGGGCGATGATTGAAAATCAGGCGCTCAAGGAACGTTGCCTTGTCATCTGAATATTGCGTGTTTTGAAGAGTGCTCATGCCGGAATGTCCCCGCCCTGAAAGGTCTTATTGTTGGGTCGTATCGGCGCCCGCCGGCGAGGTGATGCGCACGCCGCCTTGTCCTACCAGAATCAGATTGCCTTGCAGGTTGCTGGTAACGCCGGCCAGCGAAATGCGGTCGGGACGATTGAAGACCTCGAACGTTTCGCCGTCGTCATGGCTGCGCATGACGCTGCCACCGTTGCCGACCAGTACCAGCGAACCATCGGCCAGCAGTGTGGCGCTGGCCAGACCGAACTCGACCGGGCCACGCGCGCCTTTCAATTCGATGGGCTGCCAGCTGTCACCAAAATCGCTGGAGCGAAACAGGTTGCCGCGCAGACCATAGGCCAGCAGCGTGGAAGGCTGAGCGGTGCCGATCACGCCGAACAGCGAGCCTTGATAAGGACCTTGAAGTTTCTCCCAGGTCTGTCCCTCGTCACTGGAGCGAAACATGCTGCCCGCCTCGCCGACGATGAACAGGCCGGCATCTTTGACCTGAGCGATGCTGTTCAGGTGATACTGGTCTTCGTTGTCCAGGCGCTCGCTGACATCCTCCCAATGCTGACCGCCATCACCGGTGCTCAATAATGCACCGTAGGCGCCCACGGCAAAGCCGTTGTCGAGGTCCTTGAACCAGACGTCCAGCAGCGGGGCCTCGCGCTTCAGGTCCTCGAACTGCTTGCTCCAGCTCTTGCCGCCATCATTGCTGGCCAGTATCTGTGCGTCATGCCCCACTGCCCAGCCATGCTGTTCGTCCACAAAAAACACCGCCGTCAACAGTTGGCGGGTCGGCACGCGCGCCTGGCTCCAGCTCTTGCCTTGATCGTCGGAAAACAGAATGTGCCCGTGATCACCCACCACGACCAGGCGCGCGCCAGCATGGGCCACGTCCAGCAACAAACTGCGCGAGGCTCTGGCCGATTCGACAGCGTAGACAGCCTTGTCTGCGGAAGTCGCTGCACTGGCTACCGAACCGGAGTCGGCCGTTGCAGGCAGCGCAAAACATGCAGCACAAATCGCCAGGGACATGCCCGTACATGACCGGATGCGCCGATGGAAAAACTCACGCATGGACTTCTCCTCTCTTATTATTATCAGGTGAGCGTTATCGGATTCGGGTATCCGTCAGCTCGACTGATCCCGACACCCACAGCCCTCCGGCGTTACCCGTCTGGAAGACCGGTCATCCTAGGCAGTTTTGCAAATGCCTGACAATCGACATGTCGTTATCTTTTGTTAAGCGCACAGAATGTGATTGACGGATCATCACGACAGTTGATCGACCGGGTTAGCCGAGACCTGTCAACGAATACCCCTGCGACGCAATGCATCAGGCTTGAAAGCGTTCATACCAGGTGCAGGCTGGGAAAAATCACTGGTGCCGGGCTCCTGATTGTCCAGGTTCTGTACGTGATAACGGCGTGCCTGCAAGTCGTGAAAGACATCCAGCGCAGACCATGTGGTGGGTAACTCGTAATAGTTTTTCAGGTAAGCCATGGAGACCCGCCACAGCTGTCCGCGACCGTCATACTGATCGACAATTGCAGCCTGCCAGCTGTCTTCATCCAGATACAGGGTGCGCCGCGAATAGACGTGCCGTGCCGTAGGTTTGAGGGTGCCCTCGACCACCCAGACACGGTGTAACTCATGGCGTGTGTAAGCAGGGTTGAGGTGACCGACCTGCAACAATTTTCGGTAGCTGATGGCGGGACTGGATATCCGGTAGTTGTTGTAAGGAATGTATATTTCGCGTTTGCCCAGCAACGTCCACTCGTAACGGTCCGGTGAACCGTTAAACATGTCGGTGTCATCAGCGGTGCGCAATCCCTCCGAAGCCGGGATCGGCATGTCGTAAGCCAGACTCGGCGCCCGCCTTACCCGACGTTGTGCCGCACTGTAAGCCCACGCCTGCCGAGGCTCCTGTACCTGATCAAGTGTCTCGTGAACCAGCACGGCGGAGCCGGCCATCCGTGTCGGACACTGGATAAATGACAGGTAATAAAACAGTACGTTGTCCAGACTGGCAAAACTGCCAACGGGATCATAGAAACGGAACAGCACTTCCTGACGCGAGGTGTTCAATTTGAAGCTGCCGTCGCGCTGGATCGCAACTTCCGACGTACGTCGCACCACGTAATGACCGCGGTAGCGGGCAATGTGATTCCACACGGCCTGAATACCCTTTTCCGGCAGAGGAAACGGAATACCTCCATAGGCATCGACAAACCCGTTACCGCCACCGATCAAGCGGGCTTTTTCCGCATTACGGCGAGTGTTGTCGTATACCCACTGGGGTGCCGATCCGGAACGTCGAGTGGTGTACACCGGCATCTGATAGCTGTCTGGATAGGTTTCGAACATCGCCACCTGACCAGGCGTGAGGTGCGTGCGATAGTGCTGCATGTTGGCGTGGGTAATGGTGAACAAGGGCTTGTCAGCGGCATACGGGTCCACATGCCGTGTGCCGGAGCCCTCGTATCCGGGCGGCGGGCGGGTGATGCCGCCGCTCCAGGCCGGGATGGTGCCGGTCGCGTTACCCGCCACCTCGCCTCCCAGCGGTGTCAGACGTTTTCCGAGCAGCGTTGCGTCGACTGCCAGGCTGGTATTGATAGCGAGCAGTATCGCCAGTGCGACCCCCAGCAGTTGTTTCATGAGCATGTTGGCTCTCCTTGCGTGGCCGGTCCGGGACAAGTGTCTGGCGTCCAGGCCAATGGTATTTCCGATATAAACGGCGTGTGGTGAAAGGCGTATAGCGTGGCGGCCCGGTAATAACGAATTATTAAACGGACGAACACAGTCAACTTCACCAATGATCCCGCGAATGCGGTGCAGGCAGGCATGAGCCTGTAGGAAACTTCCTGAACTTACAGCGCACTATTACCGATAAAGCACCCACCCGGGACCGCCCCAGCAATGCAACGCAAGTGCCAATACTTATAAAAAAACAGATTAAAACGAAGCGTCCATACAGATCAGTTAATGGCCGACTGTATTGATAACGTCAGGATTGAAAATACGATCACGTTCGTTTGATTGTCAGACATCTCCATCAGCAAAGCGACCGACTGAGTCCATTCATTATTGGCGATATAGCAGGTCGGTAACAGCGAACGTGTTACGTGCCCCAGGCAAGTAACACTTATCGAGAACACCCGCAGCTCAATCAATGACAACGTGAGGCAGGAACCGACTGGTGTCTTTGGTAATCAGGCTGTCATCTTCACGAATGCCGATTCCGGAGGCCAGATCGCCGATGACCCAGGAGCCGATCAGCGTGTAACTGTCAGCAAATCGCGGAAGCGGTGAATACGCCTGCAGAATGTAAGGCGCGTCGGTGTAAGGCCCATCGACTGAAATCAGCTGATCGCCAGGTGTACGCATTTCGATGTTGGCACCCTCACGGGAAAAGTAAGGCTTGCGCACCCAGCCTCTGGGGACCGGCCGGGTCGGATCCTGATCGACGCAAGAAGGCAGCAGGTTCGGATGGCCTTCATTGAACTGCCACAACAACGGCAGAATCCCCTTGTTGCTGAGAATGGCCTTCCAGGCGGGTTCAACGAACTGAGTGCCGCTGCCTGGCACGTGCTGGCCGAACTCTTCGTGAAAGATATGCTCCCACGCGTGAAGCTTGAACAGCCGTTCGATCCAGCGCCCGTCCAGATCGACAAAACGCCCCTCGGCATTGAGCCCGATATCCTCGATATCGATATGCCGGGCATCAATCCCAACGTGCGCAGCCATACGCCGCAGAAAATCGGTAGTGCCACGGTCTTCGACAGAGCCCGACATCGCCGAAAAGTAGAACGGACTCGCGCCCGGAAACTCGGCGAAGGCCCGAACCAGGTCCTCGGCAATCGAATTGAACTGACTGGCGTGCGCAGGCAGAACGCCACGCGCCATCTGCTCATCCAGCCAGAGCAACTGAAACGCACCGGCTTCCATCAGACTGGTCGGCGTATCGGCATTGATTTCGTACATCTTTGCCGGTCCCGTACCGTCGTAGGCAAAGTCGAAGCGCCCGTAGAGATGCGGATGTCCATCCTTCCACGAAGCACGGATCACATCGAAGAACGCTTCCGGGATCGCCAACTGGTGCAACAACGCCTCGCTCTCCACGACCCGGGCGACCGCGTCCAGACACATCTGGTGAAGTTCCTGCGTGGGAGCTTCAAGGTCGCGGGTAATCTGCTGTTCGGTGAACAGGTAATACCCGCGCTCATCCCAATAGCGCTCGCCGTCGATGGTGTGGAAGTTGAACCCTTCACGCTCCGCCGTGGCGCGCCAGTCCGGGCGTTCCTCGATGCTGATCTTTTTCATGACCCCGACCGTCAGCCTCCGAAACTGCTGCTGCCACTGCTGCTCTTGCCGCCCCAGCCGCTGCGTGCCGACGCCTGACTGCCGAAGCCGCCACGCGAGATGGTCGATGACACCGACGACGAGCCTGACCCCGAACTGCCAAGGTTGCGCCCAAGTGTGCTCTTGCCATAGCTGCGGTCCGGGCTGGATTGCGCCTGGGTCGAACGCCCGAACGTCTTGCCCCGATCGATCTGGCTTGGCAAGGACGAGCTGTAGTAGCCACCGCGATCATCGCGAGTCTGGTAAATGGGCTGCGAGTAATAGCGGTTATTGCCAAAACCGTTGCTGAGCAGATTACCGATCAGCAGCCCGGCCATCAGCCCGGTGGTACCACTCATGCCTGCAGGGGCGGACTGAGCGGCTTCCTGATTGGCCCGGTCCAGCGCCTCTTTGGGCACACGGCCGGAAAAGCCCAGCTCGAAACCGCCGAGCTTCGGCATGTACTTGCCGTCAGAGGTGACCTGGCAATAATCCGGCACGAAGTCCGCGTCGCATGAAGCCTTGTCATCGTAGGTCGGCGCTATGCGGCGATGGTCGGACAGCGCCTGCATGTAGGCGTCCGAACAGACATTGACCGGCACCTTGGCATCGACGCATTCCTGCACCGAGCTGAAGTTGGCCTGGGCATTGAAGGTGTCCTTGTCTTCCGACGGACCGCAGCCGGCAAGGGCCAGGGGAAGCGTACTGGCGAGCACCAGCTTTACTGAACTACGTCTCATCATGAGTCTCCTTGTTCAAGGCCGCCGTCAGACCGAAGGGGTCATGCAGGCTGCGTTGAGAAGACCGACGCTGATCGCGACACTGGCCGAATAGATAGCTGCCGCCATCTCGCCCTTGGCAATGCGTGTCGACAACCCCTTGAGCACAAGGCTGGTAACGCCGAACGCCAGCAGTTGCACAACGGCTGCAATCACTGCCCAGACGATCACGTCCAGAATACTGATGCTGTAACTGATGATGTTGCTGGCCGGCAGTGCGAAACCGATCAGCGAACCACCTAGCGCCAATGCGGCAGCACTGTTGTTCTCGCGGATCAGCGCAAACTCCTTGTGCGGTGTAACTCTGCTGTAGATGAACTGGAACAGCGCAAACAGGATGGCCGCCACCAGAATGTACATGACGAAGCCAAACACGGCAGTGGCATTGAGCGACATACGCAGCGCGTCGATCATGAAGATTTCCTTGTCAAAGAACGTTGATATCGGTGGATTGCAGCGTTATGCCAACCGCCGTGGTGAGCGTGATGCTGCCCTCCTCGTCCTCCTCCACGGAAAACAGCAGAAACTCACGGCGGTTGATCAGACCCGTTTCGCGGGCATACAACATGCTCAGGTGTTTGACGCGATACGCGGCGTCCGGACTGACGATGTCCTCATCCAGCGGCGTCAGCTCGGTCTGGCCGGGCGACGTGCCCCACTGCCGTTCGAATACCTCGCCATCGTGCTCATAGGTGGGCAGGCCGATCTTCGACGACGGGCCGGTCAGGCGCAGCAACTCGTTCTTGCTGGTGATCGGCTCGGCACTGTAGTAACCGAACAGGATGATGTCCTGCACGTCCTGTGCGGAGGGGCCGTTGCTGACCACCTGCAAAAAATAGTCCTCGTCATCGAGGTAGAAACGATGAAGCGCCATCGACTGGCCGAGGTCGACATGCCCCACGGCCCAGACCTTTTCGTCGCCAGGAACAACCACCTCCGAATGGCCATCGAGCAACAGCTTCAACGCACTGTCCAGACACAACATACGACCGGAGGCCAGGCCAAGCGGACTGACCGTACCGACGGACTGTGCGCCATCCACGCCGGCTGCCTTGGGTGCTTCCAGCCCCATGGCACGTTTGAACCAACTCATAGTGCATATCCTTGAAGACCGGAATAAACAAACGGTTTGCGAAACGGGCTCAGTTCTGCGCCAGCAACGCCCTGGAATGCATCAGCCACGCCGCACCAATACCGGCAACCGCCCCGGCAATATGTGATTCAAACGAAACACCCGCCACCGGTACGAAGCCAAAAATCAATCCGCCGTAGCCCGCCAGCACCATCAGGGCCAGCAATAGGCTTGCAATACTGCGTTGATACCACGCCCGCGCCAGCAGATAAGACCACAGGCCGAAAATCAACCCGCTTGCCCCGACATGAATAGTGCTGCGACCGAACATCCAGACCAGCAACCCGCCCACCAGACAAACCAACCCCACCACCCACGCATAGCGCCTGACACCCTCGGTGGCTACCATCCAGCTGAGCACAATGAACGGCAACAGATTACTGAGCAAGTGCTGAATCGAACCATGCAGAAACGGCGCAAACACAATGCCACGCAACCCGGTTGAGCTGCGCGGCATGATACCGAAATGGACCAGGCTGTTACCGCTGACCGAGTTCAGCACTTGCACGGCGATCATAACTGCCGACAGCGCGAGGATGACGTTGAGTCGTCTGGAAAACTCCATTCACCCTCCTTGCCTGCGCCGCTGCTCCGCTTACTGGGACGGTGTCTGATTTTTGGCTTTGAGGCGTGCCAGCACATCTTGCGCGCCGCCACTTTTGGCCCCAATCCCGGCATCCTGCAGACGCCGCTCCAGATCGCTGCCGCTGGACTGGCTGGCCAGCTCCTCGGCCGCTTCGAGCTTGGCGTCCTGTTCGTCCTGGCGTTGCTTGAGACGCGCCAGCGACCCTACCGCGGTTTCGACGGCACCACTGGCACCGCCGGTTGCGGTTGCCGTTGCAACGCGAGCCTTTTGCACGGTTTCACGGGCCTTGGCCATCTCGACCTGCTGCTTGAGGCTCTTGATTCGCGATTCGGCCTTGATCACCTGATCCTGCAGCAGGTTGACCTGCTTACTGAACTGATCGGCCAGTTCCTGCTCCTGATCACGCAGGGCTTCGATCTCGGCAATCTTGTTTGCACATTCGACAGCCAGGGCTTCTTCACCCTTGTTCAGGGCCTGCATGGCGCGGCCTTCCCAGTTGGCAATGCTGGTGGCGTGCTCTTCAAGACGCTGTGCCGAAAGTTTGTGCTTGGCCTTGATCGTGATCAGCCCGTCGCGGGCCTTGACCAGCGCGTTTTCGGCGTCGCGGATTTCCTGGTCCAGAATGCGGATGGCATTGGCGTCGGCAATCGACTCGCCCACTTCGGAAGCGCCGCCACGAACAGCGGTCACCAGTTTTTTCCAGATACTTGTCGTCATGAATGTTCTCCGCCTGACAGCGCTGTTCAGTAGATGAAATGATCTTCAAAAGCGTCGGCCGCACGGATCATGTTGTCCGCGAGGGTGAGGATTTCCTGCACCACGACCGTGAGCGACGATGCTGCGCTCAATGCGCCAAACAGGCAGTAGACTTCCTGACCGCCGCCCAGCTTTTCGATACCGACCGACGATAGCGGAAACAGGTCGCGGCTGCGCAGGACCACGTCGTTGAACGCCTGCACGTTCTTGATCTTGTTCACTTCGATCAAGGTCGCGTCGGCGAGAATCTGCTCGCCTTCCACGGCGATGTAGATCGGCAGGTCGCCGTAGTCGGCCATGGTCAGCCTGATTCCCGAGGCATCGCCCTCGGTCACGTCGAGCTCGATCTTGCCGTTCGTCACCAGTTCCAGTTCGCTGAGTGCCTTCTGCAGAGAGCTGATGGTCCAGTGGGTATTCTCGGTCATGAAATCCTCCAGTTTTATTCTGTCGCCCAAAAAGGGCTGTCTCAGAGCTTTTTCAATGCCACGCAGGGCATCGACGTTCTCGGGCCGTATCCAGAATTCCCGCTTGACCAGCCCTGCTTCCTTGAGCCGCAAACGCATTTCACGCATGTAATCGGTGGAGCTCTTGGAAACCCTGGCCGGGACTGCTGCGTTATCGCCTTGTGGCCTGCGAGGCATAGGCGCCTCCCCTTGTCACTGCCGTGGATCAGGTGAGCAACGTAGCAGATGTTTCTGAAGATAGATATCCATCACATGTGAGATTTTTTGCTTCTCGAAAATTCTCGTTCCCATTACCGCGCGGAGTGGCACGATAGTCAAAACCCGCTCGGCGACGCGCACACTCCGCAAAAAAAAGCGCCACCCGCATTAGCGGACAGCGCCTTTCTCACACCAGCCTGTCGGGCACCGGGTGCCGTTTAATCCGCCAGGCTTTTGCTCACCACTTCATACACATCTGCCGACAGTTTGCCGGAGGCAAGGATGCGCTCAAGCTCGGCCTTCATCAGCGCCTGACGGGCACTGTCATATTTACGCCAGCGGGTCAAAGGAGCCAGTTGGCGAGAAGCGATTTGCGGGTTGAGGGCATTCAGCTCGATGACCAGATCCGCCAGGAAGCGGTAACCTGAACCGTCTGCTGCATGGAAGTTGATCAGGTTCTGCCCAGCGAAGGCACCGATCAGGGCGCGGACCTTGTTGGGGTTTCTGATGCTGAAGGCCGGGTGCTTCATCAGTTCCTGCACGCGCTGCAAGCCGCCGGGCTGAGTGCTGGCCGCCTGGACACTGAACCACTGATCCATGACCAGCGCGTTGGCTTTGAAGTTCTCGGCGAACACTGCAAGCGCCTTGTCACGCTCTTCGGTAAAGGGCGAGTTGACCAGCACTGCCAATGCCGTCAGGCGCTCGGTCATGTTGTCGCTGGTATCGAACTGGTCGATGGTCGCCGTCAGCACCTCCGGCTTGCCGCTGAGCATCAGGTAAGACAGCGCAATGTTCTGCAGGGCACGCCGTGCGAAATGCGCTGCTTCCGCGACATAAGGCGTGACTTTCGAGACCTCACGGTTGGCTTGATAACGCGCCAGCAGGCCATCGAACAGCCCTTCTGCCAGCTGCTGACGGGCAAACTCGCGAGCCGCATGAATAGCGTCGACATCTGCTACTTCACTGATTTCGGCCAGATAAGCCTCGCCTGGCAGCGAAAGCATTTCTGCCACCATCGCCTGATCGAGCTGCTCGTCCGCCAGCACGGCGCCCAGCGCGGTAATCAACCGCTGATCCATGACCAGCGGCTGACCTTGCTGATGCTGAACGATCAGTTCCTGCAACACCTGAACCGACAATTGCTGGCCGGCGTCCCAGCGATTGAAACCATCGCTGTCGTGCTGCATCAGGAACATCAGTTGATCGCGGTCATATGGAAAGCTCAGCCTGACCGGCGCAGAGAATCCACGCAACAGCGAAGGCAAGGGCTTTTCAGCGATGTCGACGAAGGTGAATGTCTGCTCGGCTTCGGTAACCGACAGCACACGTGTGGTGCCGGTAGCGGCCGTTTCGTCCGCCAGACGCAGGGCCACTTCGCCACCTTTGCTGTCCAGCAGCCCCAGTTCGACCGGGATCACGAACGGTTGCTTCTGATCACCGGGCTGCCCCGGCGTGGTCGGGCAGCTCTGGCGGAAGGTCAGGCTGTAGGTTTTTGCAGCGGCGTCATAGGACTCGCTGACGGCCAGGCGCGGCGTACCCGCCTGGCTGTACCAGCGCTTGAAACGGGTCAGATCGACACCGTTGGCGTCTTCCATGGCTTTGATAAAGTCGTCGCAGGTCACGGCCTGACCATCGTGGCGCTCGAAATAAAGGTCGCTGCCCTTGCGGAAGCCTTCAGCCCCCAGCAGGGTATGAAGCATGCCGACCACTTCCGAACCCTTTTCATACACGGTCAGGGTGTAGAAATTGGAAATTTCGATAAAGCTGTCCGGGCGCACAGCATGCGCCATCGGCCCGGCATCTTCGGCAAACTGGTGAGTACGCAGGTAAGCCACGTCCTGGATACGCTTGACCGTCGCCGAGTTCATATCCGCGGAGAAACCGGCATCGCGGTAAACCGTGAAGCCTTCCTTGAGCGACAGCTGAAACCAGTCACGGCAGGTCACGCGGTTGCCCGACCAGTTGTGAAAATATTCGTGGGCGACGATCGCCTCGACACGCTGGTGTGCCGCATCGGTCGCGGTTTCGGCACGCGCCAGTACGGCGCTGGAGTTGAAGATGTTGAGGCCTTTGTTCTCCATCGCACCCATGTTGAAGTCGTTGACCGCAACAATCATGAAGATATCCAGGTCGTACTCACGGCCATAGGTTTCTTCGTCCCAGCGCATGGACTTCTTCAGGCTGGTCATGGCGTGCTGGCACTTGTCGATGTTTTCCGGCTCGACGTAAATGCGCAGGGTCACTTCCCGCTGGCTCATGGTGGTGAAGGTGTCTTCGATGCACCAGAGATCACCGGCCACCAGCGCAAACAGGTAAGCCGGCTTCATGAACGGGTCTTCCCAGGTCGCCCAGTGCCGTCCGCCCTCTTCTTCACCGCTGGCCACCGGGTTACCGTTGGACAGGAGGATCGGGAAGCCCTGCTTGTCGGCGCTGACCGTGGTGGTGAACTTGCTCATCACGTCGGGTCGGTCGAGGTAGTAGGTAATCTTGCGGAAGCCTTCGGCCTCGCACTGGGTACAGAACATGCCGCTGGACTTGTACAGGCCTTCCAGCGCGGTATTGGTTTCAGGATGAATGCGCACCGTGCTGTCAACCGTGAACCGTTCAGCCTGAGGGTGCAGCGTCAGGTGATCGTCCGTCAGCTGGTAATCCGCAGCGCTCAGCTCCACGTCACTCAGCTTGACCGACACCAGTTCCAGATGCTGACCGTCCAGCACCAGCGGCGGCAGACCTGCACCGCGCTCCGGGTTGCGGCGCATGACCAGTTGGGCATGCACCAGCGAGTGATCGTCGAACAGTTCGAAGGTCAGGTTCGTCTCGTCGATAAGGTACTCGGGAGCCTGATAGTCCTTCAGGTAAATCATTTTCGGTTGTTCGGTGCGCATGCTGGAATCCTTCTACTGATGCACGGCCAGTTGATAGGCCGTGTATTTGCGAATATTGATCACGCCGGTATCGAAAATCAGGTATTGGCCCTTGATCCCCAGCAGCGTGCCCTCGGCAATCGGGTTCTTGTCCAGGTTGAAGCTGACTATCTTGGCTGGATAAGCCTCGACCGGGTAACGAAACTCGACAGGCTCGGCGTCATGTAGCAGTTGGATGGCTTGCAGACCGAATCGTTCTTGCAATCCCAGCAGTCCCGCGCCGCAACTGTCGAACAGCTCCTGACGAATGGCCTTGAGGTCTACCGGCTGGGCATCGCCCTTGAGCAGGGCACGCCAGTTGGTGCGGTCGGCCACCTGACTGCGCAGCAAGTCTTCGACAAAGCCGGACTGCTGGCGGGTAGCCACGCGCAGAATCGGCAACGCCTGGCTTGCGCCCTGATCCAGCCAACGGGTCGGCAACTGCGTTGAGCGGGTAATGCCGACCTTCACGCCTGACGAATTGGCCAGATAAACGATGTGGTCCGTCATGCAGAACTGCTCGCCCCACGCCGGATCGCGACAGGTGCCCTGATCGTGATGGCATTTTTCCGGGCTCATGATGCACATGTCGCATTGCGCCAGCTTGAGCATGCATGGGTAGCAGTACCCCTGGCTGTAGCTGGATTTGGTCTTGCGCCCGCAATGACTGCAATGAATGGCGCCTAGAAACTCCAGGCGCAACGTCTTGCCGATCAGCGGGTTGACCGCAATTTCAGTTTCGCCCAGGCGAAAAGCGTATTGCACACACGACGCGTCATCCTGACGCGCCGACATTTTGTTGACGGCTCCGCGACCAATTTCGATCAATGAATTGCATCCGATTTGAACAGGATATTGGGCACTGGCGCTGATTTGGAGGCGCATTCCTGCGGCCCCATATAGCCGGTGCGCTGGTCTTCAGGCAGGTTCTGCGCTTCCCAGGCGATCAGCGCCTGCAAAGACAGCTCGCGCTGCTCCTGAGTCAGCTTGCGACCGTCGGACCATTTACCGATTTCCACCGCCAGTTTCAGGCTCTCGTAGATATCCGGGGTGATGTTTTCGATCATTTCTATAAAAGACGACATGGCGCGCTCCAGAAAATAGCGGGTGATTTTACGCCTTGCGGCGCGCGAGCGCACCGCCCAGGAGGCCGGTGACACAACCGATGACCAGACCGCCGACATGTGCGCCGTTGGCGATTTCGCCAAAGCCGAGCATGCTCACCAGCCCGGACAGACACAGTGCCAGCCAGATCAGCATCATGATCAACACCCCGCGCGGCAGACGGTAGACCGGATTGGGTGCCAGCAACTGGAAGATCCAGCAATGGCCGAGCAAACCGTACAGCACGCCGGACAAACCACCGAACAGGCTCGGGCCGCTGAACAGGTATTGCACATAATTTGAAACGGCTGAAAACAGCAGCGTGAGCAGCAACAGCGCCAGGCTGCCCTGACGAATTTCGATACGCCGTCCCAGTTCCCAGAACCACATGCCGTTCATGGCCAGGTGCAGGATGCCGAAGTGGATCAGCATCGGTGACACGATCCGCCACCATTGCCCGTCGGCCAGGCTGGCGGACAACGGCAGAAATGTCGCGTATTCGCCATTGATACGGAAATCCTGAAAGGTCAGCCAGCGGATAACCTCAAGGTTGTCGCCCAGCAATGTCATGCCAGCCACAAGCAAGGTGACGAGCAACACCAGAGCCGTCACCGGGCTGTTACGTAACTGTTCAATCAGGCCTGGCGGCTTGTAGGCGGGGCTCGGAGTGTCATGCGCCAGTTGAAAATGCTCGTCGCCTTCCGGAAAGCGCGTGTACAACTCGCGAACTTCGTCAGCCAGTCGCGGCGCGTCCGGTACCCAGAGCACTTGCTCGCCCGCCTCTTCGCTGACCCGGTGGGGGATCCGCAAGCGCTGCAGCAGGCTCACAAAACCACTCAGGTTGGTGGTCAACGGCAAACGCAGAACTGCAACAGCACTCATTCTGAAACCTCGGGACGCTGCACGTCGACCCAGACGAACTTGTCCGGGTCGATCTGTGTTTCCTGGTCCAGCCGATAAGCGACCAGCTTGCCATAGAGCACGGCACTGTAATCCAGACAGGCCAGGTTCGGCCGGATCGGCGCAGGGATGCCGCTGCGCCAGTAATGGCCGACAAACAGCAGTGGTTCATTGATGCCGTACCGCAACAATGCGTTTTTTTCGGACGTGGACAGCGGCGTCTTGGCGACGCCTTCGGGTAGCGCGTCCGGCTGAAAGACCACATCGCCATAGGTCTGCGGGTCGTCTTCCCAGAACTTGGTACGGAAAAACTCACGGGTCAGCCCATCGCCACCGGTCAGCGTCAGGCCGTGAGGCAGACGCATGTCGGTGCCGCGCAACAGACGGTTGAAGACGTTGCTGGCGAAGCTGCCGGGCACTGCCGACGCCTGGACGAAATGCCTGTCGATACAGCCATTGCCATGCAGGCCACGCAACGGGTCGATCAGGGCCGCATCCCAGCAGGCATGCACCACCCTGAAACGACCGGCATCGATATACAGCGGCAGTTCGTAGAACCAGTTGACGAACTCGCTCCACTCATCAGGATAGCGTTCGAACTGCGCCAGGGTTTCACCGATAAGCCGAGCGTGCCGCGGAGTGTGCTCGCGCACAAACTGATGACCGCTTTCCGGCAAGGCCGGCGTCACCCAGCCCAGCGCATTGAACTCATGGTTGCCCATGATGCAAAGGGCATGGCCGGCCTGAACCATATTGCGGACGATGTGCAGCGACTCGCGAATACGCGGACCGCGGTCGATGATGTCGCCGAGGAAAAGTGCAACGCGCTCAGGGTGGCGCCACACGCCAGCCTGCAGGCGGTAACCGAGAAGCTCCAGCAAGTGCTCGAGGGTATGGGCACACCCATGCACGTCACCGATCAGATCGTAGCCACGCGCCGGATCGAGCATTAATCGCCCCCGCCGCCGAGCTTGCTGCCCCAGCCGAGTTTGGTCCGGCAGACTTCGTAATAGTTGTGATCCAGTGGATGAATCAGACGCAGCTTCTGCGGTTTCTTGCTGACCGTGATGGTGTCGCCCGGCGCGCAGGTAAAATGATTCTGGCCGTCACAGGACACTTGCGGGTAGATGGTCATGTCCTTGGACACCACGATTTTCAGCTCGCTGTTACCGTCCACGACAATAGGCCGCCCGGACAGGGTGTGCGGGTACATCGGCACGATGACGATCGCGTCGAGCTTGGGATGCATGATCGGCCCGCCCGCAGACAGCGCGTAGGCCGTCGATCCGGTCGGTGTGGCGACGATCAGGCCATCGGCCTTCTGACTGCACACGAACTGACCGTCGATATAGATCTCGAACTCGATCATGCGCGTGGACTTGCCTGGGTGCAGCACCACGTCGTTGAGCGCATCGCCCTGGCCGATGGCCTCGCCATGACGGCGCACTTCGGCCTGAAGCAGAAAGCGGTTTTCGACCAGGTAGTGCCCGTCTAGCACTTCGGCGCACTTGACCTCCAGCTCGTCGGGACGGATGTCGGTCAAAAAGCCCAGGCTGCCACGGTTTATGCCCAGCACCGGCACATTGTGCCTGGCCAGCGCGCGCGCGGCACCGAGCAGGCTGCCATCACCACCGACCACAATAACCATGTCGCAGACCTCGCCGAGCATCTTGCGCGACGAGGTTTGCAGACCATGACCGGGCAGAACTTCGGCAATCGTCTCTTCGAGAATGACGTGCAGGTGGCGGTCCAGCAGGAATCTCTTGAGTCGGCGGACGGTATCGAGCACCTGAACACTGCCCAGACGACCGATGATGCCGATATTGCGAAATTGCTCCATGAGGCTCCTGCTGCGGGTTCGATGCGACTTAAAAACGTGATTATGGGCGAAAGGACCTTACAGCAGCAAACCGGGGCGTAAAAAGGAGGCAGAGAGACGTTGCAGGGCTGTGCGCGGAAGGCGCTGAAAAGTCCGCTTGTGGCTTAGGGTGTCAACGCCCCGGTGCCGTCATACGCAAGGCTCGTGCTGCCCGCCGGCACCTCGTCCAGCGGCACGCCTCTCCAGAACGCCCGATCCTTGCCGTCTCGCTTGGCTTTGTACAAGTTGATGTCGGCTGTCTTCAGCACTTCCGGGCTGCTCGACGCAGAGAAGATGTCGGCCAGCCCGGCACTGCAGGTCAGCGGGCTGACGACGAGCGATGTTCTGATCCTGTCCAGAAGACGCAGGACATAATCCCGAACGTCATTTTCACTGCACATCGGCAGGATAACGCCGAACTCCTCTCCGCCCATTCGTCCAACCGCGAGACTGCCCCGGGTTTCCTTCAGGCAGGCCGCCATGACACGAAGCGCCTGATCACCTGCGTCATGGCCGAACTGATCATTAATGCGTTTGAAATCATCAATGTCGAGCATCAGAAAATAACCCGCGGTGTTATTCAGTACATGATTATCCAGTGCCTGCATCAATGCCCGACGATTCAATATCGCGGTCAGGTCATCGGTCAGCGACCATTCACGAAACTGGCACTCCAGGCTCAATACGGTGCGCAAGGCGCGGGTATAAGTGTGATTGAGCACACTGCCCATACTGGCAGACGCAATAAAGAACAGTGTCATGAAAACAGACGCCACGCTGTCGCCCTCGACCCTCTGGGCGGGAGAGAGAATACACCAGACGAGCAACGTCACCAGAAGATAGTCACGGGTATAAACCACTAACAATGCCGAGCACAGGATAATCATCACCGCGACCGGCAATGCCCCGTCGATACCCAGCCCGATATTCAGCTGGCTGGCCCGGGAAAAGCACAGGGCGGCGATGATCACAAACGCAATGCCGGCCAGCCGCCAGGCTCTGAAATCGGCGACCCGATATTGCCAGACACAGGCCGCCAGCAACCCCAGCGTCAACAGTATTTCCCGCACGCCATATTGAACATGCGGTGTGACAAACAGAACAATCAGCCAACAGACAATCGCAATACATTGTACGCGTGCAATGGCGGGTGAGAGCAGATGTTTTATCCGCGCCTGCATGTCACCATTCATAAAAAACTCCAGGCATCCCGTTGGCAAGACAGACTATCCGCCGTCTGAAATCTTTTGTATAGACGGCCGATATTCAACCGGTGGAGTGCAGAATACCCATGACAATTGAATGACTGTTCAAAGGGCCTGCGTCAATAAACATGTTTGGCACAGGCGAGCAGTATTTAACATTGAAAACAGACAATCCCTCAATGGCAGCGCGCGCTCGATGTCATATCAGTGTCTGTTCACTTGACGTCCATTCAGCGCGCGTTTATACGCCGCACCACCTGCTCTGCCGAAACAGACTGTCTGTCGGCAGCGAGTCACGCTATCCTCGGTGCATGACTCTATTTCCCAGCCTGCTTGACCTCCCCCACCAGTTACGGCACCCCGAAGTGCGTGACCTTGCCTGGGTGATACTTGCCCCGCCCATGCTGGACGTCACGCCCTGGCCGCAGCGCCATCCACTGGCGGGCAGCGACTGGGTACAAGCCCCCGGACAGCTCGCGGAGTTTCTCTGGCAGCTCGACCGCGACAGCCATCCGCTGGAGGAGTGGCTGGCGCTGGCGACCACACGTAGACTGGGCCGCTATTACGAACGACTCTGGCAGTTCGCAGTGCAGCAGGCACCGGGGGTAGAAATCATTGCCGCCAACCTGCCCATCCGGCTTGGCAGCCAGACGCTGGGCGAGTTGGACATGTTGCTGCGTGATCGTGAGGGCGTGCATCACCTCGAGCTGGCAATCAAGCTCTACCTGGGCCCACAGGACGGAGACGGTCGCGATCCGGCCTGCTGGCTGGGGCCTGGCTGTCAGGATCGTCTGGACCGCAAGCTCGCCCACCTGAGCCAGCATCAGTTGCCGATGTCGGCACGCCCGGAAAGCCGTGCCGCGCTGGCAACCCTGGGTGTCGAAGCCTTCAGCGCACAGCTATGGCTGGGCGGTTATCTGCTATACCCGTGGCCAGGCTCATGCGAATCACCCGCAGGTGTTCATCCGCAGCACCTCAAGGGCCGCTGGCTGCATCAACGCGACTGGCAATCGTTTCTGGCACAAAGCAGCCCCGGACGCTGGCAACCGCTGCCGCGTCATGCCTGGCTGGCACCTGCGCGGTATAGCGAGGCCTGGAGCGATCAGCAGTTGCGCGAGTGGCTGGCAGAGCTCGACCCGCTGGCGCCAGCACAACTGCTGGTGCGTCTGAGAGAGAATACCGAGGGTAGCTGGGAAGAAGCCGAGCGGCTTTTTCTGGTGTCGGACATGTGGCCGAATCTGGCCGACACCAGTCACCTGCTCAACTCAATCGCAGTGCCAGCGCAGCCAGTGTGACAAGCAACACGGGCACGGTCAGTACGATACCGACCTTGAAGTAATACCCCCAGCTGATGGTTATTCCCTTGCGCTGCAACACATGCAGCCAGAGCAACGTGGCCAGGCTGCCGATGGGGGTGATTTTCGGCCCCAGATCGCTGCCGATCACGTTGGCGTAGATCATTGCTTCCTGGACAGCCCCACTGGCATGGCTTGCGTCGATAGAAAGCAGCCCGATGAGCACGGTGGGCATGTTGTTCATGATCGAAGACAGAAATGCCGTCATCACGCCAGTGCCCATCGCAGCGCCCCAGATGCCGTAGCCCGCGAACCAGTCCAGCAGACTGGCCAGGTAACCGGTGAGTCCTGCATTACGCAGGCCGTAGACCACCAGGTACATGCCCAGCGAAAAGACCACAATGTGCCACGGCGCTTCTTTCATGACCTTGCGCGTCTTGATCGTATGCCCTTTCGCGGCGATAGCCAGCAACAGCAATGCGCATACCGACGAAATCGCACTGATCGGAATGCCAAGCGGCTCAAGGGCGAAACAGCCCATCAGCAGAATCAGCAGGACAGCCCAACCGGCCAGGAACGTGGCACGGTCATGGATAGCTGTCTCGGGCTTATCCAGATGCTCGGGCTCGAATTCGCTGGGGATATCCCGACGGAAGTACACCATCAGCACTGCCAGGGTGGCCGCGACACTGGCCAGGTTCACCGGCACCATGACGGCTGCGTAGCGGTTGAAGCCGATCTTGAAATAATCCGCCGAGACGATGTTCACCAGGTTCGAAACCACCAGCGGCAGACTGGCTGTATCGGCAATAAAGCCGGCCGCCATGACGAACGCCAGGGTCGACGCAGCGGAAAAGCGCAGCGCCAGCATCATTGCGATGACGATCGGGGTCAGGATAAGCACTGCACCATCGTTGGCGAAAAGGGCTGACACCAGCGCACCGAACAGCACAAACAGCGCGAACAGACGACGCCCGTTGCCCTTGCCCCAACGCGCTACGTGCAACGCTGCCCAGGCGAAGAAACCGGCCTCATCTAGCAACAACGTGATAATGATCAGCGAAATGAACGTTGCCGTGGCGTTCCAGATGATGCCCCACACCACAGCAATGTCGCCCAGGTGCACAACCCCTGTCAGTAGTGCCAGAACCGCCCCCAGTACCGCACTCCAGCCTACGCTCAGGCCTTTAGGCTGCCAGATGACCAACGTAATGGTGAACAGGAAGATCAGCGTTGCTATCAGCATTATTTAGTCCGGGGCAGAAAAATCGCGAGGATGCCGAGCAGCGGCAGGTACGAACACAGTGTGTAGACAAACAGGATGCCGTGGCTGTCAGCCAGATAGCCGAGCAAGGCGGCTCCGATGCCGCCGAAGCCGAACATCAGGCCAAAGAAAAGCCCGGCAATCATGCCCACATTACCCGGCACAAGCTCTTGGGCGTAGACGACGATGGCGGAAAAAGCCGAAGCCAGTACAAATCCTATGATCACGCTGAGGACGCTGGTCCAGAACAGATCCGCATATGGCAATGCCAGTGTGAACGGCGCAGCGCCGAGAATCGAAAACCAGATCACAGCCTTGCGGCCAATGCGGTCGCCGATCGGACCGCCGAAAAAGGTCCCCGCCGCTACCGCGCCCAGAAACAGGAACAAGTGCAACTGCGAACTGGCGACCGACAGGTCAAACTTCTCAATCAGGTAGAAGGTGAAATAGCTGGTCAGGCTGGTCATGTAGAAAAACTTGGAAAACACCAGGAATGCCAGCACGGCCAGTGAGGCAATCACGCGCTTTCTGGACAGGCCATGAGTGGCAGCCTGACCTGCCTTGAGCTTGAACAGATTGAGGTGCGCGCGATACCAGCGGCTGATTGCATACAGTAATCCCAGGGAAAACAGCGCGAACAAGCCGATCCAGGCGACGTTGCCCTGGCCGAAAGGGATGATGATCGCCGCCGCCAGTAACGGTCCGAACGCAGAGCCGGTGTTGCCGCCTACCTGAAACGTCGATTGCGCGAGCCCATAGCGACCACCGGAAGCCAGTCGCGCAATACGCGAGGCCTCCGGGTGAAACGTCGAGGAGCCGATGCCGATCAATGCGGCGGCCAGCAGAATCAAGGGGAAGCTACCCACCATGGACATCATGACAATGCCGATCAGCGTGCAGACCGAGCCGACAGGCAGCACCAACGGATTGGGATGGCGGTCGGTGTAGTAACCGACCCAGGGCTGCAGCAGCGACGCAGTGATTTGAAACGTCAGGGTGATCAGGCCGATCTGGGTGAAGCTCAAGTCGTAGCTGGCTTTGAGCATTGGGTAGATCGACGGAAGAATGGCCTGAATCAGGTCGTTGATCAGGTGCGCGAGGGCAACGGCACCGATAATGCGCATGACCAGCGGGCTGGCTTGAGGGGGGGTCGAGGCCTTCGCCGTCGCGGGCTGAGCGCTGGTCGCCATTGATATTCATCCGTAAAAAGGGTTTCGGGTCGCCCGGACGGATGATTACAAGATGTGTCACGCGCACCAGGGCGCGCCAATGTGCCATTTTTCAGGGCGACTGTGCCACGTTTTGTTGCGTTTTTGCTGACGAATCGGAAAGCGCTGTGCCGGGCACGGCGGTTCTGGGATGTCAGGTAATTTGGGGTTCGACTCAGATTCT
>NZ_LJPW01000107.1 GCF_001400735.1 Pseudomonas caricapapayae
GTGACTGGACCTACTATGACATGGAAAAAAGCCCCCTTGCCGTCAAGGCGCTGGTTGAAAAATACCTTGCCCGAGACTACACAAACCCTTTGGCCGAATCCCAGATAAAGGGTATAAAATTCGACCTGCTGAAATGCCTGGACATGTACCACAGCAAGGAACTCGACACGTTGACGAAGAAGGTCGTGACCCACCCAAATCAGACCTACATGCAGAACATCAAAAAGCCTTAAACAGTCCTTTCATACAACAAGCCTGTCCAGCGAACGCTGCACAGGCTATTTTCGTTACAAGCACTCTACTCCGCCCATTACCTATAGGGCGCAGACGCATCATGCTGATTCAATATGATCCGATAGCGTTTTAACGTCTCGCATACGTTAATGTACTGCTGGCTGAAATACCGATAAACAGCGCCAGCCACTTCCACGCCTACACCAATGGGTGTGTCGGCAATCTTCACGTTACTCAGAGCGCTGTCCGTCAGCAGAATCTGCGCCCGATGAGCTGTCCAGGTAGTCGAACAGCGTGAGCTTCAAAACCACTGGCGAGAACAGCAGCCAAGAGAAGAATTTGTAATTGAACTTTAGATTGAGGCTTTCCGGCTGCGGCCCCTGACTCCCTGTGTTATTCATTTCCCGCCCTTTACGCTGAACACGCCTTTATGGCGTAGCAAAGCGTGCACTCATCTTTTCGATCAGGTAATGAAAACAGGCTCAGAAAACCCTTTTTGATAATTCTTGTAGGAATTAACAGCAGGAAGCCTCACTTCCATTTGAAGGAAATTTCCGAGAAAATCCCGGCCTCTTGCGCTTGGCTACCCAGGTCTCTAGCCTTCATCGATCGCTGCCCAATCAGCGATCAGGTTTGGTAGACCTGAGTGACCTCGCGCAATGCGCCACCTTCTCAAGGCGCATTTTTTCGGCCTGCGTTTATGGTGGCCGTGCGCTTGGCGTCTTCGGACGCACCGGCTTGCCTGGTCACCGGTCTACCAACCTGCGTACGGCCGCCACCCTGATCGTTTGGTAGCGAAAGGGGCGGCTCCCTTCAATGATCAGGAGTTGCAAACATGCCCCATAAAATCGTTCCCGACCCGCCCACCGCCCTGTTCACCGTCAACGCATCTGTCAGCCAGGAAGAAGCGCTCAACTACGCTTCGGATCTGCTGCGCTGCATCATTACGACGGCTTATGAGTCCGGCGACAGCACCCAGGGCACCAGCCGTGATCTGGCGTTTTCAGTGCTGCACATGGCCGAGATGGCCAAGGCCATGATTGACCGTTCGCTGGAATGCGTCGTTTGACGAGATGACAACCCGGGGCCGCGCTCGGCCCCGTGTAACCCTCAATTACGCTGATCCAGCAAGTTCACCACCAGCCGGTCGATCCAGCCCCACACGCGCTGTTTGACCCGTCGCCACAGCGGTCTGGCCTTCCAGTCTGCCAGTGTGGTTTCGGCGCTCAGGGCGAAGTCTTTTTCAAAGCTGGCAACCACGTCGCCAGTCAGGCCTGGGTCGTGGGCTTCAAGGTTGGCTTCCAGGTTGAAGCGCAGGTTCCAGTGATCGAAGTTGCACGAGCCGATGCTCACCCAGTCGTCGATCAGGACCATTTTCAAATGCAGAAAGCAGGGCTGGTATTCGAACACCTTGACCCCGGCCCGCAGCAGGCGCGGATAGTAGCGGTGGCCGGCATAGCGCACGGACGGGTGATCGGTGCGCGGCCCGGTCAGTAGCAAACGCACATCGACGCCCCGCGCCGCCGCCCTGCGCAAGGCGCGGCGAACTTTCCAGGTGGGCAGAAAGTAGGGGGTCGCCAGCCAGATGCGCGTTTGCCCGGTGTTCAGCGTGCGCACCAGCGATTGCAGAATGTCCCGATGCTGTCGGGAGTCGGCATACGCCACACGGCCAAGGCCTTCACCGGCTACCGGGGCGGAGGGCAGATGATCCAGACCGAAGTTTTCTTTCGGACGCCAGGCGAAGCGCCGGGCATTAGCGTGGAACTGCCGATTGAACAGCGCTTGCCAGTCGATCACCAGCGGTCCGGTGATTTCTACCATCACTTCGTGCCACTGGCTGACGTCCTTGTCCGGCTCCCAGAATTCATCGGTCACACCTGTACCGCCAACCACCGCAACTGCCTTGTCCACCACCAGCAGTTTGCGATGGTCGCGGTAGAAGTTGCGCACGCCGCGTCGCCAGTGAATCGGGTTATAGAAACGCAGGATTACACCGGCATCGGTCAGTTGCTTGCGCAGCCCGGCATCGAAGGCTTTCGAGCCGAAGTCGTCGAACAGGCAGCGCACGATCACACCACGCCTGCCCGCCTCGACCAGCGCCCGCACGATGGCATCGGCGCAGGCCCCGGCTTCGACCAGGTACAGCTCCAGATCGACCTGCTGCTCGGCGCGATTAATGGCGGCGATCATGCGCGGGAAGAACGCCGGGCCGTCGATCAGCAATTGAAAGCGGTTGTTTTCACGCCACGGAAAAATCGCACCGTTCATATCAGCGCGCCGTGAAGATCAGAACAGCCCCGACCGGGACTGACAGGCTGATCGCCGACAAACCTGCAGCGCCGCGCAAACCGTTGAAGTCAGGGACCATGTCGAAGTCCTGAGCATGAAGCACCAGCGGCTCCAGCGTCACCACCTGAAAGCGGCGCTCGTCGAGACGCGTGGCCAGCAGTTCGGCGTTATAGCTGTGGGTCTTGCCGCGCAGGCTGACGGTCAAGGGTAAACGCAGCTCCAGTTGCGCACCCGGTGCCAGGGCGTTAATCGGACGCATGTCGAGCTGGGCATTGATTTGCGCAGCGGGGAACTTGCGCACCTGAAACACCTGCTCGCGAAGGCGCTCGTCACGCAGGGGGATGCCAGTGCTGACGGAGTCTGTTTCGACCTGCACTTCAGCCAGCCCTTTGGCGTCAACCTTGCCGTGCAGCACCAGGAAACGATGCACCTCGGCAATATCCGTATTTTTGGTCGAGGTGAAGGAGAGTCGCGAAGACTCGTTATCCAGATACCAGTTCGCATGGGCGGGTAACGCCACTGCGGCCAGCATGACCAGCAGCAGGCGATTCATAGTGAGCATGCAGACTCCAGACGAGCAATTGAGGGCCACCTTATCCGCCTGTCTGACCTCTGGCAAACTGCGACGTTCGGCAGCGATCCATCAAGGCTCGGATGGCAACAGGCGACAGCCCTGTCGCTCACCCTGCCACGAGGCGGTGCTGGTTCGTCCAAAGCCGTTGGCAATGACCCGTTTCTGGCTGCTGTCGTCGATCAGGGTACTGGGCACGTACTGTTTGACGTAGCCCAGGCAATACGCCTCGGGGTTGTTCATGACGTACCGGCACGAGCAGTATTCCTTGGCGGTGTAGGCACTGATGATGGTGGGGAACGCCTGCAGGTTCACACGGTACTGCCAGGCGAGTAGCGCAAGTGCGGCAAGAATCAGCAACAACAGGCTGCTGAACGGGCGGCGCAGGATGAACATTCGACGATTGCTCATTGCCCGCCCTCCTTGCCCAGTGCTGCCTGCACGCGCTTGAGCATCTGATTGTGGTCGTAAGTGCCGTCGCGGTCATCGGCGTAGCGCACGATCACCAGCTTTTGCGAGGGAATCACATACAGTGCCTGCCCCCAATGCCCCAGCGCGGCAAAAGTATCAGGCGGAGCGTCTGGCCACGGCCCTCTGCCGCCATCGGCCGTACGGTTGAGCCACCACTGACCGCCGGGGACTTCAGCACGGGCATCCACGTGCTCGCCCGCAAACGGCGTCAACACGAAGTTCATCCAGTCGTTGCCGAGCAGTTGCCGATCCTGCCATTGCCCGCCACGCTGCATCAACAAGCCGACACGCGCCAGGTCGCGAGCGGTCATATAGGCATAGGACGACCCTACAAACGTACCCACGCCATCGGTTTCCCAGACGGCGCTGCGGATGCCGAGCGGGTCGAACAGCGCAGTCCAGGGGTAGCCCGGATAGGCCTGGGCCCCGACCATGGTTTTCAGGGCGGCGGCCAGCACGGTGCTGTCGCCGCTTGAGTATCGGTAAGCCTTGCCGGGGGAGCTGGCGACTGGATGATCAGCGGTGAAACGCGCCATGTCGTCACGTCCTCGGGTGTAGAGCATGGCGACTACAGAAGAGTTGAGCGGCGCGTATTCGTAGTCTTCCTGCCAGTCCAGACCCGAGGCCCAGTGCATCAGGTCTTTGATGGCGATATCGGCATGCGCCTTGAACGGCGCATAGAACTTCGCTACCGGATCGTTCAGCTGAAAACGCCCCTCTGTAAACGCCACACCCAGCACCGTCGCCATGATGCTTTTGCTGATCGACCAGGTCAGGTGCGGGGTTTGCGCGGTGGTGACACCGGCATAGCGTTCGTAGACGACTTCACCGTCGCGAATGACCAGCAACGCATCGGTGCGTATGCCCTTGCGCGTAGCGTCGTCGCGAGACGGGAAGGCGTAAGCCTCAAGCTCTTCGATTGCCGCAGACCGCGGCACAGACCGAGAAAGCCATTGCTCTGTCGGCCATGCTTGAGCAGCGACGCCCTGGGCACTGCAGCCCAGGATCAGAACCAGACACAGACGGACAAATCTACGCGGCATGACAGGGCCTCTAAAGAGTAATCCGCACACCGTATCAGCGTTTCATGACAGTCAGCCATTACCTCGAAGCCGGACGCAGAGCCTCCAGAACGGCATGCCCGGGCAAAGTATCAGCCCTGTTTTTTGGGCTCTTCGCGGCGTGTGCATCACCATGAGTGCGGAGCATCGCAACGATAGTGATCCGTCTGTGACGGCTGCAAGGTCGCCCGTCACACAACCATCACCAAAGCTTCACAGGCATGACACGCCATCTCCCTAGCCTGCAAGTACGGCAAAGCGCCTGGAAAAATCAGTCAACCAGCCCACTCTGCATGGCTGGCTCATGGAGATTCGTATGACCCAGATCGCCCGTGACAACGCTTCTGAACGTCGTCTTCAGGCCGAGCGCCTGATTGGAACGCGCGCCTTGCAGGAAGCACAGGCATTGCGTTTCAGTGTATTCAGCGAAGAGTTCAACGCTCGCCTGAACGGTGCTGAACAAGGCCTGGATATCGATGACTACGATGTTCACTGCTCGCACATCGGTGTGCGTGACATGAACACCGGGCGTCTGGTTGCCACTACCCGGCTGCTCGACCACCAGGCTGCCAGTACGCTGGGGCGCTTCTATAGTGAAGAAGAGTTCAGCCTGCACGGGCTGGTTCATCTGCAGGGCCCTATTCTTGAGCTGGGGCGTACATGCGTCGATCCGGCCTACCGCAACGGCGGCACCATCGCGGTGTTGTGGAGCGAGCTGGCCGAGGTGCTCAACGAAGGCGGCTACAGCTACCTGATGGGCTGTGCGAGCATTCCGATGCAGGACGGCGGCATTCAGGCACACGCGATCATGCAACGTCTGCGCGAGCGCTACCTGTGCAACGAGCACTTGCGCGCCGAGCCGAAGAACCCGCTGCCGACACTGGACATCCCGAGCAACGTGATCTGCGAGATGCCGCCGCTGCTCAAGGCCTACATGCGTCTGGGTGCCAAAATCTGCGGCGAGCCGTGCTGGGATGAAGACTTTCAGGTGGCCGACGTGTTCATCCTGCTCAAGCGCGACGATCTGTGCCCTCGTTACGCTCGCCACTTCAAGGCGGCTGTGTGATGAGCCGGGCACGCGGCTATGCCCGCGTAGTCCGGGTGCTGCTGGTGGTGGCGCTCGGATTGACGATTGCCGGTGCGTTCGCGGTTCTGGAACGCACCAGAATCGGTGGCTCCATGGAACGCAGACAGCGCTGGAGCCGTTGGTTCATGGCACGCCTGACCAACGCCCTGCCCTTTCGCGTGACCGTGACTGGCCAACTGCCAACCCAGCCGATGCTGTGGGTCAGTAATCATGTGTCGTGGACCGATATCGCATTGCTTGGCATGCTGGCACCGCTGTCATTTCTGTCCAAGGCCGAAGTACGGACCTGGCCGGTGGCGGGCTGGCTGGCGTTGAAGGCCGGAACGCTGTTCATTCGTCGTGGATCGGGCGACAGCCGTTTGATCCAGAAGCAGATGTGCAATCACCTGCAACAAGGCAACGCACTGCTGATTTTCCCCGAAGGCACCACCACCGATGGCAGAAGCCTGCGCACCTTCCACGGCCGTCTGTTGTCCAGTGCCATTGAAGCCGGTGTACCGATCCAGCCGGTAGCCATCGGCTACTCGCGTGACGGCAAGCCGGACCCGATTGCCCCGTTCATTGGCGACGATGACTTGCTGTCCCATTTGCGCCGACTGTTCGCCAACGAGCAGAGCGATGTGCATATTCACCTGCTGACACCTATCCCGACGGCAGATCAGGAACGCGCCGCACTGGCCTTCAAAGCCCAGCAGGCCGTTCAGGCCGCACTGGCCTTCAAAGCCCAGCAGGCCGTTCAGGCCGCACTGTTCGGCGAGCCGGCAGTCGATGAGCCAGTGATCAGTAAGCCGGTGCCCGGCGAGCTTGCTCAGCCAGGCGAGGTAGCGTCGCGTTCGTCCAGAGCAGCCTGAGCAAAAGCCTCCAGTTGCGGATAGAACTCGGCAAAATCCGCGCTCAGGGGCTGGTACAACGCCTGCAGTTCCTGCATGCCGCCTGCCAGCCCTTCGGGTCGTGACAAGCGCCGGGAGATGCCGTTCAGCACCTGTTCCAGCACCTCAAAGTCCCGATACGAACCTAGCCAGTCCTGCGCCGCCATGCGCGGCGCGATCAGTGCCAGCCGCTCGGGCAATTGCGGCTCGGCGGCCAGCGTGCCATAGACTTTGCGGGTGAATGCGTCCAGCGGCAGATCAGCATAGTGATGCCAGTCACGCGCCAGACAATGATCAAAAAAAACGTCAAGCATGATGCCCGCATAGCGCCTGCGCTGAGGCGGAAATCGGGCAATGGAGGCTTTGATCAGCGCGTGGCTGTCAGTGAACGCGTCGATGCTTCGATGCAGACGAATAGCCGCCTCGAGCTCCGCGGGAAAACGTCCCGACAGCGGACCCTTGACGAAGTCGCCATACAGGCTGCCAAGCAATTGAGCGGGGCGGTGCCCGCCGAGGTGGAGATGTGCCAAGTAGTTCATGGCGACAAGCCTACGCCGCTTTCAAGCCCCGGGTCTATATATCGATATAACCCGATATAACGATTTGTTCAGTCCTAAGCACCAAATCATATTTGTATATCGCGAAATACAGATATAAGGTTCGCTCTATCGCGATATATCGCTACACCGCCTCTGAGTACGCCATGCCTATCGACCTCGACGACATAATAAAAGCCCTGGCCCATCCGGTCCGCCGAGAAATCCTGACCTGGTTGAAGGACCCGCGCGCGAGCTTTCCCGCCCAGGAATACTCAATCGAACACGGCGTGTGCGCCGGACAGATCGATCAGCGCGCCGGGCTGTCCCAATCCACTGTCTCGGCTCATCTGGCGACCTTGCAACGCGCCGGGCTGATCAGCAGCAAGAAGGTCGGCCAGTGGCATTTCTTCAGACGCAACGAAGAAGTCATACAGGCATTCGTGCAGGCGCTGGTTGAAGAGCTGAACAACCCGACCTGACTTTTCCAACGTTTACCAGGAGCTGACCCGTGCCTCTTTCGCTACTTATTCTGGCCCTGAGCGCCTTCGCCATCGGCACCACCGAATTCGTCATCATGGGCCTGCTGCCCGATGTGGCGGCTGACCTCGGCGTATCGATCCCCGGTGCCGGCTGGCTGGTGACCGGCTATGCGCTGGGTGTCGCCGTCGGTGCGCCCTTCATGGCTATGGCCACGGCAAAACTGCCACGCAAGGCCGCGCTGGTCACGTTGATGGGGATTTTCATCATCGGCAACCTGCTTTGTGCGCTGGCCAGCGACTACAACGTATTGATGTTTGCCCGCGTGATCACTGCACTGTGTCACGGTGCGTTCTTCGGTATCGGATCGGTTGTTGCTGCAGGGCTGGTGCCTGCCAACCGCCGTGCGTCGGCCGTGGCACTGATGTTCACCGGCCTGACGCTGGCCAACGTGCTGGGCGTGCCTCTGGGCACCGCGCTGGGACAATACGCCGGCTGGCGCTCGACCTTCTGGGCTGTAACGGTCATCGGCGTGATTGCATTGATCGGTCTGATCCGCTTTCTGCCGACCAACCGCAATGAAGAAAAGCTCGACATGCGTGCCGAACTGGCTGCGCTCAAAGGTGCCGGTATCTGGCTGTCGTTGACCATGACCGCACTGTTTTCAGCCTCCATGTTCACGCTGTTCACCTACATTGCTCCGCTGCTCGGTGAAGTCACCGGTGTATCGCCCAAGGGCGTGACCTGGACGCTGCTGTTGATCGGCCTGGGCCTGACCGCTGGTAACGTGATTGGCGGCAAGATGGCTGACCGCCGCTTGTCCTCGACGCTGATTGGCGTGTTCATCTCGATGGCGGTGATCTCCACCGCGCTCAGCTGGACCAGCACCGCGCTGATCCCGACAGAAATCACTCTGTTCCTCTGGGCGGTCGCGGCCTTTGCCGCTGTCCCGGCCTTGCAGATCAACGTAGTGACCTTCGGTAAAGCCGCACCCAATCTGGTTTCAACCCTGAACATCGGCGCATTCAACGTCGGCAACGCGCTCGGTGCCTGGGTCGGTGGCAGCGTCATCGCCCACGGCCTGGGCCTGACCAGCGTACCGCTGGCTGCCGCCATGCTGGCAGTGCTTGCACTGCTGATCACGCTGATTACTTTTCGTCAGACCGGCAACCCTGACCTGGCACCTGCTACGCATTGATCCATTACGAGGATTCGACACATGACGACTATCTTTGACCCGATTACCCTTGGCGATCTGCAACTGCCCAACCGCATCATCATGGCACCGCTGACCCGTTGCCGTGCCGATGAAGGCCGTGTGCCGAATGCCATGATGTCCGAGTATTACGTGCAGCGCGCCTCGGCAGGGCTGATTCTCACCGAAGCGACCTCCGTGACGCCCATGGGCGTGGGTTATCCCGACACGCCGGGTATCTGGTCCAATGATCAGGTGCGTGGCTGGAGCAACATTACCAAGGCGGTGCACAACGCCGGTGGCCGCATCGTGCTGCAGTTGTGGCACGTTGGCCGCATTTCCCACCCGTCCTACCTGAACGGCGAAACCCCGGTGGCCCCGAGTGCCATTGCAGCTGAAGGCCACGTCAGCCTGATGCGCCCGATCACCCCGCTGCCGACCCCGCGTGCCCTGGAACTGGCAGAAATCGCTGACATCGTCGACGCCTATCGGGCAGGTGCAGAAAACGCCAAGGCTGCAGGCTTCGACGGCGTGGAAGTGCACGGTGCCAATGGCTATCTGCTTGAGCAGTTCCTGTTGACCGGCACCAACCAGCGCACCGATGAATATGGCGGTTCGGTAGAAAACCGTGCCCGTCTGCTGCTGGAAGTGACGGATGCGGTCATTGAGGTATGGGGCGCTGGTCGCGTAGGCGTACACCTGTCACCCCGCGCCGACATGCATGACATGAAGGATGAAAACCGCGCTGAAACCTATGGTTACGTCGCCAAAGAGCTTGGCAAGCGCGGCATCGCGTTCATCTGCGCCCGCGAGCACGATGCCGAAGACAGTCTCGGCCCGCAATTGAAGAAGGATTTCGGCGGCGTCTACATCGCCAATGAGAAATTCACCAAGGACACTGCAAATGCCTGGCTGGCGCAAGGCAAGGCCGACGCTATCGCGTTTGGCGTGCCCTACATTGCCAACCCGGACCTGCCTGAGCGCCTGGCCAGCGATGCGCCACTGAATGAAGCGCATCCCGAGACGTTTTACGGCAAAGGGCCTGTCGGTTATATCGACTACCCTCGTTTGTAACACAGCGTTGTAATAAAAAACCCTGACTCGCAAGAGCCAGGGTTTTTTATTGACCTTACATTAAGGACCGCTACAGCGTAGCGTCTGGCCTGACGGTACCTAGCACATTACCTTCAGCATCGGTAATCGTACCGTCCGCCATTTTCCAGCGTCCGTCCGGGTAGTTGACCGAACCATCGGCAAAGACCCAGGTGCCGTCCTTGTGCTGAATATCGCCACCCGGGTGCTCTATCGAGCCATCGGTATGCACAGTCGTGCCGTCAAGATGCTGCACAGCACCGTCAGGATGGACAACGGATTGGCCGTCTGCAGACTCGACGCTCCCATTCGGATAGCTGACCGTGCCGTCCGGGTTGAACACACTGTTGAGCGGCTGAACCAGTTGCAGGACGCCCGTTGCGGTATTGACGACTGCCAGCAGCTTGTCCAGACGTGAAGGCGCTGCCGGGTTCGGCGGCATGGTCTGTGGCACCGGCTGAACCGTGGATGGCTTGACCACAGGTTTTACAGGCGGTTTGACCGGGTTTGCTGCTTTGACCGGAGGCCTGACCGGTGGTTTTTGAGGGGGCTTCACCGGATCAGCCACCTTCACCGGAGGCTTTACGGGAGGCTTCGCCGATACGCCCTCCCTGACAGGAGGTCTTACCGGCGGCTTGACCCTTACCGGCGGCCTGGACGGGCGTGGCGATACCAGATTGTCCGGATGCATGGGGGCATCATCCCAAGCGGGTGACTCTGACCAGGATTGCTCTTCAGCATCAAGTTCTGCCGGCTCGGTAGAAACATTCTTGGGCTGGTTCTCTTCACCGGCGATGCGATCTGTTTCGGTTGATGGGTGCAGCGTGTCGGGGCTCATGTCGTTGATTCCATTCATTATTGAAACTCCATTTGTTTAACAGCCAGACAAGCGTAAACCCTCCCTTCATTGGCAAGCACATATCTATTTATGAGTGTACAAAATGATGCCGGGTCATTGCCTGCCGCGACCCGATCGCGGCAGACAGCCCCCAGCGTCAACGGCGTGCGTTGAGCTGTTGCGACAGATTCTGAATCTGGCTGGTCAGGGTATTTATGTTGCGCGTGACCTGAGCGCGAAATGCATCGAACTCGGCAGTATTGGCTTCTGCCGTGGGTGCAGGACGGTTTTCCTGCTCGCTTTTCAGAACCATCAGGTCCTGCTCCAGACGCTCGACGGCGGCAGACGGGTTGCCCTGCTTTTTCAGGGTGGCGACATCAGCTGCCACGCTTTTGATTTGCGCATCCAGCTTGCCTTGGTCAGCCTGTGCAGTTTTCAGGTCGGGCAGCGCGGCCTTCAACGTGGTCAGTTCCGCGACGACACTTTTGAGCTGCTCCTGCAACTGCGCGTTTTCACTCTGCTGCTGAGCGGTTTGCGCGGCCATCTGTTCCAGACGCTTGTCGAGACTGCCCTGCTGGCCTTCAACGCCCTCACGCTGTTTGTCCTGATCCTCCAGCTGCGCTTCCAGCAACTTGATACGCTGCTTGAGCGCCTCTCCATCACTGGAGAGCGCTTCGGTCGCGACGACCTTGCCGGAAATATCCTGCAGGCGCCCCGCCGCTTCTTCGCTGATGCGCGCAAAGCTCTCCTGAGTCGCAACCAACTGCTGCTCCATCAGGGAAACCTGCTGAAAGCTCCACCAGCCAAGACCGCAAAAAGCAATGAACAGCGCACCGACCAATGCCCACAACGGCCCTGTGCTCGGTGCCTTGACCTTGAGCACGGGCGGGGTGCGCGAATAAACCGTGGTGCGCTCGCGTGCGCCATTGCCCGGCGCGAAGTCGTCATCATCGTCCTTGGCGCTCAGGCTGGGAACGTCATCGACGTCGTCGTATGGATCGTTGCGCATGAATAACCCTTCAGGAAGCTGTTAAACCAAAGTCGGGCAGTATAACAACAGCGCTCAACTAATCTCACTGTGCCACCACCGCATTCAGAGTGCGTGCTGTGCCTGCCACCAGCCACAGAATTCATCCAGCGCCGTCCACAGGCTGACCTGAGGCTGATAATCCAGATAATGCCTGGCGCGGCTGATATCAAGCGTAAAGTCCCTGTTCATGACCTGCATGCCGATTCTCGACAGGGTAGGTTCAGGTCGTCCCGGCCACAGCATGCAGGCGCCTTCATTGATCGCCGCAGCGCTGTAGGCCAGCCCGTATGAACGATAACGAGTGACTTGAGGCAACTGCATCTGCCGCATCACATAATTGATCGCGTCCCACAGCGGAACCGGCGTCCCGTTACTGATGTTGTAGGCCTTACCCAGTGCCGAGCCGGTCGCCAGCAAGCTGCTGAGCAGGGCTTCGTTGAGATTGTGCATGCTGGTGAAATCCACCACATTCAACCCGTTGCCGACAATCGAGAGACGCTTTTTGCGCTGCATGTGAAGCAAACGCGGAAAAATGCTGTTGTCGCCCGCGCCGGTGACGAAGCGCGGCCGCAAGGCGATCACCTCCAGACCGAACTCCTCGGCACCGAAGACCTTCTGCTCGGCCAGGTATTTGGTGGCCGCGTAGTGGTTATGAAAGCGCTTGGGCACCTGCTCCTCTTTGAGGCCACGGTGCGATTTGCCGTCAAAATAAATGGACGGCGATGAGAGATGGACAAGCCTTCGCACTCGCTGCTTCAGGCAGCCTTCGACAATGTTTTCCGTAAGCTGCACGTTGCCCTGCATAAAGTCCTGGCGGCGTCCCCACACACCCACTGAACCCGCACAATGCACCACGGCTTCCACGTCATCGCACAGCGCGCGCACCAGATAAGGATCGGCGAGGTCGCCCTGGATGAACTCTGCGCCACGCCGGACCAGGTGCTCGACACCTTCGGCACGGCGGCCATTGATCCGCACGCTCATGCCCTGCTCAAGGGCAAAACGCGCAAAGCGCCCGCCGATGAAGCCGCTCGCGCCGGTGACCAGAATCTTCATTTACCGCTCCATTAACGCATCTGCAGGAGGGCGAAAACCCTGCCTGTCTGAATTACACATGATCGTATTGACGATCATTCCTCGCTCAGCGGCACCAGCCAGTGGGCCGAATGTTGTGCGAGATGTTCGGTGAGGCGCGTCAAGAGCTGTCCGCCATTGCGCCAATGGTGCCAGTACAGCGGCACATCGATGCAGCGATCTGGCAGCAGCTCAAGCAGAGCACCGCTGCGCAATTGGTCGCGCACTTGCAACTCGGGGGCCAGGCCCCAACCCATTCCGGCCTCGATCATACGTATGAAACCTTCGGACGACGGGCACAAATGATGCTCGAAGCCGTCCTCAACACCAAGCAGAGCCAGATAACGGTGCTGCAACAAGTCGTCCGGCCCGTATACGAGGGCTGCCGAACGGGCCAGTTTTTCAGGGCTGACGCCGTCTGGAAAATGCC
This sequence comes from Pseudomonas caricapapayae, assembly GCF_001400735.1. Lineage (GTDB taxonomy): Bacteria > Pseudomonadota > Gammaproteobacteria > Pseudomonadales > Pseudomonadaceae > Aquipseudomonas > Aquipseudomonas caricapapayae. Next base: position 13,258 of record NZ_LJPW01000107.1, read on the forward strand.
GATCAATGAATGAAGGACTGGCCAGTGCGCGATAGCGCATGGCCCCCAGCAACTGGCTGCGTGCCCCGGCCACAGGACGCTCGCTGCCACACAGACACGCCGCAACCTCGCCTGCGCGCATGCGCTTGAGGCCTACGTCCTGATCTTCGACAACCAGATCCAGCAGCAGACGGTGCTGCGTACAGAACGCGCCGATGGCCGGTGCCCACCAGGTCGCCAGACTGTCGGCATTCAAGGCGATTCGCAAACGCTCGGGCATCCCCTCTTCATCCAGCGCCGGGACCTGGCTTTGCAAGTCTCGCTCCAGCAACCGAACCTGCTGGACGTGGTTGAGCAAGCGCCGCCCGATGTCTGTCGGGCTGGGTGGCGACGCCCGCACCAGCACTGGCAGGCCGATGCGCGCCTCCAGCAATTTGATGCGTTGCGAAACCGCCGATTGAGACAACCCGAGCACCTGGGCAGCACGTTCGAAGCCCGCCTGCTCGATCACTGCCGCCAATGCAGATAACAGTTTGTAGTCGAACATCAGTTTCCCTAATGAGCGATGAAGATTATTGGTTTTTCTTATAACGCTCAACGCATGAGAATCGCCATCTGAATCTGCTCAATGGAAACTCTTTATGTGGCAAAGCTACCTCAATGGCCTGCTGATCGCAGCGGGCCTGATCATGGCGATCGGTACTCAAAACGCCTTTGTACTCGCACAAGGCCTGCGCCGCGAACACCATGTCCCCGTCGCGTTACTGTGCATCGTCTGTGACGCCATCCTGGTTGCTGCAGGTGTGTTCGGCCTGGCCAACGTGCTGGCACAAAACCCGACATTGCTGGCGGTAGCGCGCTGGGGTGGCGTGCTATTCCTGAGCTGGTATGGGCTGCAGGCCTTGCGGCGTGCCTGCTCGCGGCAAAGCCTGGAACACAGCGCAGCAACTGCCAGAAAATCGCTGCGCACCGTGCTGCTCAGCGCACTGGCCGTTACCTTGCTCAACCCGCACGTTTACCTGGACACCGTGCTGCTGATTGGCTCGCTGGGAGCGCAACAGGCTGCGCCGGGCGCGTACGTCGCCGGTGCTGCGAGTGCTTCGCTGCTGTGGTTCTCAAGCCTGGCACTGGGTGCGGCGTGGCTCGCGCCCTGGCTGGCCCGCCCTGCGACATGGCGCATACTGGATGTGATGATCGCCATCATGATGTTCAGCGTGGCACTCCAGTTGATTCGTTCTGCCTGACGGGTTTCATGAACGCCGGAGCAAACGCGTTGGAACCTCTATCCCACACAGTTGTTGCGTGGTTAAGCCGCAGACCCGGTGCTATGATCCGGGGTCTGCGCCGCAAAAGAGTAAAACTCCCGGTGCATGCTGTATCTGGCCGCCCGTGATCGGCCGTGCGATTACCGCAATTGACCTGAAAGGAGATAAACCATGGCTTTTGAATTGCCGCCACTGCCCTACGCCAAAGACGCTCTGGTGCCGCACATTTCTGCGGAGACTCTGGAATATCACCACGACAAGCATCACAACACCTATGTCGTGAACCTGAACAACCTGGTGCCAGGCACCGAGTTCGAAGGCAAAACCCTGGAAGAGATCATCAAGACCTCCTCGGGCGGCATCTTCAACAACGCCGCTCAGGTCTGGAACCACACGTTCTACTGGAACTGCCTGGCCCCTAACGCTGGTGGCGAACCTACCGGCGCTCTGGCCGAAGCCATCAACAAGGCGTTCGGTTCCTTCGACAAGTTCAAGGAAGAGTTCAGCAAGACTTCCATCGGCACGTTCGGCTCCGGCTGGGGCTGGCTGGTGAAGAAGGCCGACGGTTCCCTGGCACTGGCCAGCACTATCGGTGCCGGCAACCCGCTGACCAGCGGCGACACGCCATTGCTGACCTGCGACGTCTGGGAACACGCTTACTACATCGACTACCGCAATCTGCGTCCAAAGTACGTAGAAGCGTTCTGGAACCTGGTGAACTGGGATTTCGTGGCCAAGCAATTCGCCGCCTGATTCCAGCATCAGCAAAAAACCCGGCCTTGCGCCGGGTTTTTTATGCGCCGGGCTTACACCGATAGTCTGTCCAGACATCTGTTTGGGTAACGACGTCAGACATCGACCTGCCAGTCAGACGAATCGCAAATGTTTTTTCGCCTGCCGCTGTTACTTTGTGTATTGTCAGAAAACGCTAGCTGACTCGCATCACGATGTAATTCTTTACAGTGTTCTGCTCAAGTTACCCATCTGGCCACCCGACACACTAAGGTGGCTTGGGCCAGTAGGTGCAAGGAACGCGAAGATCAGCCAGACGCACCGCTTCTGACCAGTTCACGGCGGGAGACGCTGGCTTTTCGAGGGTCATGAGGCGCTCTGTCCTCCGACACGAACTAAGGAACGGCCATTGAAGCTGGAACTCAAGAACAGCCTGTCGGTAAAGTTGCTGCGCGTTGTACTGCTTTCGGCGCTGCTGGTAGGCGTCGTGCTCAGCTGTGCGCAAATTGTTTTCGACGCCTACAAAACACGTCAGGCCGTCGCGAGCGATGCCGAACGAATTCTCGGAATGTTTCGTGACCCTTCGACTCAGGCGGTCTACAGCCTGGACCGCGAGATGGGCATGCAAGTCATCGAGGGCCTGTTTCAGGATGACGCCGTACGCATGGCGTCGATCGGACATCCCAACGAAAGCCTGCTCGCCGAAAAAGACCGCCCCTTGAAGGCGTCTCCAACACGATGGCTGACGGACCTGATCCTTGGCCAGGAACGCAGCTTCACCACCCAATTGGTAGGTCGCAGCCCCTACAGCGAATACTACGGCGATCTGCGCATCACGCTGGACACTGCCAATTACGGCGAAAGCTTTCTGGTCAATGCCGGAATCATTTTTGTCGCCGGCGTGTTGCGTGCTTTGGCGATGGGCCTGGTGCTGTATCTGGTTTATCACTGGTTGCTGACCAAGCCGCTGTCAAAAATCATCGAACACCTGATTGCGATCAACCCTGACCGCCCCAGCGAACACCAGTTGCCCTTGCTCAAAGGTCACGAAAAAAACGAACTGGGGATCTGGGTCAATACCGCCAACCAGCTGCTTGCCTCTATCGAGCGCCACACTTATCTGCGCCACGAAGCGGAGAACAACCTGCAGCGCATGGCGCAATATGATTTTCTGACCGGGCTGCCCAACCGGCTACAGTTACAGACCGGGCTGGACAGAATTCTGGAAGACGCGGGACGTCAACAGCACAGGGTCGCGATTCTCTGCGTGGGCCTGGATGACTTCAAAGGGATCAACGAACAATTCAGCTATCAGGCAGGCGACCAACTGTTACTCGCGCTGGCCGACCGGCTGCGCGCCCACAGCGGGCGACTCGGTGCACTGGCGCGCCTGGGCGGTGATCAGTTTGCGCTGGTGCAGGCAAAAATCGAGCAACCCTATGAGGCGGCAGAGCTGGCACAGAATATTCTAGATGAGCTGGAAGCACCTTTCGCAGTAGGCGAACAGCAGATCCGCCTGCGCGCGACCATCGGCATCACACTGTTTCCGGAAGATGGCGACAGCACCGAGAAGCTGCTGCAAAAGGCCGAGCAGACCATGACACTGGCCAAAGCCCGCTCGCGTAACCGATACCAGTTCTACATCGCCAGCGTCGACAGCGAAATGCGCCGCCGTCGTGAACTCGAAAAAGATCTGCGCGAAGCGCTGCCACGCAATCAGTTGCACCTGGTCTACCAACCGCAGATCAGCTATCGCGATCACCGCATCGTTGGCGTGGAAGCACTCATCCGCTGGCAACATCCGGAGCATGGTCTGGTGCCACCGGATGTATTCATCCCGCTGGCCGAACAGAACGGAACCATCATTGCCATCGGTGAGTGGGTGCTTGATCAGGCGTGCCGCCAACTGCGGGAATGGCTTGATCAGGGCTTCACCGATCTACGCATGGCGGTCAACCTGTCGACCGTGCAGCTGCACCACGCAGAACTGCCGCGCGTGGTGAACAATCTGTTGCAGATCTACCGCCTGCCGCCCCGCAGCCTGGAACTGGAAGTGACCGAAACCGGGCTGATGGAAGATATCAACACTGCCGCCCAGCACCTGCTCAGTTTGCGCCGCTCTGGTGCATTGATTGCCATCGACGACTTCGGCACCGGTTATTCGTCGTTGAGCTACCTGAAAAGCCTGCCGCTGGACAAGATCAAGATCGACCGGAGTTTCGTGCAGGATCTGATTGATGACGACGATGACGCCACCATCGTGCGGGCCATTATCCAGCTGGGTAAAAGCCTGGGCATGCAGGTCATTGCCGAAGGTGTGGAAACAATCGAGCAGGAAGCCTATGTGGTGACCGAAGGTTGTCATGAAGGTCAGGGCTACCCTGTCTCTTATACACNNCCCCGCCATTCCCTTTATCGACGCAGGATTCCGTCATGATTCGTATGCCTCTGGCAACCGCTAGTCTGTTGGCCATCGCTATCTCTCTCGCCGGTTGTGGCGAAGGCAAGGACAAGGCCGCCGCCCCGGCACCCGCGCCAGCCACTGCTCCTGCG
>NZ_LJPW01000159.1 GCF_001400735.1 Pseudomonas caricapapayae
ATGATTGCGGGGTGTAAGGAAGGTATCGACGGAGGTTGGGGGAGCTTGAGGGGCAGGAGGGCGCGAAGGTTTTCAGGTTGTTTCTGTGCGCTTTGCATCGGGAGCTGTTCTTTCCCGATACACCTTGGCAGCTCATGGTCTGCTATGTATTACCACGCGCGTCGCATAGCCAAGATCACCGACTCTTTATCTTGTAGCCATCAATCGGGATATCTTCTGTGCGCTCAGCCGTTGTGAAAATGTGTGAAGACGTGCTGGTCAACCTGTGTCACGAAATCGAGCAGCAAAAGCCTTCCGACCTGGACGCCCCGTATGCTCTCTGACGCTGATAGGTTTTGCCAGAAGTGGACGTACGCTTGAATGGACCGAGCCTCTACACTCATGCGAGTCTCTGATTAATGAAGCAGGTCAGACTAATTCGTCACGGACAAAGCGCTGCCAACGCAGGCGAAGCCAGTGTGGATCACGCGACTATTCCTCTTACGTTGAAGGGGGTGGAACAAGCACAGTCAGTGGCCCGATCATTCACACATGCGCCGGATTTGATTGTTGCCTCACCGTTTTCCAGAGCGCAGGCAACCGCCATGGCGACCGCAGCTACTTTCCCTGCCACCCCGCTTGAAACCTGGCCCATCCAAGAGTTTACCTACCTCGAACCCGCGCGATGCGCCAACACGACCGTTGCTCAGAGGCGGAATTGGGTTGAGGCTTATTGGACCAGATCAGACCCAGCGTTTGTGGATGGAGCAGGCGCAGAGTCTTTTTCAGGATTTATAGCGAGAGTGCGGTCTTTCCTGTCGCAAATTGCGGAGCATCCTGCCCAGCGCATTGCGGTGTTTTCGCATGGGCAATTCATCAATGCCGCCGCCTGGCTGGTCGAGCGCAAGCCGCAAGACATTTGTGGCCGAGAGATGGCGGACTGGCGGGATTATGAAATCAAGAACCATGTGGCTAACGGTGGTGGCTACATACTGGTCAGGCATGTGGGCGTTGACGACTGGCAAACATCCTCACAAAACGCTGAGAGCAGATAAAGCCAAACAGCTTCACTCCCGGATGGCTCTGACGACTACAAAAAACTGCTCGCTGTTGTGAAAGCGGCACCATTTCGGGGGGAGAAATCGTCACTGGTCTGAGCTCTGGCTGCCCATGTCAGCTCTGTGCGAAACGACCTTTGACATTCTCACGCCCAGTGCCTGTAGCACCTTGAGGATGGTAGATAGCTTCGGGTCACCGCCAGCAGCGATAGACCTGTAAAGGTTGGGTCTGGCCAGGCCCGTGTTCTTTGAGAGATTACCCATGCCACCTCTCGCCTCGATCAATCGACGGATGGCCGTAAGGAAAACGTCCTCACCTCCATCCTCGTCGATTTCTTCCAGCGCAACAGACAGATATTCGATGGCAAACGCTTCGTCTTCACGGAGCATTTCCAGAACGCTTTCATCATGAGAACGCGTAGAGGTTGTCATTTCTTTTTCACCTTGTGACATTTCCATAGAGCCTTGGCTTGGTCTATGTCGTTTTGCTGCTTGTCCTTTGAACCGCCGCCCAAGAGAAAAAGTATTTTTTGGCCCTGAATCGCGTAATACACCCGAAATCCAGGCCCAAAATCCAGCTTCATCTCAAAGACCCCATCACCCACCGGCTCCGTTACGCCGAAGTGGCCAAGCGCCGCTCGGTCGATCCGGGTAGTGATTCTCGCTTTGGATCGCGTGTCTCGGACGGTGTCGAGCCAACCCTGATAGATATCCACTCCATTGGCAGACAGTACGTGTTCCACTTCGTACATGAAGAATGTACCTTAAAAGAGACAAATGGGTGATTGAATATTCTTATCGACAGCATGGCTATAGATCGGAAATGAGCGAAGCAGTGATTCAGATTAGGGGAATTACAGAAATTGGCGTTCACGAGGGGCTGGTATAAAGCGGCGAAATGTTGCGGGAGAGGGTGCGGAAGCTGCTCATCGTTAAAGCGTGCTTTGAGTACTGTGCATATCTCCGCTACTAAATCTGAGGAAAAAGGGGTGCACCGCTGCGGCAGGCGTTGTCGGTAAGGGGAGCCGTTGTGCGAGCCATAAGGGTACTTTTCAATATCGAATTGGTAGGTATTCTTAAAAGTACCCTTATTAGCGCTGGCTACCCTCGGCATCCGACGGAACCCCAAAACGAAAATCCCGCCAGAAGGCGGGTTTTTCGGGGGGTCCAGAGATTTTGAAAGCCTTCTCTGGAACCTTGTATGGTGCCGGCACCAGACGAACGGTATGTTTCGGCTAGACTAGGTTTTTCGGGCGTCTGGAGCTCGCTGGAAAATTCGGCGTACCCCAACTAGTAACTATAAATAAATCAGCTAGTTATGGCTTTCAGTGGAATCGAATCCGGATTCAGTAGCTTTCGGGATATTTGTGCAATTTGTACGCAAGTCGTTCAACGTCGACTATATAAGTCAAGTTTTTCTAACTTCTATGGCGTCCGAGGCTCCACGGGCTTCCCATGAAGGGGGCGTGTTCTTCTGCCCCGAGAGGACACAAATCTCTGTGTGACCCGCCTTCCTCGCTAATGAAGGAAGTGTCGTTACGCTTGCCCGAGTGTCGAACGTTACTTGGTGTGATGATGGCCTTATGCCGTTCATGACTAACGCTCAGCATTTTCATACGCTATGCTGTCAAAAAATTTGGCACGGCGGGGATATGACGGAGGCTCAGATCAAGGAAGCGATCTCGAAGGAATTTCTTCGAATCCTCGCTAACGGGCATGGATTTAAGGTTACGGAGCCCCCGCTTGACCATGGAGTGGACATGGTTGTCTGCCCTGTTACAGTGCGACGCACTCCCCAAGGGGGGATGCGTTATCTTGACTCCCCGTACAAGCTAGATTTTCAGCTCAAGGCAACCACATCTGCTGGAGTTACGGACGATGGTGATCAGATTAGGTTTGATCTCGAATCCAAGACCTACAATGATCTCGTCGCCCGACGACCTCAGTTTTTGCCCATGCACCTAATCCTTGTAGTGCTCGATTCAGCCCCACCGAACTGTATAGCCATAGACGAGTCCCAATTGTCTGTTGCTGGAAGCGCATACTGGTACCTACCAGATGAGGGGGTTACTGAGACCGAGAACGCACACCAAATTAGGATTTCGATTCCGAAGGCCAATCGTCTTGGGCTCGGTTTCGTCCGATCTTGCTACGAGCAGCTGGGGATAGAGGTATGAGTCATAGATCTGAAGACCTGTCTATCCTCGCCGAAAAGCTCCAGACTTTTCTCACCGCCTCAGGATGGGTAGAAGGGCGTCAAGCCAAGGGACTTCGTTTTTTTTATCCGCCAGCTGCCCTTGGGATAGAGGGGAAGTATTCCATTGCGCTACCCGATGACTCATCCAAGCCTGGTGTAGATACTCTTTTGCATGCAGCTGCTGACTCTCTATTGGATTTGTATGGTTACAGCCGCTTCGGCGAAATGGTTGAGAGCGCCGCTTCAAATGCAGATTCAAGTCCTGCTCGTATCTCATCACGATTCGTGGATTCGTCTACTCGCTGGGGTGCGATGCCGCTTTTGGCGTTTGGGGAGTTTTTGACCCATATGGGAGCAGGGTTATATGAAAGCGCGAAATTTAAGCTGGGTGGAGATAATAACTCTAATAGAGTAACAGCCAGTACTTTTGCAAACGAATGTCTTTTGCTTCAAACTAAAGTCGGTAGCTTCATTGCTAGCATCGAGGTGCCAAGAATAACGCTCCGGCAAGCCGATTTATTCGGGCATGAGGCGATTGACTCGAATAAAGTTTGTTCTTCATTATTTTCGGCTATTGAATTCCTGAATGCTCGAGTACTCAACGATACAGAGTCTTTATACACCGAAGAGTCAATGGCGGATGCCATTTCACTATTTGATGTGGAACTGTTGGAAGCCTTGTCGAAGATAATTTTAGGGCCTGGTATGGATACCATTGAGTTTTCTTTAGAAACAGGAGCCTCTATACGGACCTCTTCTACCGGTTGGATTACCGAAGATAAGATTACACGGCTAAAGGACTATGTCGCCTTTGTTAAGAAGTACTTCCGCGGGGAAGATAATATAACGGTGACTGGCTCCATAGTCGAGCTCCGCTCGCGCGATCCTGAAGGTAATAGGAACTATATCCGAGTAGTCACGGACTTCCAGGGAGAACGAACTTTTATGTCTGCGATATTGACTAATGAACAGTATCAACGTGCTGTAGATGCCCACCGTACCAAGCGATCGGTGACCATTCGCGGTAACGGAATGCGATTGAAAACTCAGATTCGCATTACGAATGTGGCGGATTTTACTGTATAGCGGTTAAGCTGAGGCTATGACTTAAAAAATTTAGACGCAAGCCGTCGTACGTTATGCCTCTGGTAACCTATTTATAATTAATCATTACATTTGAAAATATTTTATTTGGTGGAATAGATGCCTGTACCGGTGAATACGCAATTGGCGGTGCTGCCGGCGATGCTTCCAGCGATGATTGCGGCGTATAACACATCGGACTCACGTACTGCTAACTATAATATTACATATGAAAACTTTATAGTTGGCAGAACACAAGGAATTGCTACCCATGGAAGCCTCGCAAATTGGATTAAAAATGGGAGCGCCGCTGCGGAAATTCATAATCTGCTGACCGCCTTTGGCATGAGCGCACAACGTTCGATTCTCGTCGCTCTTCCAGTGCTAAATGGGGTTTTAAATGAACTTCCTGCTGAGATCCTAAACTGGATACAAAATATCTCACTTCCATTGCCAACATCGCCTTGCACCATTATCAACTCCTCGACGCATTCTACTTTGTCTGTGGAGTTGCAAGACCTCTTTAACGTATTGGCCGCACCGGGCTCAGTGACGTTGAGTGGCGGCTTTGTTGCTGCAAGCAAGACATTACATTGCTTGTTTCCAGATTTGGCCCCGATGATAGATGGGAGACACTCCGGGCTCTCGTACTTTCACATATCCCGAGCTACATATTTACCTCCACTCGGTTTGCGCACGTGGGACCAATGGAATGGCACTTTGCTTCTTGGTATACCAAATCCGAGCCCGCGGGGAGCCGGACGAGCAAATTGGGACTCTGCAAGATTCGTTGCGGCTATAGGTATTAATCAGCATATTTATGAGATTTGGCGAAGTAGCAACCATAATCCAAATCTACGGGATTTTTTGGCACTAGACTCTGCGCGTGGGACGACTGGAATACCACGAATTGTTGATAAATTACTGTGGTAACAAACTATCTATTAATTAAAGATGAACTCTACGCTGAGTCGGTGGTAAAACTTATTTCCGGTGCTTTTTTAGTAGATCAGATTTGTTTTGGCTTGGTGAAGGTTTTCTGGTTGGCTGTGGGTTATGTTGGTTTGTAATTAGTGCGATAGCTCCGCGTTAGATAGTCTGAAAATAATGCTTAGAATGGACGAGTTTATTAGATTCTAAATTAATCTGTTCAAGATTTTAAAGTTTGGATCAGTCTGAAACGGAGGATTCCACGCGCTTCAGACTGATGGTTATCCACCTAGCAATAGGTTTTTTGGTACTGGCTGATATCAAATCCCTGCTTTGGAAGGCTTGTTTTAGCAGTTTTTATGACCTCTGAAACTATTAGGCTGAGCTGTTCGCTGTAAACATGTTCCCTAGTTAAAATATGCATTTTCTTATATGAAAAGGATAGGTAATTGCATATTATGAACCAGCCTTTACCTCTGAGTTCGCCATGAAAATATTTTGCGTCTTCCAATACTCTGATAGCACGACTATATTCTTTAAGGTGTTGAGAAAGAAATATTCCGAACATCATCAAAAGAGAGGCGTGAGCCAAACTCCCTATAAGGTATCGATAATCATACTCTATAGATTCTACCGCTTCTTCATAAAGTCTTTCGACTTGCATTAAAATTGTGGGGTCATTTCTATAGAATTTATACATGCCTTCTTTGTATAGGCGCGCTTTTTGGAGTGGGACATAAGGGTGACTAGTGATAAAAGAGTGTTCGTCAAACTCTTTGAGATATTGTTCGTATTTTCTTTTGTTGTTTTGGGTTACGCATTTTATGGCCTGGCCGTATATGGAGAACAATTCGGCAATTACAATTGTGTCTATATAGTTCCTCGGTTGCCACTCATTAACTATTCGATGCAGGACAGAGTTTGAGGTAAGTGTGGAGTCCAGTTGCGCCAACTTTAATTTCATTCTCTCTTTGTGTATTCTTATTTTTTCTTTTATAGCCCCCAACTGAAATCGGTCCGGGAGCAGTTTAATAAATACGAACCGTTTGGCAAATTCATTAAGCTCGTAATACTCGCCGGTCTTTTTGAGAATTAGGCGCTCTAGTAAATAGTTGCAGGTTCTTTCTGCGTCAGCAATCCCTATACTCAGAAGCTTGCTAATCGAATAAAGTTCTATTCGTTCATCATACAAGGATATTACTTGCAGTAATTCGTTAATGGGGTGTCCGTTCGATGATAAATATTTAAGTGCAGCATCGAATGTGTTCTTATACATGAAGTTTGCGATCATTTCCGAGTTTTTTGATCGCATACTCTCGAGTGAAGTGGTGATGCTTGTGAATGTTGAAACTTGACGATCTACAATATTCAATATTTGAATGATAATTAACGCGTTACCCTTCGATGCGTTTAGTATCTGTCCGGCCATTCCTAATTGCAGATTTATATCGAACCCTTCAGATTCGACCATTTGCTCTACAAAGGTTACACCAGTGTCATCGTTTTTAAACTCTTCGACGTGGATTTTCTCCTCGCAAGACTCTTCATTTCGTGACGTGACTATAAATTGTACGTTTCTTGGAAGTGCTTTTATAAAATCAATGATTTTTTGTTTTTCGGAGTTTTCAATGTTTTCAATGTTGTCAATTGCAATAATACCGCGCTCTTTTATTTCGTAGACATTTTCAATGTCTAAGCATTTGCAAATAAGCGATTGTAAATCTTCTAGTGTTGAGAATTCAGGCTTCGCCGAGTCGATATAAAGCTCGCCTGAAGTATTGTTTGATCTTAGATATTCATCTTTGCTAGAAAAGAATAACAGGTAGCTTAGATCTTTGTGCTTGTTGTCTTTTCGGTCTCTAATCAAGCGATAAAGAAATTCAGTTGTAATAGCCGTTTTGCCAACTCCACCATAACCATATAATACGACGGAGCCGGCAAGTCTTTGTCGGACATTACTTCCTAATAGTGCTTCATATAGGTTAGAGATAACTGATTCGCGACAGAGAAGGCTTTTATGAGTTGAAGGCGCCAAGCCTAAATTATGATGTTTGGGGAATCCGTCATTGTCATGATTGTTATAGTTTTTTATGTGCTCTGAAATGTATGCTTTAGATGCATACCAGAAAAGTTTTTCGTTAAGCGTTGCAATTCCGTTCTCGATGAAATATACAACTTTGTTTGCGTCAGAAATTGTAATTGGGTGGGATGCTGGATGGGATAGATTGTTTCTTGTCTTATGATAAATAGTGCAGCAGTAGTGAAATTCTTCGATGGAACTGAAGGCCTTCACGATCTCTTTGTCAGAGAAGTGGAGACTGAAAAATATAAGCATCAGGTCTATTAGTTCAGATACGTACGGCACGTCATTGTCAAATGTGTTGTTATCAAGCGATGCTTTGCATTTTGAAATTAGCGAATAAATTTCACTTGATGTAGATGTGAACTTCCTAAGCTTTGCAGAGAATTTTTTTGCATAAATTAGATTATTTGATATCGATATTGATTTTAGCGTCTGATCAAATAAGGCGTGGCTTTGATATTTTCGAGCCATTATGTCTGATATGAAACTGCGAAGTGCAACCTCATAGCTTTTTATTATCGTGTCCAGTTTGTGGGACTGCTCAACGGAAATATACATGTTTAACTTCTTCCTTGTATTAAGTTGTTTCAGATGCGCTCAGATTCTTGCATGATAACCAAATGCCACTATTATGTCCATTTTGATATTTGTCAATGTAAATGAGGCGCTACCTCTAAGTCGGGTCTTATATATTGGTTAATCTAGGTTTGGAGTTTTTAAGGACGTAGCGAACGCGATATGTCTGTTATGTAGCGCTTTTGATTTCTTGGGAAGTTCAATATCAGGACCTACAGCGGTGCTTGATGAGTAAAGTTATTTATGAGCCGTGTAAATATAGGCGTCGGAATTTTTTGTGGAGAGGATAGTTGCTTTTATGATCGTCGTAAGTGACTGTTAAACTGCCAAGATTTACCTAGGCGATAAGCAAGTAAGTGCATGGTCAGCAGATAGTAATAACGCGTCGACTCTGCGTGCAGGTTTACGAAGTGATCTAGAAACCATGCGAAGTGCTTCTGCGGCCAAGTCCAAGGATTGTCGCGTTGCCAGCGCTTAGCTATTGTTGGATAGCCTTCGCTTGGCGAATGTAACGCTGGCGTGTGGAATGCGATCCTGTCAGAACACCCGCTAGGAACAACTCCATATCGAATGGCTTGCTCATGCTCTGCCGCCAATGTATGCCGTTATTACGTCGATACGATCGTGTCCCAGCTCGTAGCTGATTTGCATTCGGGCATCCTGATCTAGGCGTCGGTCGAGTTGATAGCAATGACCACCGTTGATGGGGGCGGGATGGTGGGTGATTTGCTCATAGCGTTCGCACGCATAGGCTGCCCGCAATTCGTGGAAGCCTTTGAGGTTGTGCTTATGGAGGATGTCCCGTGCGGGGCGGACGATTCCCTGCAAGAAATCGAGGTAGCGTTCGTTCGGTGCAAGCAGGTTGCGGCTATCGTCGGGCGAGACCTGTTCGGCAAACCTCAGTGCGTCACGAATATGATCATTTACCGCAATCCAATGAGGTGCTGACGCGCCTGAACGGCCACCTTTGGTGCCGTCCTGGATGTTGATCTTGCCGAGTTGCTTGGCTTCCCGTTTTAGACGCGGAAGGTCGGCCAAAATCGCCTCGCGCAAGCGCATACCGGTGGCTCGCGCTAACTGAGCGATGGCCGCTGCGCGCGGCTGCAGGTTTTCGCAAAGCACCTCTACGATCCACTTCACCTGATCGCGGTCTTGGCCTTGCGGAGATGCTGTGCGGACACTGGTGCGCCGCATTCCCAGCGCCTTACTCGCGCTCGGCACTTTCACATACTGATCACCACGAAGCGCTGCCATGGTTCGGTTGACGCTGGACAATCGGTTTTGCGCAGTCGCGATGGCAAGCTCACCATGTTCAACTTGCTGGCGCAGATACCCGGTGTAGTCCAGCAAGGTCTGCCGGTCGATCTTCCTCGCATCGTTGAATCCCGGCCGATCTTCGGACCGACACCAGCGCACAAACGCTTGCTAGCGATCAGTGTGTGCTTTGACAGTCCCGTAATGCCCACCGCCGAACATGTCTTTCAATGCCTGCACCCCGGCATAACTCAACTGCCGACCATACCCAAAATTTCGCCCATCCCGTCTACCGACCAAGGCCATGATCAAACTCCTCTCGAAGCAAAAACTTTTAAAACCCTCCCCCACGTCATCCCGCCACGGATGTTGAGTGTTATCAGGGATCAAGGCCCCTGCGACCTATGAGGGTTGTCCACTAACGCGGGACTGGCGGCTCTTTACGACCGGGAGCTTGGGCATCTCATGATCTGACCTCCTGAGCACTTCTGAAGAAGTGGGCGGGCGGAGGCTGCACTGTTTGACGAGGCCAGCGCCGCGAGATCCTCAGTCGGGTGAAGGCAGTGAGGTGATGACTGGGGCATACCTGACTGTCAGCCAGGTGCAGTCCATTCCCTGGGCTGCGGCACCATCATCTGCATCGCTGTTGTTGGTGACTTCGGTGTTTGTCACGCCGATTGTCACGAGGGGAAATGCCGCAAAGCCTTGTACGAGTTGGGCTGCAGCAGCGGTAGGAGCGCCCGTCTCTTTCCGGAAGAAAGAGACGGGCGCAGGTTGGCGCAAGGAAATGACCACGCGGATAGGTTGCTGCAGAGCAGCTATAAGGGGTATGAGTTGCCGCAGTGGGCACACTGGTAAAAGTAGGCATCCATCACATCGCTGTGACCGTACGAGCCGCCAGACGCTAATGCACTTTGGGAGAACCACCATGGTGTGGCGTAGCCTTAAAGGTTCTGGCTACCTGGGTTACTGTCAACGACAGCGCTTTGCCCGATCTTTTCTGCGCCTGTGGATAATTCGGGTCAAGGATCGAGTTTTCAGGCGTTCTGCGGCTGTGGATGAAATTATCCACCTGTGGAAATCAGTAGTTTTCCACAGATAGTTGCGTGGGCTTTAGATTTTTTAAGTGAGGTCCATCCAAACAGGGCGGCTTTGCAGCCCTGTTTGGATGGACCCGCGTGGACAAACGGATCGCTGAGATATGAAGACCGAGCGCTTTCAAAGGTTCTGCCTTTGATTACGGCTTCCGCCTTGGCTTGGTGCTTGGTTTCTATAGGATCAACGCCATCCGCCAGCATTCGCTTAACTTCAAAGCGCTTGCGGCGCGCATCGGCGAGGCCAATGACGGGGTAGTTGCCGAACGAGGTCAGTCCTTCGCGTCCGTCAGGTTTGACGTAACGGAGCCGCCAGCCTTTGCGGCCATTGGGTTGGACTAGGAGGTAGAGGCCATCGCCTTCGAAAAGCTTGTAGGCGCGGTCTGTAGGTTTTGCCAAGCGGCAAGCTGCGTCGGAGAGCGGAGCAGTGGTGCGCGACATAAGGGTACTCCCTCTTATCGAAGTGACCTTTACCCCAAACTCTACCCTTAAACGGGTTGGAATCCACCAGTTTCTGACGGAAACCGATGGAACCCCAAAACGAAAAAACCCGCCAAAAGGCGGGTTTTTCGGAGATATCAAAAGCTGTGAAAGCCACCTTTGAAACCTTGTATGGTGCCGGCACCAGGAGTCGAACCCGGGACCTACTGATTACAAGGAAGATGCTTTTAACAATAAAATCAAAAGGTTGCAGATTCTCTTATTACGTGGCGCTTTGGCGAACATCCCGGTCTGCCTGACATAACCAAACCTTATTACGTGGTGTTTTGACTGGCCGGCTATGGCTTTTTTGCTGCGTGCAGAGGGGTCAGCTTAATCAACACGTCTTGAGCCCGATCAGCTAGATCTTCTACTGATTCAAAATTGTCGATGACCAGGCGCTCCAATGTTTCCAGTTCACTGGCTAGCGGAGCTGATAAAAGGTGGCACGCATCATGAGTCAAATCACTCAAGCCATCGCTGTAATTGTCGACAATGTTCCGTATCGCAGCGCGGATTTTTTCAGCTTCCAAAGCGACCAGCAGCGTGCGATATAACAATTCGGTGCGTTGGTCACCGCTGGCGTGGGCCACAGTGATCAACTGGGCAAACAGTTGATCTTCGGGAACCTCGGGCACTTTCTTTTTCCTCCAGAACATCCCGTTTCCTCAATACTCGTCTCTCGCAGTGATGCGACCATAGCTGTGCTTAGACTGCCCTCAGAGCAGCGATGCTCGTACCTTACTCTACGACCAGACCTGCATGTCCACTCCGCCTATATCCCTCCAATCAACACTCGCGAAGAAATGTTGATTGTTCAACATTTTTATGTGTTATTATCAACAGATATTGGTGGGAGAATGAAATGTTGGGATCTGAGTTCCGCGCTTGGCGAAAAGAGCTAAACCTTACTCAAGAAGCTGCAGGCGCCCGATTTGGCGTCAGCCGCTTTACCGTTCAGAAATGGGAACGCGATCAGCTCGGGATTCCCTCTTACGTAGAATATTTATGGATGAAGATAAAGCGGGAGACCAAGCAGCGCCTAGAGGACTTTCCTGTTCAGCTGGTGTATGTAACCGGCGAGCCGTGGTTACGAGACGGCGAGCCACATGCCCAGATCGTTTTGGAAGACTTTCCCAACAATACCGCGATGCTGCGTCAGGTACATCAATACCTCAATGCTGGGAACACACTCCATCTCGCAAGTGTTATCGAAAAGGGCAAACCCGAGATTTTGATCTGGACCCGCGATGAGTTGCTGAAAGAAATAGAACAACCCTTGTCGTCGCAGTAGTCAATCTGCTAAGCCAGAGACTTCGGTCCAGTTATCTTCGAGTAACGCGCCCTATGTTTAATCGCCCCCCACAGAAAGGCCCGCTCTGGCGGGCTTTTTTGCGTCTGTTGGACGCCACACCCCGCTGCCTGGACTACCATTAACGACGCTCATGATTTGGAGCATCACGCAGCGCCAGGAGGTAATTGTGTCGTTACCCATTACTGCCCGCCAATTGAACGCATTGAGGGCCCTGCAACGTGCCCTGCCTGAATTGGGCGAGCTGGCTATGTCGATCACCTTGGCGTTTGACGCTTCACGCACCGACAGCCCCGAACTGGCCAGGCTCATTCTGGAAAAGACCTGCCGCCGTATGGTCGCCGGTGAACCGGGCAGTCACGATGCGATGATCGAGCACTTGGAGACCTTCGGTGACCTGAACTGTCTGTCGCCCCAACAGGTCATTAAGTTTACCGAACAGATCCGGAAGCTCGCTTGATCATGCGCCAAGGTATTCAGTACGGAGCACTGAGAGCCATGATCGAGAATATTGTCGTAGGTGCGTGAATGGTGGCCTTTTGGTGCTTTCGGGATACCAGAAATCGCGGGGCTGGTCTAATATGGACGCGCCAAGTGGCTCGACGCGAAACATAAGTCAGGAAAGAAATAAGGTGCCTCTTCCTATTACCCCCAAGCATGAAGAGACTTTGCGTCTGTTGCGCTGTGGCAACCCCGCTGTGGCTAATTTATCTGCTGCGATTGATAAAGCCTTTGATGTCTCCGCGTGCGAAAACCCAGAGTTGGCTCGGCTCATTCTGGATGTGCTTTGCCTACGGTTTATTACGGGTGATCCTACCGCCCGCCCCGCACTGATTGCGCAAATCAATCATTTTGGTATTTTGAAATGTCTGTCCCGTTCGCAGGTGCATGCTTTCACAAGCGCAATTGCCGATATCGCTTAAGTAATTCCCAACCTATTCAATATGATGCGCAGCGCGCTATCTTCGAGAGCTGCGTCGATTAGATAGGGTCATAATTTCGCGTGTCTGAGCTTCCCGCTCTCAAGTCAATTCATGTCAGAAGCATTGACCAGCGGTATGCTGAGGTCGTAGACGTCCATCATCGCTCCATCGCGGTGACCGCTGGCTTCCTGTTTGTCCGCTCTCGTACCTGCGGTGTCAGTAATACCCCTCCGTTTAAGGTCGTGTAGGCCGAATCGTTGCTCTGCCGTTATGGTGCCGTCTTCGATGGCTGAGGTGATAAACCGTTGCCAGGCCGTGTCCAGGCTAGTTTTGCGCAAAGCCCCTCCATGGCTGGCCACGATGATGTAGCGTCGATCGGGACGAATCGGAATGACTGTTGATTTACTGGCCCAAACCTTGGCCCGGTAAGCCTTCGCCCCTTCCCAAGCTGCGCGCAGTCGCGTCGTCCAGCGGACAATGTTGTCCCGGCTGCCTTTGCGCCGGTTGGTCATAATCCCTTCGGCCAGTTCATGGGCATCGGTCAAGGTGATGGTCTCAATGCCCCGCAAACGGCACAGGTAACCAATCTCCATCACGTAGCTCAGGTACTCCGGACAGCCACCTTTCTCGTTCCGCGCCAATCGACCGAACGCCAAGGCACGGTCGACCAGCACCTCCATGACCTGATGCTCTGGTAAACGCCGACGTTTGCGCTCCACCGGCGCTTCGATCCCCTGCGCCGGATTGCTGTCGAGGTAGCCCCGGTTGCGGCCCCACTGCAGGACGCGGCGCAGGTAGCGCAGCACATGCGCCGCTTTGGACGGTGTGCCCTCGTCGGCCAGGCGATCGACAATCCGCTGGATCAATGCTGCGGTGAATTTCTTCACCAGTAGATCCCCCAGTGGTTTGCCCAGCCGGGTTGGGATGCTCAGCAGGACGTCCCGCGAGTAGCAGTAGTCGTTGTGAGTCTTGATACTGAGTCTTTTGTAACGATCGCTCAGGTGAAACTGAGCGCAGACGTAGCGCAAAGTGCCTTGGTCGACGCCCGAGGTTTGCTCCATGATCTGATGCAGTTCGGCGAGCGTCACGTCAGCTGGTGCGACATTGCGCCGGCGCTGTTTGCCGGTCTCGTCGTAATGCAGCGTGTACCAGACGCCGGCGTTGCGATGATCAAAGTAAATGGCCGCTGGGAGAGCGGCCTGATCGATGTGGGGGGGAATGTGCGGATTATGCTTCCGCTTACGCGCTTTCCTCATAGGATGTTGGTGTCATAACGCTCTGAGGTTACGGACTCCATGCCCGCAGCGTGGTGAATGAGATCCAGCGTCGTCCAAGGGCCTGTGCGACCCCGGAACATGCGGATGCCTTGAGTGATCAGCGACCGTTCGACGTCGGAGCGGCGCTGGTAGCCGGTGATGCGCTGCAGGTCCTCAAAGGTGAGGACATTGCTTGTTGGGGAATTCATGTTTGCTCTCTGCAGGAAGCAGCAACCAAGGGAGTGTAACGCTTCGCCCTGGTGCCAAAAGCCAGAACCTGGCGGCTCAATTACTGGGGGAGGGGGGTGTCGAGAATCTGCGTCAGGACGTGCTCGTCGCTGGCGGTCAAATCGCCCTGGATCTGCGCTTGGCTGGCCAGACTCTCCAGCCGACCGCGTGTGTCCGGGGTCTTCTGCACCAAGTAGCCGATCAGTGCCGTACCGACCATAGCGATAGTCAGCAGGTTTTTGGGCGGTGTGCTAGCCTTTGAATTGCTGCTGCTTGGGTGTTCCGTCTTCATCGCCGTACTAGTGTTGTGGTGGGTGCTGGGGAGCTGCAACTCCTCAGTACCGTTCTCTTGCCAATATCGTCGGTGCCAACACGTGGTACCTACTACCCTGTCCTGCGCGCCAAGTGAATCATCAGGCCTTCCAAATCGACATCGTCTTCCGCCTCTAACTGCCACTCCAGTACCGCCTGGATCTGCTCCCGACTGCACTGCAGCACCATCATTTCCCGCTCACCCCGTGCAGCACGCACTTCCAAAATCTCCAGAAGACCGTCTACGGCATACGCATCGGCATGTACTACCGGGTAGCCGTGTTCAGTTCGTTTAAGTGCGGCAATCACCATGCTGACCGGGTCGACAGCAGGATCGAGCGGGAGCTCGCTCATTACTTGAATCTGCATGGCGTCCTCTCAAGTTTTGAAATGCCAGCAACGTACGGACTGGGGTATAGGGCTCATGGGAGTCCGCGCCTGTAGGTTTGCTCGAATGATGCTCTCGGTAGGTTTGCTGGCGTCGATCATCCTGTGCGTCCTGCCGTCCTTGAGCATTCGGCGCAGGGTGGCCAGATCGGGAATGCGTTGGCGATGCTCATGCGCGACCTCGGCAAACTGGTTGAGGTTGATGGCGATGACGCCGGGATTTTTGCTGTGATTGACCAGTGGACTGCCAGGCAGGGATTCCAGGTAATCGAATACCTGCCAGAAGTCGTTCAGTTCTTGCGGATCGGTGGTGATCGCCGCCTGTCTATCGCTGGCCATGCCGCTTATGTACTGGCGGGTCTGGCACATCATGGGCTCAGGCACTGTCAGCACCAGCTGCAGACAATCCAGCAGTGCGAGCAACATGCTGTGGTTGCGGATGATGCGGTCCGAGGTGAGTTTCTTACTGGCCCACAGTTCGGCCCGATGTTTAGGATAGACCTCGGCGAAGCGTGTCATCACCTTGTGTTCGGCCTTCATCGCCTTAACCATAAAGTGGCTGACGTCTCCGACCTCGGTCTGCACCAGCGCGTCAGCAGCTGCCCGACTTTCCTCGGTGATGATGGGTTTTGCGAAGTAGAGTTTGGTAATGCGACTCAGGATCGCTTCATGACCTGAAACGCCGGCGTTCTGGGCAATGACGATCGACGCGCGGAAGGGCGGCTCGTAGGTGTCATTGCTGTTGTTCTTGACCCCTCGGGTGCGTAGCAGCCCTCCGCCGTAATAGTCCTTGAATTCGTCCCATTCAAACGATTTGGCGTTCTCGGCATCGGTGTTGCGATCGGCTTCAAGCAGCACCAGCGGTATATTGGATACCTGGCCCATCGCACGGCTGCGCCCGGAGATTGATCCTTTGGCTGGGTCGAAACCTTCATAGATGCGGCCGAACAGTTTCCACAGGAACTTGATCAGCGTGGTTTTGCCGGAATCAGGCTCGCCGGACATTTCCAGAAAGGGAAAACTCTCGTAGTCGGCGCGGATCTGTTCGGCAAACAGGGAGCCGAACCAGTACGTCAGGGCGACCAGGCCTTTTTCACCGAAACATAGCCAGAGACTCGCTAACCAATCGTCGCGGTAGCCCTTCGAGGTGCTGGCCATGCTTATCTTGATCGACTTCATCAGGCATTTGACGCGTGTCTGACCGAACTCGAAATAGTCTTCGTCGTTGGCCTTGTAGACATTGCCGCCTTGCACGGCGTAGTCGTTGAAGATGTACGCCTTGTGCTCTTTGCTGTAGCCAATGAAGTCGATGGTTTCGACCGTTTTCAGACCTTCGGTTTGACGGATGACGATCTGGTCCAGATGCTTTTGTGTGCCGAGCCACGTCGCGCCGGCATACATCAGGCGCGCCTTGAATTCGCTGCTCGACGATATCTGTTTCGGTGTAAAGGTGAACTTCTCGGGGGCGTTGTCATTGGGTGTGTCTACCTGAAAATAGAACCAGGCATCACCGGTCACGTCGTTCACTTGCTTGTAAAGCGCCTCAAAATGGCAGTTAGCAATCATCTTCAAGGCGCATACAGATTCCAGAACCTTGGTTCGTGCCTGTCGGTCGTTCATCAACTGATCATCATGATCGTCACTTTTTAGAAGCGCCCGCTGCTCGTCCTCCAGCTTCGACAAATCGAACTTCGCCCAGTACATCCTGTTGGCAAACTCAAAATGGAATTCCGAAGTGGAGTCTTCCCAGGTGTACATCAAAATTGCCTTTTCACGAGGCGAGGGAGCCAGCAGCAGATCACCTTCGTGACGAGCGACGTCAAGATCACGCTGGCGGCGCTGCTCACGCTTATCAGTATCTTCAAAGCCCCAACGCTGGTGAAGGTCGTTCCAGTCAACCTTGCGGCGACCGTTCTGGGGCACGAGCGCTGCCGCACAGCTATAGCCTAGTTCTCGTGATTGCTTTACCCAGCGCTGCAGGTAGCCCAGTGCGGAGGGTTCGTTGTCCAGCGCCCAAACCAGGAGGGGGAGGTTGTTCTTGCGTTGAGCTGCGAGCTGTTCCAGAGCCTGAGCGGGGTAGCTGGTGCTCGACATGGCGGAGACTGCCGCGATTCCGTTCTGCCGCAGCGCCACGGCGTCGAAAATCCCTTCGACGATCCACAGTTCATCGACGATAGCGAGGTCAACATCAGGCGGGCACCACCATTGGCCCAAGGCGCTATATTTGGGTTTGAAGCGCGCTTTCATCTTGCCGAACCGAGCTGGACGGTCGATCAAGCGTTCCCAATAACCGTCGTTCGGTAGCGGGAAACGGATAGTTGCGCTCGAATCGCCTGATTCGTGGTTAACGTAGTTTTCCTGGCTAAACCATCCGGTCATAGGGCCGACGTTGAAGCCTCGGGCGAACTCAAGGTAAGCCCGAGCCGTCACTGTTGGATCATTGTCTGTCGCAGGCGCACGCTTGCTCCAGTCTTCGAACAGGTCTTCGTACAGATCTTTCACATGCTCAATGTGACCGCAGCGCTCCGGTCGGCCACAGCGGATCTGCCAAGGGTTATCGTGGCGAGCGTACAGCTCTTTCTTCTTGCATTTTGGACAGGTGCCGCCTCGCATGTAGTTAGTGCCGGTACGCACCTTTAAGTCAAAATCGAGCTGCAGGCGCTCTATGACCTTCGCTCGTAGTTTCTCTTTCATTACGGTCATTAATTAACGGCCTTCAAACTGTGGGACAGGGCTGCCATGAGGCGCACTTGTGCAGCCATTTCAGGGACTCGCGCGAGAATCGCTCCATGACGTTGGCCGTCCGCGACGAAGCGGTATTGATCGTCGTACCAGTATTCGTTGAGCCTCAAGCGGTACTGCTCTCGCAGGGCTTCCAGCAGCGCCTTGGCCTGGGCTTTGGGCAATTGGGTGGTGACGATCACGACGTTGGCCATCGTTAAACCTCGAATTCGGGCGCAGTTCACCCATACCCACGATGCAATTGGGTAGGGCTCGTATGTGTTGGTTGGTATTAGGTATTGGTGACGCGGTAGCGGGCGCAGTCGATTGATCCGACGATGCGTTCAAATATCAGGCTGACGGGGATTGCCCACGCAGTACCTGTTTCTGGATCAACGATGACGGCGTGCGTGGAGGTGCTGCCTGCCGTATCGATCTGTTGACGATCACAGATAGCCGTAATGTCGCTGACGGCAAGATCAACGATCCGCGAGGCTATGTGATCAACCACGTTGAAACCGCTGGTTAAAAACAGGGTAGCCCGCTCACGCAAGTGATAGTCATAGGTCAGGTGTTCGGCATGATGACGCTGCAGGAATTGCACCGCCGCTGCTTTCAGTACGTCCTGAAAATCCTTAACTGCAGGCGAGTTGTTCATTGCGGTGTCCCTGACTTTGCGCGGTAAAGGTCGATGGCTGCCAGCACTTCGGAGTGCCGCGCTGCCATATGAAGGTTGTGAGCATTGAGAATGTGCTCTGCCTCGGCCTCACTGATGCAACCGTCTGCGAGTGCCTTGGCAATCTCTTGGTCGACGCAACCCCGCTTTGCTGACGCTTGAATCGATAGGGCATACATTTCGACGTTATCCAATGTCTCAGGATCAGCAACAGGGACGAATAAGCCGCCATACATTGACGCGACGTAGTTTGGTAGGTGTTGTGTCCCTGCCTCTTGCTCAAGCTGGAACAGCTGAGCGTCTGTCAGCGGCCGGCTGTTGTTGTTCTCATAGGCGTGATTGTCGAACTTCTTTAATGCCAGACCGATTCGAGCGGCTGCGCACTCCCGCCCACCTGGGTAACTGCAGATAATTGCGCTGACTACTTCGCGGCGAGTCTTTAGAACTGCTTTTTTCATGTTCTGCTTTTCCCTGCTGATCCGCGCCATTACTGTTCAATCACGCCGTCTTTGATTCCCAGCAATACGGCGGCGCGATGTGCCTCCCCTCGGCGACCTTTTTTGCGACCGTGCAAGAGGTCGCTAACCAAGTTCTTGTTCAATTCGTGCTTTCTGCTGAACTCGGCAATGCTTTCACCTCGACGATCAAGGGACTCACGGGCTTGCTCGGGTGTGAGAGTGACGGGCATAGTGTTGGCTCGTGTGTGTTGGTGTGGGTTGGTGTTCGTACAGCGCCGATTATGACCAGATAATTTGTCTTGTAAAGGGTCTTATGTTTGAAAAAATTGTCTTCGGGGGAGTTCTCGGATCTGAGCGCGGGCGAATGCTTGCGTGAAGAAAGGAATCGACTGGGTCTTAAACAAGAGGAAATGGCCCAAATTGGCGGTGTTACACGGAATACCCAGGGAAGCTATGAGCGGAACGAGCGGCGACCCGACACCGGCTACCTGAAAGCCCTGCACGGCGTGGGTCTTGATGTTCTATATGTCGTGACAGGCGTTAGAAGCGCCCCAAGCATTACGGATATCTCCGAAAACGAAGCCGCCTTGCTCACGCGTGTCAGAGCTCTGCCTCTCCATGACCAAGAAACAGTTCACCGTATGGTTGATGCATTGGGTGCAGTGGCTGAAAGAGACAGCGCAGGACAATTGAAGTAATCGTTTAAAATTGTGTCCAACCACGGTTTTGGCTCTACAGATGCCGTCTACGTCCGCTCCGGAATTTACAGAATGGAGCGGTTCACATGTTAGATCTGGTTGAAGTGGAAAACGGCTGTGTTGCCGAAGAGGAGCGCGAGTGGATGATAATTAGTCGGAAGGAGCGACTTCTTATTGAGCTCCATCGGCGGATATCAGAGCGTGATCAACATCAACTCGTACGTCTCACCTCTGGACTTGTAATCCTGGAACAGGAACAAGTCTGAGTTGATCATTCTTTAGACGTACCGAACGTGTATGGACCGCCGTCATGGCGTCGGTGGTCCATCAGGCAACAGCCTGCCTTCCGAGCTGTTCGAACAATTCCTTCTGTTTATCCGGTGTCAAATCACGTAATCGGTCAAACAACAGCACATCCAGCTGCTGTGCAGACGGCCTCAGCGTGTGTGAAAACATCAAATTGGCCACCCATGTGTGTCCACATTTCGCATCAAGGCACTGGCAGTACAACTTCACATAAGCTTTGGTAACCTCCTCCCGAGAGCTAATGCGTCCCTTGTGCCCACACGTTGTGCAATAAATTCTCATGTTCCCTCCCCAGGGCCATCTTCTCGCTAGTATTTTGCCATACCCGTAGTGGCATTATCTGTGGTTTCGGTCATATCAAGCCGTTGCTGGTGTCACCGGCACCAACTGCCAGGAGAACCGCCGGTCTTCGCGCAACGTTGCATTGGCTTGGTCGAACAGCTGACAGATCGGCCTGATCTCATTGCTGGTGTAAACGCGATCGATCTTCTCAATGTCGCCAAACCCCCCATTGTTTTCCGGGATGATTCCGGCCAAAGCCGGGTTCATACGCCAAGCCGCGATCACGTCATTGCGCGTGATGTTCTTCACCTTCTCCAGTTCGTCCTTGGCTTGAAAGTCACCCACCGGGATGATCTGGATGGCCTTCTCGGAACCGCCCGGAATGTTGACGAACATCGACCGGAAGTTGCCCACTCCTTTGCTGGCCGTGATCTGGGCACGTAGCTCGTCTTCGTCCTCTTCGGTCAGGTTCGGGTCGTTGGTGTAGAAGATGTATCCGGCATGAGCGCCATTGCTGTAGTAGCGACGACGAAAAAGAGTTGCTGCCTCATTGAGCAACAGTGCCTGCAGGCCGCCCAGGTACTCGGGCACGCCATAGATATTCTGTTCCACGTCGTAATTGAGGATGTGTTCAATCTCGTGTTCTTCGAACTCGGTCTCCCGTCCGTTCTGCTCCAACTGGACGAACCCGCCGTCGACCCTCACCCGCATGTTGATGGCCGGCAAATGGGTCAGCTCCAGGATCTGGCCCAGCATGTTAGGGACGCGGTAGAAATACGCCTCGCCAAACACCATGAAGTCGAGCGCGGCCCGACTCATATCGGCCACCGATAGACCGGCTGAAGGGATGAATTCACGCAGCAGCAGATTGCGTTTGAACCCCGGTATCGCGCCGTGGTGTGCGTTGGCTTTGAGCAGCTTGGCAAGCCCCCTGCGTGAGACTGGCGGCGTGAAGATGCGACCGTCGTCGCTGGCGAACACGCCTAGGTACTGCGCGATGTTGTCGGTCAGCACGGATTCCGGCGCACCGAATGTGAATGCACGCATGGGCCGTTGCGCCGGTTTTTCCTGCTGCAGGGTTTTGGGTTTTGCCATGGGAAGTTGATCCAGTGAGTGCGTAGCGACTGCGCCGCTTTTTGTCCGTGTTGAGGGGTTCGTACTGCAGGGCGTGCATGACCGCCCAGGCCACGTCCGCGTGACCTGTCGCGTCGGTTCGCGACGCGCTGTAGGTCACCTGGCCGCTGGCGGTTGTGCCGCGCTTGATTGTCAGGAAGGCCTGGGCGATATCGTTCCAGCCGGCGTCCCACTCGATGCGGCTGCCCTGGATGGTGTCCTGAGCCTTGAGCACCAACAGGTTCTTGGTTTCCAGGCTGTAGTGGATCGAGGTCGCACGCGGGTAGAAGTCACGCACCAGGTCGAAGACACCGTAGCCGATGCCGGTCGTGTCGATCCCGATGTGCTGAACGTTGAAGCGCTCGGTCAGCTTCTTGACCTGCTCGGCCTGGTACTTGAATGACTGACCACGCCAGCTGTGCTTCTCCAGGATCCGGAACTTGCCGCCGTTCTCCAGCGGCGGTGCGATGACCACGCACGTCGCGTCGTCGCGTGTCCGGCTCGGGTCGTAACCGATCCAGACCGGGCTGTTGCCATACGGGCGCGGGTCGTCCGGATCGAAGTCGGCCCACAACGACAGGTCCGAATAGCAGCGCTCCAGATCTGCCAGGGAAAACGCGCTCTGGCTGCTGTCGATGAATTTGCACATGAACAGCTGCTGGAACTTGTCGTCGTCGTACTCCAGCTGCAGCTGCTCGAGGTCGAACAGATCGCAGCCGCCGGCGATGGCGTCCAGGATGGTGATCACCTTGCGCCACTGACCGTCCGGACACAGCGCGCCGGCAGAGATCTGCTTATCGCTCGGCCATGGCTCCTTAGCGTTCTTGCGCTTGCTGTTGCGGAACTTCTCGCCTTGCCAAAACGGATAGGCCTGGTGCGACACGGCGCTGGGTGTGGAGAAATAGGTTTTGCGCCACTTCTTATGGGTCGCCATGGCGCTGGCCACGGTGTTCAGTTTCTCGAAGTCGCGGATCCAGAAATATTCGTCGACGTACACATGGCCATGGTGACCCTGCGCGGTGCTGCTGTTGGTGCTAAGAAAGCGCAGCTCGGCCCAGGGCTTGCCGTCCTTGCTGAGAACGATCGGATTGCCGGTCAGCTCCAGGCCGAACCAGGACTGGGCAAAGGCGATGATGTAGCTGCGGAAAATCTCGGACTGGGCGCGGCTGGCCGACAGGAACACCTGGTTATCGCCGGTCAGCACTGCGTCCATGAAGGCTTCGCCGGCGAAGTAGTAGGTCAGGCCCACCTGGCGGCTTTTGAGGATGTTCCGGATCCTGGCGGTCAGCGGGTTCTGTTTCGCGGCGAACAGCTCTTTCTGGTAGCCGTACATTTTGCTGATGAACTTGTCGAGAAAGTCCACTTCGCGCAGCTCGCTGACGTCGTTCTTGACCTTCTTTTCCCGCTTCTTGCCGTCGCGCTTGCCACGCTCCCGTCGCTCACCTCGTTGATCATCGCGGCGATGGCCATCGTCATCCTGATCATCACCGACCGGCGCGACCACCGGCTTTACACACTGCTTAACCAAGCGTTCGCGGACGGTCGTCAACCGGTCCAGTTCGTCCAGCTCGCCCTTGGTCAGCGAGTCGGCTTTCTCCAGAAGCAAGGTGATACGCCGGCTGACGGCGGTCAGCGGTTCTTCATCCGTCAGCATGTCTTCCCAGCCACCAACGCGGATCCAGTGGTACACGATCCGGATGTTGGGCAGGTTCAACTGCGCCTGAATTTCCTTGGCCTTGTGACGGCGCAGAAACAGGCGTTTGGCGGCTTCTTTGACTTCGGTTGAGTAGTACATGGGCCGCAGTCTATGCGGCGAAAACGCAGAAAACGTGCAGTTAAAATCCGCGTTTCTCCTATAAATCAAATATAGGAGAAGCGCGAAAGTAAACCGTTTGTTGGAGACGTTGCGGCTCCCTATCTTGGGGCCTCAACTTACCGATGAGCGCAGTTCTTCCCATGCCCCGTTCCCTTGTCAGCTTCTGGAAACGCGTCGCCACCAGCGGTCCTACCGTCGATGGTCGCGTCATCACGCCCCAGGAACTGCGCGACATCGCCGAGACGTACAGCACTACTACTTACACGGCCACCATCTGGTCCGAACATGACCGCTGGCCAGGCTCCTACGGCACCGTGTTTGCCGTGCGCCTGATCGAGGACGTCGAGGGTCTGGCCCCCGGCCAAGTCGCGCTGGAAGCGCAGTTGAAGCCCAACCAAAAGCTGCTGTGGCTCAACGACCAAGGCGAAAAGCTCTTCACCAGTATCGAGATCATGCCCGACTTTGCTGGCACCGGCAGGGCGTACCTGACCGGCCTGGCCGTCACCGACGAGCCGGCCAGCCTGGGCACTCAAGAACTCTACTTCTCCCGCAACCCGGGCAGCCCCGGCAAGCGCGTGCATTACGCGGCGGCCGTCCCGCTGGGTTCGATTGGTGAAGACGAACCGCAGGGCGAGGTGGCCAAGCTGTTCAGCATGTTCACCGGCCTGTTCAAGCGCTTTGGCATTGAAGAGGTGCCAGCCGAAACCACCCCGCAAACCCCTACCGAGAGCAAACCCCCAATGGATGAAGCTACAGCCAAAGCGCTGCAGGCCTTGATCGAACAGCAACTGATCGTCACTGCCGGCATTCAGGCGCTGATTGACAGTTTTGCAGAAGCACCGCCGGCACCCGACCAGGCCCCGATCGACGACGTACAGACGGCGGTCGATGACATCGTGGGCACCGCCGAAGAAGAGAAGCAGATGAGCCGCAAAGGCTCTGACAATGCTGCCGTTCTCGCTGGCATGGCGAAGTTGGAAGCCCGTTTCAGCGCCTTGCTGGACAAGCCGGAAGGCCGCCACCTGTCACGCACCACCGGTGCCGCTGACCCTAAACCGAAGCGGGTACTCTGACATGGCCCAGTCACTGAGCGCATTCGGCGCAAAAATGTTCGCGGCCCTTCAGGTTTCCCTGGCTGAGTCTTACGGCGTCGAGCTGGCCAGCAAGACTTTCAGCGTCGAGCCCACTATTGCCCAGGAACTCAACGAGGCGATCACCCACAAGTCCGATTTCCTGCAGCGTATCAACGTCATCGGCGTGACCGAGATCAAGGGTCAAAAGGTGTTCTTGGGCGTGTCGGGTCCTGTGACCGGTCGCACCAATACCAAGACCACTGATCGTGAAGCCAAGGATGCTTCGGCGCTGGATGACAGCACCTATGAGCTGTTTTCTACCGAATCCGACGTCAGCCTGCCTTACGCCAAGATCGACGCCTGGGCCAAGTTTCCGGACTTCCAGCAGCGCTACTCCGCCGCTGTGCAGAAGCAGATCGCACTCGACCGTCTGATGATCGGCTTCCACGGCATCAAGGCAGCTGCGCAGACCAATCTCACTGAATTCCCGATGCTGCAGGACGTGAACAAGGGCTGGTTGCAGATCGCTCGCGAGCAGATCCCCGAGCAGGTTCTCAAGGAAGGCAAGGTCGCTGGAAAGGTGATGCTGGGCGAAGGCGGCGACTATGCCAACCTAGACGCCCTGGTGCATGACACCAAACAGATGGTCGACGAGCGCGTTCGTGATGGCGGCGACCTGATCGCAATCATCGGCAGTGACCTGCTGGCGGCTGACAAAGCCAAGCTGTACGCCAAACAAGGCGATCTGCCAACCGAGAAAGAACGCATCGAAGACGCTCAGGTCATCGCGACCTATGGCGGTCTGCCGAGCTTCAGCGTGCCGTTCTTCCCGGTCAACGCCGTGGTGGTCACCAGCTTCGACAACTTGTCGATCTACTTCCAGGATTCCAGCTGGCGCAAGCAAACCATCGATAACCCGAAGCGCTCCCGCGTCGAGGATTACAACAGCCGTAACGAAGGCTATGTGATCGAGCAGCTGGAAAAGTTCGCCATGACTGAAAACGTCGAATTGGTGAAAGCATGAGCCTGGCACTGGCGCACAAACGCCGCTTGATTGCAGAAGGCCCAGCGACTGCGGTCGCCGGTGCACAGATGGCTTATTCAGCTGACACCGCGCTGTTCAGTCCTGCCAATGCACGCAAGCATTTGAAGCTGATGGAAGACGCGTTGGCCGGTGATCTGGATCGCATCAGCGCGATCAACAGCCGCGAGCAGCGCCAGCTGCTCAAGCGTGACGAGCTGTTGCCCAAGTACCTGGATTACGTACAGCGGTACCGCGATTCGGAATTGAATTTCCAGAACTCGGTGCTGGTGTATGTCCTGATCTGGCTGTTCGATACCGAGCAGTTTACCCAGGGCCTGGAACTGGCCGACTTCGCCATATCCCAGGGCCAGACGCTGCCTGAGCGCTTCAATCGCGACATTCCGACCTTCGTTGCAGACGAGGTGATCGATTGGGCCGAGGCGGAATTCAAGGCCAGGCGTAGCCCTGAGCCCTACGTTTCCAACCTGCTGCCCCGTGTCGACGGCGAATGGCAGCTGTTCGAACGCATTCCGGCTCGTTACCACAAGTTGCTGGGGATGATCGCGCTGCATTGCAAGGACTGGCCTGTCGCTATTCACCACTTCGAGCGAGCCGAACAGCTCTACGAAAGCATCGGTGTAGGGACGCGCCTGGCTGACTGCCGCAAGGCGCTGGCCAAGGCGCAAGCCAAAGAAAACGCCGGCAACGGCACCGAATAACCGACTACCCCCCCGGCGAGAAACTGTGGACGTGAGCCAACCATTTTATGGCCCCTGACCCACTGAAACAGTTTTCCCGCCCCTAATACAAAAAGCCCCGCACTGGGCGGGGCTTTTGAGAGGCGCTGATGTTTAACGGATCACTGCGAAAGTACATCTATCGTCACTTTCCCGTGAGGGAAAGTCGCGGTGATTTCCAAATTGCTGCCTCCCAATACCTGAACGCATTCCTTCAGAACGCCAAGATAGGTATCAGTCATACGCAGTGCTTCATCAATTGTATCTGGCCGAATGTGTTGCGCCTCCAACCACATGATGGCCATGGCGTGCGCTTGCACAAGCTCATTTCCACGTCCATCAGCCCTCTGACGGTGTTCAAACCAAGCTTTGACGGAAGCGGAAGGTTCTGTTTCGGCATCCATGGCACTCACTCCTCGGTGATCAGGGGGACAAGTGTATGAGTTTTTCTGGAAAACCCAGCATTTTTATTGAGCAGCCGATCACAAATGACGGATTTTGGCCCGATCTGTCCTTAGCTGAGTTTCAGAAGTGTTACCGCCTGCCGGCGGAGTACCTGATAGAGATGCTGACCGCCGATCTGACCATGGCCATGATCGAGGTCAATACCGACCTGGCCAAGTTAAAAGCGCGTTGGCAGGGCACTGGCGTGTCCAACGTTGAATCCGCAGACACCACCGTCCTGCCAGAGCGCACCTTTCAAGCGGCCACGTATAAGCGCGCCGTCTACAGCCGCGCCAAAGCCAGCCTGCTGACTCAGTTCGCCACGGTGAATCGCCGCGAAAGCGCCGAAAACGTGGGCAAGGAACTGCCAGAGCGCTCCGAAACCTTCCTCGCTTTCAGCCAGGCCGCTGTGCGGTCGCTGCAGGGCCGTGGCCGCATCACGGCGGCGTTGCTGTGATCAAGCTCAAGGCGTTGACCGCCTACCTGCTCGAGCGCCAATTGGTTGCCCCTGAGCAGCTCGACAGCTGGACCGACCAGGTGCAGGTCGAGCTGGTCTGGAAACCTGACACCCAAGGCATGCACATGGGTGACATGAATTACGGCGCGACCATCTCGATCGAGCGGTTCGCGGATCACCCGGCGCGCCTGTTTGCCCTGGTAGGCAGCTGGCTGGAAACCCACGACCAAGACCGCGATGGTTTGCCGAACGTGGTGTTCGATGTGGTCATGCTCGACAACGACCTGGCCGACGTCGACATCAAGCTGCAGTTCACCGAGGCGCAGTACCTGGCCGAGGATCCTGCCGGCGAGATCGAGGCCTTTGGCAGTACCTGGTCGTTCGTACCGTTCGAACTGTGGGTGGCTGAGAGCGGCGAGGTGACCGGTCATGGCCTTTGATCTGGACATTCGCGGCATGCTCGAAACCCAGGACCTGCTGGCTTTGATGGAACTGCCGACGCCCAAGCGCAGACGTCTGTTGAACAACGTGGCCAAGCGCGTGCGCAGTCTGAGCCGCCAGCGGATCCGCAACCAGCAGAACCTGAATGGAACCCCGTTCGCTGCCCGCAAGGACACGTCCAAGGGCAAGAAGAAGATGGAAGCCGGCTTGGGCAAGCTGCTCGATGTCACCCGCCTGACTGGTAACGAAGCCGAACTGGGCTGGCGCAACACGCTGACCCGCTGGGTTGCCTCGCAGCAACACAACGGCGTGTCCGAACGGCGTACCGCCGCACAGATGCGCCAGTGGAACAAGGTCCCTCCGGGCACCGCCGCGACCGAAAAACAGGCCAAGAGCCTGCGCCGTCTGGGTTTCAAGACCCGTCAGGAAGGCAAGAAGACCCTGACCCGCCCATCCGTGGCGTGGATCCAGCAACACCTGAACTACGCCAGAGCGGGATTGCTGATCCGCGTCCTGGACGACGAACGAGCCGAATCCACCGGTGCGCAAAGCTGGAACATCCAGCTGCCTGCGCGTCAGTTCCTCGGTGCCAGCGACAGCGAAACCAGCCAACTGGTGAACCTGGTGCTGCAACAAATCCTTAATTCACCCCGCTAACGAGGCACCGCTTTATGGCACTCGGCAAAGTCAGCGTTAACAATCTCAACCTCGGCCAGGGTGCCGTGAGCGAGATCGAACGCTATTTCCTGTTTATCGGTCCCGCTGCCAAGAACGTCGGCAAGCTGGTCCCGTTGGACACCCAAAGTGATCTGGACGTCCAGCTGGGCGTTGCGGACAGCGACCTGAAAACCCAGATCCTGGCGGCGCGCAGCAACGGCGGCGATCGCTGGGCCTGCATCGCCGCTCCGATCGCAGGCGAAACCACCTGGCAACAGGCGCTTGAGAGCGCCACCCGCACTTATTCATTCGAAGCGGTGGTGATCGTCAACCCGGTAACCACTCAGGCCGAGCTGTCAGCGATGCACGTTGCAGCCAATGACCTGAGCAACAAGCTGGGCCGCCGCGTCTTCGTGATGGCCGCCACTGCCGACATTGCTCCGCAGTTGAGCTGGAGCGCTTACGTTGTCGAGCAGAAAGCCATCGTCGACGGCCTGGCTGCGCCTCGGGTTCTGCCGGTACCGCAACTGCACGGCAATAACCTGGGCGTGCTGGCCGGTCGACTGGCCAATGCCGCCGTGAGCATTGCCGACACCCCGATGCGCGTTGCCACCGGCGCGGTCCTGGGCCTGGGCGCTGAACCTAAAGACATGGACGGCATCCCGCTGAGCACCGCGGTGCTTTCGCAGCTCGACGCAGCGCGTCTGTCTGTGCCGCAGACGTACCCGGACTATCCGGGCACCTACTGGGGCGACGGCAACATGCTGGACACCCCCGGCAGTGACTTCCAGGTGATCGAGAACCTGCGGGTCGTCGACAAGGCAGCCCGCCGCGTGCGCGCTCTGCTGATCCGCTACGTGGGCGATCGGACCCTGAACAGCTCGGCCAACAGCATGGCGACCACCACGTCCAAGCTGATGGCCCCGCTGCGCGCGATGGCCAAGTCCACCAAATTCGCCGGCCAGGTGTTTCCAGGCGAGATCGAGCAGCCCAAGGACGGCGACATCGTACTGACCTGGACGAGCAAAACCTCTGTCGTGGCCTACCTCAAGCTGCGTCCCCTCAACTGCCCGAAAGACCTGACCGCGAACATCGCGCTGGACCTTTCCGTTACGGATTCGGAGTAACCCATGGCCGCAAAAATTGGCGGTAAGAACTTCGACGTGAACCTGGGCGATCTGCTCGTTCACGTCGAGGCCGGCACCATCGACATCACGGACAACAGCACCGTGGCCCAGACCAAGGGCGTGCCCAACGGGCACGTCGACGGCGACGTCGCTGCAGCCGGCGAACTGGAGCTGGACACCACCAACTTCAATCTGCTGATCGAGCAGGCCAAGACTGCGGGCAGCTTCCGCGAGCTGGAGCCGTTCGACATCGTGTTCTTCGCCAAGGCCGGCGAAGAGGAACTGCGGATCGAGGCCTTCGGCTGCAAGGTCCGCGTGTCGAGCCTGCTGAGCATCGATCCCAAGGGCGGCGCGAAGAACACCCACAAGGTGCCGTTCGACGTCACCAGTCCGGATTTCATCAAGATCAACGGCGTGCCGTACCTGGCTGCTGCTGAGATCGAGGGCCTGACGTAATGGTTTGCCCGTTCGATCGTGCGCAGGCTCTGGAGCAGCGACAGCGCGACCAGGCTATTGCGGCCCAGTTGGCCAAACCGCGAGCGAGCGGGCCGAGCCTCACCCATTGCCAGGACTGCGACAAGGAGATCCCACCGGCGCGCCAGGCATTAGGCGGTATGACCCGTTGCGTGCCTTGCCAAACCCTGACCGAAAAAGGACTTCGCTGATGAGCACCAATCAAGCTGCTCAGGACACCGCCATTGCGTTGGTGAAGGCGTCGCCCGCTATCGGCGTCGCCGCCACCGGTGCGACCGGTGCCGTTGACTGGTCCGCAGTGGCCTACATGCTGACTGCGTTTTACATGGTGCTGCAGATCCTGCTGCTGATCCCCAAGTACCGCCAGATGCTGCGGGACTGGAAGGTCAAGCCATGAGCCTGCGGGTCAAGATCACCGCCGGCGTGCTGCTGCTCTGCAGCGCCACGTTGACCGCCTTCCTGGGCACCTGGGAAGGCAACGGCCAGAACGTGGTGTATGCCGACAAGCTGGCCAGTGGTTTGCCCACGGTCTGCAAGGGCATCACCAAGCACACCAGTCCGGATCCAGTGGTGGTCGGTGAATATTGGTCGGATGCGCGCTGTGCCGAGGTGGAAGGCCTGGTCATCGCCAAGGGCCAGTTGAACCTGGCCGACTGCTTGACCAACCAGGCCATCGGGCAGAACACGTTCGACGCCTTGAGCAGCCATGGCCACAACTTCGGCGTGCCGACGACGTGCGCGAGCCGTGCGGTGGGCCTGATCAATGCGGGCCGCATTGCTGAGGGCTGCAAAGCGCTGGCCTGGGCTTCCGACGGCACGACGCCGGTGTGGGCCTACGTGACCGGTGCCGATGGTCGCAAGACTTTTGTCCGTGGTCTGCACAACCGCCGGCTGGCCGAAATGAGGCTGTGCCTGCAATGACCATCAGCCCGCTGCAACTGCTATTTCGCACCCTGTTTGTCGGCCTCGTCATCTGGCTTGCCGTCGATTGGGCGCTTGATCGGTATGAAACCGTCGTCCAGGAGCGCAACAGCGCAATAACCGAGCGCGATGGCCTACGTGAAGCCGCACGCATCAGCGGCGAGCAGCTCGCAGCGCGGGACCAGCTCGACACCCACCATACCCAGGAACTGAACCGTGCCCGCGCTCAAATCAACACTCTGCAGCTTGCTGTTGCTGATGGCAGTTACCGGCTGCGCATCAAAGCTATCTGCCCCGCAGTGCCCGGTGCCCCCGGCACCGCCGGCCTGGCTGATGCAGGCAGCGCCGAACTCGCAGCAGACGCTCGATCGGATTATTTCTCCCTCAGAGACGAGCTTGCCCTCAGCCGGCAAATGATTCTCGGCCTGCAGGACTACATCCGCCAGGTCGTGCAACGCACGCCGGCACAACCCTGACCCTTTGCAACTCAACCTTACGGAAACACCGACATGAGCGAAGTAAACCGCAGCATCACCCTGGAACGTGGCGACAAGGAATTCACCTTCAACCTGACCCCGCAGGTGATCACCAAGTACTTCAACGCAACGACCCAGGCCAACAAGGTCGCCCCGGCCCACAACCTGCTGATGGGCACCGTCAAGGACGAAGACAAGGCCGCACTGAAAGCGCTGCTGGAAAACCCGATCACCACCATGACCCTGGCCGGTGCGTTGCTTGAAGAGTATTCGCCGGACGTTGAAGTGATCGTAAAAAAGCCCTCGAACATGCCGAAGGCCTGACCCAGGACGGGCTGGGCCAGTTGCTGGCCCTGACCCAACGCTGGCTGCCTGGCGCTGAGCCCACGATTGAAAGCATGGGCACCGCCAAGTGGCTCGAAGACGAACACTGGAGACGCATGGAAATTGCCGTCGCCAACGGCATTTCCACTGCCTTTAACGGATAACCCTGATGGCTGACCGTTCCGCCCGCCTGGCTTTCATCCTGAAACTGACCGACAAGGTCAGTGCCCCGTTGGGCAAGGTGAAAACCAGCTTCAGCGACCTTGCAGCCAAGAGCCAGCAGAACATCATTCAGATGGGCGCGGGCCTGGCCGGCATGGTGGGGGCGGGCAAGGCCATCACCGAATCACTGGAACCGGCGCTTGAAGTGAACCGGGCGCTGGGCGACATGCGCGCCCTGGGCACGACCGAAGACGCGCTGGCGTCGCTGAACCGGACTGCCCTCGAATTCTCGATCACCTACGCCGCCAGCGCCGCCGAGTTCGTGGCGTCGTCACGCGTCATCGATGGCGCGATCAAGGGCCTGGTCGGCGGCCAGCTGGCCACCATCACCAGTGCCAGCAACCTGTTGGCCAAGGTCACCAAATCCGACGCCGAAACGACCGGCGCGTATCTGGGCACCATGTACAACCTGTTCAAGTCCCAGGCAGACAAGATGGGCCGGGTGCAATGGGCCCAGCAGCTGACCGGCCAGACCGCGCTGGCGGTGAAGCTGTTCCGCACCGACGGTGCGCAGTTGAAAGACGCCTTCAAGGAAGTAGGGGCTATCGCGACCCAGGCCGGCGTCAGCTTTGCCGAACAAATGGCGGTGGTCGGTACGCTGTCCAGCACCATGGAAGGCGGCGACGCCGGCGGGCGCTACAAGGCGTTTTTCGAAAACCTCAGTGCGGCTGCCGAGAAAACCGGCCTGAGCTTCACGGACGCCGCCGGCAATGCACTGCCCATGCTGCAGATCATGGACAAGCTGCAGGGCAAGTACGGCGACCTGACCAGCGCGGCTGCCGGCACCAAGCTGATGGAAGTGTTCGGCGGTGAAGGTGCCCAGGTGATCGGCGCGCTCGCCAAGGACACTGATCGTCTGCGCAATGGCATCGCCGAGCTGGGCAAGGTCCGGGGCCTGGAGAACGCCGAGAAGATGGCCAAGGCCATGGTCGACCCGTGGGAGCAGTTTGGCAAAGCCGTCGAGGCGCTGCGCATCGCTTTCGGCCAGTCCCTGATTCCGACGCTCACACCGCTGATGGAACGCCTGGTGGGTATTGCCAAGACCTTGACCCGCTGGACGCAGCTGTTCCCGAACATCACCCGGCTTATCGGTATCACCACGCTGGTGGTCTTTGGTTTCATCGCCGCCATGTCCTTGCTGACCCTGGTCGTCGGTGTCAGCAAGATGGTCTGGCTGGGCATGCTCACCGTGTGGAAGCTGCTCACCTGGCAGGGCTTCAAATCGATCGCCATGTTCCTGTTCCACACGGTCATGGTCGCGGCATTTGTCGTCGGCCTGATCGGTCTGTACACCTGGATGGCGATCGTGCGCGTCGGTATGTTGCTGTGGCAGGGCGCGATCTGGCTGGTCAACGCCGCCATGCTGGCCAACCCGGTGCTGCTGATCGTGGCCGGCATTGTCCTGTTGGCCGCTGCCGTGGTTGCGGCGGTCGTGTACTGGGAAGATCTGTGCGCCGCACTGATGAACACCACCGCGTTCCAGTGGATCAGCGATCAGATGGCCAAACTGTCCAGCTGGTTCGACTCGATGGGCGGCTGGTCCGGCATCGCCAAAACTGCCTGGGACAGCATCCTGTCCACGGTGAAGGGCGCAATCAATGGCCTGATCGAGATGGCCAACAAGATCCCGGGTATCAACATTGAGACCACGTTTGGTGATCTGCCCGAGCCGCCGAAAGTGCCCGATCTGCCTGGTCAGGTGGGCGCACCCGTACCGGGTCCACAACTGCCGGCAGTGGTGACCACACCGCCGGCGGGCACCGTACCGGGGGCCAAAGTCGCCTCGGCAGCTCCCGCTCCAGCAAGCCAGCCACCTAAGCCCTTGGCTCTGGTACCGGCAGCGGTTGCTCGATCTGCGCCGGCCCAGGGTGCTGCAGCGAGAGTCCAGGTGAAACCTGCACCGCCTATCAGCCTGCCACAACCCAACGTGCTGCCCTTCAAACCGCTGCAGATGCCTGCTCCGCAGATCAGCCAGGCCGACCCAATCATGCTGCCGCCGGCGTCGGCTGACCTGACGTTTTCGATGCCGGCCAAAACGGCACTGCCAGAGCGCGTCGAGAAGGTCATCGAGCTGCCCGCCAAATCGGACAAAGGCATCGAAGCCCGCAAGGCGATCAACGCCAATACGTCGATCAGCCCCACCAAACCGCAGGCCGTCCCGAAAGGAGGACTGATGCAAAGCTTCCAGAACCAGAGCAACGCCATGAACCCCAACCAGCGCCCCGGCACCCACGTCGAGACCGTGAACATCAATACTTCCAAGCAGATGACCCCGCTGGAGCTGGAAAACATGATGGCCATGGCGGTGGGCGGCTGATGAGCGAATACGTCGATCTGTTGATCATGAACAATGACCTGGTGCTCGATCCGGCCCGCCAGCCCCTGCTGGTAGATGACCGCGCCTCGATCGCCCAGGACATCGCGCACCTGATCCGCGAAAGCGGCCTGCTGATCACCCTGGTGGCCGAGCGCGACCGGTTGCGTCAGCGTGACTGCATTCAGCAGATGGAGCTGCTCGTCGAAGATGACGAGCGCCTGGTACCAGGCACGGCGCAGATCGAGCAGACCCAGCCGGGTGTGTACCTGGTCACCGCTACCACCGTGAAGTTCGGCCAGGTGGAGATCACCCTATGACCGTCGACTTCAAAAAGGCGCTGGGTGATTCCGGCATTCCGACCACTGAGGCGCAGCTCAAACAGGCTTGGGAAAAGCTGGCCGTCGAGCAGGGCAGCACGCTGACTAATACCAGCGCGTACAGTCCGTTTTGGCGGATCATCACGGCGCTGGTCACCAAGCCCCTGCTGTGGCTGGTGGAGTTCGTCAGCGGTACGGTGCTACCGAATTTCTTCGTCAAGACTGCCGGCGCGCAGTGGCTGGACATGCTGGCCTGGGCGGTGAACATCGAGCGCAAGGCCGCGACTGTGGCCGTTGGTGAACTGCTCTTTACCCGCGCCAATACCGGTGGCGAGCTGGAAGTGCCGATCGGCACTGTCGTTCAGTCACCGACCCTCAACGGTCATATCTACCAGTTGGTGACCACTGAACCACGCAGCTTTGAAGAGGGCCAGAGTCAGCTGGTCGTACCGGTAAAGGCCGTTGGAGCGGGCAGCGGCTACAACCTGGCACCGGGTTATTACGCCGTGCTGCCTCAGTCGGTACCGGGCGTTGTCCAGGTGGTGAACAATACCGACTGGCTGCAGACGCCTGGCGCGGATTCCGAGCATGACGACCAGTTGCGTCTGCGCGTGCGCAACCAGTTTTCGGC
The DNA here is from genome assembly GCF_001400735.1 of Pseudomonas caricapapayae. Lineage (GTDB taxonomy): Bacteria > Pseudomonadota > Gammaproteobacteria > Pseudomonadales > Pseudomonadaceae > Aquipseudomonas > Aquipseudomonas caricapapayae. Next base: position 34,865 of record NZ_LJPW01000159.1, read on the forward strand.
GGTCAACCAATGGCACACCGATGCGGTGTACCGGGCGATCATCACCGGTTTTCCTGGGGTTGCTGCTGACGGTGTGTATTTTGAACACGGCGCGCCGCGTGGACCAGGCAGCGCCAATGCGTATGTACTGTTCGACGCTGGCGTGCCCGCCGATGCCTTCCTTGAGCAGATCAACACGCATATCCGCGACGGCGGCAACCATGGCCACGGTGACGATCTGCTGGCCATGGCCATACCCGAAACGCGTCACGCGATCAGCGTCAACGTCTGGCCGGTGGCCAATCTGACGGCGCTGCAGCTGCAGACGCTGCAGAGCGAAGTCGGGCTGTTCATCCGCGCTGCGTTCCGTGAAAGCACCCAGAGCGACTACGCACCGACCCGCACGTTTCCTCAGTCGCGTTTCAGTTTCAGCCGTCTGACCGAAGAGCTGCACGTCCAGTTTCCGGATATCAGTTCGTTGCGGTTCGCCAATGCCGACATCGTGTCCGCGCTGACCATCCCCCGAATCCAGAGCCTGGCGGTGGTCCTGCAATGATCAAGCTCAAGCTGCCGTTCTGGCTTGAAGGGCTGGAGCTGACCAAGCTGGTGGCCACCGCCCAGCTTTGGTGGGAACAGGCCACCGAATGGCTGCGCTGGCCGTACCTGCAGTTCGACGCCGACACCTGCCACCTGTCCATTTTGGAACTGTGGGCCTGGCAGCGTGACGTCACGCGGTTCCTCGCCGAGCCGGAAAGCCTGTTCCGGTTGCGAGTCAAGTACGCCTTTATCAACTCCGTGGACGCCGGCAGCACTGCCGGTTTGAAACGCATCCTGGAGCGCTTGGGCGTCGGCTACGTCGAGATCCAGGAACGTATGCCCGAACGCGACTGGGACGTCGTGTTGCTCACCCTGAGCGATTCCCAACTGTCCGAGAACCCCGACCTGTTGCGTGTGCTGATCCGTCAGTACGGGCGCACCTGCCGCCGGTATGACTTCGTAACTATCACCCCGGTGCGGCTTGCTGTTGCCCTGGTGGATTTCAATGACGATCAGCAAACGCTGGTCGCCAGCCTTTAGGAGCCCTCATGGCTGCAAGTATCACCCTCGCCGGCGAGAAACTGATCGCCCAGAAACAAGCGGCCAACCTGCCGCTGACCGTGGCCCGCTTCGTGCTGGCCAACGTGCCAGGCCTCAACGTGAGCGGCCCGGTCAATCGCGCCGGCGTGAAGCCGCCAGCGGCCCAGATCGTCTACACCGCAAACATCACCCAGCAGGGTTACGTGAACCCTAACCAGGTGGTGTACAGCCTGCTGATGGGCACCGATATCGGCGACTTCGACTGGAACTGGATCGGCATGGAGACCAGCGACGACGTGCTGCTGTCGGTCGCTTACGTGCCGGTGCAACAGAAGCGCAAAAACATCCTGCCCGACCAGATCGGCAACAACGTCACGCGCAACTTCCTGGTGGTGTTCGACGGTGCCCAGCAACTGACGGGCATCAAGATCGACGCCAGTACCTGGCAGTTCGATTACACCGCGCGCATGAAAGGCATCGATGAGCGTGAACGCATCAGCAACCGGGACATGTTCGGGCGCGCCTGCTTTTTCGGCGCAGGCCTGCAGCTGCAGAAGGTGGGCAATGCCTACCAGCTCAATCCGGGCGTGGCTTATGTCGAAGGCGTTCGTCTGCAGCTCGATACCGTACTACCTGTGACCGTGCCGGCAGTGCCGACCAAAGCCTGGCTGGATGTGGTGCTGCAGCGCGAGCTGAGCGACGTCGTGGCCTCATTCAAGGTTGTGTTCGGCCAGGAAGCGAAGGTCGACTACACCGACAGCGCCTCGGCCAGGCACTACCTGGTGCCGTTGGCCGACATCACCGGTACCAGCAGCCTGGTCGACCTGCGCCCGATCGAGGCGATCGACAGCGAGCTGGTGAAGTACTTCGCAGCGCGGGTTGGTGACTATCCAGATCTGCGCGCCCGTGCCACGACCAAGGAAGACGTCGGGCTGAGCAATGTGCCGAACGCGATCAGCGACGATCCAAACAGCAACAGCGGCGTGGTGCTGGCCACCACCAGAATGGTCAATGCTGTGCGTGCGGCAGTCAATCAAGTGATCGCATCGATCGTCGATGGCTCTACCGTCGTTGGCAGGGCCGCACGCCTGGCCACGGCGCGTGCCATTCGATTCAACGGCGCGGCCAGTGGCATCGGGACTTATGACGGTGCGGGTGACACCAATATCACCCTGACCCTGGCCGATAGCGGCGTTGCGGCAGGTACGTACACGCGAGTAGCCGTCAATTTGAAAGGCTTGGTTACCAGCGGCGGGAATCCCACGACGCTGGCCGGCTATGGCATCACCGACGCGTACAGCAAGGATGACGCGAACAGCAGTTTCGTGAAGCAAGGCGGTGCCCCAGGGATGCTGGGCAACCGAATCAACATCGGCTGGACCGGAGACAGGGTCAAAGTGAGTGTCGACGGCTCCGACGGGGGCAGGATCTGGACGGACACCAGCTTCAATCCCAATGAGAAGGCCAACAAAGCCACAACGCTGGCCGGCTACGGCATCACCGATGCCTACACCACCACGCAGGTAAACGACCTGGTGGGCAGGCGGGTACTGGCGGACTCGATTATCCACGCAGGTTTTGCCAGCAACAACACTGACTACCCGTACTTCCGCCGTAGTTCGGATGACAAGGTGTATTACCTGCAGCCGCAGATCGGCTACACGCCCTTGCAGCAGGGCGGCGGTGCCGGCCAGAAGACCAACAAGGTGTATATCGGCTGGTCGGACGTTGGACTGAAATTGACGGTCGACGCCACAGACATGGGCCGGATCTGGACGGAGCAGTCGTTCAATCCCAACGAAAAGGCCAATAAGTCCAACTCGATCGCCGGCTATGGCATCACTGACTGTTACACCGTTACCCAGGTCAATGCGTTGGTCTCCGCACGGGTTGCTGCTGACTCGATCACCACAGCGGGTTTTGCCAGTGACAACCCGGAGTTTCCATACTTTCGCCGTGCCTCAAACGGGGCCGTTCACTACCTGCAGAACCGCCTCGGCTTTACCCCTGTGCAGCAAGGCGGTGGAGCCAACCAGGCCACTAACCAGTTGCGTTTGGGATGGGCAACCAACGGCGCAGGCGTTCGGGCGCAAGTGGATGCCAGTGACCTCGGCCTGCTGTGGGGCGAGCAGAACTTCTACCGCCCAGACAACAACAACTTTCTGGCTGTATCCATCACCGCGACCGAAGTACGACTGCCAGCAGGCGGCACCTGGTGTTACTCGCTGATGCATTACTACTCAGGTGGTGCAGGTGTGGTTGGTCGAAGTGGCCAGGCAGCCGGCGGCACCATTATTTCATTCAGCGGCGGAAGCACCATTTACGGTTTCGCCTGGAGGTACGCAGCATGACAGACGTGACACTTAAAACCCCTGAAGAGGTCCTGCCGCCGATTTTCGTGGCTCCCGAAGAGCCAGTGGCTTTGGGCGTGTCCTTCTCCGAGGTGGCCACTAAAAACGATGGCTCGTTCGTGATAACCGTTGCTGGCAACCGTTGTCATGTTACCCAGGACTACAACCCGCCGCTTTACCAGGCTGTTGTCGACTATCTGGACGCAGGTGGCCACGCTACCGAGTACGCCGAGGACATCGTTGTTCAGGCCGACCCGGCGTTGCTGGCAAAGCTCTGGGTGGAGCTGCGTTTGAAAGTCTCGGACAACTTGGTATCGCAGTACCGCGATGCTCGCGATCTGGGCGGTGAACTGCCGATCACACCCGAGCAGTTCACCCAATTGCTGACCTGGCGGCAGGCAGTGCGTGAATGGCCGCAGGTGTCTGGCTACCCAAAGGAAACCACGCAGCCGGTTACACCGGACTGGATCGAAGCGGTCGTGCTCGATGGCGAATGAATGGGCACCGATCAAACTGCAATGGCCGGTGCAGGCCACGCAGTGGATGGATCAGATGGCAGGTGCCCGCGACCTGATCCAGAGCGAAATGGCAATCACCGGCCAGCGCGTCTCGATGCTGGCCGATATCGCCAAGACCAGCCCTGGCCTGATTGCGGGTGCCGCGAAGTTGGCGATCAGCGCAGGACGTGATGCGTTGGTGGCGCAGTTTGAGAACGTCCCGTCGTGCATCGTGGTGACGCCGTTTCAGCACGGTGTAGGGCAGGGCAGCGGTGGCCATCAGCGCTTTTTGTCTGCGCCCAACCTGCTGCAGCTGCTGGCTGACAAGCTCACGGATACCACTGACGCTGTGCGGCCCCAAGGTCAGCAGAGCGCCCTGGTACTGATATTCCTCGCCACGCGCCTGGACCAGCTCGCCGCGACGCTGGGGCGGTTCAACGTGGTGTTGCCTATGCCTGACCTGGTGCGCGCCGAGCGCCGTGCCGAACACCTGGCCAAGCTGGAAGTGGAAAAATGGATCATGCCGATCGCCGGGAAAATGCCGCTCTGGAGCCAGTTGCCGCTGCAGCGCTGCCCGATCACCAAGCTGGCCAGCCAGTCTATGGCCGGACAACTGGCGGTACTCGAAGGCTATGCCGCCGACAGCTCGCTCATGGCGGACCTTGCAGATCTGCAGGCGCGAAAGAAGGCGCAGGTACAAGAGCGCGAGCAGCAGCTGGCCGATCTGAAAGCCCAGTTCACCAACAGTGCCGACGACGTATCGATACAGTCCAGGATGCTGGGACCGGGTGACCTGGGCCAGCTGCGCCGCGAACTGCTCGAAGGCGAAGCACCTGGTCATGAATGGCCGCTGTGTGCCGGCGCATTGTTGGTCGGATCTGCGGAGAGTCTGAGCTTTGTCCAGGAACTGGTGGGCCTATGACGCTGCTACTCAATGGCGAGCAGATCGTCGGCCACCGCATGAAGCTGACGGCCAACCTCAAGATCGAGGCCGACGAGCTGGGCGGCCAGACATCGGCTACCGACAAATCGCACAAGGGGTTCAAACCCAAGACGCTGACCGTCGCGCTGACAATCCCCTACAAGGCCCTTGAGGACCTGCGCACTATCATGCGCCTGGCCGAGGCGACTGCAGGCGGTGGCCAGCTCCAGACCTACCGCATCGTGAACGACACGGCCAAGGCCTTCGGGATCCGGCAGGTGACGTTCTCTGACGGGGTCAGCGCCCGTGAAGACGACACACTGGCTCAGTGGATCGTCCAGTTCACCCTGAGCGAAAAGCTATCCAACCCGGAGAAGGTTGAGAACCGGCGTGCCGGCAACGGCGTAACGTCGCAGTCAGCACCAGGTGATGGTGTTGCTGGCAGCGGATCGGGCACACCCGAAGAGCTGACCGGTTTTGAGGCCGTGCTCAAGAAAGTGGACACCTACCTGGGCGGCACGCCATGAGCATGAAGCTGCACAAGGTGCTGACGATCGGCGGCGTGACCATGCCGCTGATCAATGACGATGTTCGTCTGGATCTCAAGAGTCCGGGACGCGCCACGTTCACGATCAAGGCAGGTGCCACCGTCAAAGGTTTGGTCACATTCGATATCGGCTACAACGAAGCGGTCCTGCAGCGTCATTTCATTGGCTATGTCGAGCGCTGCACTGCCACCAACGGCATCGAGCAGGTGGTGCTGTGCCGCGAGTTAGCTGCGGTGCTGGCCAACCCGTTGCCCATGAACCTGCGCCATGTAGATCTGCGCGCGGTACTGGCCGATATCGGCAGCAAGACCGGCCTGCGTTTCCGAGTTCCGGATCAGGCCTACACACGCGTCAAGACGCCGTTCTTCTACAACCTGGCCGCTGGTTACCAGGCACTGGACAGCATGGCGCGGGTGTTCGGCATCAAGGACTTTATGTGGCAGCAACAGGGTGACGGCGAGATCTACGTCGGTGCCTGGGCTGACAGTTTCTTCGGCGCTCGGTCGCCGTTGCAGTTGCCGGTGAACCTTTTCGACGGTTACCAGGGCAGCCAGAGCGCAATGATCGCGGCCTTACCGGGCCTGCGACCAGGCGTATCAATCAACCAGGGCGAGCGGATCACGAACGTGACGCTGGCCGGCACGCAGATGGCTATCAAATGGACGACGCAATCAAGCGCAGCGTAGAGCGGCAATTTCCTGAACTCACTGGTGGCTATCACTTGCCGCGCTTCGCCAAGGTCGTAGCCGTGGCGGATGCGCCGGCCAGCGCCGGTCTGTGTGACGACTTCCGACCGCGCTTCTCGGTCGACCTGCAGGTGATGGGGCCAGACGGCGAGATCGACACGACGTTGCCGGTATTGGCCGGTGTGCCGCTGCCTATGCCAGTGGGTGGGGATGAAATGGGGTTCTTCGCCTTTCCGGAGGAGGGCACCAGCGTAGTGGTTTGTTTCGCCTACGGCCTGCCGCATAAGCCTTACATTCAAACGATCCTGCCGCATGGTTTGACATTACCGAAGGTACCCAAGGGTGACCAGGTGTGGCAGCACAGTGACGCCGTGCAGCAGCGCGTCGACGCGGATGGCAACTGGTTGCGCAAGACTGACGGCAAGATCCAGGACCTGGCGATCGAGCGCGAAGTCGATGCCATGACGAACACCGAAAGCTTCCAGAGCCACACCAGAACGGTGGATGACCATTCGACCGAGTCAGTGGGTGGGGTGAAGAAGATCGAGGCCTTGGGCGCACTTAAGCTGCTGTCAGGCGGATCTGCAAGTCTGGCGGCTGTGGACGACCTGCACCAAGCAACCGGTCGTGACCTGAACCTGGTGGTTGGACAGAAGCACAACGCCACGGTGGGTGGCGACATGCACGAACGGATTCAGGGGCTGCGTGAAAGCATCACCAGTAAGAGCCAGCGTTTGCAGGCTCCGAAAAACTGGGTTGGATCGGGCGATGTGAACATCTTTCAGGTCGTGTGTGACCTGCTCGATCTGGTTCAGGACATGAACACCCAGCTCGCTGCACATACCCATGGGCCGACGCCGGTACCTGGGAACGCAGCTTCTTTCACTGCGGATGCGACGAAGTCTATGGCCTTAGCAACGCTGTTGAAGTCTGTGACACTGTAGGTGATTAAAGCTTACCAGACGCAATAAGCGGCTACTGCGCCAATAATGACGGTATAAAATAAGGAACGCCCAATCCATGGGTGCGTTAGCATGTTTATTGTATTTGTCAGCTTCGGCTTTTTTTGGTCCCACTCAGACTCCACAATATCGCCGTTAGCGATAAATGGCTTCCAATATTTTGCAATGTGATTATTTTGTGATTCGAAGAAGTCACTATGAGCATAGTCGAAGTAACGGTCTTTAACGTATGGTACTTGAAAGCCTTTTCTGCCTGAGCTACCGTAACCAAAACTCGCGACAGTTGCGAGGATCGGATAAAAGTCTCGGGTTCCTACATCGTTGAGTATGGACCGCTTTTCCATTTCTTTGGTGTATAGTCCCCAAGGGTAATTGGTAGGGATAATACAACCGCAAAGAATGATTCTTCTAAAACGGATGTCCGTAGATGTAGCTAGGATTCGACTTAGAATATAACTGCCAAAGCTGTGGGCGATAACCATAAACTGAGCATTAGGTTCTAAGGACTTAGCCTCTCGAATGGACTGCGCTATTTTGTGGATGGGCGTTCCACGGACCGGGGATGCGAGTTGAAGTCCAGAAACGAAATCGTATCCAAGTCCCTCAACATTAGTATGCGGCAAGGAGCCAAGTTCTTTTTCCACTAGATTGTGCCAAGCACCGTCTGTTTGTATTCCATGAATAAGGAACACAACAGTAGCTTGGGGATTGTCTTCCACATTCGACAGCTTTGCATCGAGCATGCTATCGACTAACTCCCAATGCTCCTTTGGAAGTTGCTCTTTCATCAACTGGATCTGCCTAAATCTTGCATGAGGCAATGTGTCGTTCCAAATCAAGTTGAATCGTTCGAATACTTCGACAGGCCTCATTGGGCACCAAAATATAAGAAGGTTCGATATTGTCTTCTGTGACTTCAACCTCAATATCTTGTACAGGATCTCGAACAACAGAGGGAAGCTCTGAATATGATGCAAACGTCAAGCCAGCGCCTGACGGGAAGCGTACCAGTACCTGTCGACGAAAAACCTTCCCTTCAATCAGGATAGCTATTAGCCGGGACAAACGAGAACTGCTCCCTGCCTGGAGGATATCGAACATTAAAGAGGGGTTAAGTCGCATCCTCGGCAAATCGTTAGCTCTCCGATCTTCGAAGTCGCAAAGATACTTCTCCATCCTACGTAGAGCTTCCGCATCCTGCGGAAAACTACGTATTAAGGGAGATAACTTTTCCGCGTACATATGAGTAGTCTCCTGCGGAGCATGCACCTGGGACCGCGAACTCGTTGACGTCGCCACCCAGCAACAAGTGAATTTCGCGTTGCGGGTTTGTACCTTGTATTTTAGCGTAAACGTTCGCTCCCGTCACATGGCCGTCACCTGCCAAGAAGCTATCAATTGCTGCCATCGAGCCGTTATCAGACGAAAGGTTATCATCTTGAGATGATGACGAAAGTTGCAGCACTGCACCAAGATTGTTCACTGCGGTGGAATTGCTGTACCTAAACTCTTGCGCTAGTGGAACTCTGTCTTTTAATATTTTATCTTTAGCTGCGCCAAGAGAGATCGCACCGAAGCCATCTATTGGTATGAATTTACGTATTCTCATAAACATATCCCTAACCAAGTTTGTGTACTTGGTTGAGTTATCTTGTGAGGCGATGCGGAGCTCCAAAAGCCCTTCATGATTCAATGTCGCAATATTTACTGCGCGCTTTTCAGTGAAGTTGTATTTCTTTGTAATAGTCCCTGCTTCACGATCTATTTGCTCTGAATCGAAAACTTTTGTAATCCTCTTCTCGATAATCTTAATCGTGAGGCTTACTGGAATTAAAGCAGGGTCGGGATGGAATATACGTATGTCAACTATTGTAGGTGTGTCTGGGAAGTTAATATCTAGCGGCGTATCTAGGAGAGCTTCAAGGTTTTCTTCACGAGCAATTGTACGTACGCGTGCAGGATTGATCAGGCTTTGTGCCCTGTCGGCTTCACATTGATACAAAAAAGTGTGTTGACGGCCGTACTCTTCAACTGTCTGCAAGAGCTCGCGCAGATCGGTAATAGTGAAAATGCTTTGTTGCAGTGCTGGTAAGATACGTTTCTCATACAGTACTTCCCAGTTTCCGGACGTAGCGACGCCCTTTTCTTGGAGAAAGTCTCTAACGACCTGCTGGTTCGTCGCCTTTTTGATCAGTTCAAAAATGACAGCCGAAAGTCTACTATCTGCATCGCTCAGCACCCAGTCTCTCCTGCCTATTTCAAACTAATGATTACGCGGCGCGTACCGGCACTGGTTGAGGGTTTTTGACCCTCTCTGGATACCATGGGCGCTCCATCGCTCGTGGAGGCATTCTGGCTCAACCTGCCCAGCCGGCACAACACGAATCAACACGTATTTGCACGAATCAACACGTATTTACACGAACCCGCATGAAAAGAAACACGTAGCGGCTGCTGTCACGTGCAGTCCACCAACTCTTCTGACCTGGTCCACCCTGTATTAGAGACAAAACTGCTGTTTGGATAAAAAACAACCCGCAAATGCACTTATCCCCCTCCCGCCGACGGGCTCTGCGTCCGTTTTTTGTGCAAATCCAGATGCGATGAAAGCAGTACTCCAGCCCAAGCCAGCCGTGGGGTTGCGCAGGAGAGCGGCAATTGCACAGCGTGCAAGGTTATGAAGAAAAATGTCATTGCCTTGCACAACGAACGACAGGACCGCGCCGGAGGGGCGAATCCTCGAAAGCCCGGCCAGACTGGTTCGAAAATTGGAAAACCAAGGAATGGGGCAATTTTCTAAATCGACACTGGTCCCAAAACTGTGCATAAGGGGCGCGGTGGTTAGATCAGTTCTGACCTTTACAGGCTAAGCGGATCGGGGGCTGCAAGCGTATCAACGACGTTTCCAACGTTGCATTCGATTGCGTCGGTGCTGCGAAGGTGGGGAAGACTCGTGTTGCGAGCTATTCGAGCGAATTCAGCTTCTACCATCGGTATCAGCAACTGACTTAAGGCACTGTGCAGTGCCTCGGCTTGCTTCTGATCAAGCCGTTTGACGGTGCCAGTCACACCGCTCGCACAGCAAACCCTCTCTGGAGCGATGCGGAGCATGTCCAATACCCCATCTATGTATCCGCGCAGATATTCGCCACGGCTGAACAGCACCAAGCTCGCGGGTCCCTCCTGATAATCCCAGTGAACCTCCCATTGACCACCCTTCTTGATCATCTCGATTTGTGGAATAGGGGCGCGGGTACTGGGCTTCGGCATGATTTCTCCGGTCAGCGATGTGAGGCGAGGATGGTTTTGAGGGTGCTTCCAGGTGGGCCACTGAAAACCTTTTTCCGGGATATCCCCTCCTGACGCGTAAGCGGTGTAAGTGAGCGAGAAAACGCCCTGTAACCCCCGTAATCATTGAGGATCCTCACTTACAGTCGAGTCGTCAAAAAGTGTAAGCGAGAGAAAGTGTTAAAAAATATCCTTTAAAAACAGCAGGTTACAGAGGCGCTCACTTACAGTCACAAACTGTTCTGGGCTTACGCCTTTCTGACAGTCTACTTACGGTTAGGTATTTTTTCTAACCCTTTGATTTAGAAGGATTTTATAGAGATTAAAAATCTCACTTACACTTCTGACGCACTTTTTAGGTATGCACCGGAAAATTTTTTCCCGTGTGTAGGGTGTGTGGCAGACATGTGCGCACACATCCTCGTGAGGCTCAATTTTTGAGGCTATCACTACCTGTTACTGGTCGAATTCAGGATGCCCGCTGGCCCTGGGAAGCGTCGTTCTGGACGGCTTATTACGTGCGTTGTTACGTGCGGGACAAAAAACAAGGGCCTGCATCGCTGCAAGCCCTTGATTTATATGGTGCCGGCACCAGGAGTCGAACCCGGGACCTACTGATTACAAGTCAGTTGCTCTACCAACTGAGCTATACCGGCGTAATGGGCTGCGAGTATATAGAGTCTGATGCGCTTGTAAAGCCTAGCTGTCTGATTCAGTTGAAAAAAATCGACCATTGGCGCTTCGGGTCGGATACGGGCGGGTGGTGGTGCAGGACGTTTCTGTTGGTTTTGGCGGAATGGTCTGTTTGGTGGGGCGGATCGGGGCCGTTTTGGGTGTTGATTTTGCTGCTGGCACGAACAGCTTGTGCAGATCGGAGCGCTGGTTTTTTAACCTGGTCGCGCAAACCGATGTGTCCAGCGTTGATGGCTATCTGGTGCATGAAAGAGCGCGGAGCGGGGCTAGGCATTTTGGGGCGGTTGCGGGAGCGGAGGGCTTTGCATAGGCTTGTTCTCAACGGCCCAGGCTACTGAGTCAGCAGCATGGGTCGTTAGCTTTTCAGCCAGGCAGATAAAGGACTATCTCATGAGTGGCGCGATGGATCGTAACCGGACTTGGGGTGTTGTATGCCGCAGACGGGTCATTCACTGAAGAGTTGTTGAAGGATATTTGCAGTTGCGTCTGGCCTTTCGGCTTTGCGCAGGGTGGGGCTGAGGATGGCTGTCTGAATCGCATGAATGTGCGTCTGGACGCTCACGAAAGCTTCATCGATGTTTCAAGAAATGCCCGGATCCTCTGGATTCGGGCATTTTCTTGTGGGCTGGCTCTGCTTGCGTGGCATTTGCACTGGAGATATGGGCTTTTTGGCCGATATAGCTGTATCAAAAATGGCAGTCAGCCATGGACAGCAAGTGCAATGCAGAGAACGCCTACGCATTACGAGCTGCTGAGTGTTGCTCGCGATGCCTCTCCTGAGCAGATCAAGAGGGCTTATCGCAAGCTGGCGCAGAAGCTGCATCCGGACAGGAATCCCGACCCGTACGCCTCGGACATGATGGGCGTCGTCAACGCGTCCCACGATGTGCTGGCGGACCCTTCACGGCGTGCGGCGTATGACGCGCAGCTTGCCGCCGATGAGCACAAGGCGCGTATGGACGCGCTGCGTCGCAAGCAGGCGCGTGCGGCGGGTGGCCAGGCTGTTCATGCGTATGCCGCCACTTCTGCTGCAGCCACTGTGACGCCTTCTCGGGCGGCTCGGCCGGGCCCGACTGCCAAGGCTTCTTCTTCCGCTGCATCATCTTCCCATGGCAAGCGTCGCCGCAGCGCGTGGCGTTGGGCGCTGGTGTTTGTGGTGTTTTGTGCGGGCGGGGCATGGATGGGCTACGACCCGGATGCAGGCAAGGCCTATGTGCCAGCCGAGCCTGTGCCGGTTGCGCAGACGTGGGTCAAGCCAGCGCCCGCTACGCCGGTTGAGGAGCCTGCGGCCAGCCCTGCCAAGCCGGTGGATGCAGCGGCCTCCGAGTGTGAAGTGCCGGCGCTTGATCCGATGGGCGCGCCGTGGCCGGACAAGCCGGGCTATGTGAAGGACATGCCGGTGCTCAAGGACAATGGCTGGTCGCAGATCACTGTGGATAATTCGGCTGGCGAGTCGGCGGTGTATGCCAAGGTCACGGATGCGGTGGGGCGCAGGGCGTTTCGGCATGCGTTCGTGCCAGCCGGAGCGGTGTTCACGTTTGCCAAGATGGACCCGGGGCTGTATCTGCTCAAGTACAAGATGATGAGCACGGGCTGCGCTTTTGCGTCGGGCCGGATCTTGCTGGAGGAGACGCCGATGGGCAGTCAGATCAAGTCCAGCGCTTATAAGCTGACGCTGCGCAAGCTGCAGAATCGCAGTGTGCCGTTTGCGCGGTTGAAGGAGGATCAGTTTTAGCGGTTGAGCCGTGACGTGTATGCGGCGTTGCCTGTTCAGTCTTCGCGGACAAGCGAAGCGTCGCCCGGTCCGCTCCCAACGGGTTCTGCACACGTGTGTTGAGATCATGTTTTGCAACGCTTTCAGGCCGGTTTTTGCAGGCTTGATCTCTTTCTTTTGAAGGACATTTCCGAGAGAATCCCTGACCGCTTGCGCCCCTCGATATGTGCTTCTACTCTCCGCCCGTCGCTGCATATCAGCGATCGGGTTTAGTAGCCCGTAGTGAGTTAAGGCGTAACACAGCCGCGCTTCATCAGGCGTTGTCCCGATGCTATGGCGACTGTGCGCTTGGCGCCTTCGGGTGCGCCGGTTCTTAGCTCACCGGTCTACTAACTCGCGTACAGTTGCCGCCCTTCGTTTAGTAGCGAAAAGGCAGCGACTTCATAGAAGGAGCTAAGCATGGTCAAAATTACCCCCGATCCCCCCAAAAAACAGTCCGGCACCGCGCCGGTCTTCGATAATGCCGTCGTCAAGCGTGCCATGGCGTATTACCTGCCGGTCTCGCGACCCGCCAAGGAAGCCCAGGACAGCAAGTTCGACTTCATCAGCCTGGAAGCGACATTGGTACATGCACTGGATTTCCTGCGTTGTGCATCGGCCACCGCGCACGAACTGGGCAATGAACTGACCGGTTCGCAACGTGATCTGCTGTTCGCCTCCATGCACATGGTGGAAATGGCGAGCGTCATGGTCGAGCGTTCGCTGGAGTGTGTCGAAGAGGTGTGAAACCTCGCGCCAGACAGGTCATGCACAGGCACTTTGCATGTGCATGATCGAGCCACGCAAAAGGCTTGTTCCAGAGCCTTTACCAAATCTTTATGCACAATTGCTGCATAAAGAAATGCGCGTGTTACCAGATATACGCATTTGGACGGAATGGGCCGCAAGGCATTGTTTTTGCGGGTTACGGAAAGGATTGCGGGAAAAAATAAGGGGCTTCAGTAACTGGTGCGCCAAGCTTTAACGCACTCATCCACATTTTCATCAACAGACTTATCCACAGGTTGCTCAATCCATTTACATCACGATTTTCGAGCCAGAATCAGCAGGTTGCGCGGTGTAATCCGGCTGTCACAGAAAGTGCCAACGCTGACGCTATAACCCTGCTCGTGGACATACATCGCACGGTCCAGCACCAGCCACATTTCCAGCGGCCGGCGGAACAGGTCGCGGACCAGCTCCAGATTGCGCACTTCGGCCAGCCTCTTCCAGCCAGCGGCCTCCAGAGCAGGCCAGTCCTGCTGGCCGGGAGCCGGCAGATTTTTCAATTGTGCCAGATGGCCGCAATAGTCTGCGTAGGACGCGTTCAGCCATGATGTCGGCAGCGAAGGCGTGGGCAGATAGTCGTCGATGCCGCGCAGGTTGCGCTGCAGCAGGTCGAAGCCCAGGCGGCGGGCCATCGAGTTGTCGCGTTGACGACGTACCCGAGCGCCGGCTGTCACGGTTTCGCTGAGTGGCAGTCCGAGCTCGTCTCGCGACAGCTTCAAACCGGACGCCTTGCCTTCGCCGGACAGCGGCTGATAAAGGTCGTGCCGCGTGCGGTTGTAACAGCATGGCGCGATTGCCATGTAGCGGCAGCCGGTCTGGCTGGCCAGCTCCATCAACTGAATGTGCAGGTCGCCGCAGGCATGCAGCGCCACGGGCGTGTGTTCGGGTTGCAGGCAGCGCCAGGCGTCGTCGGCCATTACGTCCTGTTGCACATGCCGCGCCTCGATGCCTTGCCGGGCACTGAGGGTCAGGCCCGCTTCGATCAGCGCGGGGTCGCGCTCCAAACAGGTCAGGCGCTGACCACGCTCGATCAGCCGACGCCCCAGATGGCCTTTGCCCGCGCACCAGTCCAACCAGTGAGTCGCAGTGTCGCGTTTGTCCAGATGGCTGGCGAAGGCTTCGATCTGCTGCCATTTGCGCCCCGGCACGTCGACACTCATGCGCGCATCGACGGGCTGCAGAGGGTGAGCGGGCAATTCGCAGACATGGCTGAGGGCAACGGCTTCGCTGGCCAGTTGCGTGAACGGGAACGGTGCGTCGAGGCGCTCCGGGTGGTTGTGCGCGGCCTCGGCCTGCTCCAGCGTGCGTTGTCGCAGCCAGTGCGCCAGCTCAGGGTATTTGTCTTCCCAGGGCAGGCGCAGGTGCGTGAACGGTTTGGGTCGCCACAAGGCCTGATGCGCGAACAGAAAGCTGTCCAGCGCACGGAAGTGGCTGCCGAGGTGTTCGTCCTGCAAGCAAGGTTCAGAGGGCATAGTGGCGGCCTCGCGGGGCAAGGTGCTGACTGGATCGACGCCAGCACCCTTCATATCAGCGCCCCTGACTGGCGTCTACACGCAAGAGCTTTTCCAGCAGGCGGAAGCCTTGCACCAGCACGAACGTCATGACCAGATAGAACATACCGGCAGCGAAGAAGATTTCAACCGGCAGGTAGGTGCGGGCGATGATCGTACGCGCCATGCCGGTCAGTTCCAGCAGGGTGACGGTGCTGGCCAGCGCGCTGGCCTTGA
>NZ_LJPW01000171.1 GCF_001400735.1 Pseudomonas caricapapayae
ACGTACTCATGAAAGGTCCCGGCCGTTTCGTCGAACACGTAGACATAGCCGTCATACAGTTGGCGAAGGGTATAGCTGCGTGTTTTCAGACTCGGCATCAGCGTCCATTTGCTGGCCTTGAGCAGCGGTTTCAGCGTATCGGGCGCGGCATCGTAACGGGAGCGATCCAGCGCGTAGCGCACCGGCACGATGGCGACATTCGGACCTCTGAAGGGGCACAGGCTGGTGGCCGTGGCGGGTATCTTGGGGAACAGTACAGCACGTCGTTGCCTGTGTGTGCCGTGTTTATCGGTCATGCGGGGCACCTCTGCCGTTGCGGACTTTTTGACGGTATTCATCAAGTGCGTCTATGCGCAGTTCCGGGGCCAAACGTTGATGCTCGGGGTGCAGGGTCTGCCACGATAAGTAGTGACCTTGCGGCGAAGTGATAAAATCCAGACCCCAGTCGCCACAAATGTCGGCCCAGGTCGCCAATGCGTATTCACTGGTAAGTCCCCACTCGAGCGCGCTGTCCAAAGCACGGCTCAGCCAGTCTTCGATCTGATCATCGCTTTGGTCCACGAAAGCTTGTGAATATTGCCTCCTGACCCAGCCATGAATGCGCTCCTCGAATAACCATCGATAACAGCGCGCGAAGGCTTTCAGTTGCGGATCGCCCAGCAGGGTGAAACCCTTTCGAGAAGCCTGCTGCGCACGTTGATTAACAAAGGTGGTGATGGTTGAGCCGGGGCAATGTTGCCAACTGCGAAAGGGGGATTGGACCCATAGTTGATCTATAGGCCCCAGCACGGCGCTCAGATATTCAGCCCCATAGCTGGATAGCCAGTAATGCATCACCAACGGATCTGCAAAACGCAGCAGACTCGAGTTACCCAGATCATCGGTCGGGCTCAGAAACTGCTGCAAATGTGCCGAGACGATTTTCAGAGATGCGTTGCTGGAAAAAACGCAGGCATCGGCCCTTTGCGCTGAATGTCCCTGCCACTCTTGTATCAGCCTGGAGGGATGAGGTGCATGTACAAGTATCGGCCCTAGACCCATGACCTCTGTCCAGCGTGTGTCGAGATACAGCGGAGCGATTTCAAGACGCTCTTCGAGCTGATAAAGCTGCTTTATAGCGTCAGGTCGTAACGCTCCGTCAATCAACAGATAATTGGCCTGGTTCATTTCTTTGCTTCTTCTGTTACCCGCGCACATTGCTCACAAAATGGCGTGCGTCTCATTGTCTGTCTCTGTGCGGGAGTCAGCATCTCACCCGACTCGCCCTTATTGAGCTGTTCTGTGAAACCCGGCAAAAGCGGTGCCGCCTCTGAGCCTGTCCCAGGGCTTCCTCCCGAGTTGAGTTTCACTTGAGACCCGATCACCGTCACGCCGCCAGCGTCGATTTTGATGAAGGAACCACCTGCTTTGAGAGTGATCTCCAGCCCTGCTTCGATGATCAGCTTGTTACCGGCTTTGAGATGAATTTCCTGCCCGGCGTGTGCCAGTAATCCATCGCCCACCCAGATGTGCTGTGTTCCGCCCACCGTCAGGTGATCGTCGGCTTTGACTTCGGTCAGCCGGTTACTATCGACAGTGCAATGCTTCTCGGCCTTGAACTCGCTGTAGCTATTGCTCTCGACCCGGTCATGCCGCTCGTGGCCGACTCTAGTGGTGTACTTGTGCTCGATGTTCTGCTCAAGGTCTCGTTGAGCGTGGATGTAAATATGCTCCTGACCGGTTCGGTCTTCGATGCGCAACTCATTGGAGCCATTGCCGCCGGGGCTGCTCAGGGTCTTGAATACACTGCGTGTCTTGTGAGCGGGCAGCTCATAGGGCGGAATGTGTTCGGCGTGGTACAGGCAGCCACTGACTAACGGCCTGTCAGGGTCACCCTCCAGAAACGTCACCAGAACTTCCATGCCGATGCGCGGGATGGTCATGCCTCCGTAGCGATTGCCAGCCCAACTGGACGACACGCGTAGCCAGCAACTGCTCTTGTCATCGCCGGCTCCTTCACGATCCCAGTGAAACTGTACCTTGACCCGGCCATACCGGTCGCAGTGGATTTCCTGATCTTTCGGTCCGGTGATTACTGCGGTCTGACTGCCGAATATTCTCGGTTTGGGATGACGCAGAGGTGGGCGATACGGGGCCTTCCAAGGGGTCGCGAAAAAGGTATTACGATAGCCCTGATGAAAGTTTTCGAGGTTCTGGCTTTCATAGGCTGACTCTTCAAGCACTTGCGGCTGGCGACCTTCATGAAGGACTTCGGTCACCAGCCACAGTGCATTCCAGTCTTCGTTGGGATGCCCGCTTAATTGCAGAAAGTGACCGCTGACTATTCGGGGCTGGTCGCTTTGCCCTTCACCCAGTTGGTAGTCATGACGATGGCGTTCAAGGGCGCGCTTCGCCAGATGAGCACCCCGGTCGCGCTGTGTAAAACCGCCGGGATAATCGTAACGCTCAAGATCAGGAGAAGCCTCATCATGCGCCGAACCATCCAGGGTCAGATGCGGCTTTTCAAAGTGGTAATCGCGGCAAGTCGAGCGATTGGAGCGGGTTTCCAGACGCAGCTTGAAGCGCTGTATGACCGGTTCTCTGATCAGCAAAGCCGTCTCCTGTCTGTAGATCACAGGACCCAGTTTCGGAAACACTGTCTGATCGTCGCCAAACACCAGCCTGTGGGCAGTCGGGCTGTGTTCAAAGTGATAGTGCAGGCCTTCCTCTTCGCAAAGCCGGTGAATGAAGTGCAGATCAGACTCGCCGTACTGCACGCAATACTCGCGTTTCGGGTACGTAGTCCCGGGGTTGAGTCTGAACTCGTTGTTCCTCAGGCCATGATCGTGCATGACCTGCTCAATGATCTGGCTCACCGTCAGATTTTGAAAAATACGCCGATTGGTGCGATGTTCAAGTCGTGCCAGGTGCGGGCGCAGCGTGATCGAATAGTGGGTCAGACGATGCCCTGAATCGCCTTGGGCAATCTGATCGATCAACCCGTGAATACCGACATCATCGGGAGCGAACTGCAAGAAAACCGGCTGCCCCAGCAGACTCTCAAGATTCAGCGATGTGCATTCGCTGACCAGATCCAGGGCAAAGGAGAAAGGCTGGCTGATGGCTTCATGTCCCCTGAAGGCAAGAACTTTAAAATCATGGTTTTCAACGGCCAGGCTCAGACTGAAATGGTGCAGGGGGATTGTTTCGGACTGCATGAGTTTCCCTGTTTGCCTAAGAGTGATCCCCATCGGTCCTCAGACGCGATGGGGTTAACGTATTAGTCCAGACCCAGGTCATCCAGGTCATAAGAACCCGTCGAGCCTGCTATCAGGTGGTCCCACACTATTTGGCGATAGGTAAAGTGCACATCCTGCAGATGGATGGAATGTGAATTGTTAGGGTCGTCGCAGGTTGGCATGTGGTCTTTTATAGCCACAATCAGAGCACCGTGAAGCGTTGTTCTGTAATAGTTCTGTTCCTTGCCATCATTGGTGCGGTACCAATTTATTACAACGTCTGTTAATTTCTCACCCCTGCACAATGCCTCCAGCAGCAACGGGGACGCTCGGTCGAAAACTTTTGTAATGCAAATAGCGTTATGCCTGCGTCGCCCTGTATTTTCACCCGACTGAGGATCATAGGGCGATATGATTTCGTGAGTGAATGCGTGAACAATTGACTCGTCCGGGTGATCTTTCTGACCGTGGCCCCCTATAGAATTAATGGAACCAGCCTCTTTTGTAATGTTGCCCTGCTTGGTGCCTGTGATGGAAAGATAAGCGGGTGTAGGCATTGTGTCCTCCTGAAAAGCATCAGTCCTGCGCAACCGAATATGTCCGCAGCGAGCTATCGCTATAACAAATACCATGCCATGTAGCGACAAAGGCCGACGGCGCTTGGGTTTTGCGTGATCATGGCTGTCGGAAGATAAGTTTCTGCGAGTTTTATCAGGAAAAATGCGCAATTTATTGCGCGGTTTTAGTGGCTTCTTGCGCAGCGTCAATTATGCCGTTTGGCGGGGCGATCACATGTTTTTATCTTGTATAATAAGCAGTGATGTGCAAAAAGTTGCGCTTGCAGGACAATGGCTAAAATGGGTTGTTCATGCAGTCTAGGTCCGTGCTTCCTACATTTTATTCTCATTGCGTGTAGGAAATTTCTGAAATATAACAGTTGCATGTTTATCCGCTTGTTTATGCGGTGGGCGGCAGATAAGGTGTTGGTTACTTCCTTGCCAGGTTAGATACCTTGCGCTCTACGATAGTCATAATGCCGGGGTGGAGATGAGTGATAAAGACGAGTTGTCCATTCGTTATATGAATATTGCCCGGCATCCAATAGCAGAACACAACTACGCGGGCGATGACATACGATACTCGACGGCTTTTGAGCAGTTGGAGAGCGAGCTGGGCGGTGCGCAATCTGTACTGAAGCCCTTGAGTATCGACTGGTCGAGAATCAGAGAGGGCAGTGAGCAGATCCTCATCAGTCAGTCCAAGGATCTGCGTGTTGCCAGCTGGCTGGCCTGGGCCCTGTACGAGTGCGAGTCTTTTCCCGGCTTGCTGGCCGGCTTGAGGCTTATCCATTATCTCTGTGATCAGCATTGGCAGACACTGTTTCCCGAAAAGCCACGAACCCGTTCTGCCGCTGTTGGGTGGTTGATAATCAGGCTAGATAAGTTGCTGGTGGAGGACATCTCCATCTCCCGTCAGCTTCCTGTTTTTCAGGAGATGATCAAGTACCTCGATAGCCTGGATGAATTATTTGGTCGGCACCTCGTAGATGAATCGGCCTTGCTGCTGCCTTTACGGAGGCGTCTGACACGCATGATTCAACGTGCCCTACAGGTCGAAAAAGCACCTGTTACGGTGGTCCAGCAGGTCAAGCAAGTTGCAACCCAGCTATTCTCCAGCCCCGCCAAAATTGACTGCGAAAAAGATGCAGAGCGAACGTTGAGTCAGTATGAGCACTCTGTGAAAAGCCTCTGTAAATGGTGGTTGGGGAAAAAGACCACGGATCCGCGAGCGTTCCGTCTTGCGAGGACGTCGGTATGGCTGGCGGTGGACAAGTTGCCCGTGAGCAATGCGCAGAAAATAACCCAACAAAAAGGCCTGCCTGTAGAC
>NZ_LJPW01000118.1:0-188 GCF_001400735.1 Pseudomonas caricapapayae
CACAGCGTGCCGTTCCGCAGCCCGGCCGAGCATTTCAAGCCGAATAATCCTGGCCCGCAGACCGCCGTGGTGGTCACACCCAACGGTCATGAGGTGTTTACCGACACGCTGAACCGGGTATGCGTACGCTTCCACTGGGACCGGCTTTCCCAAGAGGGCGAACTGGGTTCCTGCTGGCTGCGCATGAT
>NZ_LJPW01000118.1:221-8360 GCF_001400735.1 Pseudomonas caricapapayae
CCCGCCTGGCACTCCAGCGGTTTGATGGCCGGTTACAAGAGCAAGGAAGTCGGCGGCGGCGGTTTCAACCAGTGGGTAATGGACGATTCAACGGGCCAGGTCCGCACCCAGATCCACAGCAGCCACGGGCATACCCAGCTCAACCTCGGTTACCTGATCGACCAGCGCGGCAACAACCGTGGCGGCCTGCGTGGTACGGGTTTCGAGTTACGCACCGATGCTTACGGTGCTTTGCGCGCCCAGCAGGGTTTGTACCTCAGCACCTGGAAACGCAGCGGTGCTCAGGGTGCACAGATCGATGCCAGCGAAGCGCAGCAACAACTGAAAAACAGCGAGCAACGCGTCAAGACTCTGTCCGATACCGCCCAACAGCACAACGCCCTGCCCATGCAGGAGGGCCTGGACAGCCTGACCCAGCTCAACAGCGATGCCGATGTCACCTACGGCAGCGACGATGGCAGCCCGAGCCAAGGCCCCGGCGAACAACAGCGCAACGGCGGCGACACCGCCTGGGCAATCCGCAGCGGCGGACGCGGCAAAACACCGGGCTACCAGCAGCCATTGCTGATCGCCTCCTCCCCTGCCGACATCGCCACCGCCACGCCGAAAAGCACCCACCTGCACAGCGGCAAGCACCTGACCCTGAGCACCGGTGAAGACGTCAGCATCGCCAGCGGCAAATCCCTGCTGGCAAGCGTTGCGCAAAGCATCAGCCTGTTCGCGCAGAACGCCGGAGCCAAGCTGTTTGCAGCCAAAGGCAAGATCGAGCTGCAGGCGCAGAGTGATGCGATGGAGTTGACGGCGCAACAGAAGGTGATGATTACTTCGACCGCCGCCGGAATAGAGATCGCCGCACAGGAAGGCATATTGCTTACCAGCGGTGGCGGTTACATCCGCATCAAGGACGGCAACATCGAGATTCATGCGCCGGGAACGATTGATGTCAAAGGGGCGAAGAAGACGTTTAGCGGGCCAGCCCAGCTAAACCGTGAAAATCCTGCATGGCCTGAATCCGCTGTAACCCAGCCTCTTTCGTTTTACGCTGGGCAAACCAATGCTGGAAGTTCAAGCGCATGGGTGGGTATGCCTTACAAACTGGTTGCTGGAGGAGCGGTAGTCAAGCAGGGGGTGATGGATAATACCGGGATTATAGATATTGATCACAACCCAACTATCACTGACTACCTTGTTGAGTTAGCAAATGGAATCATCTATAAAATACCTGTTGGAGGTCAATACAAGGGAAAAGAGAGCAACGCTGAACTTGCAAATAACGGGTTTCATCGTCATGAAAGTAATTCTCACCCAGACATAACTCAACCAGGTACTCGAAGCGACTTCAGGGAAAACTACGCCTCACTTAACAATCTGAAATCCGAACCGGAGGTTTAACAAATGACTTCACCTGACGCTATTACATCTCCGGTGGCGATGACTAAAAAATCATCTGCAAACTTAAACTTACCTTGGTTCTTACAGAATACTGAATACCACCCCGTTCCAGCTACATTTGAGCCTTTAGTAAATGGCGAGCGCGCATTTGGCGCACTTTATGATGCTATCATGACGGCTACTGTAAGTATTGATTATATTTGCTGGGGCTTTCAGCCTTCAATGTACTTTAAAAGAAATGGGAACACGGAAGACTTGTGCATAGGAGACTTGCTAATAAAGAAAGGAAATGAAGGCGTAAAAATCAGAATACTTTGCTGGTATGATAGCCTTCACTTGGCACAAACTCAAGAAAATCCGACACCCGGCAACAATGTAATTAGCAACTTAAAGAAAGGCAAACAGAATCGAAATGACGCTCAGGAAGAATATGACAAGCTCTGGTACGCACAAGTAAAACAGCTTAACCAAAAGAGCAAATTCCAAAATTTTCAAACATTTGGGCCATTGGGATTACTGATACCTACTAAAAACGAAGATTCCTACTTAAAAAATATAGAATTTGCTACGCGTGACTTTAACACTAAAGATAGAGTGGAAATAATTTGGCAGCTTGCAATGCATGGCACCGATAAAAACAGCACAACGAATAACAAGCTCCAAAGTACGACACTCATGACAGCGTGGCCCACGCACCATCAAAAAATGGTATTAGTCGATTACGAAAAACCAAGCAGCGCAAAAGGTTTCGTGATGGGACACAATACCCTTGATGCTTATTGGGACAATGATCATCATAGCTATGCTAGAATGCACGCACGTTTTGGCAGAAACGGCGCGACTCCAAGACAAGATATTTCAAGCAAAGTGACCGGCCCGATATTGGAGCACTTGAACCATAATTTTTGTGAGGCATGGAAAAGCCAAACAGATATTGATTTGCTGGCAAATAGAAAGGCGTTGGCCAGCCAGCTATCAGTTGATCTTTCTGTAAAACCACCAGTAATGGCACAGATCCTTCGAACTCAGAATCAGCATGGTGTCCATGACATAAAGAAGCTTTATCTGAAAGCATCTAATAATGTCACCAATTATATATATATAGAAAATCAGTACTTTCGATGGGAGCCGCTTGCGAAAGCGATAAAAACGGCCGCGCAAAATCAAATAAAAGGAGGACGAAATCCAGACAAACACGGTTCGATTCATCTTTTCGTCGTAACAAACTCCAACGACGAAGGAATAGGGCCTGGTACTATGAATACCTACAGAATGCTCGATAGTCTGGGGCGGAAAGAAGTTTTGCCCGCCGTCTCCAAACTCGAAAGAGATGAGGCGTTGGATCGAGAGCTAGAAACTGCAAAAGCCGAAACAGCAAATGAGCGTCAGTTACTAACAGGACTAGATGACCCCAGAATAAGATCAAACATAAATCCGCAGCTTCTTGAGAAGTTAAAAGGAGAACGACGCGCTAAAGTTGATGCAGCACAAGAACGTCAAAAAGCGCTCGAATCTAAAATACCACTTGAGAAAAATAAAACTATACTTCCAGTAGAGATACCGGGACTCAAAGTTCATATTTGCACATTAGTAGCTCCTGACTCACCGCCAGAACACTGGATGCCCGTATATATTCACAGCAAATTAGCAATAATTGATGACGTATTTACCACAATAGGCTCTGCAAATATAAATATTCGCAGCATGGAGGTGGATAGCGAATTGAATATTTGCCACGAGCACCCCGCCCTTTCCAAACAGCTAAGGCAACAACTTTGGAACATCCACACAAATGGCATTGGCGCGCAAGACAGCGCATCTGAAGCGTTTGAGAAATGGATGGACATAATTAGTGAAAACAGCAGTCGACTAAGGGCAAATAAACGTCCTTCGATAGAAAAAATACAACAACCTTACGCTTCACTTGTTGAGTTTTATCGAGAAAGCCCCACGCGCACCAATATGGATTGAACCATGTATAAACCAATCACTCACATCGCATGTATAACTATATTCTATGCCATCACTACCGGACTGAATGCCATGCCTAGCAACTCAGAAAAAGAGACTATAGAAAAAAGCCTTGCCTTCGAGTGCCATAAGGAAACAGACACACTAGCAGCTGTCGATCCAGAGATAGATACTGTTTATAAGTATGGCTTACGCCTTCAACTACAAGAAGGCCCAAAAGACTTCAATGAGATTGCACGGTATTATCGGATAGCCGCTGCAAACGGGCACTACAAAGCAGCAACTAATCTGCAAGTGCTAATCTCGCAAGGGCTAACGCACTCTCCCAATGCGCAAAAGGAGACAATTGACTTAGTAGAGAAATTTATGGCCTTAGGTGCACCTGGAGCCTACTACGATATGGGTCATTACCTTGAGTCGGGTTATGGCGTGGAGCAAGATTATGAAAAAGCAAACGCATACTTTCGTAAGGCAGCTGATTTAGGCAATCCCGACGCTCAGTTCTATGTGGCAAGTCTGCTTGGTCAAATTGAGGGAGGGCAGGATGTGATGGAACAAATGCAGCGATGCGCTGCATATCAAGGACATGCAATCGCAGCTCGAGAGCTGGCTGGTTACCTTCGTGTAGTGCGTAAGTATGACGAAGCAGTGCATTTTTACCAATTAGGTGTCAAATCAGGTGACTTAGCATCAGCTAGAAGGTTAGCAGAAGCATTTAAAGGGCCAACCTCAACAGAAAGCCTTTACTACATGCAGCTAACTAAAGATGAAGAACGTTCAAAGCGCTACTTGTCCATTGCTACTTTTCTAAGAAATAATGAATCATTAAACCCTAAGATTCAAGATATCGACTCTATTGTGCCGCTTCCACAGGCTAAGCTTCCCGCATGGGATGGTACGTTCCAGTGGCAAAAAGAGCTTAATGCAAACGCAGCACCTGAGAAGCCTCAAGATGCGCTATTGAAAAAATTAAGCAAGGATAAAAACCTAGATTTCACCACAGGCCTGCCTCTAACAACAACCGAAAATGAATTATGATCTGGTGCAGAGATAAGTCATTGCGAGTATCAGCAACCAAATACTTTAATCAATGCAACATCTCATGGCTGGCGCAAAATAGTATTTAACAACCACTTCACAGAAGAAATAAAATGATAACACTTATTCTTTTTACAGTTGCGTTACTTGGAATAGCTTATGTGGCTATCGTAGTTTTTCGTATCATTAATGCTGATACCAGAGGAGGCATCTCAAAAGTTCTAACTTGTGCTACTTTATTTAAAGTATCGCTCTCATTCTTGGCTGTCTGCATAACATCAGGAGCTATTTTTTTAGGTGGGTCAGCCAGTGGCATAAGCGGGTCAGGAGGTAGCGCAGAGAATCAACAATTTCTTGAGGCAGCATTACATATTAGTGAATTCTGCCTCTATGCAAGTTTAATCTTAGCCATGGCCTCACTATTCAGTTATGCCTATAATAAAAACTGTAAATAAGAGTATTAATGCGGTTAAGTTACTCGCTCGATGTATAATCACTACACATTTATCTTGCTATTGATAGCGCCTTTTTTATCCACGATATTTGGCCGCTACGACAGACTTCCCTCTTAGAAGCACGGTGGGAAAATAATAAGGGTGATTTACTAATGCAATTGCCAAAAAACAACGACACTTATAACGAGATATATGCTATCCCTAACAGGTGGTGGTGCCTAATGAATCCTTATCTTATAGACCCTGGAAACAAAAACCTAGAGAGCACCTGGAAACAATATATTACGGATCTTATGACAGCAAAAGAGTTTCATGCGGAACTCGAAAACTACTACTTCAACCCAACTTATGTGCATTTTGGAGCAGATAAAAAACAACCAGCTTGGAATAAAACAACCTGGATCATTGCTCCATTAAAAGATAACGCCATGATTTGGTCATCAAAACTGAATCAACAGCAGACTCCTAGTCTGGAATTAAATTCTGACACTGGCAGTAATAGCTTAGTCGTGAGAAATCTTGAAACTGCAGGGAAAATAGCCTATAGCACGTTTAATGGGCAAGGCGTAATCGGCGCAGACTATGCTGGTGATGCTTATCGTGCCCACATGGGCAAGCAAGATGAAGGCGGCGATGGAAACGTGCCAACACTGTCCGGACAAGCGGCCACTGCTCATGTTAAGTTTTCTGCAAAGCTTAAAGGTTTCGCCCACGGCACATCATATGATAATCAGACGGTCAGAGCAGTAACCGTACACTCTATAATAAATATAGCTAAAAGAGCGAAAAATCTATGTTGAGCACCCAACTTAAAAAAAATACTCAACCATAGTACCCGGCGTTGCCATCAGCTTATTAATTATTTTTATGCTATTAGATAAAGAGGAACCCGCAAAAATGCCAACCGCCAATAGTGCCAAGACATATTCCGCGGCCATCGCTCGCTACAACGTTGAGATACCAGAAAGCATGAAGCTAGCTGATGTTGCACTCAATAAGAATGGCATTTCTATAAAGGTATACTTTGATTATATAAAACCGCGTGCAGAGCGATTAGTCGACAGGTCATTTGCGGAGATAAAGGATAATGAGGCAGGCCGTAAATCTATAGAGAAGCCAGCGGAGATATCACGCCCATCGGACAATGCGTGGCTGATTGCATATAATCACAAACGCCTGACAGGTGTTGATGTCTATGGTAAACCGATGAATGAGCTTTCAAACAGTTCTATAGGTTTTGTGTGGAAAAAAATATACTGCTAGAGGTAGGCGGAGAGCGTACTTTAGAAGATCCATCTCGCATTGCTTTCTTAATGTCACGCTTTGATGTATCAGATGATAGGAATAGCGGGGTTTGTTTTGTCAAAGGCTGTATTGAAGGTAGCGAAAATGAACGTGAGTCCGTAAGTGTTTCTTTTGAAGACACAAACATTAAGGGATTTAATCTCGGATTCAATATTGACGCCTACCAAGGTGAACCTAACCTTCCACTTTCTGATAGGACGCCCAGCATTCCTGACTTGGAACCACGTGGAAAGCCTGGGGTAAAAGGAGCCTTCGCTCATGGACAAAATGCAGAAAATGCAGGAAAACTCATCAATTATTGCAAAGAAGGTAAATATAATAACTCCGTTGGTTACAAGCATCAAAATGCTTATACCGACGAGAAGGGCAGAACACTTTATGCAACCCTATATAGTTTAGTCAGGCTATCAGAAAATAGTTAAGCATCTAAGGCAGACCATGAAAAACATTCCAACCTTAACAAAAGCGCTAACTTATGCCTTAACAATTTTTGCACTTTACTCTCCACTATCCTTGGCACTACCCATTGAAGGAAAGGAAATGAACAACAAGCTGGCCACCCATTATTTTGGCAGATTCCAACTAGATCTACCAACGGGTTCTGAAATTGTCGCTGACTACAAGCTCTACAACGAAAAAGTAGAGCTTGTTAGCAAAAATGGAAAGTCTGATTTGAGCTCGTTTGTCGATCAAACAATTGAAGAACTAAAAAAAGGAACTGCTTATGGGACATCAAGCAGATATGAAAAAACTATACCCCTTAGCAATGGTAGCGTGTTAATACTTTCCAAACTAGATAAGCTCTATACGTTTCATGCCTATCTACTTACATCAAAGAACACACTTTATCGGATGCTAGTAAAGTCAATTTCTGCTAAAGGAATAGATGGCGCCATTAATAAAACCCGGCTAATAAGTGAATCCATATTTTTTAGGCGACCCCAAGACGCTCCACCCCAAGGCGCTTTTGCTTTAGAAGCAGGTTATACCACACTAGGGACAACCCAATCCTTGGAAGGTATTTACATGGGAGCACAAATCTCAACGCACCCAGGAACGTTTGTTAGTCTACTGACCCAACGAATCGTTGAACATGATGACACGTTAATAAAACGTTTTGAAAACGAAAGCGGCGGCCTTATTCCAGGTATGGCAGAATTATTGAGTAAAACAAAAACGCTTAGAAAAAGGACACGTATGATTGGTGATTTTAAAGCAGAGGAAGTCGCTGTAACAACTTTAATAGATGGAAAACGATTTTACACTTTTCAGATCGAATACGAGGGACAGATAAAATCAAATATTCGTCCATTTATAGATCTAAGACTGGGCACACATGAAGTTGGAAGCGACTTTAAATCCGACGAAGAAGCTTTGGCCTTTTGGGATAAGGTAGTAGACAGCCTGAAACCGCTTCCCTGACTTGGCTATCTATACAGCAATAAAGAACAAAACAAATGGAACAATTTAATGCCAAACTTTATAGGCTACATACTAATTGCTCTAATCCTGGCATTGCCCCTCTACGGAGCTTGCTATGCACCGTTCAAAATACTGACGTTTCTGGTAAACGGCAAAAGCCCACTAAACCACATTTTGCGATATCAGTGTTTTATCTCATGCGCATTATCTTTCATCGCTGCTTTTTGCGCATTTTTCTTATACTTGGCGACACGTGGCAATTACGACTTTCTCATGCCCGTGGCAGGCTACTTCTTTATTCAGGCGGTTTCGATGCTTATAATGACGATAAAGGCAAAGACAGCCATCAAAAAAAACCACATGGATGAAAATCCTTGTTAAATCAGGGATACGAGGCCATTCCAGGTAGGGGAGCTATATCATGGATCTGACATTCGGTACCGCCCTCAGCCAGAGCGGACGCCTGCTGCAACTCACCACGCCACTGGGCGAGCATCAGCTTCAGGCCCTGCGCATGCATGGGGTCGAGCGCATCGGCCGCGTGCCCCGCTATACC
>NZ_LJPW01000019.1 GCF_001400735.1 Pseudomonas caricapapayae
ACGCCGGGCTGTGAAAGTCAGTTCCGCGCCAGATTGGTCTGGCTCAGCGGCAAAAAGGGTCTTGCGTTGCCCGGCGTCGGTCCGGGGACCTGGGACAAGCTCATTGAAAGCGGCCGAATAGAAGGCCTGCTCGATTGGATGACCCTGAATCATGCTGAGCTTGCTAACATTCCCGGCTTCGCCGAGCGCAGCAGCGCTAAACTGCTCACCAGCCTGCAAAGTGCCCGCGAAAAGCCTTTTCAGACATGGCTCAAGGCCATCGGACTGCCGCCCACAGGAGGCGCGAAACTGCCTGACAACTGGCACGAACTGGCCGGGCGCAGCGTCGAACAATGGCAGGCAGAACCAGGCGTAGGGCCTGGTCGGGCAACGAAGCTGAAATCTTTTTTTCAGGACCCACAAGTACAGGCATTGAGCCAGCAATTGCAGGCCCAGGGTATTTCAGGTTTTAAGTAGCGGACGTTCATTTTTCTGTCCGTATTCAAACGGAGTTCATATGCAGTTTTTATCACCATTGATCCTTTTCACCAGTTGCACGCTGCTGGCCACAACCCTGCTGGCAGAGGAACAGGCACCCGCGCCCTCCGAGTGCCAGATCAAAAGCCAGGAGATCAGCAGCAAGATTCAGGACGCCAAGACTGAGGGCAACAAGGCCGAACAGACCGGACTTGAAAAGGCGCTCGCAGAGGTCAATGCCAACTGTACCGAGACCTCGTTGATCAAGCAGAGAAAGCAAAAGGTGCTGGACGCCAAACAGGAAGTCAGCCGCCGTCAGAACGACCTGAACAAGGCCATGGACAAAGGGGATCCGGAGAAGATCAACAAGCGTAAGGACAAGCTCGCCGAGTCGCGCAAAGAGTTGCAGGAAGCCCAGACCGATCTCGAAAAAGTCCAGCCGGACGACTGATAAAGGCAGCGGCGCTACGGATTACCGGCAGCGCCGCAACCTGACCGTCAGGAAACGGCCGGGAAAGCCGACACCCCGAACAATGCGATGATCAGGCCCATGCCCACCAGCCAGACAAGCGACCGCAGTGCGGCCAGGTCGGCCAGATAGAAGATGATGTACAACAGGCGGCTGGTGATAAACAGCACGGCAAGTACATCAATCGTCACCAGCTGCGCATTGCCGGCAATGTGCGCAATGATCACCGCCGCCGCGAACGCCGGGGTCACTTCATAGCTGTTGAGCTGCGCAGCGTGCGCGCGGCGCGGGAAACCCTCGAGCTTGTCGAGAAAGGCGCGCGGGTCATGATTGTGCCCACTGCCAAATTTTCCGCTGCCGAACTTGGCGATGCCAGCACAGCCAATCGGCAGCAATATCGCAACCAGCACGCACCAGAAAGCAACTGTCATAGGTCCATCCTTATCGATTTGGCTTCGTCGGAAGCATCCGGGCATTACCCGCTCACAAGCTATGAGCCGGGGGTCGGCCAAAGGTTCTTGAAGAACGACCGGCAACCTGATGCATTACACCAGTTTAGGGAAGATCAGGCTGAACGTCGTGAAGTGGCCCGGCTCACTCTCGACCGTCACCTGCCCTTCATGCAGGCTCATGATGGAGCGCACAATCGCCAGCCCGAGCCCTGTACCACCCTGCTGTCGCGCACGGCTGACATGAACCCGGTAGAACCGATCGAACAGCCGCGGCAGGTGCTCGGCATCGATGCCCTCACCCGCATTGCGCACCGCCAGCGAAACCTCATCTTCATGCGTGGTCAGCGTGATGGTAATGACGCTGCCGGACAGGCCATGGCGAATGGCGTTGGACAGCAGGTTCGAAATCGCTCGCTGAATCATCAGCCTGTCGCCCGTGGCCTTCGCGCTACCCTGGACCTGCAAGGTAATATCGCGATCCTCCGCCGAGGATGAAAACAGCTCGGCGACCTTGTCCGCCTCTTCCCGCAGATCGATGACCTCGACCGGCAAGGGCGCTGCGGGCTGGCTGACGCTGGCCAGAAACAACATCTGGCTGATCATGCGCGACATACGCTCCAGCTCTTCGGTACAGGATTCCAGGGCCTGTTTGTACTCCTCCGAAGGACGCGGTCTGGACAGCGTGACCTGCGCCTTGCCCATCAGATTGTTCATCGGCGAGCGCAATTCATGCGCGAGGTCGTCCGAGAACTGCGCCAGTTGCTGCACATCGCCGTCCAGCCGGTGCAGCATGAAGTTGACCGCATGTGCCAGGTCGCGCAATTCATCAGGCAGGCCTTTGACCTTCATGCGATGAGACAGATCGCGAGCCGAGATCAGCGCCGTTACTTTTCTGAACGCCCCCAACGGCCTGAGCCCCCGACGCACCACCCACCAGGCACCAAAGCCGATCACCAGCAAGATCACCGGCAGCACCATGAACGTCGACTTCACATAGGCATGCAGCAGCGTGGTGTCGCTTTCGCGGTCCATCGACAGCCGAACCAGAATGTCCTGACCCGTCTTGAGACGAATCTCCTTGTACCCCAGCAAAATCTTGTGGCCATGTAGCGACGTCAACTGCTGAAAACCCTGTGGCACGCCTTCAGTGCCGACAATCGGGAGATTACGCCCCTCTTCGTTGCCGACATTCATCAGCTCCTGACGGGGATTGCCTGCGTCGAAGATGGTCAGCGCATAGCTGTCATGCCCGACAATCTGGTCACGCAGCGTATGGGGGTACTGAACAATGTCCTCGACGCCGAGAAACCCCTCACTCAGACCGTGTTCGATCTGCGCAAACTTCTCCTTCAGGCTGTCTTCGGCACGCAGGTCCAGTTGATGGGAAATGGCCGCATACGCGAACGTCTCCATCACCAGCACCAGAAAAGCGATCAGCGCAGTGACTGTCAGGCTCATGCGCGTCGACAGACGCGTCGGTTTCATTCACGGACTTCCAGCACATAACCTACGCCGCGCAGGGTATGAATCAGCTTGGTCTCGAACGGATCGTCGATCTTCGCCCGCAGGCGGCGGATCGACACCTCCACCACGTTGGTGTCGCAATCGAAGTTCATGTCCCAGACCAGCGAGATGATCTGGGTGCGCGACATGACCTCGCCGCTGTGCCGCATCAGCAAGTGCAGCAGCGCGAACTCCTTGGTCGTCAGGTCGATACGCTGGCTGCCGCGAAACGCCCGGTGCCGCCCTTGATCAAGCTCCAGATCGCCGACCTGCAACACCTTGGAGGTGGTGGTCTGTTCGCTGCGCCGCATCAAGGTGCGAACCCGGGCCAGCAGCTCGGGAAACTCGAACGGTTTGACCAGATAATCATCGGCCCCCATCTCCAGGCCCTTGACCTTCTCTTCGAGACGTCCTCGTGCAGTGACCATCATGATGCGCGTGCTGACGGTCTTTCTCAGGCGGCTCAACACCTCCCAGCCGTCCATTTCCGGCAGGTTCACATCCAGTATCACCACATCGTAAGCCTGATGCTGCGCGAGATAGAGCCCATCGAGCCCGGTTGCGGCGATATCGACGACATAGCCACTTTCGGTCAGACCCTGATGCATGTACTCGGCAGTTTTCGGCTCGTCCTCGACGACAAGGATTCGCATGACGGGGCTTCCTGTTTGATGAACGGATGATGACGATGCCGTGCAGTGTACTGAAAAGAAACACCCATCTCGCTGGATAACAAAATCGTAATTTTCCAGCAATCCCTCTGATAGCTCCGGTTGCATAAAGTCCCCTCCAGCCAACTTCAGCGCCCAGGTGCGTGTTTGTTTTTTGTTTTGATGGGGTGATTCATGCGACTGAAGAATGACGTGCGCACTCGGCGTACCGATCGATTGGCAGGGGGTCCGGTATGAGAGCCGCCGTACTTTGTCTGCTGTTGTTACCGCTGGCTGCTCCCGGCATCGCTGCAGCCCAGGGCATCAGCCTGGCTCAGGCGCTGGAAGCAGCATTCGCCCGCAATCCGGAACTCGCCGCAGCGCAATGGGAAATTGGCGTTGCCGAGGGTGATCGCCAGCAGGCCGGGCTGATCCCCAACCCGGTGGTGTCGTGGGAAGTGGAAGACACACGCCGCGAGACCAGCACCACAACGGTGATGCTCAGCCAGGCCCTGGAATTGGGCGGTAAGCGCGGAGCGCGCATCGAAGTGGCCAGCAAGGGTCAGGACGCCGCCCGACTGGAGCTGGAGCGGCGCGGCAACGAGCTGCGCGCCGAAGTGGTTCAGGCGTTCTACGCAGCGGCACGGGCGCAGGCCGGCCTGGACCTGGCGCGTCAGTCCAGAACACTTGCCGAACGCGGCCTGCAGGTTGCCGAAGGGCGCGTTCGAGCGGGCAAGGTGTCACCGGTCGAAGCCACCCGCGCACAGGTGCAACTGGCCGAAACCGACCTGCTGGTTCGACGCGCCGAGACCCTGAAAATCAACAGTAACCGCGAGCTGGCGCGCACCACTGGCTCGCCGGTCGCCGCTTTCGAGCGTCTGGACTACACCGACCTGTCGCCGGGTAAGCGGCCACCGACCGCGAAGATCCTGACCGCCATCAATCAGTCCGCCGAACTGCGCCTCGCCCAGGCCCAGATAGAACACCGCGAAGCCGCATTGGGTTCAGAGCGTGCCAAGCGCATCCCGGACCTGACCGTCAGCGTCGGCAGCCAGTACAGCCGCGAAGAGCGCGAACGAGTGAATGTCGTGGGCCTGTCGATGCCGCTGCCGTTGTTCGACCGCAATCAGGGCAATGTGCTCGCGGCATCACGTCGCGCCGACCAGTCACGCGATCTGCGCAACGCCGTCGAACTCAAGCTGCGCACCCAGACGCAGTCCGCCCTCGATCAGTGGAGCACTGCCGCGCAGGAAGTCGAGTCCTTCGATCAGGTCATCCTGCCTGCCGCGCAACGTGCCGTCGACACGGCAACGCGTGGTTTCGAGATGGGCAAGTTCGGTTTTCTGGAAGTGCTGGACGCGCAACGAACGCTGATTTCGGCGCGCAGCCAGTATCTGGAATCGCTGGCAACCGCTACCGAAGCGCGTGTCGCCGTAGAGCGTATCCACGGTGATCTCAACCGGTTCAGCGTCAACCCCTGACTGTCTTTTTTCGCCTATATCGAGCGCAAGGTGCTGCACGCACCTGATCGCCGGGAGCTTTCATGAACAACAAACGAAGCATTGCCCTCGCGCTGGCGGTGGTGGCCATCATTGGTCTGGGCAGTCTGGCACTCAACCCGCAGATGCTGCCGTTCGCAGCCGGCCCCAAACCATCGGCAGAGGAACACGCGCATGATTCCGAGTCTGGGCACGCTGACGAGCCAGAGCACACGGAGGAGCCGGGCCACGGCAACGAGGCGAAAAAACCGGACGCCGTAGCCGCCGAGTCTTCCCATGAAGAAGAGGAAGAGGGACACATCGAGCTGAGCGCCGAGCAGATCAAGACGGCTGGCATCGAGCTGGCAACCGCCGAACCCCGGCAAATGAGCACCACCGTGACCTTCCCCGGCGAGATCCGCTTCGACGAAGACCGCACCGCGCATGTCGTACCGCGTGTCAGCGGCGTGGTCGAAGCGGTCAAGGTCGATCTGGGCCAGACCGTGAAAAAGGGCCAGGTGCTGGCCGTGATCGCCAGCCAGCAAATCTCTGACCAACGCAGCGAGCTGAACGCCGCACAGCGACGCCAGGAACTGGCACGCCTCACGCTGCAACGCGAAAAGAAACTGTGGGAAGACAGGATCTCCGCCGAGCAGGACTACTTGCAGGCGCGCCAGGACTTTCAGGAGGCCGACATCAACCTGGCCAATGCCCGGCAAAAAATCAGCGCCATCGGTGCCAGCCTCAATCCTTCTGCCGGAAGCCGTTATGAGTTGATCGCACCGTTTGACGCAGTGGTCGTGGAAAAACATCTGGGCATCGGCGAAATGGTCAGCGAAGCGAGCAACGCCTTCACATTGTCCGACCTGTCGCGCGTCTGGGCCACCTTCGGCGTAGCGCCAAAGGACCTGGATAAAGTGGTTGTCGGTCGTCCGGTGATCGTCAGCGCGCCCGACCTCAATGCGCGGGTCGACGGAAAGATCGGTTATGTCGGCAGCCTGCTGGGCGAGCAGACCCGCGCCGCCGCCGTGCGCGTGACCCTGGCCAACCCGCAGGGCGCTTGGCGTCCCGGCTTGTTTGTGTCGGTCGAAGTCGCCGCCGAACAGACCGGCGTGGCGGTCAGCATTCCCGAATCCGCGATTCAGTCGATTGAAGACAAACCTTCAGTCTTCGTGCGCAACGCTGAAGGGTTTCAACTGACACCCGTGACGCCTGGCCGCCGCGATGGCGGCCATGTGGAAATCGTCAAGGGCCTGGCGGCCGGCACACAAGTGGCCGCCGCCGGCAGTTTCATCCTCAAGTCGGAGCTGGGCAAAGGCTCCGCCGAGCATGCCCATTGATCTGCGTCACACGAGTACACCTCCATGTTTGAACGGTTGATCCAATTCGCGATTGAACAGCGTATCGTCGTGATGCTTGCTGTGTTGCTCATGGCTGGGCTGGGCATTGCCAGTTACCAGAAACTGCCTATCGATGCCGTCCCCGACATCACCAACGTACAGGTGCAGATCAACACGTCTGCGCCCGGTTTCTCACCGCTGGAAACCGAGCAGCGCATCACCTTCGCCATCGAGACCAACATGGCGGGCCTGCCCGGCCTGCAACAAACGCGCTCGCTGTCGCGCTCGGGCCTGTCCCAGGTCACGGTGATTTTCGAGGACGGCACTGACCTGTTCTTCGCCCGCCAACTGGTGAACGAGCGCCTGCAGATTGCCAAGGACCAGCTGCCTGAAGGCGTCGATGCGATGATGGGACCGATCTCCACCGGCCTCGGCGAGATCTTTCTATGGACAGTCGAGGCCCGCGAGGGCGCGCTGAAAGAGGATGGCACGCCTTACACGCCGACTGATCTGCGGGTGATTCAGGACTGGATCATCAAACCGCAGTTGCGCAACGTGCCAGGCGTGGCCGAGATCAACACCATCGGCGGTTTCGCCAGGCAGTACCAGATTGCGCCCGACCCCAAGAAGCTGGCCGCCTACAAACTGACACTGAACGATCTGGTGGCAGCCCTGGAGCGCAACAACGCCAACGTCGGTGCCGGTTACATCGAGCGCGGCGGCGAGCAACTGTTGATACGCGCACCGGGCCAACTGGGCACTGTCGACGACATCGCCAACATCGTCATCGCCAATGTGCAGGGCACGCCCATCAGGGTCAGCAGCGTGGCCGAGGTCGGTATCGGCAAGGAAATGCGCTCCGGCGCAGCCACTGAAAACGGCCGCGAAGTGGTACTCGGCACGGTGTTCATGCTGATCGGTGAAAACAGCCGGACGGTGTCGCAGGCGGTGGCCGCCAAACTCGCCGACATCAACCGCACGCTGCCCGAGGGCGTCGAAGCGGTAACGGTTTATGATCGCACCAATCTGGTCGAAAAAGCCATCGCGACGGTCAAGAAGAACCTGATCGAAGGCGCGATCCTGGTCATCGTGATTCTGTTTCTGTTCCTAGGCAACATCCGTGCTGCGCTGATCACCGCCATGGTGATTCCGCTGGCCATGCTGTTCACCTTCACTGGCATGTTCACCAACAAGGTCAGCGCCAACCTGATGAGCCTGGGTGCACTGGACTTCGGCATCATTGTCGATGGCGCGGTGGTGATCGTCGAAAACGCGATTCGCAGGCTGGCGCACGCGCAGAAGAAACACGGCCGCATGCTGACCCGCTCGGAACGCTTTCACGAGGTCTTTGCCGCCGCCAGAGAGGCACGCCGCCCGCTGATTTTCGGTCAGTTGATCATCATGGTCGTGTACCTGCCAATCTTTGCCCTCACCGGTGTGGAAGGCAAAATGTTCCACCCGATGGCCTTCATCGTGGTCATCGCCCTGCTCGGCGCCATGATTCTTTCGGTGACCTTCGTACCCGCTGCCATCGCCATGTTCGTGACCGGCAAGGTCAAGGAAGAGGAAGGTTTCGTGATGCGCAACGCCCGCCTGCGCTATGCGCCGATACTGGGCTGGGTACTGGGGCATCGCTCGATAGCGTTCGGCACCGCCGTCGTGCTGATCGTGTTGTCCGGCTTCACCGCCAGCCGCATGGGCAGCGAGTTCATCCCGAGTTTGAGCGAAGGCGACTTCGCCTTGCAGGCGCTGCGGGTTCCCGGCACCAGCCTGACCCAATCGGTGGACATGCAGCAGCGTCTGGAAAAAGCCATCATCGACAAGGTCCCGGAAGTACAGCGCGTATTCGCCCGTACCGGCACCGCCGAGATCGCCGCCGACCCGATGCCGCCCAACATTTCCGACAGCTACGTGATGCTCAAGCCGCAAAGCGAATGGCCGGATCCGGACAAATCCCGTGAAACCCTGATCGCCGACCTGCAAAAGGCTGCCGCCAGTGTGCCGGGCAGCAATTACGAACTGTCCCAGCCGATCCAGTTGCGCTTCAACGAGCTGGTTTCGGGGGTGCGCAGCGACGTGGCGGTGAAGGTCTTCGGCGATGACATGAACGTGCTGAACCAGACCGCCACGAAAATCGCCGCCACCCTGCAAAAAGTGCCCGGTGCCTCGGAAGTCAAGGTCGAGCAAACCACTGGGCTGCCGGTGCTGACCATCAACATCGACCGTGACAAGGCGGCGCGCTATGGCCTCAACGTGGCCGATGTGCAGGACGCCATCGCCATTGCCCTGGGCGGTCGTCAGGCAGGCACGCTGTATGAAGGTGATCGCCGCTTCGACATGGTAGTGCGCCTGTCCGAGCAACTGCGCACCGACGTGAACGGCCTCTCCAGCCTGCTCATTCCGGTGCCTGCCAGTGCCGGCAGCAACCAGCAGATCAGCTTCATCGCGCTGTCGCAGGTCGCCAGCCTCGATCTGGTACTCGGCCCGAACCAGATCAGCCGCGAGAACGGCAAGCGTGTCGTGATCGTCAGCGCCAACGTGCGCGGTCGGGACCTCGGCTCGTTTGTCGAAGAAGCGGGCACCACCATCGACAACGGCGTACAGATCCCCGCCGGCTACTGGACCAACTGGGGCGGGCAATTCGAGCAGCTGCAATCGGCTGCGAAACGCCTGCAGATCGTCGTGCCGGTGGCGCTGCTGCTCGTACTGGCGCTGCTGTTCATGATGTTCAACAACCTCAAGGACGGCCTGCTGGTCTTCACCGGCATCCCGTTCGCCCTGACCGGCGGCGTCATGGCCCTGTGGCTACGCGACATTCCCCTGTCGATCTCCGCAGGCGTGGGCTTCATCGCCCTGTCGGGTGTCGCGGTGCTGAACGGCCTGGTGATGATCGCCTTCATCCGCAGCCTGCGCGAACAAGGCCACTCACTGCACGACGCCATCAACGAAGGCGCCCTCACCCGCCTGCGCCCAGTGCTGATGACCGCACTCGTCGCATCCCTCGGCTTCATCCCGATGGCCCTCGCCACCGGGACTGGCGCCGAAGTACAGCGACCGCTGGCGACGGTCGTGATTGGCGGGATTCTGTCGTCGACAGCGCTGACGTTGTTGGTGTTGCCGGCGTTATATCAGTGGGCGCATCGGCGGGAGGAAGAGGCGCTCAATACACCGAAAAAGACTTTCATGTAAAAAATACTCATCTAAGACTGCGCTGATCCAGACGACGTTACTGTCAAGTGATCCAGCGCAGTCGGCGATGTCTGTAGCCGATGTCTTACTCCATTTCCAGAAACGCAGCACACCTACTGGCGAACGATTCAGGTAGACACCGCAGCGTTGAGCATTGATATTTCGATGCCATCAAACAAGTGACGAACGAGCTGCCACATGTATTGAAATACAAGCTCATTACCAGACACAGCGCATGTTGCGCTGAAGATACTTAAGATCATGAATTTGCTGCCCCTGCGGGAACTCATTCCCAGTATCAGCAACTAACAGCGCAGTCGCTCGCGCATCGGCGGCAAACAGGATCGACGCTGAACGTTATGTGTTTTTCAATTCGCCGCACGAAATGGCCATTTGAAAGACATGACGTACAGTTTGCGCAAGTAAAGGAGTTACACAATGGACCTGACCTTTGGCACCCCTCTCAGCCAGAGCGGACGCTTGCTGCAACTCACCACGCCGCTGGGCGAGCATCAACTCCAGGCCCTGCGCGTACACGGGGTCGAGCGCATCGGCCACGTGCCCCGCTATACCCTAGACGTGGTGGTGCAGGACACCGAATACGATCCTGAAAAACTCATCGGCCAGCCGGTCAGCCTGGCGATCCTCTGCGATGACGGTTCTCCCGCACAGCGTCACGGGTTGGTTGAAAGCGTGCGCTATCTGGGCAATGACGGCGGTCTGCACGATTGGCAACTGGTCTTCGCCCCTTGGTTCAGCCTGCTTGAATACCGACTCGACTGCCGCATCTGGCAGGACAAGAACCTGCCGGCGATTCTGGAAGCCGTTTTCTCACTGTACGAACAGGCCAAGGGCAATTACCGCCTGGACCTGCGACGCGAATACGCCCCGCTGTCCTACGTCACCCAGTTCAATGAAAGCGACGCCAACTTCGTGCAGCGCTGGTGCGAGCAGGAAGGTCTTTTCTGGTACGTCGAACACTCGGCGGACAAACATTGCATCGTCTTCACCGATACCGTCGATACCCTGCCCGCGCTGGCACCGCAGAGCATCCGGTTTCACACCCAGAACGCCACCGAAAAACAGGACGGCATTACCCAGTGGAGCAGCGGTTCGCAGTTGCTCAGCGGCAAGCTGCACTGGCGCAGTG
Organism: Pseudomonas caricapapayae; assembly: GCF_001400735.1. GTDB lineage: Bacteria > Pseudomonadota > Gammaproteobacteria > Pseudomonadales > Pseudomonadaceae > Aquipseudomonas > Aquipseudomonas caricapapayae. Next base: position 10,688 of record NZ_LJPW01000019.1, read on the forward strand.
TCGATTACCTGGCCCACGGCCAGCCACGGGAAACCGTGATGCCCGCCTTGCAGGCCGCCTCAGCACCGCAAGCGCTGGAGCG
>NZ_LJPW01000169.1 GCF_001400735.1 Pseudomonas caricapapayae
GGTCTGGATGAACTTGGGGCAGCCCTGGCCGTTGGCCAGGCGCTGGACCGCAAACGCGGGATTGAGCCGGCAACCATTACATTCCCCTCTTCACCCTTGGAGAACCTGGCATGAGAGCCATGGATGCCCTGACTCAAAATCTGATCGACAGCCTGACTCAAATACTCAACGACCCGCAGGAAGATTCCCTCCTGGCCTTGAAGATCTGCGCTCCCGTACTGATCGAGCACTTGGAAGTCGTGAAACATGTCGCGGTTGATCGTCGAGAGATCGAATTCCAACTGCACAAGGCGCTGGACCAATGGCTTGAGCATCACCCACAGCCTGAAAGCGCGCAGAAGGCTCTGCTCACGCTGCTGAATCAGGAGCTGCTGGCCAAACAGTTCCTCGACAAAGAGGCCTGCGAATGAGGCGACCGACGCGCCGCCAAACCCTGTACGGCATCGGTGCGGTAGCCTTGGCTCTCTCGCCTTTTCTATGGCTGCCAGAACTGAGGCAGCACGTGCCCGGCGTATCAGGAGACACGGCAACGCCGGCAGTCGAGCAGATAAGGCAAAGTGGCGAATGGGTTTACGGGAATCGTGGTGCACGATTCACCATCGTGGAGTATGCAGATCTGGAATGCCCGTACTGCAAGGATTACTTTCCACAGCTCAAAGCATGGGTTGATCAGCACCAAGACGTAAACCTGCAGTGGCATCACCTTCCACTGCCGATGCACGAGCCCGCCGCGAGCTATGAAGCTCGCTGGGCTGAGTGCGCAGGGATCGAGCGAGGCAACGACGCATTCTGGCTCGCCGTGGAGCTGATTTATCAGCGCACTCGCTCGAACGGTGCGGGAGTTGCTGGCAATCCGCAAATCCCGGGGCTTGAAGATAGGCAGCGCTACATCGATAACTGCGCCTCTAACAACCCTTCCGTGCAACGGGCCGTCATCAGCCAGGCTCACAAAGCCAGCCTGGACGGCATCACCGCCACACCGACGTTGGTCATCAAGGACAAGCAATCTGGCCGCTCGATCAAGCTGCAGGGAGCACCTGACGGTGACGTGCTGCTCTCAGCAATCGACTGGCTGGTCAGCAAGAAGGATTGACGAATAAATCCAGCCTTTGACCAAGCCTTGCAAGCGCGCTCGCCTCGGCTACAGATCTGTCGTTATGGCTCACTTGGATTTCATCAATGGCTGGAGAGGCTGCCGGCAGTGCCTGAAGGAAACAACGCGGCACATCACTGGCCCGAAAGGGCCTTTGGCAGTAGAAGTGGCACGGTTTTCGTGTCACCACACAGTGGGGCAATTTATGAGAATCAACCCGGAATGTTGGCGCTGATGCTAGGTTGACTCAGTTGCTGAGATTTTAATAACCCTCCCCACCAGCTCGTTAAGCACTGTGCATGCTGGACTTTTAGACTAAGAAATGGGGCCGTCTTGTGTCAGCAACTGAGTCAGTCCAAGATCAGCGTCCACAGCCATATGGAATTTTCGGTGGTTTTGTCGTACAGCCCTATACAAACTGAGCTCAGGTCACGGCTCCGCCATCTGATAACTGCCATGGCCGAAAGTCTCGATAAAGGGCTGTTCGCGATGTGAGAGTTGGCAGAGGTGACCGCTACTCAAGGCTCGCCAGTCGACTGCTGCACAGCAGGCGTAGGGTGCGAACTGGCTATATATCGAAAGCGTCCATAGAGGCCGGCCACCATTTGCCCCCCAATAGAGGCCCCGGGAATTCGCGCAGCCCGTATTGCACTAACCGCCCCCAAGCGCGTCGCACTCATGTAATTCCCGGCCAGGGATGCTGCCGCCTTGCCTTTTTCAGTCATGTAGCTCAACCCTTTACCGGCAGCTGTGCCCGCAACTTCGCCGACCATTCCAGGTAGAGTGAGATTGGCCGCCGTCAGTACGGCAGCACCGGCGGCGTAGCCTTTCAAGCCCTTGTCGAGGAAATTCCAGAGCTTGTTAACGCCCAAAAACCCAGTCATCACCAGATTCAGCCCAACGATTTCCTTGAAAACCTGAACCGCCTTTTGCATGTCGACTTCAGGGTTCAAGGCCAGCTTGAGCATTTCCGAGGCGCACCACACGCTATCCGCAGCGTAGTCAGCCTTGCCAACCATGCTCTTCATCAACAACACCAGCGCAGCACCGATACCCGCAGTCAAAGCAACCAATCCCATTTTCGTGTAGAAATCAGGGTCTGCCTTGTGTTCGCCCTCTGGCAGCTCCAACCCGGCGCGCACGGCATCGGCTACATCAAAGACGGCCTTGAACTCGCTGCTCTTGGTGCCGAGGTACGTCAGGCTCGAGTTCATGATGTCAGTGATGTTGCTGTCTTGCTTGTAAGCTTCGGTCGCCACTTTCATCTGCTGAGCAAAATGCTCACTGGTGTCGAAGTGTCTGACCACTGCAAGGTGGTCTTCCTCAGAGATGTTCGCGTCACCCGCTTCCTGCTTGTAAAGTTTGTTCTTCGCGATCTTAAAGGCAGACGCGATCGACTCCCGGTTGAACACCCCAAGCGTGGCTGCGCCCGACATGACAGCGGTCGCGATGCCGAAACCGACCTTCTCCAACAGATGTTCGTTCTTGGCAAAGGTGGGCTGCGCCACGATGGCGTTGGCCAGCACGGTGACGAAATAGCGATTGAGCCCGTGGTCGATGTTGGTCCGGGAATTGGTCAGCTCGTTCATCATCAGGCCGGCCATGAAAACCGCATTCTTCGTAAAATGCGCAACAAGCGATGAGCTGTAGGAGTTGTCCTTGCTGACGAACGCCACCGCCAGTGGCAATGGTGCCAAGGCAAGTAACATCGCTGGACTCGCGGTCACGCGACTCATGAATGAGGCACCGTCCTTGAGTGTACCCAGCTCGGCATTCATGCTTTTGTTGAGGCTGAGCAACTCCTCACGCACGTAAGGTGGCAGCCCCGACCGGTTCAGGACCTTAGGCAATTGCTCATTATGGGCACGCCAAGCGTCGAGTTGCCCCTGTGCGTTGGCCTGAACGATCGCGCCAAGCATGTCTCGTTCCGCCTCGGTCAGCGTCGACGACGATTTTTCCAGCAACGGCCTGAGCCCCTCAGACATCGTGGTAGCAGCCTTAGGCTGCTGTTCGAGATCGGCCAGTTGCTCCTCGGTCAACAGCAGAGAGCCATTGGCCAGGGACTGACGCAGTTTTTCGTCGAACTGCATACCGCCCTGAGCTTCGATGTCGTCCACACGGGCGGGCGGCACCTGCGTATTGCTGACGATGTGCAGCTGTCCCTCTGTGAGATGAATCACATGTCTGTTCAGAAACGCATGCATTTGCGCGGGCGAAAGGTGCGGTGCCGGGCTGCGCATCAACGCCAGCAGCCCCTTGTCGTCCATGGGCGCAACCGCCCCGTAGCCATCGAACTTGCGCACCAGATTAGCGCCCGCCTTCAGTAATGCCTGACCACGCGTCAACTTAGGCTCGACGACCTCGCGACTGCGCACAAACCTTTCGCCCGACTCGCTCAATACCTCTTCCGACCGCGGCAAGAGGCCGTTGTTACGCAACTGCTCCAACAAATCCCGTGCCACTTTTGTCAGAGCGAACAGATCATCCTGCGTTGGCGTATCCGGGCAATGTTCCGTCAATGCAGCCAAAGCCTCAGGCAATTTTTCAAGGTGCAAAAGCGTATCGGCATGAGCATGGAGCAACAGAGCCACTTCTTCGGAATGAAGACGAAGGCTTTCACCCAGCTCCGCCGTGCGGACTTTGGCCATGCGAATGAAGGTGCCAAATTTCGCAAAGGACTGCGTATCGACTGACTTCTCGGCCAGAACCTTGGGATCGAGATGGATCAACGCAAGAAGATCCGGAACGCCTCGCACCTTCGCGTGCGACTCACCGGTCATCTGGCTTATTGACTGATGAAGCCGCGCCGTCTTCAGATGTTCGCAGACCCGGGACAGAGGATCATGAGAAGCATGGGACGCGTGTGTGTGTGCCAGCTGGCTGGCGCATCGGTCAATCAATCCTTTCAGCGCCTGCTGTTCGTCGCTGTCCAGCCAATGCCCGCCCTGCTCGCCCATTGCAGCCTCGGCCAGCAGATTGCCGAGTTCGGCTGCACTCGGAAATGACGGAGCTTGGCTCTCCAGCTCATGTCGAAGGGTACTCAACAGGCTTGTGAAATCTTGCGCCGCTGCAGTGGACGTGCGTCCGAACGCCATATTCACTTCACCAGACGCGACGAACGCACGGGTACGAACCTGCTGCGGCGATTGCGCATGGCTGCTCTCGGCTTCGGAGGAGGTGCCGGGAACAACCGGCAGCAATAAATGAGAGGAGCGCGTGATCTGTGCTGGGTTCATGGGTATTTTTCCTACTGACAGCGGTATTAAAGATGCAAAAGAACGAGCTAAGTGGTATTCCGCTCAGAACGGTTCCCTGCGCAGAAGTGAAAGCGCAAGAAACCCATTTATCCCGTAGCCCCTTGGGCGGCTGCACCGGAGCAATTTCAAAATCGGCTTTTACCGTCGAGCTGATCCATCAGATTGTGAAGGTCACCATGTGCTGCCTGACTGTAGGGCTCGCCATGATAGGAGAGAACGGCCAGCAGTTGGTTTTCAGAATCCTTCGGCAGGCGCACTAATTTGCCCTGATCATTGTGGAAAAGGGTACGCTCAGCCAAGCCACTATTACGTAACGGAAGCAACAGCGTTTTGACCAACTCGTAGGCTCTAAGCTCTTTGTAAGCAGTCCAAATGGCCCTGATTTCGAGCGTTCCTTCCACAAAGACCAATGTGCAGACCAAATTGTTACCTTCGGAGATGTCCTGTCGCAGGCCCAGGTGGACGTAACCAATTTGCTCGTGCAGTAGGTGCTGCAACAAGGTTGGAAAGTCGGGCGCTGAGGTACCGTCAGTAAGGGCTACGTGCCATGAACGCTTAGCAGCCGGCGCATCTGGGCTGTGAAGTGGTCACGGCCAACCAGCTGCGCCAGTTGCACCACCGGGTAGAGTGAAAGAATGGCTTCGCTTGGACGGGAGGATATTTCGACCTGTCCGAAAAAATGATCATTAAAGGTCATCGCGGTGTGGTCCTTGATGGAGGTAAACGAGCCGAACTTATCAGCCATGGCTCACTTGGTCTAAACGCAATCCAAAAGAGCCATTCCGGGGTGAGCTACCCTTTTGAGGCATACCGAACGCCCGAGACAGATCTTACGATGGTATTTTGTTCCATTGCTCCCCAAACCCCAATACCAGCAATGCTTCGACACAGCCGCAGAGCAGGGTCAAGCTTGGTGCTCGTATGATGACATCAACAACTATTATGGCGACAAGACCTCGACCTGCTTAGTTTTGAAGACGCCCTGATGGTGCGTTCTGCGCAGTAAGGAACGGCCCCAGCTGGCATACAGGCAACTCTGCCTATCAGATCAGAGACTTTTCACGCAGCAACTCAAGAAGCTCGTGCCCAAAGCCTGCCATCATTAGAACAATTCCCAAGAGGAGAGCAAACATCCCGGCTTCGGTGTACGCCAGATCGGCTGTGCGCTGCCCTGCCTCACCCAGACCGATTGAAGCCAAAACCGCGACTAGTTGAGCCAATGCTAATTTCATACGACGTTACCTGTGCCTTTTCGATGCAAAAGAGGTATTCCTTCTGACCCAGCCCCGCTCAATGCATCTGACGGGCTCAATATCATAATCTCGGAGCTGGCTACCGACCAGCAATGTCGCCCGTAACCTAGATTTCACATCTCTCCCGAAAGTGATATCGCGCTTCCTGCTGGATGGCGGGCGCACGATTCAAGCAGACGCCGCCAAACCCCAATCGTCCCGATAACGTTTTGCTACTGACGACAGTTCATTGATCGCGTTTTCTGTACCTGACACCCCCTTCAGGTACTGCCTCATGCTCCCTTCCAGAACCTATTGCTTCAGATCCAAACGTAGCCTTTTGGGCTTCCTGAGCTTGGTCATGGCTTCCCAGGTTATGTTCGCGCGCGCCGAGACATGGGTGATTACTGATCGAAACCATCCCGTTCAGGCACCTGCACATGCCCGGCTGATTCTCCTGGACGAGCAAGAACGACTTGAGACCAAACTTTCGGAAGGCCTGCCGGCAAATCAGCAGCAAGCCATCGCGATCATGCACAAGCGCCTCAAGAGCGGCGATGCGCTGCGTTTGCAAAGAGACCTGGCGTTGGCTCAACAGAGTCTTGTCGACGCTTGGAGCATTGGGGTCACGAAGGTGCCTGCTGTGGTGGTCGACCGCCAGTTTGCCGTTTACGGCGAAACCAACGTTCTGGCGGCGGAACATCGCATTGCCCAGTGGCGTGCTGCAGCCAAGCATCCACATGAAGCTGGCCAGGGAGATATGCCGCGATGAACCTGCGTAAGCCTTCGGCGTGGGCGACATTGGCGTTGTCGATATCAACCTGGCCAGCCGCCGCCGGCACAGTGACATCGGCCACCCTAGTCGCCTCTACCCTGTCGCCTGACTGCCTGGAATACAAAGTGGTCGGTATCTGCTATTGGCTGCTTTGCACGCCGTTTGGATGCAAGGTCAAAACGTCTACCAAGGTTCGCCACTTCGTTCCGGACGCGGTGGTTTCTAGCTACTCGAATACCGGCGAAAATCCTTGGGTCGAAGTCTCTTCGCTGAGCTCGCCTACGTCATTTGCCCAGGATGGCGGTGACGGAACCACCAATCACAACAATGAAGACAGCCTCGCCAAATTCAAAAACGCTGACGTCATCGGTCACCCCGGGGGAGCAACATTCAGTAAGTTTGCCAGCGCCTCGGGCTATGCCTGTCAGGGCGCTGCCACACCCTACATGCCTTACCTGCTAAGCACACTGGATACCGTCGCCTGGCGTTACGGTGTTCCCGAATCGGTGTATCCGGAAGCCCTGATTCCTGGACGGCGAGAGGTCGGAGGCCTCACCTCGGGTGACATGTGGGGAAGCGTTTACCCCCGCAGCGGCTTCATCCATCAAGCCGACGATTACAAAGCAGCATCCGTGATCGCACAGCGCGTTGGTGACGTGGTCACTCGCAGCGGTCAGGTTCATGTCTACCAACCGCTTCTGGCACAGCCTCAGCCTGGCTATTGGCCTGCTGGGGAATTGATTGAGACCGATGCCACCACTGGCAAGTGGCAAGCGCTTACGCCGGCACTCAGCCAGAGCTGTGCGGTATTCCCTAATTCACAGCCCCGTACGCAAGCCACTGATGGCGC
>NZ_LJPW01000020.1 GCF_001400735.1 Pseudomonas caricapapayae
AGGAAGCGATAGAACCCACTAGACTTCAACTGCAGAACGCCAAGACCGGCGAGATCATTCTGGTGGACATTGCCGCTACAGAAGGACCTGCAGACCAACCGGCGCTGGAACCGGTGAAGATCGTCGAAGGTGAAACGTCCGCCACTCGCTACGGATCAGCTGCTACAGCGCGCTCAGGCAAATCTTCTAACGCGCCCCCAGAGGAATCCAGCCGCTCGAAGGCTGAGGATGATGAACCAGAGGAAGTGGTCAAGCGGGAAACGCCTGTCCCAGTGGTTCTGACACGCTATGCGGCGCAGGTGCTCTATGCGCCGTTGCGCACGGTGGAGCCTGTCGAAGGTATTACCCAGGTGAAGATTGATCGCAGTATGAATCTGACCACCCTGCTACCCACTCTACCGGTCACCGCCGCCCCACTGGGCGCATGGCGTCTGGATGACTTCTGGGTAACTGCCGTCAAGCTGCAAAACCAGACGGCGCAGCGCGTCACGCTCGACCCTCGGGAACTGATGGGAGACTTCGTGACGGCGGCCTTTCAACATCCCTATCTTGGGTCTCGCGGTGATGCCAGCGACACCACCACGCTCTACCTGGTCACTCGGGATCATGGTCTGACACAGGCAACCGTGTTCTCAGTCGCCCCGATAGATTCGCGTGCGGCGCAGGGAGCGAAGCATGAAGAGTAACCCGCTGCTCAAGTACCTGGTGATTCCACTGCTCCTGATCACGGTATTCATCGGCATCAAAATGATGAGGGGTGGATCCGCACAGCAGTCTGACAACGCACCGGCCCCAAAACTCACAGCCGAACAGGCCAAGTCTCTTGGAGTGGAAGGCGACACACCGAGCGACACGCTGCGCACGGTCGTGGCTGAAGGACGGGAGCTCAAGCAGCAGATATCCGATGTCATCCAGCAGAACACGGCCGTCAAACAGGACAACGAGGCGCTTAAACAACGACTGGCGAACATTGATCAGACCGTAGAGCAGCGCCTGAGAAACGCACAGGAACAGTACAAGCTCGACAGCCAGCAGCAACAGCAAAGCGTGCTTGACGGTTTCAAAAAGCAGATGGACGAACTGACCAGGCTCGGTCAGAACAGCAGCGCCAGTTCGGACCTGCCAATTGGTTTGGGCGTTCAGCCAGGTGACGGTCAACAGTTCAATTCGGAAACAAGCGGTTCGGATATCATCTGGATCGTTCCTCAAGACGCGACCGCTCTGGACGGCAACGGTAAACCTATAGGGACCGGCAACAATGTCCCCGCGAGCGGCTACAGCTTTCCTAGCGCTTTTGGGGAATCTGTTGATCGAGGCCAGAAGGCTCTGACGACAGGCGCTCAGGCTGTTCGTGATGACATGGGTGGCCAGCAACAGGAGCGCAAGAAGGTACGTCGAGCCTACACCCTGCCTCAGAACTCGACCCTGATGGGGTCAATCGCCATGTCTGCGTTGATCGGTCGGGTGCCGGTCGACGGAACCGTCAATGATCCCTACCCGTTCAAGGTGCTGATCGGTCCGGACAACCTCACCGCCAACGGCATCGACCTTCCCGACGTAGCCGGTGCAGTAGCCAGCGGCACAGCGTCCGGCGACTGGACCTTGTCATGCGTACGCGGGCAAATCAAAAGCCTGACCTTCGTGTTCACCGACGGTACTGTCCGCACCCTGCCGGCCCCGATCCAAGGTGGGAATCAACAGAACAACAACCAGAACAACTCCGGTGACCAGCAAGCCATTCAGGGCGGGCTCGGATGGATCAGCGATCCCTACGGTATCCCGTGCATCGCCGGAGAGCGACGCAGCAATGCACAGCAGTACATCGGCTCGCAGGCGCTGATCACCGCAGCTGGAGCAGGGGCAGCATCGTTGATCAAGAC
>NZ_LJPW01000153.1 GCF_001400735.1 Pseudomonas caricapapayae
GAGTTGGGCTTGCCAGTAGGGGGTGGACATAGTGCCGGGGGCGAGCGGATCTTTAATGCCTTTCGCTTTCTCGGCAGTTTCGTACCAGTCTATGAACGCATCGTCGCGATCCCAGTAAAAAGCCCAAAACTTGCCTAGGTCAGTATCTTTGTTTTGGTTGTCCTCTGCTTCATTAACTGCATAGGGTCTGATAAAGCGATCTACGCGATCCGAACGGGTAACCAGCAGTCCAGTCATGCTTTCAAAGATAGTCGGTACGACCTGAGCGTTTTGGAGACCGGGTGTACCGCGCTTGCGATAAACGTCTCGTGTTACATCTCCGTCCCGGCTTGCTATTAGTGCTTGAGGCACCTGCGGGTTGGTATCAAAAAAAAGATAAAGCCTTTCGATCATAGCCTGCGCTTGACTGGTACTTTCATCATCTTGCCAGAGAAGTTGAGTAACTCCCAAAGTGGCTTTGTTGCGCCCAGAGTTGATCAAGCCGGCGGCTCGGTAGGGTTTGTCATATGGGTTTGGAGGTCCCAGCGCGAACGTAGGTATTGGCCAGTATGCGACCGACTCTCCAGCAGAGTGTGTAAATGCAGCGCGGGTGTTGATTTTTTGAGTATTCTCTCTGGATAGTAGAGAGTCGGTGTGGTTTTTTGGGTTCTGAGAGTATATGGAGATAAAATTATTTTTCTTTTCTTGAATTTTTTGCCATACGGATGATTGATGCCAGCCACCTATTGCGATTCCTACCCCCCGAATCTCCAGCGCATAGTTTTTTTTCAGAGTAGCCTGCTGCTCAGAGATTTGTGCTACCACTTTAGTTTTATAGGCCACTAGTTCGGCTTTTTCATGAGCAACGGCCTTGCCCCACCAGTGTCCGCTGTAGGTCAGTAGCATGGAGCCTAGGATGGCTGCGATTCCCCAACGGGTAACTGAATTTATGTCGCGAATTTCCATATTCTTTTCCTGGGCATTGAAATAGACAAGCAAGACGAATCCTATCCAGAGTGCGAATAATATTGTAGTTATCCATAAATAACGTTTGAGCTGCGGTCTAAGTGATGTGCTCGGCTGATTATTTCTCATTACGTTGCTCCCTTTTCGAGGAGCCTGTTACTAGCGAAGGTGGGGTCGGCGATATCAAGCTTTCGGATGGGAATTTGCCTTTATCGTAGTAAAGGTAGCAGGCCCTAACAAGCTCTTGAGCTTCATCATTTATTTTATTCCAACCTGCCAGCTCCGTAACTTTAGTAAACTGCTCCTCATCCATCTTCCAATCCGCAATCGCCACCAGCACATCACGCATTACCGGATCGTCCAGGCATTTCGCCTGACCAATCGCAATATCCATCGCCGTTACCCAACGTTGGTTTTCCGGGCTGCGCAACAGGCCCGAGTGATAGCTGTTTTCGTCCAGCACCTCGCTGCTTTCATCCATGAACTTACGTATTTCATCTGGGGTTTCTTCCCGTTCTATGTCGTAACGATCCATCGGCTTCGGCGCGCCTTCACCTGTCACTCTTTTTTACGCATGAGGCGGGTTTGCTCCCCTGGCGCCTTGCCCATGTTCCATCGGGCCAGCTCTTGCTCCAGATCTATCGGTCCAGTGTGGCTGCGAACATAACGCCAGTTGAATTTGGCTCTGGGATTGCCCAATGCAGAGGCTTTGTTTGTATCGTCAGGTCTGTCGCGGCCCGATGCAGTCGGCGTTCCCTCTACCGCCTCCCCGCCAAACATGTTGGGGGCATGGGGCGGGTACAGTTGTTCAGCATTGATCAGGAGCTTATGCCCTTCTTCGATAGGGCCTTTCGAAATGAGCCCGGTGATAAAACCGCCACCTGGATAACGAGATTCATTTTTGGCGCGTAACAGCTCATGGCCTGGAGGCTTTCCAACCATGACCGGCGATCCGTCGCGGTAGCGTTTGGTCCACATGCGTTGGAAAAAGCGCACGGCCTTCAATTCAGCCATAGGGTTGCGAGTACTGTCTTTGCCATGGGTGTCCCACACCCCGTAAGTGCCGATGCCTCTCACGTCATCCAGTGCGACGGTGGTGTCGTCCGGGCAGAAATACAGGTACACCTTGC
>NZ_LJPW01000090.1 GCF_001400735.1 Pseudomonas caricapapayae
GCTGGTTTTGCTGCCGGTTTCCGGCAGTTCGCGGACAAGTCCGCTCCTACAAAAAAACGGGAGGTTGTGGACAGGCGGAGCGTCGCACGATCCCAACATCCCCGGGGCAGAATCAATACAGCTTCTGCCCGGAGGGCGTGGGAGCGGACTTGTCCGCGATGGGCTGCGAAGCGGCCCTAAAACAGGCTACCTAGGCTGTGTCTGGTACATCGAAGCGGCTGGTTTTGATGCCGGTTTCCGGCAGTTCGCGGACAAGTCCGCTCCTACAAAAACCGGGAGGTTGTGGACAAGCTAAGCGTCGCACGATCCCCACATCTCCGGGCACAATCAATACAGCTTCTGCCCGGAGGGAGTGGGAGCCGACTTGTCCGCGATGGGCTGCGAAGCGGCCCTAAAACAGGCCACCTTGATTGTGTCTGATGCACCGTATGCACCGGTTTTGCTGCCGGTTTCCGGCAGTTCGCGGACAAGTCCGCTCCTACAAAAACCGGGAGGTTGTGGACAAGCTGAGCGTCGCACGATCCCAACACTCCGGGATACAGCTTCTGCCCGGAGGGCGTGGGAGCAGACTTGTCCGCGATGGGCTGCGAAACGGCCCTGAAACGGGCCGCCTCGGCTGTGTCTGGTACATCGAAGCAGCTGGTTTTGCTGCCGGTTTCCGGCAGTTCGCGGACAAGTCCGCTCCTACAAAAACCGGGAGGTTGTGGACAAGCTGAGCGCCGCACGTTTTGCGCGCTACAACCCACCCACATGAAACGCCTTCACTTCCAGGTATTCATCCAGTCCGTAGCTGGAGCCTTCGCGGCCCAGGCCGGATTGTTTGATGCCGCCGAAGGGCGCGACTTCCATGGAAATGATGCCGGTGTTGAGGCCGACCATGCCGAACTCCAGGGCCTCGCCGAAGCGCCATGAGCGGCGCAGGTCCTGCGTGAAGTAATACGCACCCAGGCCATAAGGTGTGGCATTGGCCAGCGCCAGCGCCTCGGCTTCGTCGGTGAAGCGCATCAGCGGCGCAACCGGCCCGAAGGTTTCTTCGTTGGCCAGCAACATGCCTGCATGGGTTTCGCCCAGTACTGTGGGCTGTACGAACTGGCTGTCGCCTTCTGGACGGCCGCCATGCAGCAGTTTCGCCCCCTGGCTCAGCGCATCGTCAATGTGCCGAGTGACTTTGCTGACCGCTGCCGGGTTGATCAGCGGGCCAATGGTCACGCCCTGTTCCAGACCGTTGCCGACCTTGAGTTTGCTCACTTCCTCCACCAGCCTGGCAGCGAAACGGTCGTAGATACCGTTTTGCACCAGAATCCGGTTGGCGCATACGCAGGTCTGCCCGGCGTTGCGGAATTTGCTGAGCATGATGCCTGCCACTGCCTGTTCCAGATCGGCGTCGTCAAACACGATGAAAGGCGCATTGCCGCCCAGTTCCAGGCTCAGGCGCTTGATGTGTTCGGCGCTTTGGCGCATCAGCAGGCGGCCGACCGGCGTCGAGCCGGTAAAGGAAATCTTGCGCACCACCGGGTTGCCGGTCAGCTCTTCGCCAATACTGGTCGGCAGGCCGGTGATGACGTTGAACACTCCGGCAGGAATGCCCACGCGCTCGGCCAGCACCGCCAGCGCCAGGGCTGACAATGGCGTAAGGTCCGATGGCTTGACGATGATCGGGCAACCGGCAGCCAGCGCCGGTGCGCACTTGCGGGTGATCATGGCGTTGGGGAAGTTCCACGGGGTGATCGCTGCACAGACACCCACCGGCTGCTTGAGCGTCATCAAACGGCGGTCTGCGCTAGGCGCGGGGATGGTTTCCCCGTAGGAGCGACGCGCCTCTTCAGCGAACCATTTGACGAAGCTGGCACCGTAACGGATCTCGCCGCGCGATTCGTTCAGCGGCTTGCCCTGCTCAAGGGTCATGATCAGCGCGAGGTCTTCGACGTTGTCTAGCATCGCCTGATGCCAGCGCTCCAGCAATGCAGCACGCTCGGCAGCGGGACGTGCGCGCCAGGCTGGCCAGGCACGATCCGCCGCTTCGATGGCTCGCCGGGTTTCGACGCCTTGCAGGGCCGGAACCTGCGCCAGCGCCTCGCCGGTCGCCGGGTCGTTGATGGTCAGTGTTGCACCATCGTCCGCGCTGATCCATTGCCCGTCGACGTAGGCGCGGTCTACCAGCAGGCTGGGGTCTTTCAACTGATTCTTGAGCATGGTCGAGTCCTGTTCCGGGATGACTGCCAGTCTAGGCAGACGCCGCAGTCCAGGATGCTGAAAGCGCAGTAACGGCAGCGTCCGATGCTGAAATTTGCCCCCGGACGGCAGCCTCTACTGCTTCAACGACCCCAGCAGGCTCTGCAAAAAGCGCTCGCCCGCATTCATCTGGCTCTCGTCGATAAACTCGTCCGGCTTGTGCGCCTGCTCGATGGAGCCTGGCCCGCAGACCACCACCGGCACGTTGAGTCGACCCGCGAACAGGCCGCCTTCGGTGCCATAGGACACCTTGATGTGCTGGGTGCCGGGCTCGGCAAACGCATGCAGCATACGCACTGCTTCAACGCTGGGATGGGTCTCCAGCGCCGGGTATTCGTTCATGACTTCAATCTCGATGGCGGCCACGCCCGACAACTGCCGCGCTTCGCGCACCAGCACCTCGGCACGCTCGCGCAACTGCTCAAGCAGCAGATCAGGGTGGTCGCCCGGCAGGTTGCGGTATTCGAACTCCATGGTGCAGAGATTAGGCACAATGTTCAGCGCCTTGCCGCCATCGATACGGCCGATGTGCACAGTGCTGTAAGGAATGTCGTAGCCCTCGTCACGCGCGCCCTGCTGCTCGATCCGTTGCTGGCTCTTGCGCAGCTCGGCGATGAAATCGCTGGCCAGATGAATCGCGTTGACTGCGCGGGGTGCCAGTGAGGAATGCGCCTCCTGGCCGCGGCAGAATGTGCGATAGGACGCTTTACCTTTGTGTCCGACGGCAAACTGCATCAGCGTGGGCTCGCCTACCACACACAGAAACGGACGCACCGGTGCCAGATGCAGCACATCCAACAGACGGCGCACCCCGACACAGCCGATTTCCTCATCGTGGGACAGCGCCAGTTGCAGCGGGCGGATAAGCGCCATGTCCGCAGCATCGAGCATCGCGTCGATGGCCAGGGCAATGAAGCCTTTCATGTCACAAGTGCCACGGCCGTAGATGCGCCCGTCGCGCAGGGTTGCCTGAAATGGCGGCATCGTCCAGGCCTGGCCGGCCGCAGGCACCACATCGGTGTGCCCGGACAACAGCACGCCCGGCACATCGCGTGGGCCGGTGCTGGCGAACAGGTTGGCTTTCTTGCCGGTTTCGTCCTTGACGATCAGCGACTCGATGCCCTTGCTGGCCAGCAGCTCGCGGACGTATTCGATCAGTGCCATGTTCGGCTCAGACGACACGGTGTCGAAGGCGATCAGGCGTTTGAGTATATCCAGTGCGCGTGGGCTCATGAGGCTTTACTCACTTGGTCGGTGCGAATGTCAAAACGACGAATGTCGAACGGGCTGATCGAGGTGCTGGTCGCGCCGGTACTGATCAGTTCGGCCATCACGTCGCCCACGCCTGGACCGAGCTGGAATCCGTGGCCGCAGAAGGCGAACGCGTAGAACAGGCCGTCGACCTTGCCGCTCCGGCCCATCACCGGCAGCGAATCCGGCGTGTAGCCTTCGATGCCGCTCCATACGCGGATGATGTTCAGGTTGCCGACGCCTGGCAACAGACGGCGCATTTGCTGGACCTGATTGATGATGCTGCGCGGCTCGACGCTGGCACGGCGGTTGATCATGTCGGGCTTGCTGCGAAAACCACCGCCAATGATGATGTTGCCGCGTGGGATCTGCCGGAAGTAGATCACTTCGTGAGGGATTTTGGTGAACACGCCGATCACTGTCGGCAGTGCATACGGCACCGGCTCGGTCACGGCCATCTGCGGCCCGTTGGTTTCCAGCGGCACGGGTTCGCCAAACTGCTCGGAGAGTTTCTGACCCCAGGCACCCGCCGTGATCAGCAACTGGTCGGCCGTGAAGATGCGCCCGTCGGTGGTGGTGACTTCAAAACCGTTGCCTGTTTTTTCGACATGCGCCACTTCAGTACGCTCTTCGATGCGTGCCCCGGCACGCGTCGCGGCGCGTGCAAATGCGGGCGCTGCGAGGCGCGGATTGGCGTGGCCGTCGTGCGGCGCGTAAGAGCCGCCTTTCACGTCTGGCCCAAGAAATCCGAAGCGCTCGTGCAAAGCTTTGCCGCTATAGATTTTCAGGTCCAGCTCACGGGCTTGCGGGGCTGCTGCGTAAGCTTCCAGTTCGGCGATTTCATCCTCGCGATAGCAGACGCGCATGTGGCCGCTGGGCAAAAACTCCAGGTCCTCACCGATCAGCTCCGGCAACCGCTGCCACAGCGCCCTGGAACGGTTGGCGAGTTCCAGCTGGCCAAGGTGACGGCCCTGACGGCGCACGTTGCCGAAGTTGACGCCGCTGGCGTACTGACCGATCACATCGCGCTCCAGCAGCGTTACCGACTTGCCGCGCTGGCGCAGAAAGAACGCTGACGCGGAGCCCATGAAGCCTCCGCCGACAATCAGCACATCGACTTTTGGTTGTTTCATGAGGTCACCTCGTCTATCAGCATCGACAACGGTTTGACCGGTGCCTGACCGCGCTGGCGACCGACCTGCTCGACCGGCACACCGGCTTGGGCAGCGATGACCTCGGCACCGGCCTGAGAGCAATAACGCCCTTGGCAGCGGCCCATGCCGACGCGACTGAAGGCCTTTGCACGATTGACTTCGCAGGCGCCCTTTTCACGTACGACGCTGCGTAATTCGCCTGCGCTGATCATCTCGCAGCGGCAGACAATGGCGTCATCGGGCAGCGCAGCGGCCTGGGCAGCAGGCCAGGGAAACGCGTGTGCCAGCCCGACACGAAAACGATCCATGACGACCAGGTTTTTGCGCACCTCTTCCTTGCGCGCGTTATCCACAGGCCGGCCAAGATCTTCCAGCAGCGCCATTGCCGCCAGGCGTCCCGCCTGTTCGGCAGCATCGGCTCCGCGAATTTTCGCGCCATCGCCAGCGGCATAAACGCCTTTGACCGAAGTGCGGCCCTCTTCATCGACCGCCAGCACCCATTGCCCGGACGCTTCGTCGAAGCGTAACTGGCAGCCCGCAAGGTCCGCCAGCTGGGTTTCCGGACGCAGGTGATAACCCAGCGCCAACGCATCGCAATCGATGTTCAGCGAGGTGCTATTGGCCAGCTTCACGCGCACGCCGGTCACGCCATCCTGTTCGCTGCCCATGATTTCTTCGGGCTGCACACCCAGATGTACCGGCACCTTGGCGCTGTATAGCTGGCCGAGCAATTTCATGCCGTTGAACAACAGGCCGGGGCGCGACAGCAGCTTGGGCATCGCGCCAAGGCGCTTGCTGAACGGCGAAGTATCGAGCACCGCGGCCACATCGGCACCCGCTTTGACGTACTGGCTGGCGACCAGATACAGCAGCGGACCGCTGCCCAAGAACACCACGCGGCTGCCGATGGAGACGGATTGGGCCTTGAGCGCAATCTGCGAGCCGCCCAGGCTGTAAGTGCCTGCCAGTTGCCAGCCCTTGATCGGCATCAGCCGGTCCGTGGCACCGGCACACAGGATCAGCGCGTCGTATTCGACCACGGTATGCACGCCCTGGCTGGCGCAGCAAAGTTCGCCGTGCGTAAGGTTCCAGGCCAGCGTGTCGGGGCGATAGTCGATCTGCGAGCGCAGGCGATCAAAGCTTTCGTGCAGGTCACGCGCCTTGGCCGCTTCAGTGCCGTACAGCGCTGAATAGTCACGCTTGAAGCCCTCTGGCTGACGGCGATAGATCTGCCCGCCGTCACGCCGGTTTTCGTCGATCAGGATCGGCTTGATGCCCGCAGCCACCAATGTTTCAGCACAACGGGTGCCTGCCGGGCCGGCACCAATGATGACGACCCTCGGGCCGGCAGGGTTCTGAACGTCTAACCGTGAAGAAGTGGCCATTTCGCCTCCGGTTGGGTGGTGACGATATCGAGTCCGTCGCGGACTTCGTTTGAGCAGGCGCGCAGCCGTTCGCCGCTGCGTGTCCAGACCCAGCAGTCCTGGCAGGCACCCATCAGGCAAAAACCGGCACGCCGTCCCGGATCGAACTCGGACTGGCGCAGTGTGCTTTTGCGGGTCAGCAAGGCCACCATCAGGGTGTCGCCCTGCAATGCCTCGATGGGCGCACCATCGACCAGCAGGTTCACGACCGGGCGATCACGCTCGCCCAGTCTCACAAAACGGCCGTTCATGCGTAGGCTCCGACGGTCACAGGGTTCAGGTTCTGTTGCACGGCTTGCAGCTCGTCGCTGTCGCGGTGGCAAAGGATTTCGCTGCCGCCTGCGATCACGCGGCGGCCCGGCGCGGTCTTGTTGCACAGGCCTTCGACACGGGCCGGGCAGCGATTGAGAAAGGTGCACAGTTCCGGATTGTTGGCCGGGGCGCTGATGGGCGGCAGTTTGCCGCTGGTTACACCGCAGGTTTCCAGCCAGCCCTGACGCAGTTCCGGCACCGAATGCACCAGCAAGTCGGTGTACGGATGGAACGGCACGCGGCTGAAGGCTTCGCGGCTGCCCTCTTCGACCTTGTGGCCGCTGTACATCACGACGATGTCGTCACACAGTGCGCGCACAGTGGAGATGTCATGACTGATGAACAGGTAGGAAACACCCAGCTTGCGGCGCAGCTCGCCGAGCAGTTCAAGGATGCACGCGCCCACCACGGTGTCCAGCGCCGAGGTCACTTCATCACAGAGGATCAGGTCCGGCTTGGCCGCCAGTGCGCGGGCCAGGTTGACGCGTTGTTTCTGGCCACCCGACAGTTCGTTGGGCCGCCGCTCGGCCAGCTCGCGGGGCAGGCGTACCAGGTCCATCAGCTCGTCAATGCGCTCGCGCAAGGCTTTGCCCTTCAGTCCGAAATACATTTTCAGCGGACGAGCCAGAATTGCGTTGATGCTGTGCATCGGGTTGAGCGCCGTGTCGGCGTTCTGGAACACCATCTGGATGCGCCGGAACTGCTCTTCTGTGCGCCCAGCCAGGGTGCCGGACAATTCGGCACCGTCGAACGTCAGGCTGCCGTGCGCCGGGTCCAGAAGACCGGCGACCACACGGGCCAGAGTTGATTTACCCGAGCCGGACTCGCCAATCACGCCGACGGCCTGGCCACGGCGGATGGTCAGGTCGATGTCTTCCAGCACGCGAATCATCGGCATGCCTTGCAGGTTCTTTTTGCCATAGCCTGCAGTCAGGCCCCTGATGGTCAGCAGTGTGCTGTCCTTGACCACTTCGCTGGCCGGTTTCAGTACCGCGTCAGGCCGGGCAGCCGCCAACAGACTTCGGGTGTAGGCGTCCTCCGGGCCTTTGAGCAGCGCCGCAGTGCTGCTCTGTTCGATGATCCGCCCGCCGTTGAGTACCACGATCTGATCGGCCATCTGCGCCACGACTGCAAGGTCGTGGGAGACATAGACGGCAGTCGCACCACGCTCGCGCACCACCCGCTTGAAGGCACGCAGTACGTCGATCTGCGTGGTGACGTCCAGTGCCGTGGTCGGTTCGTCGAGGATCACCAGCAGCGGGTCGCTGATCAGCGCCATGGCCGCCATGACGCGCTGCAACTGACCCCCCGAAACCTGATGCGGGTAACGTCGGCCGATGCTTTCCGGATTGGGCAGCGCCAGGTCGCGGAACAGCTCGACGGCCTTGGCTTCAAGTTCCGCGCGGCTGCCCAGACCGTGAATCAGCGCACCTTCGATCACCTGATCGATCAGCTTTTTCGCCGGATTGAAGGCGGCTGCGGCGCTTTGTGCAATGTAGGAAACACGATTGCCGCGCAGGCCCTGCAATTGGCTTTCGGGCAGGCTGAGCATGTCGTGCTCGCCCACCTGAACCACCCCGCCGGCCAGTTTGCAGCCGCGTCGGGCATAACCCAGAAGGGCCAGTGCGATGGTGGTCTTGCCGGAGCCCGATTCGCCGATCAACGCCAGCACTTCACCTTTTTCCAGCGCGAAGCTGACGCCCTTGACGATCTCCAGCTCGCCCTGATCGCCCTCTGCGACCACGCGCAGGTCTTGCACACGAATCAACTGGCTCATCTCAATGCCCTCCCGAACGACGACCGCGCCGCGAGGCCAGCCGGTCGATGAACAGGTTGACGCCAATGGTCAGCGTACCGATGGCCAGCGCCGGAATCACGATGGCCGGAGCCCCCTGGCTGAGCCCGCCGATGTTCTCCCGCACCAACGAGCCAAGGTCGGCATCGGGTGGCTGCACGCCGAGGCCCAGAAAGCTCATGCCGCTGAGCAGTAACACGATGAAACCGAAGCGCAGGCCCAGGTCGGTCATGACCGGGTTAAGCATGTTCGGCAGGATTTCCCGGCAGGCAATATAGACACGGCCTTCGCCGCGGGTACGTGCCACTTGTACGTATTCCAGCGCTTCGATGTTCACGGCCAGACTGCGGGCAATCCGAAACGCGCCTGGCGTGTAGCTCAATACCGCCGTGCAGATCAGCAACACCTCGGACGAGCCGAACGCCGACACCATGATCAGCGCCAGCATTTTGCTGGGGATCGAGATGAATGCGTCCATCAGACGGCTGATGATTTCGTCCAGCCATTTCGGCGCAACGACCGACAGCAGAGCGCAAAGCGTACCGATGCCGCTGGCCAGCACGGCAGAGATCAACGCCAGGCCCACGGTGAAACGCGCACCGACCAGCACGCGGCTGAGCATGTCGCGGCCCAGATAGTCAGTGCCGAACGGATAGGCTGCGCTCATGTTTTCGAACATGTTGTCAGAAACCACTTCGCCCACTGGATGCGGTGCGAGCCAGGGGCCGAACAGCGCGATCATCAACCAGATGAAGCACACCGTAGCGCCCAGCAGGCCAAGCCATGAGGTCGGGCGTGACGCTTTTTTGCGAAGCACCGGTTCCGGCGCTGCGGGCGTCGATTTCGCAATGAATAGGGTCATTGGGTTCTCAGCCTCGGATTGGAAAGAATTGCACACAGGTCGGCCATCAGCACCAACCCAAGGTAAGCGGAGCAGAACAGCATCGTGCAGCCCTGAACCAGGGCCATGTCACGGTTGGTCACCGCATCGACCATCAGGCTGGCGATGCCGGGGTAATTGAAGATGGTCTCAACGATAACCACCCCGCCAAGCAGATAGGAAAGGCTCAGCGCTACCGCATTGACGATCGGCCCGATGGCGTTCGGCAAGGCGTGACGCAATACGATACGTACCGGGCTGACGCCCTTGAGACGAGCCATTTCCACATACGGGCTGTCCAGTTGATCGATGACGGCGGCGCGGGTCATGCGCGCCATTTGCGCCACGATCACGCAGCACAGGGTCATCACCGGCAGCGCATAGGTGCGCATGAACTGCCAAGGTGAGCTGACGTCCCCGCCATACGACAACGCCGACAGCCAGCCCAGATTGACCGCGAACACCAGCACCGCCAGGGTGGCCACCAGAAATTCGGGCACCGCCACCAGTGTCAGCGTGATGAAGCTCAGGGCACCGTCAAGACGACTGCCACGGTACATCGCTGCGCCAATGCCCAATGCCAGCGCTACCGGCACCGAGACCAGCGCGGTGGTTGCCGACAGCATCAGGGTTTTCGGAAAGCGTCCGGCAATCAGCTCGGACACCGGCATTGCGTTGGACACCGACTCGCCGAAGTCGCCACCGAGCAGGTTGGTCAACCAATGCAGGTAACGCACCACACCTGGCTGATCCAGGCCCAGTTTTGTACGCAATGCCGCGACCTGTTCAGGCGTCGCGAATTGCCCGAGGGCCTGTTGTGCCGCGTCTCCGGGCAACACCGCGGTAATGGCGAAGACCACGATGGAAACGATCAACAACGTCACGATCGCCGCACCGAAGCGCTGCACGATCAGCCAGAGTGTGTTGCTATTCATCTGCATCCTCCTGCTCGGTTCGGCGTTGCATTTACGCGTCCAGCCAGACCTGCTCGCTGAACATGTAACCCATGAAACCGCCCAGCGGGTTGCTGGAATAGCCCTGGATACGCTTGTCCACACCGTCGATATTGCTGATGAACACGGGGATGCCGATACCACAGTTCTGGCTTACCAGAGTCTGCATGTCGCCGTACATTTTGGCGCGCTTGGCGTCGTCGGTCTCACCGCGGGCCAGCAGCAGCAACTGGTCGAACTGATCGTTTTTCCAGCCGGATTCGTTCCACGGTGCCGAGGACTGGAAGAACTGCGAGAAGATCACGTCGGCGTTCGGCCGCGGGTTGATGTTGCCGAAGCTCAGCGGGTGTTTCATCCAGTGGTTGGACCAGTAACCATCACCCGGCAGGCGGTTGACATTGAGCGTCAGCCCGGCCTGTTTGGCCGACTGTTGCAGCAGCACGGCGATGTCCACCGAACCGGTGGCGGCAGGCGATGCAGCGACGGCCATGGTGATCTTTTCCATGCCGGCTTTTTTGAGCAGGAATTTGGCTTTTTCCGGGTCGTAGGCGCGCTGTGGCAGGTCGGCGTTGAAGTAGCGCGAGCCTGGCGCAATCGGATGGTCGTTACCGACGCGGGCATAGCCCCGGAACACGGCCGATTTGACTTGTTCACGGTCCAGCAGGTACTTCATGGCCTCGGTGAATTCAGGGCTCTTGCCGGGCATCTGGTCCTGGCGAATGATCAGGTCGGTGTAGTTGCCGGACGGTGCATCCACCACACGGTGCTTGGCGCTGGCCGCGATGCGTGTGGTCGAGCGCGGGTTGACCTCGTTGATCATGTGCACGTCGCCGGACAGCAGCGCGTTGACCCGCGACGGCTCGTCGGCAATGGCGATGAATTCGATCTCGTCCAGGTACGGCAGGCCTGGCTTCCAGTAGTTAGGGTTGCGCGCACTGACCGAACGCACGCCGGGGTTGAATTCCTTGACGGTGAACGGGCCGGTGCCGATGCCTTTGCTGAAGTCGGTAGTGCCTTCCGGTACGATCAGCAGGTGCGAAACCGCGAGGATCGAGGGCAGTTCGGCGTTGGGCGAGCTAAGGGTGATCTGCACTTCCAGCGGGCCGGTGGCCTTGATCTCGGAAAACTGCGCCATCAGCGGCAGGACTTTCGAGCCGGTGGCCGGGTCCTTGTGGCGTGACAGGGAGAACACCACGTCGCCAGCGGTCAATGCCTTGCCGTTGTGGAAGGTCACGCCCTGACGCAGGGTGACGGTCCAGACCGTTGCGTTGTCGCTTTCGATCTTCTCGGCCAGTTCCATGTGCGGCACCAGATGGCTGTCGAAACGGGTCTGGCCGTTGTAGAACATGAAATGGCGTACGTAGTCGGTAGACAGCGCGCCTTTGGCCGGATCAAGCGTATCGGCGGTAGAACTGGACATGCCCGCGACCCGGATACGGCCGCCCGGCTTGCCTTTGACAGGCGCATCCGCGTCGTCGGCAAAGACCTTGCCCGCTGCGCCGAACAGGCTGGTGGAGCCCGCCGCGACCACACCTGCAACACCGAGCATGCGCAACGCATCGCGTCGCGACAGACCACGATTGAGACCTTCGAAAACCCGCAGGCTGTCTTGGCCTGTGATCAATGGGGAGTCGGTTTTGTTATCAGCCATATCAGTTCTACCTGTCGAAAAGGGGAAATTCCGAGTTGCTCACGGTTGGCCGGAGCGTCCTTCAAGCACACACGACGACGGTTAAACAAAAACTCAGTGGCGGCTGTCCTGATAGCGGTAATACGCGCCTACCAAAGGCAGAAACCACGGCTTGCCGAAGTGGCCGGGAATGGCTGGCCAGTTCAGGTCTTTCCAGGGATTGGCCAGCGCCTTGCCTTCCATGACCTCGGCCATCACCCGGCCCATGTGCACCGACATCTGCACACCGTGGCCGCTGTAACCCATCGAGTAGAAGACGCCGTTGTGTTCGCCTGCACGCGGCAGACGGTCGGAGGTCATGTCCACCAGCCCGCCCCAGCAGTAGTCGACCCTGACATGGGCCAGTTGCGGGAACATCTGCACCATCGCCGCCTGCAACACCTTGCCGCTTTTGGCGTCGGAACTGCTGTTGGACATCGCGAAGCGTGCCCGCCCGCCGAACAGCAGACGGTTGTCCGGGGTCAGGCGGAAATAGTTACCGATCAAACGGCTGGTCACGTAAGCGCGCTGGTTGGGGAACAGTTGGTCGATCAGTGCCTGCGGCAACACTTCGGTGACGATGACGAAACTGCCGACCGGCACAATGCGCCGGCGATACCAGCCCAGTCCGCCATGCTGGCAGGCACCGGTTGCCAGCAACACCTGTCCGGCCTGGATGGAGCCTTTCGACGTGTTGACCACAAAGCCGCCACGGTTGGCCTTCCAGTCCTTCACCGTGGCGCCCTGATACACCTTCGCGCCATGGCGCACGGCTGCATCGGCGAGGCCAAGGCCAAAACGTCCGACGTGGATCTGCACGCCGTTGCGTTGCAACAGGCCGCCGTGAAACTCGTTCGAATCGATTTCGGCACGCACATCCTGAGCGGACAACAGCTCGACGTCTGCATCCACCTCACGACGAATCAGCTCGCACGTGCGCGCCAATCCGTCGTAATGGCCTGGCTTGGCGGCCAGCTTGAGCTTGCCGTTACGCTTGATGTCGCAGGCGATGTTTTCCTGCTCGATCACCGTGACGACGCTCTGCACCGCACTTTCGTAGGCCTTGTAATACTCGCGTGCCTGATCGGCACCCAGCGTCGCGCTCAACGACGCATAGTCCTGGGCTACGCCGGTGTTGCACTGGCCGCCATTGCGCCCCGACGCTTCGCCGATCACCCGGCCCGCGTCCAGAACCACCACGCTGGCACCTTTCAAGGCCAATGCACGTGCCGCCGCAAGGCCGGTGAAACCACCACCGACCACCACCACGTCAGCCTGCCCCTCCACTGCGCCGTCCTGCGCGCCGGTAAAGTCTGGAGCCGTATCGAGCCAGTAAGACTCACTGCGCATTCTGTTCCCCTTGTCACTCATCGAAGAGCACCTTGAAAAATGCCGGTGTTGTACGGTTTGCCCGGCTTAGAGGCCGACCAGCCCGGCCAGTCCGCCGATATCCGGGATCTGGTGGTATTCATAGAAACTGTTGGCGGGTTGTTCGTGGCCACGAGCCACAAAGGCCTTGTTACGGATCTTCATGTCATGCGCCGAGAACAGGTCGTAACGGAAGCTTGAGGACACATGCAAGATGTCTTCCGGGCCGCAACCCAGGTTATCGAGCATGAATTCGAACGCGGCCAGACGCGGTTTGTAGACCTTGGCCTGATCGGCGGTGAACACCTTGTGAAACGGCGCGCCAAGCTTTTCGACGTTGGACATGATCTGGCTGTCGCTGGCATTGGAGAAAATCACCAACGGGATCTTGTCGGCGATTTTTGCCAGGCCCGCGGGCACGTCGGCGTGCGGGCCCCAGGTAGGCACGGCGTCGTAATACAGCTGGCCTTCTTCGCGGTATTCAACGTTCCAGCGCTTGCAGGTACGAGCCAGCGCGACCTTGAGGATTTCGTCGTATGGCATCCAGTCACCCATGACCTGATCCAGACGATACGCCGAAAAATCCTTGACGAACTGATCCATCTGTTCAGCCGGAACGCGGTCGGCAAAGAGCTCGCGCGTCATGGTGCCCATGTGGAAATTGGTCAACGTGCCGTAGCAGTCGAACGTAATGAATTTTGGTCGAAGAAAGCTCATTGTGTGCGGTCCTGAAAGTTCGTTGAGGTCATGGCATGACGAGCAATCCGGCCTCATTTTCAAGGGCGGTGATGCACGCTGCAGCACAACCTCATTACAACACCGTGAAATCAGCATATGGCGTTAAAAGTGATGGCTGCTTGATAGAAACCACCGTTTTGAGGTGCGCGCTCAGCAGACTTTGCGGGGCGCTCCAGCCTTGGGCAAACCCCTGTTTTCGGCACTTTTGTGACCCTTTTCAGGGCGCTCGGGCTCAAACACGCGGGTTTGCACCGCAGAAACTGCGCCGCGCCGGCGATCTGCGAGCAGCAAATGTCAGCAGCTATATAAAGAGCTTGAAGCCGAGGAAAAACCACAAGCATTTGCTGCCGGGCACTCGCCCGTTTTAAGCAGTAACTGTGGTCTGGCGAACGGCGGTTTGTGGAATCTGCCGAATGCTTGCAGACCTCTTGTCAGCGCCTGCAGCAGGTGGGATACAGCAAGCCTGCCGCATCCTTTTATTTGCCGGTGCATCCTTCTGGACGGAGACACGTCATGCTCGCTCAGCAACGCCTCGACTTTGAATTTCGCCCCATGACTGCAGCCGATGTCGGCAACGCTCATGAGTTATCCATTGCCTTGAAGTGGCCGCATCGACTTGAGGACTGGGCCATGCTGCAACGCGTCGCCCAGGGTTTTGTCGCGTTGCACAACGGCCGGTTGATTGGCAGCGCCTTTGCCTGCCATCAGGGCGAGTTTTCCACCATCGGCCTGGTGATCGTCAGCGACGATTACCAAGGCAAAGGCATCGGCCGCAAGCTGATGGAGCTGGCCGTCGGCAGTGTTCCGCCGCGCACGGCCATCCTCAACGCCACGCTGGCCGGTGCGCCGCTCTACGCGAAAATGGGTTTTGTCAGTTTTGGCGAAGTCCAGCAACGTCAGGGACAGGCGCAACTGCCTGGCACGACCGCATTAGACGCACTGGAAAGCTGCCGCGTGCTGAGTGACGCTGACCATGCCCGCGTGCTGGAGCTGGCCAATGCGGGTTCGGGCATGGATCGCTCGGTAACGCTGGGTGATGTGTTGAACAACCTTGAGCACGCCGTCGGCATCGAGCGCGACGGCCAGTTGCAGGCTTTCGCCCTGCTGCGACCCTTCGGCCGTGGCTTGTGTATCGGCCCTGTCGTCGCCCAGACTGTGGAACAAGCCAAACACATGATCGAGCAACTGCTGGCCAAAGTGCCCTATGCCTTTGTACGCATCGACATTCCCGTTGACTGCGGTCTGGCGGAATGGCTGGACGAGGCCGGCCTCAAGCGCGTCGACAGCGTGACTTGCATGAGCATGGGCGCAATCCCGCAAGCCAGCCAGGGCGTGCGCCAGTTTGCGCTGATTACCCAGACGATCGGCTGATCGCCTGGAAGGCATCAACGTGCCCATGCTCCGCGTCCGGTCTCGAACAGGTGACGCAGAGCGTCACGAAATGCATTACCACGCGGAGCGTGGGAACGATCATCAATGCTTCAACTTCAGGAGCCTGACCAATGCCCCAACTCACTGCCCTGCTATTGGCCCGCGCTGACCTCAGCCCGGTAGATACCGAATTCACCACTGGCCCCATCGATGCGCATGACCCGTTCGATAACGGCCGCCGCACGGCGTTCATCGATGAACAGGGTATTGCGGCTGGCCTCGTTCACTTCGGCACGTCATTGTCAGTGGAGGCCTATCCCTACACCGAAATGCTGGTGATGCATCGCGGATCCGTCATCCTGACCTCCGGCACCGAGAGCATCACGATCAAGACGGGCGAAAGTGCAGTGATCGGTCGCGGCACTCAAGTACGTATCGAGGCGCAACCGGATAGTCTCTGGGCGTTCTGCGCGGCTACTCAGGCCAGCGGTCCCGACAAACCCGGCCTCACCGCGCTCGACCGCCTCGCCATGCTCACACCGTCCTCACCGCCAGACCCGAGCATCATGATCAGCGCACTGCCGCAGTGCCGCAGCAACAACCTGTTCGAAGATACCGCAAGCACTCTGCGTATCGGCGTCTGGGATTCCACGCCCTACGAGCGCATCTCGCGTCCGCACAAAATCCATGAACTGATGAACCTGATCGAAGGCAGCGTGGTGCTGAGCCTGGAAAACGGCCCAAGCCTGACCGTGAACACAGGCGACACCGTATTCGTTGTACAGGGCGCGCCTTGCAAGTGGACCAGTACGGGGTATGTGCGCAAGTTTTATGCGGTGACGTGAGACACAGGAGTGCGCCCTTCAGCTCTGCGGGGCGCTCTAATCTGCACGCTTATAACGTCTGCCAGCGCAGTTAACCCAACTCGATACTGAAAAACAAGAATAATAATAGTCATTGGCTGATTGAGCAAGAATCAGAAACTTCCTACTTTTCTTCCCCGCCCATCGTGCTAAAACATCACCACGGACGGCGAAAAGTTAATCTTTTCTTCTGACCCGCCCAGTGGAATTCCCCATGTTTAAGCATAGGATTTTCCTCTGTACGCCCTCTACATCAAGAATGCTTTACGAGAACGGTGCTCACGTCCTCAGCACTCACGCACCAGCGGTTTTTGTCTGGATGAGAGGCTGCGGTCGCGAATGAATAACGTTCAATGACGTCTTGCGTTAGCTTTATTTAAAAAATACGAATTTAATTACTTGACTCTGGAACTACCGGTCATGAAAATCAAAAAAGTCTTACTGACCTCGTTCACGCTCGCCACACTATGCGCCGCTGTTGCTGCGCACGCGGGGCCGCCGGTGACTGTTACATTTAAAAATCTGGGCACGGAGGTTGCCGAATATAAAGTTGTCACTCGCAAAGAGATATCGACGCAGCTTAATGCCCGAGGGGCTATTGCCCCAAACGTCCAGCCTGGGGATTCAAATATTTACTCTGTGCAAAGCACTCTCTCGCCGGATACAAGTTACGCGAGTGTCCGCTACGTCATGGGTTCCAAGGTTTGCGTATTCTCGACCACCTTCATCAAGCTTCCCGGCGCGGGGGGAGCCAAGGTTCCAAAATGGAACCGGACTGCAAGCCCTGAAGGCGGTGCCGTCTGCACCGCAACGTCTCGTGCCACCAATCTCTCCACTTACGCGTGGGCTGCTGAATTCACAATGAAGTAAGCTCCTGAGCGTGCGTGTCGCATTTTGACACGCACGTTTTCCAGCAGAAAAACTAAAGCTGGGTCTGGCCTGGCCGATACAGAAAGTGAATATAAAGCCATGGATTGGCCTCTGCCGCGAGGACGCAGCATGATTGATACAACATCCATCGCACGCCCTACGTCTAACACTGCACTAACGACCGTCGAGAAAAGCACTTCCTCTACAACTATGAGTTCCAGCCTGAAAGAGCTTATTTCTGCGTCAGCCATTGACAGTGCCACTCTCTCGCCACTGTCCAGTCAATTGAGCAATAGTGCCGCGCGCGCCCAAACTCGCGACAACAGTCATGACTTCAAAAGTCTGGGCGCTCTGGCAAACAGCATCATTGACAGAATTGCAGGCAACAATTATCGCGCCAATAAAAAACTGCACGACGCAGAGATTCCGGATACGGCTGACCCTGCGCTGCTCGAAAGAGCGAGGCAGGCGACGTCATTCAAGAATGGATCAGGCACCAACCCGTTCGCAGGTTTGTCTCAGAATCAATTGAGGTTGGTTATGTATGACGAAAGTGGTGAATTCACCATCAATGAGAGAAGTGCTGCTTCGTCCGAAAACCATATTCAACAGGAAAACTGGAACAGGGAGATGTGTAAACGCTATACCGACGAATACAACGAAACTGGCAAAAGCACGCAAACGCTGGTCATGCTTCTCGCCCACTACGACCAGCTGCCCCCCATAGAAAAAGCGCAATACCCCGCCAATTACGCCGCCAACATCACCTCAGGGGATAGCTCGGCCATGAATATTTTCAACACACTGAAAAGCCAGTCAGCCATTCAGGAGGCTTGATTGCCAGGCATGAAGAATGACCGTAAGGCTTACGAGAACCTGAGTGTCGATGAGGAGGACGCAGTCGCGCGTGCTCCGCGGCGCAAGTCGAGGAGGACTTCGACGTTCCAGCGTAATCTACTGAGCGTGCTTGTACTCATGGGGCTGAGCGGCTATGGCCTGTTTCATTACCGGCACTTGCCGAAAACAATCGATGCCACGCCCGCGCTACCTCCTGCTGCCATTGTTGCCGACGCACCGGAGCTTGCTGCCCTGCCACTGCACGAAACACCGGGTCGCCCCCAAACCCTGCGTGAGTGCATGGGGACGGATAATCTCATCGACGAAACAGTCGTCGCTTGTCGATTCGGTAAAAGCCAAAAGACATCACCCGGCTCAACCACGCAGGGCATGGTGTCTGCGCATTACATGAGCCAATACAAGGCGCAACAGCAGATGCCGCAGCCCAGGCTCGCAGCAGCGCAATTTATCGATTCGGCAGTTGTGTGGCAGTGGGACAGGAAGCGGACCTATTATGCTGAATGGATGGTTAAAAACGCTCAAATTGACGGCACCAGCGTATGCCGTAACTGGCGCAGAGGCTCGATTGAGTACCGGGAATGCCGAAAAGGCGCCAAGGTGCACTTCAAGGAGCAGTGCAAGCGCCTCCCCGAATCCGCCACTCGCCAGCGCTATTGCAGTGCAGCGAGCGGGTTCAATCCGTTGGGTTAGACAGGCCTGCAACGCCTTATCGCTCAGGGGTTCAGGCTCAGCGCGTAGAATTTGCTGTCCACCGCGATCAAGGGAAAGCTTGCAGGCAGTTCTTCTTTCGCGATCTCTCTGAAGCCGTGCTTTTCATAGAAACGATGTGCGGCGAGGAATTTATCGGTCGTGCCCAGAAATACCTCTACCACGCCTCTGCGAGTCGACTCCTCGACCAGGCGCTCCAGCAGTCGTGCAGCCACCGAAAATTCTTTGCCGCGAAACGGCGCAGCGACAAACATCTTGCGTAACGCTGCCTGCCCTGCACCGATGTCCTTGAGCGCAATGCTTCCAACCACTCGTTCACCTTGCACAGCCACCCAGAAATCGCCCGTACCGGTCTGGTAAAACTCCGGAATGGCTTTCAGGTCAGGCTGATCTTCGGCGGTGATGGGAATACCGAACTCTTCACGCTGGATGGGCAGGATCAATGCCGACACACCTTGCCCATCGTTCGGCACAAAACGACGTACCTGAATCGCGGTCACAAACCACCTCTTTGTCATCGCCACAAATGGAAATCAGTATTCCAGACAAGCAAACGCCCCGACAAGTCGAGGCGTCTGCTTCAGCATTTCCGAGGGCCGCACGTCGGTGCAGCCCTAGAGATGTTTAATTACAACTTCGGACCCGCAGCCTTGATGGCGTCGCTCACGTCGAACTTCTTGAAGTTCTCCACGAACAGACCAGCCAGGGCCTTGGCGGCTTCGTCGTAGGCGGCTTTGTCTGCCCAGGTGTTGCGCGGGTTGAGCAGGCCGGTGTCTACGCCGGGTACCGACTTCGGTACGTCGAGGTTGATGGTGTCCAGGTGTTCGGTTTCGGCACCGATCAACGCGCCGCTCTGAATCGCTGCGATCACGCCACGGGTGGTCGGGATGTTGAAGCGCTTGCCGACGCCGTAGCCACCGCCGGTCCAGCCGGTGTTGACCAGATAGACCTTGGACTTGAAGCCGCGGATGCGCTTGATCAGCAGTTCTGCGTATTCGCCAGCCGGACGCGGGAAGAACGGTGCGCCGAAGCAGGTGGAGAAGGTGGATTTGATGCCCGAACCCGAACCCATTTCAGTCGAGCCGACCAGCGCGGTGTAACCCGACAGGAAGTGGTAGGCAGCCTGTTCTTCGCTGAGGATCGACACAGGCGGCAGCACGCCGGTCAGGTCGCAGGTCAGGAAGATGACGGCGTTCGGCTCGCCACCGAGGTTTTTCGGCGCGCGTTTTTCGATCAGCTCACGCGGGTAGGCCGCACGGCTGTTCTGGGTCAGGCTGCTGTCGGCGTAGTCGGCTTTTTTAGTAACCGGGTCGAGTACGACGTTTTCCAGCACCGCACCGTGCTGGATGGCTTTCCAGATGACGGGCTCGTTTTTCTCGGACAGGTCGATGCACTTGGCGTAGCAACCGCCTTCGATGTTGAACACCACGCCTTCGCCCCAGCCGTGCTCGTCGTCGCCGATCAGGTAACGGCTTTCGTCAGCGGACAGGGTGGTCTTGCCAGTGCCGGACAGGCCGAAGAACAGGGTGACATCACCCTCTTCGCCCATGTTGGCAGCGCAGTGCATCGGCAGCACGTCGGAGGCCGGCAGCAGGAAGTTCTGCACCGAGAACATGGCCTTCTTCATTTCGCCGGCATAACGCATGCCTGCGATCAGCACCTTGCGGGCTGCGAAGTTGATGATAACAGTGCCGTCAGAGTTGGTGCCGTCACGCTCAGGGTCACAGACGAACCATGGCGCGTTCTGGATTTCCCATTCGTCCTTGCCTGCCGGGTTGTACTGTTCAGGGTTGATGAACAGGCAGCGGCCGAACAGGTTGTGCCACGCAGTTTCGGTGGTCATCTTGACGGGCAGGTAGTGCGCAGGATCGGAGCCTACATGAACGTGGGAAACAAAGCGCTCGCGCTCGGCCAGGTAAGCGCCGACACGGTTCCACAAGGCGTCGAACTTCTCGGCCGGGAACTTGCGATTGATCGGACCCCAGGCGATAGCCTCCTGAGTGCTCGGCTCTTCAACAATGAAACGATCAACCGGCGAACGGCCAGTACGATGGCCTGTCTCCACAACCAGTGCGCCAGTATCGGACAGTACGCCTTCTTTGCGGGCAAGGGCTTCCTTGACCAGTTCGTCGGTGCTCAGATCGGTGTACACAGCGTTGTTGGTTTGCGTCATGAGGTTCCCCGTCGGCCTGTAGCCGAGTGCTCCAAACGGTTTTGTAGTAAAAAAACAACCACTACTACAGCGTAAAAGTGGGCCGGATTATGCCAGAAATGCCCGGAAATGGTAGGACCCTCCTGTCAGAACAGCATTACAGAGGCCCACACCGTATTCTGAGGCCCTTTACGGGATGATTAATGACGCGTGTCAGATGGCGAATCGACACCGCCGCCAGCAAACAGCTGTGCGACGTCAGTGGCATCGAACAGATAGCGCTCGTTGCAGAACTGGCAGTCGATCTCGATGCTGCCGTTATGCTCGATCACCAGTTGCTGCGCGTCCTCCAGGCCAAGACTGGCCAGCGCATTGGCCGAGCGTTCGCGCGAGCAGCTGCAGCGGAAGCAGATTGGCTGGACATCGAACAGGCGAACCGGGTCTTCGTGGTACAGGCGATGCAGAATGGTCTGATTGTCCAGCCCGAGCATTTCTTCGGCAGTCAGGGTGCTGGCCAGGGTAATGACATGCTCCCAGCTGGCGTCGCGTTCTTCCGGGTCGGTGATCTGTGCGACCGGCAGTTGTTGCAGCAGCAGGCCGCGGGCGCGATGGCCGTCTGCCCTGAGCCAGAAACGCGTGCCCAACTGTTCGGACATCACGAAGTAATTGGAGAGGCTCTCCGACAGGTCGATGCCGTCAAGGGCGACGATGCCCTGATAGCGCTTGCCTTTGCTTGGGTCGACGGTCAATGCCAGCGAGCCGTCAGGCATCAGATCCTGCAGGCCCGCGCCGGCGGTGATGAGTGTTTCGTCATAACGGGCGATGCCACGCAGCTCGCGTTCGCTGGAGCACTCGACCATCAGCAGTGGTACGGCACCACTGGAACGTGCCTGCAGAATCAGCAAGCCGTCGAATTTCAGAGTGCCGACAAGCAGGGCGGCAGCAGCCATCAGTTCGCCCAGCAACTGTGCGACCGGCTCCGGGTAAGGATGCTTGGCGAGCACTTCGGCGTAACTGCGTTCCAGGGCTACCAGCTCTCCGCGAACGTCGCTTTCGTCGAAGATGAAGCGCTGGGTGAAATCGATGTCCGGTAAATCATGCATAGGAAAGGTATCTGACGTAATGACAATGGATGGCACGCGGCTGAGGAGGCGCTGTCCGGCACTCGAAAGCGTCGGCGGCCATGCGGGTTGACCGGCATTTTAGGAGCTATCCGGTGCGCTTCCAAGCCGAATGGCCGTTCGGGCTGATCGCCGGAGCCGCCATGCGTTTTTTTCAATCGTTGTTCTGGTTGGCACGGAAACCGAAAAGCTCCCGGCGTTGCTTCTTGGTCGGCTTGCCGTCGGTGGTAACGCCCAGATTGCCTGCCTTGCGCTGAGCGGCCGCGTTTTCGCGCCTGGCAATGCTTTCGGGGGTTTCGTGGTACAGCGTTTGTGCCTCCGGCGCACCACGGCGAACGACAGACAGTGCCTCTACCACCACCGTGCGGTCGTCGAAGCCCATGCGAATCTGAAACTCGTCACCGATACGAGGCTCCTTGCCGGGCTTGCAACGTTCGCCGCGACAGTGCACCTTGCCGCTTTCGATAGCTGCTTTGGCCAGCGCACGCGTTTTGAAAAAGCGTGCGGCCCACAGCCATTTATCCAGACGAACCTTGTCGTCTTCTTCCGGCTTTTGCGCCATTTGAATTCCTCATCAGTGCGGCAGTCTGAACGTTATCGGGCCCATCAGGAAGTACGACTGCCCCGGTCGCCTGATGTGCACATACCTACACGAACATGAAGTAACCGATCCTTGCTTGTCAAAAACAGCTATTCATCTTTTCATTGCCCCACCCCTATATGGAGCGCGACGTGACAGATTTTCCAACTTCGTTGACCGCCCCCAGAAAGGGGTGTGCGGGATGCACGGGCAGTCCTGAACTGGATTTCTCGTTTGACTACGCCTATCAACCGATCGTGAATCTTCACGACCAGTCGATTTTCGCGCACGAGGCGCTGGTTCGTGGGCCCAATGGCGAAGGCGCGATGTCCGTTCTGAGTCAGGTCAACGACCAGAATCGCTATCGCTTCGATCAGACGTGTCGAACTACGGCCATCGCCGGTGCCGCGAAACTGGGCATGAACGAGCGTTTATCGATCAACTTTTTGCCCAACGCTGTGTATCGTCCCGAGCTGTGCATCCGCAGCACGCTGGAGGCGGCCAGGCAGCATGAGTTTCCTATCGAGCGTCTGATTTTCGAAACCATCGAAAGCGAGCATGTGGATAACAACGGCCACTTGAGCAATATTCTGCGTGAGTACCGAGAGTTCGGCTTCATGACCGCCATCGACGATTTCGGTGCTGGCTACTCCGGGCTGACGCTGCTCGCGGATTTTCAGCCCGACCTGATAAAACTCGACATGAACCTGATCCGCAACATTCATCGGGATCGCGCTCGTCAGGCCATTGTTCGTGGCGTTGTCACAATGTGTTCGGACTTGGGGATTAAGCTCATTGCTGAAGGTATAGAGCAGGTTGAAGAGCGGGACTTTCTCGCCGACTGCGGTATTTCCCTGATGCAGGGCTATCTGTTCGCCAGGCCTGCATTCAAAGCCCTGGCGCAGATAGCACCTGAGGCCTGGCAGAAGTCTTGAGAAGTACGGAATCGCATTGAAGACATTCGATCATCTGACAGTCATCGGCCTGCGCGAGTGGGTGGCGCTTCCCGATCTGGGGGTGGCGGGCCTGCGGGCAAAAATCGATACCGGCGCGAGCACATCAAGTCTGCACGCGACTGAAATCGAACCTTTTGAACGCGATGGCCAGAAATGGGTGCGCTTCAACGCACACCTGGGCACCGTGGTTCAGTTGCGGCATCGTCGCTGCGAGGCGCAACTGGTGGCCATGAAAACCATTAAAAGCTCCAACGGCCATGCGCAGGTGCGTTATGTCATTCGCACCACGCTGGCCCTGGGTGATCGTATCTGGCCGGTGGAATTCACACTGGCTTGCCGCAAGTCGATGCGTTATCGACTGCTGCTGGGTTCCAAAGCGCTGATCGACGGCCAACTGGTGGTCAATCCGGGCATAACTTACGTACAAGACAAGCCGGTGTTCCCGGCCTCTACTTCCTCAGGTGTTGCATGAAGATCGCTGTGCTTTCGCG
This sequence comes from Pseudomonas caricapapayae, assembly GCF_001400735.1. GTDB lineage: Bacteria > Pseudomonadota > Gammaproteobacteria > Pseudomonadales > Pseudomonadaceae > Aquipseudomonas > Aquipseudomonas caricapapayae. The sequence goes on from NZ_LJPW01000090.1 coordinate 23,747, forward strand.
TAATCCGCGTCTGTATTCCACCCGTCGTCTGGTCGAAGCTGGCATTGAGCGTGGCCATGAGATGGTGGTGATCGACACCCTGCGCGCCTATATGAACATCGCCAGCCACAAGCCGCAGATTCACTACCGCGGCAAACCTCTGGAGGGCTTCGATGCGGTGATTCCACGCATCGGTGCTTCGGTGACTTTCTATGGCTGTGCGGTGTTGCGTCAGTTTGAAATGATGGGCGTGTTTCCGCTCAATGAATCGGTGGCGATTGCCCGCTCGCGGGACAAGCTGCGTTCGTTGCAATTGCTGTCACGGCGGGGGATCGGCTTGCCGGTCACGGGCTTTGCCCACTCGCCTGACGATATTCCCGACCTGATTCAGATGGTCAACGGCGCGCCGCTGGTCATCAAGGTGCTTGAAGGCACTCAGGGTATCGGTGTGGTGCTGTGCGAAACGGCCACGGCAGCCGAGTCGGTGATTGAAGCTTTCATGGGCCTCAAACAGGACATCATGGTGCAGGAGTACATCAAGGAAGCGGGCGGTGCCGATATTCGCTGCTTTGTCGTCGGTGACAAGGTCATCGCTTCGATGAAGCGCCAGGCCAAGCCGGGCGAGTTCCGCTCCAATCTGCACCGTGGCGGCAGCGCCAGCCTGATCAAGATCACCCCTGAAGAACGCATGACCGCATTGCGTGCAGCCAAGGTCATGGGATTGAGTGTGGCGGGTGTGGATATCCTGCGCTCCAATCACGGCCCGTTGGTGATGGAAGTCAACTCGTCGCCCGGCCTGGAAGGTATTGAAGTGACCACCAGCAAGGATGTCGCCGGGATGATCATCGAGTACCTGGAGAAAAACAGCGGCCCGCACATGACCCGCACCAAAGGAAAAGGCTGACAGGGCGGGGTCTCATCCTGATCGCCCAAGCCGCGAACGTATCTCCGGATACACCGGTCTGGGCGCTTGCGCTACCGTACATCCGGTAAATACATCGAGGAATCGATTCAGCATCGCTATATTCCCTTTGCCATCCCGCTTTTCTCCATCAGGCCAAAGATGACGTTTTAGCCACCTCTGCGCCGAATAGCCCTCTTCATGCCCTGACATAAATCAACACATTTTTCGGTATTTGTATGCCGATCCAGCATGAGGTAGTCGTTTACGGCATTAGACGTAGGCGCTCGCCATGGGAATAGTTGCGACTTTTTTCGCCTGCTACAGAGCCGGGATGCTCGTCTGCGGTGACCTTCTCGGGACATTTCCAAAGGGATCCCATGCCCTGAAACTGCTGTGAAAAAGCACGCTCGGCGCATTGGTCTTGGACTTGCCCAAGCCACTTTGAACAAGGGTAATAATATGAAGAAGGCAAAGCTGAGTCTGGCCTGGCAGATTCTGATCGGACTGGTACTGGGTATCGCTGTGGGGGCGCTGCTCAACCATTTCAGCGCTGAAAAAGCCTGGTGGATCACCAATCTCCTGCAACCGGCGGGCGACATCTTCATTCGTCTTATCAAGATGATCGTTATCCCTATTGTCGTCGCGTCGCTGATTGTGGGCATCGCGGGCGTAGGCGACGCCAAGAAGCTGGGCCGTATCGGTCTGAAGACCATCCTCTATTTCGAAGTCGTGACCACCATCGCCATTCTGGTGGGTCTGGTGCTGGCCAATGTGTTCCATCCGGGCACGGGCATCGACATGAGCACCCTGGGTACGGTCGATATCTCCAAGTATCAGCAGACCACCGCCGAGGTACAGCATGATCACGCGTTTATCGCGACCATTCTCAACCTGATCCCGTCCAATATCTTTGCCGCCATGGCGCGTGGCGAGATGCTGCCGATCATCTTCTTTTCGGTGCTGTTCGGTCTGGGGCTTTCCAGCCTGCAGGCAGAGGTCCGTGAGCCTCTGGTGAAGCTGTTTCAGGGTGTCTCGGAAACCATGTTCAAGGTCACGCACATGATCATGAACTATGCGCCGATCGGTGTGTTCGCGCTGATTGCGGTGACTGTCGCCAACTTTGGCTTCGCGTCCCTGCTGCCGCTCGCCAAGCTGGTGATCCTGGTGTACGTGGCCATCGCTTTCTTTGCCTTCGTGGTACTGGGGCTGATTGCCCGGGCCTTCGGCTTTTCGGTGATCAGGCTGATGCGTATTTTCAAGGACGAGCTGATTCTGTCCTACTCCACCGCCAGTTCCGAAACCGTATTGCCACGCGTGATCCAGAAGATGGAAGCCTACGGCGCGCCGAAAGCGATCTGCAGCTTCGTGGTGCCGACGGGCTACTCGTTCAATCTCGACGGTTCGACGCTGTATCAGAGCATTGCGGCGATTTTCATCGCTCAGCTGTACGGCATCGACCTGTCGATCGGTGCGCAACTGATGCTGGTACTGACCCTGATGGTCACCTCCAAAGGCATCGCGGGTGTGCCGGGTGTTTCGTTTGTGGTGCTGCTGGCAACGCTGGGCAGTGCCGGTATTCCGCTGGAAGGCCTGGCGTTCATCGCAGGTGTCGACCGGATCATGGACATGGCGCGGACCGCCCTGAACGTGATCGGCAACGCACTGGCGGTACTGGTCATCTCGCGCTGGGAAGGCATGTATGATGATGCCAAGGGCGAGCGCTACTGGAACTCGCTGCCGCACTGGCGCAGCAAGGAACCTGTGCCGTCGGGTCAGCCGACAGCAGACTGATCTTCAAGCCCGCGCACTGACAAACCCCGGATATCCGGG
>NZ_LJPW01000009.1 GCF_001400735.1 Pseudomonas caricapapayae
ACAAGCACTTGCCGACGTTCGGGTTCGCCCAAGAGCTCGATCGCGCCCACTACCTGGCGCTCGTTCTCGACCATCGCACGCAGCCCCCGTTCCAGATACGCCACGTAGCGTTGGGCCGTCTCGCGGTCGAACAGCGCCGTGGCATATTCCAGCGAACCGACGATCCGTCCCTCCACCTCTGCCAAGTCGAGGGACACATCGTACTTGGTGGTGCGTGCTACCGAATCCAGCAGCGTTAGCTCCAGCCCCTCCAACGCCAGTTCTGCGGGCGGCGTGTTCTGCCACGACAGCATCGCCTGAAACAGCGGGCTATGGGACAAGCTGCGCACCGGCTTGAGCAACTCCACCACCTGCTCGAAAGGCAGATCCTGGTGTTCATAGGCCGCCAGAGTGCAGGCCTTGACACGACTCAGCAATGCCTCGACCGTCGGATCGTCCGACACATTCACCCGCAACGCTAGGGTGTTGACAAAAAACCCGATCAGGCCCTCGACCTCAGCGCTCATCCGGTTCGCCACCGGCGAACCGATCACCACCTCATCCTGCCCGGACAAACGACTCAATACCGTCGCCCAGCCCGCCAGCAATGTCATGAACAGGGTCGTGCCGTGCCGCCGACTCAGCGCCTTGAGCTCATGGCTCAGCGTCTCATCCAGCACCACGGGCACCGCATCGCCCGTATAGTCCTGTTGCGCCGGACGTACACGATCAGAGGGCAACATCAGCAATGCCGGCGCATCGAGCAGAGCGGTCTGCCAGTATGTGCTTTGCTTGTGCAATACCTCGCCGCTCAACCAGCCTCGTTGCCACACCGCATAGTCCGCGTACTGGATCGACAACTGCGGCAACGGGTCTGCATCAGCTTGGCAACCGCTCGCGTAGAGTGCTCCCAACTCGCACGTCAACACGCCCATCGACCAGCCATCCGATACGATGTGGTGCATCGTCAACAGCAACACATGCTCGTCATCGCTCAGCCGAACCAGACTCCCTCGAATCAGCGGTCCCTGCTGAAGATCGAAGCGCCCAATGGCTGCTTCGTCCATCAGTCGTGCCAACTCACTCGAGCTATCGGCATGCGTCGTGAGATCGTACTTGCGCAACGGGCAGCCTGTTTCCTCGGGATGGATGCAGAGCACTACGGCCTGATCCCCGGTCTGGACAAACGTTGTGCGCAGTACTTCGTGACGCGCCACAATCCGGTTCAACGCATGCTGCAAGGCGGCTTCATCCAGCGCGCCGACGATGCGCAGCCTCGCCGGTATGTGGTAAGCAGCACTGGCACCTTCCATCTGCGCCAGAAACCACAACCGTTGCTGAGCAAACGACAGCGGCAGTTGCGCCCCTCGGGACGCAGGCACAATCTGCGGCAGTGTATTGTTTTGTGCCTGCGCCACCACGCAGGCAAGCGCCTCGAGCTGCGGATTCGCGAATAACGCGGCCAGTTCCAATTCCACGCTAAAACGCTGCCGGACCAGGGAGATAAGCCTCATCGCCAGCAGCGAATGCCCACCCAGATCGAAGAAGTGATCGTTGCGCCCCGCCCGATCGACACCGAGCAGCTCCTGCCAGATCTCCGCCAGCGCACGCTCGACTTCGCCTGCCGGCGCCTCGTAGTCACGACTGGCATAAGCGTCGTCCCCCGGCGCCGGCAATGCCCGCCGATCCAGCTTGCCGTTCGGCGTCAGCGGCCATTCGGACAATTTCACATATGCCGCCGGCACCATGTATTCCGGCAGCATCGCCTGCAAGGCAGCACGCAACGTCTGCGCTGTCATGGCCTGTGCAGCTTCCTGCATCGTGTAGTACGCCGTCAGACGCTTTTCACCCGGCGTATCCTCTTGGGCAATCACCACAGCGTCTCTGATGTCCGCGATCTGCCTCAGTTGCGCCTCAATCTCGCCCAGCTCGATACGAACTCCCCTGAGCTTGACCTGATCGTCATTGCGCCCCAGGTACTCGATATTGCCGTCCGCCAACCAGCGCCCCAGATCGCCGGTCCTGTACATCCGCGCCGCGGTTTCGGCACTGAACGGGTCATCCAGAAAACGCTCCGCCGTCAGTTCCGGCCTGTTCAGATAACCCCGGGCAACCCCCGCGCCGCCGATATAAATCTCGCCGCTGACCCCGATAGGCACTGGCTGGCCGTGCGCATCCAACAGGTAAACCTGCGTATTGGCTATCGGACGGCCTATGTGCAATACCGACTGCGTTGCATCGATCAGACCGGATGTGGCCACAACCGTGGTCTCGGTCGGACCATAGTTGTTGATCAGCGCAACCCGACTATCCGGATTGGGAAACTGACGCAACCGGTCTCCACCGATCAGCAACGTTTGCAGCGACGCCGGCTCGATCCCTTGAGCGAACGCAATCTCGGCAATCGGCGTAGGCAAGAAGCTCACGTCCAGTTCTTGCCGACGCCACCATCCCAGCAGCGCATCGACATCATTGCCAAGCGCTTCTCCAGGCAACAGCGACAGGCTGGCTCCCACGCACAGCGCTGGCCATAGTTCCCAGACGCAAGCATCGAAACCGACGCCCGCCACGCTCGAAACCCGCTTGCGATGGGCCAGATTGAACGCCTCGCAATGCCAGGCCACCAGGTTAACGAGATTGCGATGCTCGATCATCACGCCCTTGGGCTGACCGGTCGAACCCGAGGTATAGATCACATAAGCCAGGTGCTGTGGCGTGACCGTCGGCAACACGCGATCATGCCTGGCTTC
>NZ_LJPW01000076.1 GCF_001400735.1 Pseudomonas caricapapayae
ACGTCGCACTCTGCGTCGTTTGTGCTATCGCGGTTGAAAAGCGTTTTAGAACAGTGCGGTTAAAAGCACGGGGCGAAAGCTGATGACTATTGATTATCGTGCCGACGCTCCGCGTCGACACGCAGTTCGTTACGCTCTGCGTCATACGGCGGTTATGCGGTGTCGGTAATGTTTGTTTCCGGCCCTTGCCCTCAGGCAATTGATACCACGGGCTCCTTGCCTGCCGCAGGCACATCATGCAACGAGATTTTCGAGGTTTCCGGCAGGGCAAGGCCGCCTGCCATCGCCAATGCTGCCACGGCGATGAGATAGAACGCTGGCGACAGGTTGCTGCCGGTCATGCTGATCAGCCAGGTAGCCATCAGCGGTGCGGTGCCGCCGAACAGGGTGTAAGCCATGTTGTAAGTGATCGCCGAGGCGGTGTAGCGGGTGCGGGTCGGAAAGGTTTCCGACAACAACGCGGCCGTTACCACACCGCATAGCACTGCGCCCACGGCGAGTAGCATGACGCCGATGATCGAGGCAATGAACGAGCCGGAGCTGGCCATCAGGAACGACGGAAACACCACGACCATCAACAGTGTACAGGCGGTTGCCATGGTGACCCGACGCCCTACCCGGTCCGAATAGGCACCCGCCAGCGGGCACAAAGCAGCGGCGAAGGCCAGTGCGATCAACGATACGAGTAGCGCCGTCGCCCTGCTCAAGCCGCCAGCGACTTGCAGGTAGGTCGCGAAATACGTCGTGAACATGTAGAACGATAACGCCGTCAACGAAACGAATGCGCCCAGACAGCCTATCGCCGACGCGTGGTGGCGCAAGGTGTCCTTGAGTGGCGAGTGAGCAACGGCATGCTCTTGCGCGACAGCCTGAAACGCTGGCGTTTCATCGAGTTTCCAGCGCAGGTACAACCCGACCAGGCCCAACGGTGCTGCAATCAGAAACGGCAGACGCCAGCCCCAACTGCCCATGGCTTCAGTCGACAGTGAAGACTCCAGCGCGTAAGCCACCACTGCCGCGGCAGCGAAGGCCGAAAACGTCGAGACCGGTACGAAGCTGCCATACCAGGCCCGCTGCGTGCGCGGCGCGTGCTCCATAAGGTAGGCACAGGCACCGGCATACTCACCGCCGGCCGAAAAACCTTGCGCACAGCGAATGATCGTCAACAGGATCGGTGCCATAACGCCAATCGCTGCATACGTGGGCAGCAGGCCGATCAATGTGGTGGCACCGGCCATCAGCAGGATGGTGATTGCCAGGGTCTTCTTGCGCCCGATCCGGTCACCCAGCATGCCAAAGAAAACCCCGCCCAGCGGCCTGAATGCGAAGGCCACGGCAAACACGGCGAAGGTTTTCAATAACGCAGCGCTGTTGTCACCACTGGGAAAGAACTGCAGTGCGATGGTGGTCGCCAGAAAGCCATACACGGCGAAATCGAACCACTCGACGAAATTGCCGATGGCCGCCGCAACGATGACTTTTTTCAGCGTGGCAGGGTCGACTTGCTCTACGGGGGTGGTTGTCATGGCTGACCTCGGCGTCTTGATCTGGAATGGATCGATTATCGAGACAGCGCCACGGACGCCTCACTCCAGAAGTGTCATCCACGTAGTCGTGGCCGACGTCTCGTCATCGATCTGCGCAGAAATTCATGCCAAAGGCTCTGCCACGAGGCTTACAGCCCCATCGCACGCCGGCCCTGCAGGCCACCGGTATGAATGACGACCAAGCGGGTGCCTGACTCGAAGCGACCGGCCTGCACTTCATCATGCAAGGCCAGCAAAGCCTTGCCGGTGTACAAGGGCTCCAGAGGTACGCCGCTGTATGCCTCGCTACTGGCGATGAACTCCAGCAGCGAGGCATCGGTTCTGGCGAAACCGCCACGGCAGGCCTCAAGCAGAACGCAGTTATCGGGCAGGTCCGGCGAGATGTTCACCTGCCGTCCTGCGGACTCGTTCAGCACAGCCATGATATTTTCAACGACACCATGATCGCCCGGCACCGCCATCGCGCCATACACCGGACGGGCACCGGCCTCGGCCAACAGCAGACCGGCCAGTGTTGTGCCTGTACCCACCGCCAGCCACCAGCCGTGATAATCGTCCCAACCGAGTTGCTCGAACTGCTCAACGACCATTTCCCGCAACCGGCCGCAACCCAAGGCACCGGGTAGCCCGCCACCGCCTTCGGCAATCGGATATAGACCGGGGTGGCGGGCCTGCCAGGGCACCCAGAAATCTGCGGCATGCCGCGCCCGATAACCGGCATACCCCAGCCAGTGCAGTTGCATGCCGAACGCCTGCAAGTCGAGTACGGTAGGCGTCTGCTGGGCATGGCCACGCAACAGGCCTGCCGTCGGGAAGTCGAAACGCTTGCCTGCGGCCGCCAGAGCATGAAGGTGATTGGAGTGTGCACCACCGAGGCTGATCAACCCCTCGGCACCCTTATCGATAGCCAGTGTCAGGTGCTCGCTGAGCTTGAACCACTTGTTGCCGCTGATCAGCGGATCGATGAGGTCCAGACGCAGAATCGCAACCTCGACCCCGGCGTCTTGCAGCCAGGGCAGGTTCAAGCGTTCAAGGGGGGCAATGGGTTGCCAGCCCAGGGCGTCGATAATCATGCGCGGCAGTCTACAGGCAAGGTGCTTCAGGGTCTGCGCCAATTCACAGACGCCTGATCAAGCATTGTGCCTTTACAGGGCCGCGGCCAGCCGTGAGCCCTGATCGATAGCCCGCTTGGCATCCAGCTCTGCAGCGACGTCCGCGCCGCCGATCAGATGGACGCTCTGCCCGGCCGCCAGCAGATCGTCATACAGCTCGCGCAATGGGTCCTGCCCGGCACAGATCACGATGTTATCCACTGCCAGGAGCTTTTCCTCGCCGTCTTCGCCGATGCGAATATGCAACCCGGCATCGTCGATTTTCAGGTACTGGACACTGTTGAGCATCTGCACCTGCTTGTTTTTCAGCCCCGTGCGGTGAATCCAGCCGGTAGTCTTGCCCAGGCCGTCACCCACCTTGGAGCTCTTGCGCTGCAATAAAAACACCTGTCGCGCCGGAGCATGCACTTCGGGCTTGACCCCGGCGACACCTCCGCGCGCCTGCAATGTGGTGTCGATGCCCCACTCTTTCCAGAACGCCTCACGGTCCAGACTGGTGGCCACGCCCTGATGCACGAGAAATTCCGACACGTCGAAGCCGATGCCACCCGCGCCGATCACTGCCACGCAATGCCCTACCGGCTTGCGCTGCAAGATGACATCCAGATAGCTGAGCACTTTGGGGTTATCAATGCCGGGGATCGCCGGAGTGCGCGGCGCAATGCCGGTTGCCAGAATCACCTCGTCAAAACCGGCCTCCAGCAGATCGCCGGCCTTTACGCGAGTGCCTAGGCGCAACTGCACGCCGGTTTCCTGCACTTTATTGCGAAAGTAACGCAGGGTTTCGGAGAACTCCTCCTTGCCCGGCACACGCTTGGCGATATTGAACTGGCCGCCGATTTCACTGGCCGAATCGAACAGGGTCACCTCATGTCCACGCTGTGCGGCAACGGTTGCAGCGGCAAGGCCGGCAGGACCGGCACCCACCACGGCAATCTTTTTGATCTGCAGGGTTGGCAGGTAGTTGAGCTCGGTCTCGTGGCAGGCACGCGGGTTGACCAGGCAGCTGGTCAGTTTGCCGCCGAAGGTGTGGTCAAGGCAGGCCTGATTGCAGCCGATGCAGGTGTTGATCCGTTCGGCGTGGCCCGCTGCCGCCTTGTTGACGAACTCCGGGTCGGCGAGAAAGGGACGAGCCATCGAGACCATGTCCGCGTCGCCTTCGCTGAGGATACGTTCGGCAACTTCCGGGGTATTGATCCGGTTGGTGGTAATCAGCGGGACCTTCACCGAGCCCCGCAATTTGGCAGTGACTTTGCTGAACGCTGCCCGCGGCACCTTGGTGGCAATGGTCGGTATACGCGCTTCATGCCAGCCAATCCCGGTGTTGATCAGGGTCGCGCCGGCCTGCTCGACCGCCTTGGCCAACTGGACGATTTCCTCCCAGGTGCTGCCGCCTTCCACCAGATCCAGCATCGACAGACGAAAGATAATGATGAATTCCGCGCCGACTGCCTCACGTACCCGCGTCACGATCTCGACCGCCAGACGCATACGATTTTCATAGCTGCCACCCCAGCGGTCAGTGCGGTGGTTGGTATGTGCGGCGAGGAACTGATTGATGAAGTAACCTTCCGAGCCCATGATTTCGACACCGTCATAACCGGCGCTACGGGCCAGTGTCGAACAGGTAACGAAATCGGCGATCTGCTTTTCGATGCCGTCTTCGTCCAGCTCATGCGGCGTGAACGGGTTGATAGGTGCCTGGATGGCGCTCGGCGCAACCTGCTTGCGACTGTAGGCGTAGCGACCGGCATGCAGGATCTGCAGGCAGATCTTGCCGCCAGCATCATGGACCGCCCGGGTCACGACGCGATGCCGATCCGCTTCTTCGGCGTTGGTGAGTTTTGCCGCGCCGTCGTAGACACCGCCCTCCTCGTTCGGCGCGATCCCGCCAGTCACCATCAACCCGACCCCGCCCCGGGCCCGCTCGGCAAAGTAGGCTGCCATGCGCTCGAAACCACCCGGACGCTCTTCCAGACCGGTGTGCATCGACCCCATCAGGGTCCGGTTGCGCAGGGTCGTGAAACCCAGGTCCAGGGGGGCCAGCAGGTGCGGGTAATGAGCAGCAGTCATGGCGAAGCTCCATCGAGTCGATCACGGGAAAACAAGGACCTCTGCGTGTCCTCTCATGGGCAACAGTAAAGACGCATCCAGCCACACACTCAATGACCGAAAGTGACAAGTTATTGATCCAAACGTGCAGCGGCACTTGGCAAGCGTCCGACGCCGCCCTACCCTAGTCGTCAATTTCCTGATGGCAGCTACCCGGCCTTTCTATGCGCAAACTCTTCGCCATCTGTCTGGTCCTGCTCAGCGTAACCAGCCTCGTCAGTTACGCAGTCTGGACCGGGCAACGCCCGGCGGGCCACTACCTGTCCGATCTGCGCATTCGCCTGGCGATCAATGAAGGCGAGCCCAGTGAACGCGGAAACCTGCTGGGCATCGAGCCGGAGCTATTCCCCACTGACTATCAGAACACTGATCGACTGCACCGCAAGCTGGCCGCTTACCTGCAACAGGCCCACGATTACGGACTGATCAACCGCAGAACGGTAGTGGTGTTCCCCGAGCATATCGGTACCTGGCTATTCGCCTGTGGCGAGAAGGATGAGCTTTATCAAGCTGCGACGGTAGACGAAGCAATGGACTGGCTGTCCTGGAGCAATCCACTGCAGTTTATCGTGGCCATGCTCGGTGCCGAAGGCAGAGACCGTGTCGACGACGCCCACCTGCGCCTAAAGGCGCAATCGATGGCGCGGGACTATCAGACACTGTTCGGCGGCCTGGCCCGAGAGTTCGGCGTAACACTGGTGGCTGGCTCGATTGTGCTGCCAGAACCAAGCATCGAAGGCGGTCAGCTGAAAATCGGTAAAGGCGCGCTCTATAACAGCAGCGTGACGTTCGGCAGCAATGGCCAACCGCTCGGTCAGCCACAACGCCAGCTCTATCCGGACCGCTATCAGAAACGTTACGTGCACACCAGGAGCGACGCGCCCTTGAATGTGCTCGACACACCTGCGGGACGTCTGGCCGTGCTGATCGGCAGCGACAGTTGGTATGCGGAAAACTACGCGCGCCTGAATCAAAGCGACGCACAGCTGATTGCGGTTCCCGCCTTTGTGATCGGCAAGGCCAGTTGGTCCGAACCGTGGCGCAAGCCCCGGCGCTCGGGTTTCGATATGGCGGCTGACACTACAAGCGAGGGCGAAGCCTGGCATCGTCTGACCCTCACAGGCCGTCCTGCGCAAAGCACTGCACAGGCCGGGGTCAGCGTGTTCATGCGCGGGCAGTTCTGGAATCAGGGTGTTGCCGGGCAGAGTTTTGCCAGCCACGCGGGCCAGACAATAGCCGATCCGTCACCGGAAAATGCTGCCGCTGGCGGCGCACGTCTGATCAATCTCTGGCTTTGACGATGCCAACATTGACCCTGCGCCTCGGTGACCTGTCAGTGGGTTTTATCCAGAGCCTGACCGATGCGGTCATCAGCTTCGACGAGAACCCTGATCCTCTGCTGGAGCAGTATGGCCTTGACCCTATTCGCCTGAGTCAGGCCGGGGCGCGGTTATCGATCCCGCGTTACATGCGCCTGGGGCATGCCGCCATCCAGCTCACCGGCCAGCCTGGACTGGGGTTGCGCATGGGCCAGCTCAGTCGCTTCGCTCAGGCAGGTCTGGCGGGTGTTACCGCTGCGCAGGCACCCAATGTGCGCGAAGCCGCTCGCACCCTGATACGCTTCGAACCCTTGTACGGGTCCAATTATCGCGGACAGTCGACTTTCCACGAGGATGCGTCAGGTGCCTGGATGCGATTTTATTCAATCAGCCCCTATAACGCCTACAACCGCTTTGTCGTGGACTCGATTCTGGCCGGCTGGCTGACTCAACTCTCGGCCCTGACGGGCACCGGACTGCGCGCTCAACGTATCGAAATCGAGTTCGAGGCGCCTGAGTACGCAGCGCAATACATCGCATTGAGCGATAACCCGGTGATGTTTGGTGCAGCCACCAATCAACTGCGTCTGGATCAGACCAGCCTTGCGCTGCGTAATCCGGGCCATTGTCCAAGTACCTGGCGGCATCTGCTGCAATTATGCGAAAACGAGCTGGAGCAACAGACCCGCACCCGCAGTCTCCGTGAACGCATCATCCAATTGCTCGGGCCGCTATTGAACGGCGGAAGGGAGCCGGATCTGGAAGAAGTGGCGGCAAGGCTCAAGCTGCCTACGTGGACGTTGCGCCGCAAGCTGGCCGAGGAAGGCACACGCTTTCGCACGGTGCTCAATGACACACGGCGTGATCTGGCAATGACGTATATTCGCGACACTGAACTGGCGTTCGGAGAGATCGCCTACCTGCTGGGGTTCGCCTCTGCCGAAGCCTTTCAACGCGCCTTCAAGCGCTGGAACGGACAGACTCCGGGAGAGTTCCGCCGCAGCCAGCGCCAAAGCGCATGAACCCGTTCATAACTCGGTAGCGTCGTCGGCAGGTTCTACCGGGTCCAGTTCAGATGCACGGTATTCAAGCAGTTCTTCCTGGTATTCGTCCATTTCTTCGCCCTCTTGGCTGATCATGTGTGGCTGAGAATCAAGCTGAAATAACTGACCGCAAGATCAACATTAAAGTGCCAATGTGAAATAAAAATGTTGATTCCTGTCAAACAGACGAAAAAGATCGTGGCAGATTAAGCACGCGACCAGGCCCCTTGCCGGTCAAGCGCTATTGACTTGCAGGGTCGTGTCGACCTAACCTCCAGAGCATGAACCTCATCCAGCAAAACGTCGGCCAGATTATTATTACCGTCATTCCAGTCATGGCGGGTTAGCCGACGTTTGCAAAAAAACCCGCCCTGGAGGCGGGTTTCTTCTGTCTCCTGGGCAACATTATCGAACCAGGAGTCAGACATGATCGTCATCCCTCGCTCTATCGCCCTTCTCGCCTCCTTGAGCCTGATTACCGGTCAGGCGAATGTGCCGGCGTGCGCCGTGTATCGCGGAGCAGCGCATGATGGAGCGATGCGATGAGCCAGGACCGGCACGATCTGCTCAACAACTATGCTCGCAAAATCCTCACCTCCCGCGTGTATGACGTGGCCATCGAAACCCCATTGCAGGGTGCTCGCCAACTGTCCGGGCGGCTGGGCAATCAGGTGTTGCTCAAGCGCGAAGACCTGCAGCCGGTGTTCTCGTTCAAGATTCGCGGGGCGTACAACAAGCTGGCGCAACTGACCCCACAAGAGGCCGCATGCGGCGTGGTCACCGCTTCGGCGGGCAATCACGCGCAGGGCCTGGCGCTGGCGGCGCGTGAACTGGGCATTCTGGCCACCATTGTCATGCCGCGCACCACCCCGGAAATCAA
>NZ_LJPW01000137.1 GCF_001400735.1 Pseudomonas caricapapayae
CGTGGCGCGAGAAGTTTCTATTACCAGCCTTGAGCTTGTGCAATTCATCAACCAGCACCGCGACAGACAGTCGGGGGAGGATGGGAGCAAGTTCGTGTTGCTGATGCACAAGAGCTTTCTGAGCAAGGTGCCAGAGGTTTTAGGAGAGAAAACATCGGCAAAATTTATTGCCGATCTTCCTGACAGCTATGGCCGCCCTCGAAAGGCCTACGCATTTCCAAAGCGCGAGGCTTGCTTGATGGCAATGTCATACAGCTATGAGCTTCAGGCCTCTGTCTATGACCACATGACCCAGCTTGAAGAGCGTCTGAAAGGCAACGTCATTGCCACGCTGCCCGACTTCTCCAGCCCTGCAGCCGCCGCGCGCGCCTGGGCCGAGCAGTTCGAAATGCAGCAGGCCGCCAATCAGGCCCTGGCCATCGCTGCACCAAAGGCTGAGTTCGTCGACAAGTACGTCGAATCCACCGGCCTCAAGGGCTTCCGTCAAACCGCCAAGCTGCTGGGTGCTAATGAGGCCCGCTTCCGCGAGTTCCTGCTTGATCGCCGGATCATGTACCGCATGGGCGGGGAGTGGCAGGCCTACCAGAACCACGTCGACGCTGGACGCTTCCAGGTGAAGACCGGCACCACTGACGGCGGGCACGCGTTCAACCAAGCCAAATTTACCCCCAAGGGCGTCAGCTGGATTGCCGGCCTGTGGGCTCAGTACCAGCTGGAGGCCCGGCAATGAAGACCTACCCGCTGGATATCGAATCCGTAGGCGAAGACACCTACATAGTCATGAGTCGCGGACATCACGATCTTGAATTGTTCATGGCCGAAGCCGTCAAGGATCGCCCGCGCTGGAGCCTGGGCGGCCCTAAGCATGTGTGGTGCAAGACAACCCCAGGCCGTGGCACCTACGACAGCCTTTACCACTTCGTTCCAGAAGGTACGCGCGGCGCTTGGCCTGCCACCTACTGTCATGAGTACGGCGAAGGCTACGAGCGCTACAACGCCGCACAGAAAACACCGGAGGCCCAATGATGGCCAGATCAAGAAACATCAAGCCGGGGTTCTTCTCAAACGAACACCTGGTAGAGCTGGACTTTGCCACGCGCCTACTGTTCATCGGCATGTGGACTGAGGCCGACCGTGAGGGCCGTCTGGAAGACCGTCCTCGTCGTCTGAAAATGGCTTTGTTCCCGGCGGACAACGTAGACATCAATCGGATGCTCGATGACCTGGATCATTTGGGGTTCATCAAGCGTTACACCGTGGGCGACGTGAAAGCCATTCAAGTCATCAACTGGTCCAAGCACCAAAACCCACACATGAAAGAGGCCAAGAGTACGATCCCGGAAATGCCCGGTCTGGAAGGCTCTGAGGGAAAGCCTGATGCGAGCACCATGCAAGCACCGGATTCGCACAGTTCTTTCCCTGCTGATTCCCTCTCTCTTGATTCCCTTAACCTGATTCCTGATTCCCTCACTCCGTCGCCAGCTCCGGTTGATCGCGGCGAGATGTTTTGCCGGTTCTGGAAGCTGTATCCCCGGAAGGTCGGCAAGGACAAGGCCGAGAAGGCATGGGCAAAGCTCAAGCTGAATCAGGACCTGTTCGACGTGATCCTAAAGGCTTTGGCCAAGCACGTGCTTACACCGGGCTGGACCAAAGATAACGGCCAGTTCATTCCGCACGCTTCGACGTGGCTGAACGGTAAGCGCTGGGAAGACGAAGTGCAGGAAGCGCCTGCTAACGTTCACCAGCTTCCTGTTCGCCGTGGTGAGCCTGATTTCGACGACACCACATGGGCACGTAACGTCGTGGTGAGTCCATGAAGCCTGCAAGCCAGCTCATGGCCTCAATGTCCAACCAGCCGCCCGAGGTTCACCGCGCACCCGTTGTCGTCTCGCTGGAGACCGCTGAGGTGGTCAATGACCTATTCCGTCGCCTACGGGGCATCTTTCCCGCATGGCGTCAGGCGTGGCCGTCCACAGAGGCTCTGGCAGCCGCCAAGGAAGAGTGGATCAAGGAATTCGCCGACGAGGGTATCCGCACCCTGGAGCAGATCGAGTTCGGTATTCAGAAGTGCCGGAAGCTCAAGAAGCCGTTCGCTCCCAGCGTTGGTGAGTTCATCGCCATGTGCGTGCCCGGCCCGGAGGACTTCGGCATGCCGACCGTCGCTGATGCATGGATGGAAGCCCTGATGGCCACCTACAGCCACGAGGGCGTGAAGATCGCCGCGGCCGCCACCGGCCTGTTCGACCTGCGCAGCGCCAAGCAAGACGACAAGGGCCTGCGCCAGCGTTTCGACCACAACTACACGATCGTGATCCGCCGCGCCCAGGCCGGGCAACCGCTGGACGGCAAGATCCTGACCGGCATCGGGCATGACAGCCAGAAGACCGAGCTGGAACTCGCCGAAGAGCAGGCCGAGCAGGCGGTACAGGCACGAATCATTCAACAAGGAATCCCGGTAGACGGCGCATCGGCGCGCGCTCTGCTGTTGGCGAGAATTGGCAGGAGGGCGGGGCAGTGAGCAACGACAAGATGCGTGAAGAGTTTGAGGCCATCTGGGGTTTCACCAATGAAGAGCAGGAGTGCTACTTCATCCCAGAGCTGAACATGTATGGCTCCGCGCGGGTTAACCGCGCTGCTGAGAGCAAATCCACGGCGTGGGCGTATTTCCAGAAAGGCTGGAAGGCCTCCCGCGAGGCGCTGGTGATTGAGCTGCCTGATGATGATTACCTGAATCGCGGAAGTGTTTTTGTGCAGGGTTACATCGAGGGTGTTCGGCTCACAAAAGAAGCCATCGAAGCCGCTGGCGTGAAGGTGAAGCCGTGATCGTCGATATCGAAAAGCTGGAAGCGCTGGCTAAAGCCGCCAAATCAGGTGGCGCAGAGTGGTCTGATCTGACTGTCGACACCGAGCGCATGTACACGGCTGAGGGCATGCTGGTTGAACTGTACGAGTTCGCCACGCCTGCCGTGCTGCTGGAGCTGTGCAACGACAACGAAGCACTGCGCGGCCTGTACCAGATGCACAAGCAGACCGAGACGCGAGAGATGCGCGAACTCAAGGCCGAAATCGCAGGCCTCAAGACCGGCTATGAAGCTTACGAGCGGGTGAATGCTGAGTTGCGGGCTGAGTGCGAGCGTCTCAAGCGTAATCGCGACATGTGGAAGGGCCAAGTAGAGCGACAAAGCGAAATGCTGAGGCTCGCCCACGAAGCTGACAAGCAGCTCAAGGCTGAGTGCGAGGCGCTGAAAGAAAAACATGAAGCTGCACGCGACCGGAAGAATTCGATAACTGCACTGCAGATCGAGAACGAGTCATTGCGCGATGCGGCTGCTGTTTCCGCCATGCGCATCAAGGAGCTGGACTTGTTGTTTGGGCGATACATCCTTGCAATGCGCGCGGCGGTAATCGAGGACGAGCACGGCAAAACCGAAACTTCTGGTATGGATTGGATATTCAATTCGCTGGTTGGTCCCGGTCAGCTTCCCCCGGAAGGCGAGACAGACGCTCAAGCCTACTTTGATCGCGAGATAGTTGCCGTCGACAACGGCATGCAGGAAGTTCTGGCGTTCCACGATCAGCGCCGCGCAGCGAAGAGCAAGGAGGCCTCCCAATGATCCTCACATGGGAGCAACTCCTAACCCTGCTCAACACCGCCAAGGTTCTGCATAACGGCCGTGAAGCGTATTCGTTCTTGGGGGTGGTTCATGACTGAAATGATCATGCGCAGCCTCGACGACACCAGCCGGCTGCTCGGAATCCTGCACGGCACTGATTTCACCAAGCCCAAAAAGATCGTGATCAAGGATCAGGACCGCAGCGGAGAGCAGAACAAAAAGCTCCACGCCTCGCTGACCGACATCGCGAATCAAGTCGAGCACGCCGGAAGAAAGTGGGACGTGCTGATCTGGAAACGTCTCCTGACCGCTGCGTGGCTTCGTGAGGCTGGAGATCAGCCCCAACTGATACCAGCGGTAGACGGACACGGCTTTGACGTCGTGTACGAGCGCACAAGCAAGCTCACCGTCGCGCAGTGCGCAAGCCTGCTGGAGTGGATCGCTGCTTTTGGTGCTGAGCATGGCGTTCGGTGGAGTCAGAAAGATTTGTGGGAGGGGCGGTACTGATGAAGAACTTCTACTGGCGTTGGGCTGTTTCAACATTCTGCGGGCTTACGTACAACAACAAATACTCCCCTGAATGGGATGCCGCGCTGAACCGCCTCATCGACAAGCACTGGGAGTCGATTGAGGTGGGCAGGCACACGGCAAGACTCGGAAGTGCGGAGGTGTGGATCAGCAATGCGTTTTACGCATACGGCACGCAATACGGCGGAGTTTACGAGTTCCGGCCATCAGTCAAAACCATGCGTCGCCTGGACAGTTTGATCTGGCATACGCAGGAAAAGATCGAGCAGGAGAAGCACCAGGAACATGCCAAGCAGATGGAGGCTTTCTGATGCTCGCTACCAAGCTACCAAGCTACCAAGAGCGAAGAAATGCCGCGTGCCTGAGTGCGGGGCCTCATTCGTCCCGCAGAAGCCGGGGCAGGCGGTATGCAGCCCAGCGTGCGCGATCATCGATGCACCCAGGAATCAGGCCAAGGCCCGCAAGGCGCTGGCCCAGGTCGAGCGCGCCGAGATTAAGGTGCGCAAGGAGAAGCTGAAGTCCCGCAGCGACCACATGAAAGACACCCAGCAGGCTTTCAACGAGTGGGTGCGCCACCGCGATGCCTCGCTGCCTTGCGTGAGCTGTGGTCGCCACCACGAAGGGAAGTATGACGCTGGCCATTACCGGACTGTCGGGAGCAACCCTGCGCTGCGGTTCGAACCTCTGAACTGCCACAAGCAGTGCGTTCCGTGTAATCAGCACAAGTCCGGCAACGTCATTGAGTACCGGATCGAGCTGGTGCGCCGGATCGGCATCGTGAATGTGGAATGGCTTGAGGGACCACATGAGCCCCAGAAGTACACCGTCGAAGAATTGAAAGCCCTGACAGCCAAGTACCGGGCACTGACCAGAGAATTGAAAAAGGGGCAAGCAGCATGAAAATCCACTCAGCACGTCAGGCGTGGCATGACTGCACTTACATCCCGGCCCCCGGCCAGTCCTCTGACGTCGTTCAGCTCGGCGTGGTAGTGCAGGGCACGGAGCGAGGCCCAACGGCCAACCACGCGATGCACAGCGCCTTGGCCGGGCACATCCAGTCGGCAATCGCCAAGCTACACCCGCAGGTCCGCGTGTTCGGGGAATACATGTACGCCGCGAACCGCGACGACGATATCAACGAGGCCGCCGAAGAAGTCGTGTTCGGCATGGTTATGTCCAAGTCCAAGCGCATGACAGCAGGCAAGCGGGAAAAGCTCGAGTATGTGGTGAAGGGCGTGATGCGCCGATATCGCTACATGCACCAGGGCGGACAGTCGGCAAATGACGATCCGCTGATTAAGCCGGAGGCGTTTCGTTCGTGGCTGATGGGTGAATTCGGGATCCGCATCGAGTCCTGTGCATGGGCGCGCGATTGGGAGCCGGTTATCCAGCTTTCTTTCGAGTGCTGCGAGGACCTGGATCGCTTGGCTTTGAGCCCGATTGGGGCGGTGATATATCAGATGCGAGAAGCCGCTTGACTTCCCGCACGGCTGAGGGCATCATTTTGCCATATTGAGTATTTTGCCTACGGCAACTCGCTCAGGAAACACCGAAAGCCCGGCCTAAAAACCGGGCTTTTTTTGTGTCCAGATTTCCCCTATACCCTCCATGCCTCTCGCCTCGGCGATGCACCACTTGAGAGGGACTCTTTCGTACCTCGCGCCTCATTGGCCGCCCTGACGGCCCTTTTTATTCCGGAGTAAAGATGGACCCAACCGACCTTGGCCCAGGCACAGCTACCTGGCTGGGCGGTACGGGCACAATCCTGCTGGGTGGCTTCCTGTGGTTGAGGAAATTCCTCTCCAGGGACGCGACCGACCGCGCCATGGACAACGCCGATATCGGCACCGTCCGACGGCTGAACGAACTGCTTGACTCGGAACGCCTGGCGCGCAAAGAGGCCGAGGCTCGGGCTGACCAGTTCGCCAAAGAACGCAACGAGCTGGCTGCCGCTGTCGGCCGCATGGAAGGGAAGATTGAAGCCCTGACCGGGCAGGTTGCCCAGCTCACTGACAAAGTGACCAGCCAAAGCGCTGAGATCGCTCGTCTGCGTGCACAGCTCGGAGGTATCAACTGATGGAAAGATGCGCACTTGATTTCATCGCCCGCCGCTGGTGGCGCCGCCTGGAAGTTTGGGTGATCGCCTCGCTACTGGTAACCGGCTCGTTCGCGCTGGGCTTCGGAGCCTCGCAATGGTCTCTTGCCAGTTGGTATAGCGCCCAGGTCGCTGAGGTGCGTCGGGGTTACGACGAGGCCACGGTGCAGCGTGACATGCGCCTGAACAAGCTGGCCAAGACTGCGACCGATGCAGCCGTAAAGGTTGAGGGTGCAGCAGGGAAGGCCACGGAAGCGGCAGAGGCAGCCAGCAAGGCCGCTGACAAGGTCAACGAGGCGGTAGAGCGGCAGACGCCGTAGCGCGCCACAAAAACAGACACTGCCATTTCGTGGCGCGAACATTCCAAGCCCTGGCTAACGTCGGGGCTTTTGCATTCTGGAGTACAGCATGAACGACAAGGCAATCGAGCAAGAGATCAAAGCTAAAGGGCTGACCGCTCCGCGCATCACTCCATGTGACCTGCAGGGCAACATTGCCGGCGAGTACTACTTCACCGCTCAGGACGCCGTCCAAGCGACTCTGCATAAGCAGGATGAGCTGACGCGCATGACCGGTGCCCATGGCGAACTCCAGTTGCTTACATTCTGCGTGCTGGTTCTCAAGAACGGCTTCACTGTGACCGGTGAATCGGCATGCGCCAGCCCGGAAAACTTCGACGAAGGGATCGGCCGCAAGATCGCCCGTCAGAACGCTGAGCAGAAGATCTGGCCGCTCATGGGTTACGAGCTGAAGCAGCGCCTGCACGACTCGAATTGAAAAAGAACTGGATGGTCACCACACCCGGCCACAAACCCTTCCCGATGATCCTTCTTGAATGCGCCCTCGATCACGACGGCGCGCTTGCCTTTGCCCGGTCGATATGGCCGAGCTGCACAGTGGAGTAGAGCATGAGCAACGTAACAAACATTCGTCATGCAGCCCCAGTGAGCGCGGAGATCAGCAAGGCGCTCATTGATATGGACGCTGCCATCGCCAAGGCCATTGATTGCGCCAAGGCTGCAGGGCTGCCTCAAGGGTTCGTTGTCTCCACATTTCACGGGCACGCCCATGCTCAAACCCACATGATGGCGTGCCAGTGACTGCGCAAGTCCATGATATAGCCGACCAGCGTCCACACCTTGTGGTAGTTGCCAGTGATGGCGCTCATGTCCTGCCGGTCGAGTTGTTCCGATCAATCATCGCAGGCGAAAAGCCGTCCAGCATCCTGACCGAACCGGTTGTTTGCAGGATCATTGAAGAGTGGCTGAAAAGGGTGACCGCATGAGCATGAAAATCGTAGAGCTCAAGCGTGAGGGGTGGCGTGACGCCGCTAAGACCCTGCGCAAGATCGCTGACGATCTTGACGCTGGTGAGCATCCCGAGTGCACCGTAGGCGCATTGACGCTGATAGGTCCGAAGGGTGAGGTAACCGTTTTCGGCCTCGGCCCGAAGTGTGACGACCTGCAGTGTCTGGGCGCGATGCGCCTAGGTGAGCAGAAACTGATTGATGTGCTGCTTGATACAGACGACTGATAACCCAACCACGCGAGGCACCAAGTCTCAAAGGATTCCTTATGGCGCTGACAGCAAAACAGCAGCGCTTTGTCGACGAGTACCTGATAGACCTGAATGCCACGCAAGCCGCTACCCGTGCGGGGTACAGCAAGAAGACAGCAAATGAGCAGGGTTCGCGCCTGTTAGCCAATGTTAGTGTTTCGGCAGCAATCCGACAGGGCATGAATGCTCGCTCTGGACGTGTGGAAATCACCCAAGACATGGTGCTCAAGGAGCTGGCAAAGATCGGCTTCAGTGACATCAGGAAGGTCGTCCGGTGGGGTGAGACGCAAGTCCGAATGGTTGATGGTGAGGATGACGGTCCGGAGGACATGGTTCCGTATCACGGGTTGGCTCTTATTGACTCCACCGAGATTGACGACAACACAGCCGGGGCCATTGCCGAAGTATCCCAGGGCCGGGATGGGCTGAAGGTAAAGCTCCATGACAAGAAGGGCGCACTGGTTGATATCGGGCGTCACCTCGGCATGTTCTCCGCTCCAGGACATCTGTCGCTCGACACAGAACTGAAGCGCTTAGAGATTGAGAAGCGGAAGGCGGAGATCAAACGATTGCAGGAGGATGGCGATCAGGGTCTTGCTCCGCAGCGCGTCGAAGTAGTTGTGGTGGACGCGAGGAAGCAAGATGCCAACCCTTAACGTGCCACAGTCAAACTTCATCAACATGCCCCACAAGTTTCGTGGGTTCGTCGCAGGTTTTGGTTCAGGAAAGACATGGGTTGGCTGTGCTGGTATCTGTAAGCACGTCTGGGAGTGGCCCCGAATCAACTCGGGCTACTTTGCGCCAACCTATCCGCAGATCCGCGACATCTTCTTTCCAACCATCGAAGAGGTTGCGTTCGACTGGGGCCTCAAGGTCAAGACGAAGGAAAGCGACAAGGAGGTCGAGTTCTACAGTGGTGGGCAGTACCGCAGCACCACGATATGCAGATCAATGGAGAAGCCACAGACCATCGTGGGCTTCAAGATCGGTCATGCGCTGGTTGATGAGCTGGACGTTCTGCCAGCGCTCAAGGCTGAACACGCCTGGCGCAAGATCATCGCCCGTATGCGCTACAACGCCCCAGGGCTGAAGAACGGCGTAGACGTCACGACGACACCTGAGGGTTTCAAGTTCGTTTACCAGCAGTTCGTGAAGCAGCTGCGCGAAAAGCCGGGTATGCAAGGCATGTATGGCCTTGTCCAGGCCAGCACGTTCGACAACGAGTTGAACCTGCCGCCCGACTACATCCCATCGCTGATGGAGTCCTACCCGCCACAGTTGATCCTCGCCTATCTCAATGGCCAGTTCGTCAACCTGAACGCGGGTTCGATCTACCACGCATATGACCGCAAACTGAACGGCTGCTTTGAAAGCGTCGAAGCTGGCGAACCGCTGTTCATCGGCATGGACTTCAACGTCGGCAAGATGGCGGCGATAACCCATGTCAAGCGCGCAGATGGCAAGCCAAGGGCTGTTGACGAGTTCATTGATGGCTTCGATACGCCTGACATGATACGGCGTATCAAGGAGCGCTACTGGCGCTACAACGGCAAGGACTACGACAAGACCTGCGAAATCAGGATATACCCGGATGCATCAGGCGGCTCCCGTAAATCGGTGAACGCCAGCGAAACGGACATAGCCATCCTGCGCCAGGCGGGCTTTAGCGTCATTGCACCCGATGCCAACCCGCCAGTTAAAGACCGCATCAACGCGATGAATGCGATGTTCTGCAATGCGCTGGGCGAGCGCCGCTACTTGGTCAACCCGCTGCGCTGCCCGACCTATGCGGATGGACTGGAGCAGCAGGTGTGGGCCCCTAACGGAGAGCCAGACAAGAAATCCGGCGTGGACCACGCGAACGATGCTGGCGGGTATTTCATCCACCACGACTACCCGATCATCAAGCCGATGACCCACATCCCCGTCACATTTACCTTCTGAGGCCAACATGCCCAACTTCATCCCACGGGCGGAATACGCGGAGGCCTTGCCCGGCTGGCTAATGGTCAAACGCTGTGTGGCTGGCGCGCGCGAGGTTCGCAAGCACGACGAATACCTGCCAATGCCTGACCCCGAGAATAAAACACCCGAGAATCAGGCGCGGTACAAGCAGTACAAGAAGCGCGCCATGTTCCTGAATATCACCGGGCGCACGCGCACTGGGCTGATGGGCGCAGTGTTCCGTAAAACAGCTGAGCTGAGCCTTCCTGCTGGTGTGGAGTACATCAAGGAGAATGCCAGCGGTGACGGTGCCAGCCTTGAACAGCTTTCCAAGGAGGCTGTCGGCGAGTGCCTGGAAGCAGGGCGGGGCGGATTCCTTGCAGACTTTCCTCCGGTAGAGGGTGTGTCGTCAGTAGCCGACATGAAGGGTCGTCGCGCCTTGGTGCATCACTATGACGCGCTTTCGATCATCGATTGGGAAGAGCAGGTCATAGACGGCGTAAAGCGTCTGGTTTACGTGTGCTTGCGGGAGCGTGTATCGGAGTTCAGTGCGGAAAACCTTGATCGTATCCAGGCCACCCAGTACCGGGTTTTGTTGCTGGCCGAGGGCCGATACGTGCAGCGGGTTTATGCTGATAACGGCAATGTATTCGCTGAAACCGAGCCGAGAGACAGGCTTGGCAACCCATTCAGTCATATTCCATTCAGTTTTTACGGATCGCAGAACAACGACGCGAGCATCGACAGGTCGCCGCTGGAAGACTTGGCTGATGTGAATATCCTGCACTACGGCAACAGCGCCACTGTGGAAGAGTCGGGGTTCATCAGCTCACAGCCGACCCTTTTCATCACCACAGACATTCAGCCTGACGAGTTCTTGAGGCTTAACCCGAATGGCATGCACATAGGCTCGACCCGTGGCTACAACCTCGGCAAGAGCGGTACCGCCACCCTAGTCCAAGCAACCGAAAGCCAACTGGCGCGCACGCTGCTGAAGGACAAGGAAGAGCAGATGCTGATGATCGGCGCTCGAATTGTCCAGAAGGCTGGTGGTGCTGAGACTGCTGAGGCGGTACGCATCCGCTACAGCTCGGACAACAGCGTACTCGGCACCATCGCAGGCAACGTGTCGGAGGCTCTAAAGCGCGCAATTTTGGACGCCCAACGCTTCATGATTGGCGAGCCAGACGAAGACGGCACAACGTTTTGGCTTAATCAGGCATTCTTCGACGAGACGATGACGGCGCAGGACATCCTTGCCCAGGTCCAGCTATGGCAACAGGGCATCATTGCCAAGTCAGACGTTCGAACCAACCTACGGCAGGGCGGCATTCTGGAAGCGGATCGCACGGATGAAGATATCGACGAAGAGCGCGAGGCGGACGCGCCGGTGCTTGGGAGTGAGCCGAATCAACCGCCAGTGACCGGTGAAGGCAATGAGCAGTGAAGGCTATCTGATCGACGCAACCACCCGGCACCAGATATACGTCCAGCGTCACGCAGGCAGCAACCTCAAGGAGGTGGCGAAGTTCATCACGCTTGCCATTGCGACCGCCAAGGATCGTGTATCAGCGGGATTAAGTGTCTATGGCACCAAGCGGTACGAGAAGCAGATAGAAGTGCTGCAAAGCGATTTGCGGGGCATCTACGCTGAGATGAAAGGGCAAGCTCAAGCCGACCTGAGCGACTTTGCGGTCCATGAGTCGGTTTTCAGCGCCGCAATGCTCGGAGCAACGGTGAGTGTCGGCGTTCAGGTCAGCACGCCGTCGGCTCAGATGGTCGTTTCTTCCGCACTGACAAGGCCGATGGCGCTGGAAGCCAGAAAGAAGGGCGTCCAGAAGATCAGCATCAGCGGTGCGCTTGATCAGTTCGGCAGCAAGAAGGCCGCCGAGATCATCAGCGAGATCCAGATCGGTGCTGCGCTGGGTGAGGCTACGCAGGCCATCGCCAAGCGCGTCAGTGGTCTGGAAATGCTCCAGCGTGATCAGGCGACAGCGCTTGTTCGCACCGTCACCAACCATGTGGCCTCCACCGCGCGCATGGAGACGCTCAAGGCGAACGACGACATCCTCAAGGGGTGGCGATGGATATCCACGCTGGACAGCCGGACGTCGCACATGTGCCAGGCCCGTGACCAACAGCTGTACGGATGGGATGACCCCAGGCCGCCCGGCCACTGGAATTGCAGGTCAAGCGCGCTGCCAGTGCTGAAAGACCAATACGCACGCGAGATACCAGGCTCGACGAGGCCCTCAAAAGGGTCTGACGGAACGGAACCGGTCTCCAGCAAGGTCACTTACCAGTCATGGCTGGAGCGCCAGCCTGCTGCGTTTCAAAAGGACGTTCTCGGCCCGAGTCGCTATGCCTTGTTTTCCAAGGGTGAACTGACCCTCGACCGATTCGTCGACGACAACGGACGCACCTTGACCCTTGATCAACTGAAAGACAAGCAGCCTGCAGCCTTCGAGCGAGCAGGGCTCAACTAATCCGCGCCACGAAATGCGACCACACGAAATCGTGGCGCACATATTCCAAGCCTCGCCCAGTGCGGGGCTTTTTTACGTCCGCAGGCAGGGCCTGCACCAAGTCTCTGGGAGACAGCAATGACCTTGAAATTCCAACTGGACAGCCTGGAAGGCGTCGACGACTCAGTAAAAGCACTGTACGTCGAGAAAGACGGCAAGTTCGTTCTCGGCATCGAGGGTCTGCCTCAGCCCGAGGATGTTTCCGGCCTTAAATCGAAAGTTCAGGAACTGCTGGATGAGAAGAAGGCCGCCGATAAGGCACGCAAGGATGCGGAAGAGCAGGCGCGACTTGATCGCGAAGAGGCTGCTCGTAAGTCCGGCAACGTGGAGGAGCTCGAAAAGTCCTGGTCCGAAAAGTACAACCGCCGTGAAGCTGAGCTGAACGGAATGTTGGAGCAGGAGCGCGGAACGCTGAGCGGGCAGATCCGGGATCTGACCGTGGGACGCACCGCGACCGATATCGCCACCACTCTGGCGATTCCGGGTAGCGCCAAGGCATTGCTGCCTCACATCGAACGCCGCCTGAGCGTCGAGCAGCGCGACGGCAAGCCCGCCGTTGTTGTGCTTGATCAGGCGGGCAAGCTCTCCGCGACCACTCTGGACGAGCTGAAAGCAGAATTCATGAACGACCCCGCGTTTGGTCCTCTGATCGCGGGTAGCAAGGCATCTGGCGGCGGGGCCGGGGGTGCAGGTAAAGGCGGCGGGGCCGCAAACGGAAAAATCGGCGGCACCAAAGAGGAGCGACAGGCCGCTATTGCGAGCCGGTTCCCTGATCTCCCATTGAAATAAGGAAAGCACACATGTCCCTGTCGCAAATGCAGGTTTTCAACGAATACATCATGCCGGCCACCATCGAGACGCTGGACCAGATGCTCGTTGCGTTCAACGCCGCAAGCCGTGGCGCAATCGTGCTGTCTCCGGATGGCTTCACTGGCGACTTTCTGCAGGAGTCTTTCTTCCAGACTCTGGCCGCAGCACAGCGTCGTGTTGATCGCTACACCGCAAACAATGCGGTAGCAGCAACCGACTTGACCGAACTGAAAAACACCTCAGTAAAGGTTGCAGGTGGCTTCGGTCCGATCCGTTACGAACCATCGCAAATGACCTGGCTGGAGCGTCCGACCGCCCAAGGCATCGAGGTCGCTTCCCGCGCCTTCGCCGAGATCCTGCTGAAGGACCAGCTGAACACCGCTATTGCTGCCTTGGTTGCTGCGATCACCTCCCAGGCTGACGCGGTCTATGACGTATCCGCATCCACTGGTATTGGATACGTCGGACTGAACAATGCTCACGCGAAGTTCGGCGACGCCAGTCAGAATTTGGTGACTCAGGTCATGCAGGGCATCAGCTATCACAAGCTGGTAGGCCAGAATCTGGCCAACCAGCAGCAGCTGTTCCAGGCAGGCAATGTCCGTGTTGTCGACATCCTCGGCAAAATTTCGGTGGTTACCGATGCCCCCGCCCTGATGCAGGCTGGCACCCCGAGCAAGGAAATCATCCTGTCTCTGGTGCAGGGCGCAGCGCTTGTGCACGACGGCCGGGACATCATCAGCAACGTCCAGACCACCAACGGCAAGGAGCGTATCGAGACCACACTGCAGACCGATTACACGTTTGGTCTGGGCCTGAAGGGTTACACCTGGGATACCACTTCTGGCGGTAAATCTCCAACTGACGCCGAACTGGCGACAGGCACCAACTGGGACAAGACCGCCACCAGCATCAAGCACACCGCTGGTGTTGCTCTGATCGGTGATGCCTCCAAGTAACCCCCATGAAGGCGGCCTCAGCGATTCGCTAGGGCCGCCGAGGACGACAGCATGAGCAAGAACAACATCTGGTACTTGGCAGGGCCCTTCCACCGTTACACGGAGGACGTGAAGTCTCTGGCCAAGGAGCGCGGTCTGCGCATCGTGGACGCCAATGCAACTGCTGG
Organism: Pseudomonas caricapapayae; assembly: GCF_001400735.1. GTDB lineage: Bacteria > Pseudomonadota > Gammaproteobacteria > Pseudomonadales > Pseudomonadaceae > Aquipseudomonas > Aquipseudomonas caricapapayae. The sequence goes on from NZ_LJPW01000137.1 coordinate 14,200, forward strand.
CCGCGAAGATGCGGCCAAGGATGTGCCCGACGTCACCGTGCGGCCAGAGCTGAATATTTCAGGCGTTGACAGCTCTGGCGCGGTGCACTCCGCCCACGGCGACCTGGCAGCTGTGCAGGCCCTGGTCGATTCGCTTGCTGATGGACAACTGGTTAAGCCGGAAAGCGGCGAAACCGCAAATCGTCTGTTCGGTCTGCTGACGAACATTCACAGCGGCGTGCAGGGGCTGCGCGACCAGCTGGAAAGCGAGACGGAAAAATCCCGCGCCCTGCAGCATCAAGTCGACGACCTGCTGGCACAGGCGGCACAGGCCAGACTTGCTGGAGATCAGGGTGAAGCCAAGGAAGTGGCCGACCTGAAGGCCAAGCTGGACGCCGCAAACGTCACCTACCGCGCCAACGCCTCGAAAGAGTCGCTGCAGAAGCAGGTCGACGAGTTGAGCAAGGCGTAACGCAAAAGCATCTCCGGGGCTTCGGCCCCACTCATTCAATTCGGAGGCCAGATGGCTACCTACATCACCGTGGCAGACGTTGACTCCGCACTGGGGGCCAACTGGACCACCGAAGACAAGAAAGCCCGCGCCGTGATGCAGGCCAATGCCTACATGACATCGCTGAGCCTGACAGGCGTGGATATGGAATCCATCCCTGAAGAGGTGAAGCAGGCCGGTATCGAGATGGCCAAGGTTGCGGCCGATGGCAAGCTCTACCAGCAGCAGACCGAGGGCACGCTTGAGGCGAAGACCGTCAAGGCGGGGCCGGTCACCACCAGCAAGACATTCGCATCAATCGATACCACCAAATCAACGGCGCTGCCGGATGGCCTCCAGTTCGCTCTGGCGCTGCTGGCCCCGTGGCGCTCCAGCGCATTCAGCTTCAACGTCTACAGGTGAGCCATGGGCATTCGCGATGAAATCCAGGCTGACATGGCCGAGGCCTTCGACACGGACCTGGCTGATGCGGTGAAGACGTTCAGCGGCGGGATAACGCTGCCCGGCAAGGTTGACCAGGTCACAGAGGATTCCACTCCAGGCGCTGTCATCGCCTACACAGGGCGTGGCGTCTTCGCTGACTACCGGATTGACCTGATCGATGGCGAAAGCATCAAGGCCACCGACCAGGAGTTGATTGCTCTCACAAATGAGGTGATTGGTGGCGTGCCGCAGGTGGGCCACAAGATCAACGGTTTCGACGTGCTCAACGTCCAGAAGGATCCGGCCGACTGCATCTACCAAATTCAACTGAGGGAAATCTGATGGCCGGATGGAGTACGCCCCCGACAGCCTTCATCACCCAGATTGAAGGCGATATGACCAAGCAGCTGCGGATCATTGCAATGGCGTTGCTGGGTGAAATCATCAGCCGATCCCCGGTGGACACCGGCAGGTTTCGAGGAAACACAACCGTCACGATTGGCTCGCCAGTGTTCTCGAACAGCCAAACCCTGGACCCAACCGGAGCGGCCACAATCAGCAAGGGCGCTTCGGTTCTGGCTGGCCTTAAGCCATTTTCGATTATCTACATCCAGAATAATCTGCCGTATGCGGAGAAACTGGAGAATGGCCACTCCAAGCAGGCACCGTCCGGCGTCTTCGGGCTCGCCTTCGCTGGCGTTGCAGCGGCGTATGCATCATGACCTATGAGCAGATCCGCAGAGCCATCACGGCGCGCATGGTGGCCTTCACCGGTATCGAGCAGGAACGCATCTTCTATCCCAACGCTCAGTACCCGGCGCAGAACCAAGACAGCTCAGGCGTGTTCAAGCCTCCTGCTGATGGCCTCTGGTGCCGCCTGAACATCCAGCACGCCACCGCCTTCATGGCCGGCATGGCCGATCAGCCCTACACCCGCAAGCCCGGAATCATCGTCGTGCAGTGCTTTGCCCGGCTACGCACCGGCATGCGTGGCCTGAATGAACTGGCCGACGCGCTGGAAGCCCATTTCGCCTACTGGACTGACGGTGACCTTGAGTGCATCGAGGCCAGCCAGGTCGGCGCGGGCGAGTACGAAGGCTTCTACCAAATCAACGTGAATATCCGGTTCCGCGCCGGTTGAGAGGATTTATGCAAAGTCACGACTACGTGCCAAACATATCTGGCTGGAAGCTTGACAAAGTAACCGGCGAGTTTGAAATCAACTCGGCCAAGATTTCTGTCGGCGGCCTGCCTGAGCAGCCTCAGATGATTACCGTTACCGCTGGCGAATGGGCTGCGCGCGATCTTCCCGAAAATGCTTCGGAGTATTACGCCTTCATTGGATCAGAGATAATCAAGATCCCCTCCGAGTATCGAGCCAGCGCAAAGATCAGCACGTCCGATGAGTCCTACGAGCCGGGGTTCGCGGACATCCGCTTCATGCTGACCTACGAAAGGCCAGAAACAGCTGAAGAGCTTTCGGCGCGCATGAAGAAGTCGAGAAGCGCCGGATACTCAATCAAGAAAGAGGGTGACAAATTCACCTTTTTCCATGATGGCGTGCCCCGCATGGTGCTGGGCAACCTCGACAAGGCCGAAGAAAAGATCGATACACCATTCGCTGTCGATGGTGATCAGGTCATTCTGACCCAGGCGTTCATCGACGCTGGCAAGATTCCCCCAGTCGGGTTTTTGCGGACGACCACCAACGCCGCAGGTCAGACAGTGCTTGCGGGCCTGTGCTGGTCCATCGGCTGCGCAGCATTTTCTGCCAATGCAACAGCGCCAAAGTGCACCTCTGATCATCGCGAAATGAAAGCCAGCGTCGATGCAGCCGAGACCCTCGGTCAAATTAATGATTTGATCGGCACGGCGAAGTTTGTTGATCCTCTGGAAAGCGTGACAGCCAAGATCGAGCATGAGGTCACCTCTCGCGCTATCGCCGACACTCAGCTTTCTGCCCGGATCGCATCTGTCGAGGCCCGCGTTAATAAGGGTCTCGGCGTTGCTGACCAAGTCCGTGATGTGATCCGCAAAGAGCTTCAGCCAGGCGGAATCCTGCACCGCAAGTAACAGCCAAGCAATACCGCCAACCCCGCCTTGAGCGGGTTTTTTTATGCCCGCAGAAAGGAGACTCACATGAGTTCCGGCGCAAAAGTCGTTTCGCACATCATCAAGGAGGTGACGCCCGGCGTTACCCCCACCGGCACCTGGGACACGCTGCGCCTGACCGGTAACGCGCTGACCCCGACCGTCAACACCGAAGTCAGTGACGAGATCACCGACACCCGCCTGAGCCAAGGCTCGGTGGCAACCAGCATCGATATCGGCGGCGATCTGTCGGCCGAATTCTCGTTCGGCTCGTTCGACCAGCTTCTGGAAGCCGCTTTCTACGGCGCCTGGACGAGCGACGTGCTGCGTGTAGGCGATACTCGCAACACATTCAGCATCGCCAAGGGTTACAACGACATCGGCGTCTACGGCCTGTTCAAGGGCGCTCACGTATCGACCTTTGCGCTGGAGATTCCAGAAGAGGGCAAGGTCACGGCCACGTTCAACATGGCGTGCCTTGACTACACCGACAGCGAGGTGCCGATCGTTGTCACGCCGAACGCACCGACCACCACGCCTTTCCTGTCAAATAACAACGTGGGCACGATTCTGGTGAATGGTGCTTCGCTGGAAGGCGTGGCCTGCGTCTCGGCCATGACCATCAATCTCGACAATAGCCTGCAAACCCAGCGTTGCCTGGGCTCGGATCGACTCGGCCCCGGCGCGCACATCGCCACCGAAGCGGCCATCACCGGCAGCATCACTTTGGCATGGTCCAAAAAGGCCTGGCAGATCTGGAAGAACACCTTCACCCGCCTGCCGATCTCTGTCGAGTTCCCCATCACCGACTCGCTGGGCAACAAGTACACGTTCAACTTCCCGGCAGTGGAAGTGGATGGCGAACTGCCAAGCGGCGGCAAGCGTGACCTGATTCAGGTCGAGCTGAGCTACACGGTGGCCAAGCAAAGCCCGACCATCACCCGCGTTTCCGCTGCGGCGGTGACCAGTGTTACTACAACGCCAGGCACGGCATCAGTAGCGGTTGGTGCAACTCGGCAACTGAGCGCTTCCGTATCACCTGCCTCGGCAAATCAAGCTGTGACGTGGTCGAGCGCAACTCCCAGTGTTGCGACCGTCAGCAGCGCCGGTTTGGTTACAGGCGTTTCCTCTGGTACTTCGGTTGTCACCGCCACCAGCAAAGCGGACGGCAGCAAGGCAGGCTCAACCACAATCACCGTACCAGCATAATTTGCTGAACCTTTTGACCGCTCCGGTGATAACGCCTGCCGGGGCGGTCCTTTTATGGCGTGGCGTTGAGGTTTCAACATGGCTCTCAAGCTGAAGAACAAAGAAACGGTCGACACCGCTGCGAAGTGGTTCGATTTCGACGCGGACACCAAAGTCCTGCTGGTTTCGCTGGACAACACTGAATACCAGATCGCCATGGAGCGCATGCGCCGCCGTGTCGCTCGCAATGACGCCCAGTTCCAGGAAGGCTATATCGGCGTGATCGCAGGCGAGAAGACCGAATACGTCAATCACTGCCTGGCCATTTCCTCATTTCTGCTGAAGGACTGGCAGGGAGCACTGGACGAAGAGGGCAATGAGCTGCCCTACAAGCCGGCCACCGGCGCGCAGATGCTCGAGAACGATATCGATTTCTTCTTGTTCGTCCTCGACAAATGCGGCGAGCTGGCCCTCGAGCTGAAGGCCGAGAAGGTCGAAACCCTGGAAAAGCAATCGCCCGCTTCCAATGGGAAAGCGAGTGGGCAGGCGCGGAAGCAGAGAAGCGTAAGCTGATCTTTGGCAAGTTCGGCATGACCGTGCCCGATGAGCCACCGCAAGACCCCTTGACGGCCTACCTGTTGAACACCTTTCGCAATGTTTGCCGGGGTCGGCGCTACATCTCAGGCATGGGCGGCGTGTTCCCAATGCCGCTTTCGGCACGTGAGATCACGGATTGGATCGACGCGCACCCTTCACCGATACCCAGGGATGAAATCGACTCTGTACTGTTCGAGCTGGACCGCCTGTTCATGGCGGATGACGACGCGGACGACGAAGAGGATTAACGGTCGTTTGTTGGCGGGCCGGATGATGGTAGATTGCTCTCATTCACAGGGAGTCAATGCCATGCAATTAGCAATTCTTCTGGTCCTCATTTTGATCGCTGTCATCCTTGCGCCCTGGCTTTTTGGGGTGATTGTCGCAGCGGTCGCGCTCTATGGTATTTGGGTCGCAGTGGTTGCGGTACTGATCGTGGCAGCCCTGCTTGTCAGCTCGCTTTACGCCTCGCTCAAAAAATTCAGGTCTAAATCAAGGCTTGAAACGCAGATCGCTGAAGGAAACAGAATCATTGCAGAGAAGGAAAGGGCTCGACAGGCCTGATTCTTATTGCCAGCACATGACCCGCTTCGGCGGGTTTTTTATTGCCTCACGCCCGTCAAATGCGGGCTTTTTTTCGTCTGGAGATTTTCATGGCACTGACTTCGCGCCTTGCTCTTGAAGTGGATGGTCGCGGTGCCGAGGCCCAGATCAATAGCGTACGTCGCGCGCTCGAAGCCCTGAATGATGCAGGTCTTCGAACGGGACCTGTCCTGAGCGGTGCCGGTAATGCAGCAAGTGGCGCCGGGCAGAACTCGCGAACTGCTGCCGGGCAGGTGCAGAGCCTTGAGCGCCAAGTGAAGTCTTTGTCAGCGGCAGCGGCAGGGCTTGCCGGTCCGCTTGCCGCAGCGTTCAGCGTTAAAGCGTTCTACGACGCGGCAGAGGCCTACAGTACGCTCACCAACCGTATGAAGCTGGTTACCGACGGAGCGGACGAGCTTGCGACTGCGCAGAAGGCGGTTTTCTCAATCGCCCAAAGTGCTTTCCAGCCCCTCAATGCAACTGCCGAGCTGTACCAGCGCATTGCGACCAATCAGAAAGAGCTGAAGCTGACCGGCGAAGGCGTTGCTGGTGTAGTGGGGACCATCAGTAAAACGTTGGCCATCTCCGGTGCTTCGGCAGCGTCGGCGAACGCCGCTCTTGTGCAGCTTGGGCAAGCCTTCGCTTCCGGCACGCTGCGCGGTGAAGAGCTGAACAGCGTCATGGAGCAAGCTCCGGCGCTGGCACAGGCAATTGCGGCAGGCATGGGTAAAACCGTTGGTGAATTGCGTACCCTCGGCGCGGCCGGGCTGCTTACGGCGGATGCCGTGGTTAAAGCGCTTCAGGCGCAGCGAGTAGCAGTTGATGAGCTGTTCAACAAGACGAACGTAACCATCGGCAACAGCCTGACAGCGATGGGCAACTCATTCACTCAGCTGGTGGGCAAACTCGACCAAGCCAGCGGCGCAAGCACCGCCATATCTGCAAATTTCGTAGCGCTGTCCAAGTCGATGGACGCCCTGTCTGCTGACTCAAACTCGCTGAGCACCACAGTAAACGCTGTCGGTGCTGCAATGTCCGGGATTGGTGCGGCAGGGGCTGTTCTTCTCGTCAACAAGCTTGGAACAGTGCTGTACGCCTACACAGCAACTCGCACGGCCGCCATCGCTCAAGCATCCGCCACCTTGAACGCAGCAAACGCTGACGTGGTTCAGGCCAGGACGGCTGCCGCTTCTGCTCGGGAGAACATGGTTCTTTATCGCGGCACCCTGCTACAGACAGTGGCTTCTGGGCGTTACGCAGAGACTCGACTGATTCAGGCTGCCGCTGATGATCGCGCTCGTGTTGCCGCGCTTGGTCTCGCCACCGCTCAGCGCGGGCTTCTGGCATTCCTCGGTGGTCCGGCCGGTATTGCGCTGGCCGTAGGGGCCGTCGCAGCCAGCATGTTCCTTATGCGAGACAACACCGACGAGGCGAGCAAGGCACTTGACCAACAAGGTTTGTCCGTAGCTGAAATCACGAAAAAGTATGAAGCCCTGAACAGCGCCCAGCAGCGTGTTAAGCGCCTTGAGTGGGCAGACCAGCAGGCAACTGCGATATCGTCGGCTGACGAAGCCTTGAAATCCTATGTGGATCGCGTCAAGAACGGCGCGTTACAGGGTGCGTTTTCCGGTGTGGGTGTTGGTGCTCTGACAGGCGAATTTGAGCGACTGGTTCAAGAAGTTCGCGATGGAAAGCGCGACTTGGACAGCGTTAACCAATGGCTGAAGGATTCGGTCAACCTGAGCAGCGCTGCCGAGAAGGCGCTTACCGGAACATCTGCCGAGTATCAGCGCAACGTGGACCGCAACAAGGAGTTGGCCGCAGTTCTGGGTCAAGTCAGCGGCGAGCAAACTAAAGCCGCACAAAGCTCGGCCATGCTCGCCGCAGCCCAGTCAGGCACCGGCACGCAGACGCGCGCACAGCTCGCAGAATGGCAGAAGTACATCGCCAAGCTTACCGAGGCCCGCGATCTGGTCGGAGCCAACGAAAAGGCCGAGGCTGCTTACCGGGCCGGGAAAATGGGCCTGACCAAGGAGCAGGCCGCCCAAGCCAGCATCGTCGCCGAGCAGACCGACCTGCTGAAGAAGTACGAGGACGCGGTAAAGGAGGCTGACAAAGCTCAGCAGACCGCTCTCAGGTCGCAGTTGATAGCCCTGTACACCCAGCAGCAGGCAGCAGAGGACGCGACAGCGGCGGTCAAGAAGAGTCACGAAGAGGCGGCCAAGGCGGCAGAAACCAGCGCCAATAAGCAGATCGAGCAGATGCAGAGGGTCATCAACGCAGCGCTGAAACTGCAAGGTGGGCCTCAGCTTGACCTGGGTATGAAGAAGAACCCTACCGGTGCGGGACTGCTCGCCAATGGCTGGGTAGCGCCTGCTCCTGTTCGGCTCACGCCCGCGCAGCTCGCAGATCGTCAGATCGGCCAGATCACGGACAGCACCAAGCCAAACAAAAACGCCGGTAAGGAAAAGGCATACCAGGAAGATGCTGGCACCAAGATGTTGGATGACGCGCGCCAGCGTTACGCCGTGCTCCAGCAGCAAAGCAAGGAGCTGATCAACCAGGACGGAACGATCAAGTCCATCGGCGCCGAGCAAAAGAAACTGGTCGAACTGGAAGCAGAGATCGCCCAGCTCAAGGAAAAGAAGACGCTCACTACCGCGCAGAAGCAGGTTCTGGCCATGGCCGAACTGAATATTGCGCAGCAGAAGCAGAACGCCGCGCTGGAAAAGGAGACTGAACTTCGCAAGACCGCTTACGAGGAAACGCAGAAGCTTGCGGCCTTCCAGACCAACCTCGCCAGCCAGCTGGCAAAAGATCAGACCGGCCTCAGCAACAACCTGGCAGGTCTGGGCCTGGGTGACCAAGCAAAAGCCCGGCTGCAGGAGCAGTTCAGCATCCAGGAGCAGTACCAGTCCCAGCTGGACAACCTGTTGCAGCAACGCAACGAGGGGAAGATCAGCCAGGACCTGTACAGCAAGGAAACGAATGCGCTGAATGCTGCTCTGCAAAGCCGTCTGGCAATGCAGCAGAAGTATTACTCCGACGTCGACAAAGCCCAGTCCGATTGGACACTGGGTGCCAGTTCGGCGCTTGAGAACTACCGCGAGCAGTCGCGCGACGTGGCCGGGCAGACCAAGCAGCTTTTCACCAACGCTTTCAGCAACATGGAAGACGCGGTGGTGAACTTCGTGAAAACCGGGAAGCTGTCCTTCAAGGACTTTGCCAACGGTGTGATCGAGGATCTGATTCGCATCCAGGTGCGGCAGGCAGCGGCGGGATTCCTCAGCACCGCATTCAGCGCCCTTTCGGGTGTCGGCGGTGGTGCTGCAGCAACGTCGTCATCGGCGCTTGGCGCCTCGGCGGCCGGCTACGGCTCCAAATACGGCTTCTCCGACGGAGGTTATACCGGCGATGGCGGAAAGTTCCAGCCGAAGGGCGTTGTTCACGGCGGTGAGTTTGTCGTGAAAAAGGAAGTGGTCAGCCAGCCCGGCGCGCGTGAGTTTCTGGAGCGCATGAACGCCAACACCAGGGGCTACGCCGACGGAGGTTATGTTGGCAGCTCGGCCGTAGCGGCGAAAAGCTCTTCGCAGTCAGCAGGCGCTTCGCTTCCCAATGTCCCGCCAATCAACCAATACATCACTGTGGGCGGTAATGTTGATGCAGCCACGAAAGAGGATCTGGTCAGAGGCATCAAGGACGCTGCGCAGGCTGGCTACCAGATTGTTCTGAATGACTTTAAAAGGAATGGCCCAGGAATGCAGATGATAAGGGGTAAACGATGAAAATAACCGATTTAGATGTGGGAAAAATGATTGGGCCTATAAGTAATGCCATTTTCCCCGTGGTGTTCGAAGGTGTTGATGGGAGCGCGCCTGCAAGCGAATTGCGGAAACGGGCCAGCCTGCATTCGGAGATCATGGGTCGCATCATGGGGGTTCTGCTTTGCGGGGATGAGGTCGGCCACGATGTGGTTGGCCTGATCGAACAAAGCATTGTGCGCATGAAGGAAAGCAATTCTCAGGCCTTCGGCGAGCTGCTCGGCCCTGGCGGCTCTCTGAGCAAAATCCACAAGAATTAAGCCCCAGGCTTTCCCCAAGGAGTAACGCATGGCTCTCACGTGGCCTGCTTCGCTGCGCCCGTCAGAAATGAGCTGGGGCATCGTCAACAACAGCCGGGCGTTCACGTCGTCGCTCTCGAACGCCCAGCAGATCGTTGGCTACCCCGGCGCGTACTGGCAGTGCACGCTGACCTTTGGCCTGCTTACGCGGGCTCAGGAGCGCGAGCTTTCATCGTTCCTCGGCAAGCTGGACGGGATGTTCGGCACATTCAACCTGCCGGACTTCACTCGTTACCGGAAGGACGGCATCGGCGCGCTCAGCGTGGTCAGCGGCTTTGCTCAGGCGCGCAGCATGATCATTGCTGGCGCGCCAGCCAGCTCCCCGGTTTTCAGCACCGGCGACTACATCACCATCGCGGGCGAGATGTTCGAGGTCACCGATCCGGTTTCGTCGAACGCCCAGGGCCAGGTCACGGTGCTGCTCAACAAGCGCATCCGGAAAACGCTCACGGCAGGGGCGGCAGTTGAATACCTGAACCCCTACTCTGAAATGCGCATGACCTCGGACACATGGGCCATGACGCGCCGCCCGGTGGTCGCCAACGGCAGTTACTCATTCAGGGAGGCATTCTGATGCCCTCAGCTTTCCCTTTCAGCCAGAAGGTGGTGGATATCATCGCCACGGGCAAATTCATGCCGGTGTACGCCGTACAGCTGGACTTCGCCGATGGCATGGTCTTCGCGCACACGGGAACCGGTGAACTGGTTGTCGACGGCGTCACCTATGAAGGCGTGGGCAATTTCGGCCAGGTCAGCCAGTCGCAAGAGAGCGACAACTCAGGTTCGCCAATGTCGGTCGACTTGACGTTGAGCGGGCTGGACTCCTACATCCTGTCGGAAACCAACGTGCGCGGCTGCCGGGGCCGAATGGCCAAGGTCCTCTTCGTGGTATTCGACGAGGCCGGCAACTACGCGGCGGACATCCTGTTCTCCGGGCGGATGGACGCCGCCAAATTCTCGTTCGCAGGCAATGGCCAGGACGGCAACACCATCACCGTCCCGGTCATCGACCGCATGGCCGAATGGAGCCGAACCGGCACCGAGCGCTGGACGGACGAAAACCACCGCGCCCGGCACCAGGGCGACCGCTTCTTCTACGCAATCGCGCAAATGTCCGAATGGCCCATCTACTGGGGGTCTGCCAAGGATGCGCCGACCTTCACCTACGGAAGTTAGATATGCGCAATCGAGACTGGACTACGCGTCTGCACGAAGTGATCAAGGCTGCCCAAGGGCGGCCTTTTTCATGGGGTGAATTTGACTGTTGCCTGTTCGCCGCCGACTGCTCGAGCGCCGTGTGCGGTGTCGATCCAGCAGAGCAATACCGTGGCACCTACAAGACCGAGGCTGGAGCCAAGCGCGCGCTGAAGAAACGTCACGGCAGCCTGGAAGCTGCATGGGACGCCTGCTTTGCAAGGGTGGCTGTCCCGTTCATCCAGCGCGGCGACGTCGTGATGTACGAAGCACCGGCAGGTCGCAGCATGGCCGTGTACTGGGCCGGTGATTATTGGGCGACGACCGATGACGGCGTTGCGCGCGTTGTGTGTGAGCCGCTGGCGGCGTGGAGGGTTGAGTAATGCCAAGTGGCGTAAAGAAAATTGCTCAGGTCGCCGTCGGTGCTGTGATTGGCTTCGTACAAGGCGGCCCGGTGGGCGCTGCGATAGGCGCTGGCCTGGCCTTCTACGCGGCATCACAGCAGGAGAAACTCAACACCAAGTCACCCCTTCGCGACAACGAGCCGTCCGCACAGACGGTGAGGTCGTCTAAAGCGCCGATCCGATTCATCCTCGGCCGTGTGTCTACTGGTGGTGTGCTGGTCTGGGCGCAGGAGCAGTCCGGAACCCTCACAGAGGGCGAGCAGATCCACCTTGTTTACGTGCTGTGTGAAGGTGCGATCGATGGTCTGGAGAACATCTACCTTGGCGAAGAGGAGATCAGCACATACGGTGAGTTCGCCAGCTATGAGCTGATCGTCAACCCGACAGAAGTGAACGCATTCCTCAAGGCCAACTGCCAGGACTGGAAGGACAGCCAGATCGGGCGCGGCCTGTCGTTCGTGCGCATTACCCTGAAGTACAGCGCCGAGAAGTTCCCGTCTGGCATCCCTGACACCCGCTTTGTGCTACGTGGCCGGAATGACATTTACGACCCGCGCACCGGCAACAACATCTACACCGCCAACACCGCGCTGCACATCCTCTGGTTCCTGCGTAACCGCTGCAACGTCCCGGACGACGAGATTATTTTCGAGACATTCGCGAGTGCGGCCAACGTCTGCGACGAAGCCCTGACTAACGCCGACGGCTCCGTGAGCCAGCGCTACCGTACCGGTTGCGTGATTGGTGCTGACGAGCAGCGTCCGGGCGTGTTGCAGAAGCTGGAAGCGTCATGCGCTGGCAAGCTGATCCGCGTCGGCGGCCGCTGGATGCTCCAGGCAGGCGCCTACTACGGCCCGTATGACTTCGAGATCACCGAAGACATGATTATCGGCACCGTATCCGGCAGTACCGAGTCGACGAACGATTCCGCCATCAACACGGTGCGCGGCACGTTCATCGATCCTGAACAGTCCTGGACCGAGACGGATTACCCAGAGGTCAGCGTTTCTGAATGGATTCTTGAAGACGGCGGCGAAGCTGCCGAGACGATGACGTTCTCGTATGTGACCGACGCTTATCAGCCGCAGCGCCTGGCGAACATCGCCATGCGCCAACGCCGCGCTGGCGGGGCAATCAGCCTGCCGATGAACTTCTCAGGCTACAACTGCAGGCCGGGTCGCGTCGTTCGCGTGAACCTGCCATCACTGAACATCCTTGGCGAGTTCATCGTCTCTGACTGGTCGATGGGTGACAACGAAGGCTGCACTGTTCAGGTCAAGCAGTACGAGGCGGCAATCTTCGATGATGCCGTGGGCCAGCCCTACAACCCGCTCGGCTTCATCAACCTGCCAAGCGGCGGGCTTGGTTCGCCCACCGGGCTTGCATGGTCGGCTGGCGATGCTGCTGAGGTGGTGCAGGGCGTGCTGTCGTGGGTCCCACCGCAGGGCATAGTCACCTCGTATGTGGTCACGGTTCGCCAGGGCAACAATGCCGTGCAGTCGCGCTCTGTGCCTGCCACTGCGAACACCCTGGCTATCAACGGTCTGCCGTCGGGTGCGTACACAATGAGTGTGGCTGCTCTGGGGCCTATGGCCAGGTCCGGCGAGGCGACGATATCGGTGAGCATTCAGGGGCCGCCAATACCGGAATCGTGCGTAGTGCAGTCCTCGCTCGACAGCATCGTGCTGATTCCTCAAAACCCGAATCACGCGCTGAACGGCGGCACCTACGAGTATTTTTTCAGCACCAATCCGAAGGCCACATCAGGCACGGCCGAGTATCTTGGGCAGGGCTTGTCGTTCACTCACAACGGCCTGGCGTTTTACACCAACTATTACTATTTCATCCGATCGTCCAACGCATACGGGAAGAGCGCCTTCCTTTATGTACCTACGTCGACATCAAATGATGTGTCGGCCTATCTGGCGGCCTTTGCCGGAAAGGTCACGAAGACGGAGCTCGGGCAGGAGCTGCTTGATGAAATCGAACTGGTCTCTGGTGACGGCCCCGGCTCAGTCAATGAGCGCCTGAAAGAGCTGAAGGCCGAGATAGGCGAAATCACCGACGCTCTGGTCTACGTGCCGACCGATGCCTACGTGCGCGACAACACCGTGCGCGTGGGTGACAACCTTTGGACGGCCATTGCGGCGGTGCCAGCGGCGGCCGATGGGTCCAATGGTCCGCCGAACCCAAGGTACTGGGTCAACACGGGGCAGTCGATTCGGTTAGCCAACGCCCAGGCTGATCAGGTCTCTAAGAATACAGCCAACATCGAGACGGTGAACGGCAAGACTACCGCGACAGCAGCCCAGCTCCAAGCGGTTCAGGCTCAGTATCGTTCCGACAGCGGCGAGGGCGATCTGCTCGACGCGATTCGAAGCTGGGACAGCGCGGCCAGCGCTGCAACAGAAATGAAGGTCAGGGCGGAAGAGGATTTTGCACAGGCCCAGCGCACGACGTCACTCCAAGCGAGAGTTGGCAGCAACGAGTCGAAAATCAGCATCGTAGAAACTGCGCAAGCGACGGACAGGGAGGCAACTGCTCAGCAGATCACGAACCTGACGGCGACGGTTACCACGAACCAGTCAACGGTTCAGGCGGCCATTCAATCGGAATCGACCGCTCGATCAGATGGCGACACGGCACTTGGAAAGCGTGTGGACACAGTTCAATCCACCGCAAGCGGGGCGTCAGCTCAGGCCCAAACAGCCAGCACTGCTGTTTCAGGTCTCAATGGGAAGGTCTCTGCGCTCACAACCATAAAGACGTC
>NZ_LJPW01000093.1 GCF_001400735.1 Pseudomonas caricapapayae
GAGGCGTAAGTCATCGTTCCAACGCTCCGCGTGGGAATGCCGTTCTGGACGCTCTGCGTCATCTGCCAAGTAAGCAGCGCGGCGCAAATTTGTGACGCAGAGCGCCACGCACTGCATGCCAACGCAGAGCATTGGCACGATATTCATCTTGAGGCGTAAGTGATCGTCCCAACGCTCCGCGTGGGAATGCCGTTCTGGACGCTCTGCGTCCTGTGCCAAGTAAGCAGCGCGGCGCAAATTTGTGATGCAGAGCGTCACTAACTGCATGCCAACGCAGAGCATTGGCACGATATTCATCTTGAGGCGTAAGTCATCGTTCCAACGCTCCGCGTGGGAATGCCGTTCTGGACGCTCTGCGTCCTGTGCCAAGTAAGCAGCGCG
>NZ_LJPW01000119.1 GCF_001400735.1 Pseudomonas caricapapayae
TAACCGGCACAGTCTTGAAGTGTACGGGAACAGTTTACGTTCAAGCCAGCGATCGACGTCGCTGCGCGAAAATAAACGCGGCCAAAAACGCCATATGCAAAGCGTTTAAAGCCAAAAAAGCCCGAGACCATTTCTGGCATCGGGCTTTTTGGCGTGTTTTGTATCAGCGAGCTGCGCCTAATTGACCTTTTTCATCAGAAAAGACGATCTCGACCCGCCTGTTCTGCGCGCGCCCTCGCTCGGAGGCATTGGCATCCACCGGAAACTGCTGACCATAGCCTTCGACCTGGATGCGTTTTTCATCGATACCCAAGTCCATCAGCACGTCTGCAACGGCTTGCGCGCGGTCTTTGGAAAGCTTCAGATTCTCCTGACGATCACCCGTGCTGTCGGTATACCCCTCGATCCTGACCACTCGGCGCGGATTGATCTGCAAGAACTGGACAACCTTGAGAATGGTGCGACTGGCCGAGCTCTTCAGTTCGGCATGCCCGGCATCGAACAGCACGTCCCCCAGCGTCATGACCAGCCCGCGATCGGTCTCGGTGGTTGCCAGACTGAGAATCTGGTCTTCCAGCCAGCGCCCCTGCTGCTGGGCACTAGCCAGCTTGGCTTCACGCAGTGCCAGTTGCAGACGCTGCCGCTCCATGTCCATTTTTGCCAGGCGCTCCTGGCTGAGCATCAGGTTGCTGTGCTCACGGGCGATCTCGCTGTAGCGACTGCTGAGGTAGGCGTAATGACTGACGTCAGCACCACTTCCCAGATAGCTGGACAGACGCTCGGCACGGGCCAGGGACTCACCCGCGCGAATCACATCCTTGGGCGCGCTGCGCAGCACATCGGTATCTTCCTTGACCTTCTGGAAATCGGCACTGGCCTGCTGCAAGGCTTGTCCACTGTCCTGATGACCGGCGCAGCCGTAGAGACTTGCCGAACCCAGCAACAGGCAGACACTCAAAACACGGGGCATGCGATTCATTGCGCCTCCCCCAACTGCTTGCGCAGCCTGTTGAGACGGGTATTCAACTGATTGACCTGCTCCTGGCTCTTGAGAGTAAGCACTCGCGCTTCTGCCAGTCGGGCGTCAAGCTCGGCCTGCTCGGCCTTCATGCGCGCATCCTTGTAAGCGTGGGTTGCCATGGAGGCACGGGCTTCGGCAAATCCGGCCTGAGCAACTTCCATTTCGGGCTGGTCATCACCCGCGCCAACGGCTTTGGCCTGTTCCAGCGCCTGCTCGGTCAGCTTGAACTGCTCGGTCGGTACCGGGTCGCTGGCGCAGCCGGCCAGCGTGGCGATTGCCATGACGGCAATTGAAAAACGAATACTCACAAAAACATCCCTACTTGTTGGGTTCGCTGGCGCTGGCAGGTTGCAACAGTTGGGCTTTCCACAACTCCAGGTTGTGTCTGATGACTTCGCCCGCGAGGCCGGAGGCGGCCGATTCTGTCATCTTTTTCGCCAGCTGTCCGCGTAACCATGGCTCGTTGCAGGCCGAGTTGAACGACAAGGCCAGGAAAAAACCTGGCATATCGACCGGCAACGGCTGCGCAATCAGGTCAGAAGAAAGGCCCAGTGTCTGCATCATGACCATCCCGGCGTAACGACCGGCAAGCACATAATCCACCTCGCCCAATGCCAGCTTCTGGAAGGCTGGCGTCAGTCCCGACAGACGCTCCAGGGTCAGGTGCTGCCTGGCCACGGATTCGAATGCAGGCGTCAATCGGGTTTTTTCCGACATGGCACCGGGGTGGCCCTGCAGCTCGCTGACCGCATTGAACGGCACGCTGTGGCCGTGGCGCGTCCAGACCATGATCTCGTTCTGCACAATCGGCGGGTGGATGTAGTCCAGCGCTTCGAGTTGCGCGGCAGTGAACGGCGCGTCAGCCAGCAGGTCCATGCGTCCGGTGCGCACCTCTTCAAGTGCCTGACTGCGTTTTCCGCCGTACAGGAACTCGACCTTGATGCCCAGCTCGCCCGCCGCCTGAGTCAGCAGATCGGCATTTGCACCCATCAGGTGACGCGGGTCCTGAGGATCACGCCATAGATAAGGCGGCGCGTCCGGACTGCCGGTCACTATCAGACGCTCGCACTTGCCGGCAGCGGCTGCCAGCGTCGGCAGCATGACCAGCCCGAGAAAAAGCGAAGACAGCAGCCGGGAATGCACCATGAAAAGTCCTTTTGCTACGCAATAAAAAACCCGCTCGATCCGGGCAGGCGCACCGCGAGCAAACGCTGGTGCGCAACCCCCGAATGGAGCGGGTTCTCTTTATAGTGCAAGCGCGTGGGTTAAACCAGCTTCTCCAGCTCCGGAATGGCTTCGAACAAATCAGCCACCAGACCGTAGTCGGCCACCTGGAAGATCGGCGCTTCTTCATCCTTGTTGATCGCAACGATCACTTTGGAATCCTTCATACCGGCCAGATGCTGGATGGCACCGGAAATACCGACCGCGATGTACAACTGAGGCGCAACGATCTTGCCGGTTTGACCAACCTGCATGTCGTTGGGCACAAAGCCGGCATCGACCGCAGCGCGGGAAGCCCCCACTGCAGCACCGAGCTTGTCGGCCAGCGTGTAGAGGTGCTTGAAGTTGTCGCCATTCTGCATGCCGCGACCGCCGGATACGACGATCTTGGCCGCAGTCAGCTCTGGACGGTCGGATTTGGCCAGTTCTTCGCCAACGAAGCTGGACTTGCCCGCATCATGAGCAGACGACACCGCTTCAACGACTGCCGAGCCGCCCTCGGCAGCCACAGGATCAAAGCCAGTGGCGCGAACGGTGATGACCTTGACCGCAGCAGTGGACTGCACGGTGGCGATGGCGTTACCGGCGTAGATAGGACGAGTGAACGTATCGGCGGAGATCACCGAAACGATCTCGGAGATCTGATCGACATCCAGTTGCGCAGCGACACGAGGCAGGATGTTCTTGCCATTGGAGGTGGCCGCGGCCAGAACGTGGCTACGCCCCGCAGCCAGTTCTACAACCAGCGGCGCAACGTTTTCAGGCAATTGGTGTGCATAGGCTGCGTTGTCGGCCACCAGCACTTTCGTCACACCCGCAATTCTGGCGGCAGCTTCAGCAACAGCAGTTACGCCGGAACCGGCAACCAGCAGATGAATCTCACCGCCGATCTTCTGCGCGGCAGCAAGGGTGTTGAGCGTAGCCGGGGCTACGGTCGCATTGTCGTGTTCAGCGATAACCAGGATCGTCATTTAGATTACCTTCGCTTCGTTTTTCAGTTTCTCGACCAGTTCAGCCACCGATTTAACCTTGATGCCCGCACTGCGTGCAGCCGGTGCTTCAACCTTGACAGTCTTGTTGGTCGAGGCCGTGGAAACGCCCAGCGCATCCGGGGTAAGCACTTCGAGAGGCTTCTTCTTGGCCTTCATGATATTGGGCAGCGAAGCGTAGCGTGGCTCGTTCAGACGCAGGTCAGTGGTCACGATGGCCGGCAGGCTCAGGGAAACGGTCTGCAGGCCGCCATCGATTTCACGGGTCACGGCCACTTTGTCACCGGTCACTTCAACCTTCGAAGCGAACGTGCCTTGCGGATAACCGCTCAGTGCAGCCAGCATCTGGCCGGTCTGGTTGTTATCGCTGTCGATCGCCTGTTTGCCCAGGATCACCAGTTGTGGCTGTTCTTTGTCGACCACAGCCTTGAGCAGCTTGGCCACGGCCAGAGAGGTCAGCTCTTCAGCGGACTCGACCAGCACGGCGCGATCTGCACCCAGCGCCAGAGCGGTTCGCAGTTGCTCCTGAGCGGTCGCCGGCCCGATGGTGACGACCACGATTTCCGTTGCCACGCCCTTCTCTTTGAGACGAACCGCCTCTTCAACGGCGATTTCGCAGAACGGGTTCATGGACATTTTGACGTTGGCAAGATCGACGCCGGAGTTGTCCGCCTTTACGCGAACCTTGACGTTGTAGTCGACCACTCGTTTGACAGCTACAAGAACCTTCATGGATTCCTCACTCTCCGGTGAAAAGAAGTCGCCCGGCACACCGGGCGATCGATATGTGTCCTCAACAAGCAATCGTAATTCGTGCAGGCCATCCGCATGGCTTAAAAAGCCATATAAAAGCCGGGTGTCACCCGTCAAGCAGCGGCAGGGTGTGTAAAATGCGCCGTGCGACGTTGACCTGTTGCCTGCACCGCGTCCGCCTGATGCCTTTTGAGAGACTCACTGCACTGCAGGAGTCTCGTTTCAGCCTACGGCAAACGCAAAACCGCCCGTATATTGACCGCAACGCCTTTTCCGGTCAATACGCCAAATCGGCCAGTTCCAGGTCGGGTGTCTTTGATTTATCTGGCCTGCGGCCAATTCAAACAAACGTTTGTATTGGACCCGTGCAGTGGTGTAGATATAATGCGTGCCATTAAAAGACGGGCAGTGTCCAACACTTCCATACGTCGGCCTGCAGCGACTCATAAAGCAGTGCCCATAAAAATACCGTGAGCCTTGAAAGTAGGAGATAGCCTGTGGAACGCGAATACATGGAATTCGACGTCGTCATCGTCGGAGCCGGCCCTTCCGGGCTTTCTGCCGCTTGCCGCCTTAAACAGAAGGCCGCCGAAGCCGGGCAGGAAATCAGCGTCTGCGTGGTAGAAAAAGGCTCCGAAGTCGGTGCACACATCTTGTCCGGTGCCGTTTTCGAGCCCCGTGCCCTGAACGAGCTGTTCCCGAACTGGCAGGAACTGGGCGCTCCGCTCAACACTCCGGTCAAACGCGACGACATCTATGTACTGCGCGACGCCGAAAAAGCCCGGAAGATTCCCGATTTTTTCGTCCCCAAGACCATGCACAACCATGGCAACTACATCATCTCCCTGGGCAACCTGTGCCGCTGGCTGGCTCAGCAGGCTGAAAACCTCGGTGTGGAAATTTACCCGGGCTTTGCCGCTCAGGAAGCACTGTTCGACGAAGACGGCGTGGTACGTGGCATCGTCACCGGCGACCTGGGTGTCGACCGCGAAGGCAATCCCAAGGAAGGCCTGTATACCCCCGGCATGGAACTGCGCGCCAGGTACACGCTGTTCGCCGAAGGCTGCCGCGGTCACATCGGCAAGCAATTGCTCAAGCGCTTCAACCTCGACAACGAGGCCGATGTGCAGCATTACGCCATCGGCCTGAAGGAAATCTGGGAAGTCGACCCGGCAAAACATGAACAGGGCCTGGTGGTTCACACCGCAGGCTGGCCTCTGGACGACGCCAATCCTGGCGGCTCTTTCTTGTACCACCTGGAGAACAATCAGGTGGTCGTCGGCCTGATCGTCGACCTTTCCTACAGCAACCCTTACCTGTCGCCGTTCGACGAATTCCAGCGCTACAAGCATCATCCGGTCGTCAAGCAGTATCTTGAGGGCGGCAAACGCATCAGTTACGGTGCCCGTGCGATTGCCAAGGGCGGCCTGAACTCCCTGCCGAAGATGGTTTTCCCCGGCGGCGCGCTGATCGGTTGCGACCTGGGCACCCTGAACTTCGCCAAGATCAAAGGCAGCCACACGGCAATGAAATCCGGCATGCTGGCTGCCGAGTCAGTGGCGGACGCCCTGTTTGCCGGAAAGGAAGGCGGCGACGTGCTGACCTCTTACGTCGATGCCTTCAAGGCCAGCTGGCTGCACGAAGAGCTGTTCGCCAGCCGCAATTTCGGCGTGGCGATCCACAAATACGGTGCGATCAAGAGTGGCGCCTTCAACTTCATCGACCAGAACATCTTCGGTGGCAAACTGCCGTTCACGCTGCACGACACCACGCCGGACTACGCCTGCCTCAAGCTGGCAGCGGACTCGAAAAAGATCGACTATCCGAAACCCGACGGCAAGCTAAGCTTCGACAAACTAAGCTCGGTGTTCCTCTCCAGCACCAACCATGAAGAAGAGCAGCCTTGCCACCTCAAGCTGACCGATCCGAGCATCCCGATCAGCAAGAACCTGCCGCTTTACGATGAACCGGCTCAGCGTTACTGCCCGGCTGGCGTGTATGAAGTCATTACCAAAGAGGATGGCGAAAAACGTTTCCAGATCAACGCGCAGAACTGCGTTCACTGCAAGACCTGCGATATCAAGGATCCGTCGCAAAACATCACCTGGGTTGCACCGGAAGGCGCTGGCGGGCCGACCTACCCTAATATGTAACGGGTGACCCGGCTGCAAGTTACACGCTTCTGGCTTGTAGCTTGCGTCTACCCTCTGCAGCTCTCTTCACCCGGATTGCGCTCAAAATAGCGTTTGTACTCCCTACTGAATTGCGACGCGCTCTGGTAGCCAACCCTGAGCGCGACTTGCGACACATTCAGGCCGTCAGCCACCAGCAGTTGCTGGGCCTTGAGCAGCCGCAGCCGTTTAAGGTACTGCACCGGCGACAACAGGGTGCTGCGTTTGAAATGCTCGTGAAAGGTGGACGTGCTCATGTTCGCGCAGCTGGCCAGAGTGTCGACGTTCAGCGGATGATCATAGTGCTCGTGCAGATAGGTCACCGCCGAGGCGATTCGCGCGAACTGCCCCTGCTGCTCCACCAGCGCACGCAATACTCCCGATTGCGGCCCGCGCAGAGCGCTGTACAACACCTCGCGAATCCGTGATTGTCCCATCGCCTGACATTCCTGCGGATCATGCAGACATCGCAGCAGACGCTCGACGCTGTCACGCATTGCCGTGTCGATACGTACCGAAGTCATGGACTCGGGAGTCTGCGCCTGGCTTTGCTGCACGCTGGCTGGCCCCATTGCCTGCACCAGCTCACCCAGCACGACCCTGTCGATGGCCACCGACACGCCGTAAAGCGGCCTGTCCGGAGCGGCGAAGGTTTCGCACTTGAATGGCACAGAAAGCGCTTGAATCAGGTAATGCCCGGTACCGTACTCAAATGTACGCGGCCCCAGGCAGGCGACCTTGCTGCCCTGTACCACAATCATCAGGCTTGGCTCGTAAATCTGCGGGCTGCTGGCGACATAGCCAAACGCGGAAAGCACGCGAACCTCAGGCAAATGCGTCGCCACGAAGCCGGGATGCACCGCCAGCGGCTGGATCAAGGAGACAAGTGTGGCATTGCCATCAAGAACAACAGGTAAGGTCATGGGAGCAGCCTGGCAGAGAAACAGACAGCGACATCATCGCAGATTTGCGCTTCAGAGCCGACTCCGAAATGTCAGGCCGGAGTAATAGGCATGAAACACGTAGGATTCAACATAGCCAGGAAGCGCCTGCATCAGGACAATGGATCGCCTCTATTCCGTAACGCCTTGCGAGGTCAAACATGTACACAGCTATCGGTTACGCCGCACAGTCAGCTACCGCTCCCCTCGCCCCGATGACCTTCGAACGTCGCGCTCCGCGTGCTGACGACGTTGCCATCGAAATCCTCTACTGCGGTGTCTGCCATTCCGACATCCACCAGGCACGCAATGAATGGGGCATCGCCGTCTACCCGTTGATGCCCGGCCACGAGATTGTAGGTCGTGTCACCGCTACCGGCACCAACGCGACCAAGTACAAGATCGGCGACCTGGTTGGCGTTGGCTGCATGGTCGATTCGTGCCGCGAATGTTCGGCATGTAAATCGGATCTGGAACAGTATTGCCTGGAAGGCCCGACCATGACTTACGCCACGCCGGATCGCGTGGACGGCAGCAACACCATGGGTGGCTACTCCAACAGCATCGTGGTCGCCGAGCATTTTGTCGTACGCGTTCCAGAGAAACTCGACCCGGCTGCAGCTGCACCGATCCTGTGTGCAGGCATCACGACTTATTCGCCGCTCAAGCATTACGGCGTGAAAGCTGGCGATAAAGTCGGCATTCTGGGCATGGGTGGCCTGGGCCATATGGGCATCAAATTCGCCAAGGCAATGGGTGCCGAAGTGACTTTGTTCACCCGCTCCGCTGCCAAGGCGCAGGAAGCACGCCGTCAGGGTGCCGATCATGTGATCGTGTCCACCGACGCCGAACAGATGAAGGCCGCCGCCGGACATTTCGATTTCCTGCTCGACACCATCCCGGTCCAGCATGACCTGAACCCCTACCTGGAAACACTGCGCTTTGACGGCGTGCATATTCTGGTGGGCCTGATCGAGCCGGTCGAGCCGCCAGTCCATGCCGCCCACCTGGTGATGAGCCGCCGCGTGCTGGCCGGTTCGTTGATCGGTGGTATCGCGGAAACTCAGGAAGTACTGGATTTCTGTGCCGAAAACGACATCACTTGCGACATCGAAATGCTCGATATCCGCAACATCAACGAAGCCTACGAGCGCATGCTGGCCGGTGACGTGAAATACCGTTTCGTGATCGACATGGCCACCCTGAAAGCCTGATCCTGCTCTGGATCAGCCGCCCAGATCGGCCGACAGTTGCGCTGCGATCTCCTTGATCAGCGGAACCAGCTCGGCCATCTTCTCCAGCGGCATGTAAGGCACGGTACTGGCAACACTGATGCCGGCAACAATCTGTTTGCTGGCATCCCGTACCGGCGCTGCGACACAACGGATCGACGGCTCGTTGTCCTCCAGATCGAACGCATAACCACCCTGTACGTATTCCTCCCTTCGCGCTCGCAACTGTTCCCAGGTTTGCTGTTCATGGGCAGGCCATAGCGGATTTCTGCCTGCGCCCGGCTGGCTGACTTCATAAAGCCGCTGCCACTCTGTCAGCGAACTGTCCAGCAGCAACGCCTTGCCGATACCGGTACGCACCAGCGGCATACGGTGGCCAACCCGCGAACGCATTTCCGGACCATTGCGACCAGGGTTCTTGTGCAGATAAAGCACGTCGTCCCCCTCGCGCACTGCCAGATGCACCGTATCGCCTGTCAGCTCTGACAAGCGATCCAGATACGGTCGGGCGAGAATTGCCAACGGCACCTCTTCACGCGCCTGAAACCCCAGCTCGATCAATTTCGGCCCGAGCAGATAGCCTACTTGAGGCACAACCCGCAGGTAACGCTCCTCAACCAGACAGCTGGCCAGACGGTGCGTGGTACTGCGCGTGGTGCCGATCAGCCGGGCGATTTCCTTCAGGTCCCGTGCGCCACCGGCTACCGCCTGCACCACGCCCAGCCCGCGCAGCAGGGTCTGGGTACCGGTCGGCGCCGGTTCTTTGCCGGTGGTTTTTTCAGGAAGGGTCGAATCGTTGTGCATGACAGGCCATGTTCAAGTAAGAAGGTTCGGATCGAAACGAGCCGGCGGCATTATCGCCGCCAGGGTCCGGACACGTCGACATCACAGTTCGATACGTTCCACTTTGCCTACCAGCAGGATGTACGAAAGCGCGCCCAGCAATGCCAGCACCGAAATGTAAGTGATGGCAGGTGCGAACGAGTCACCCGAGGCCAGAAAACCGATAACGATCGGCGTGGCGATGGCAGCCAGGTTGCCGATGAAGTTGAACGTGCCACCGGTCAGGCCCAGCAGGCGTGCCGGGGCCAGGGTCGACACCAGCGACCAGGTGATCGACGCCAGGCCATTACCGAAGAACGCCAGCGCCAGAAAGGTAATCACCAGCGGTGTGGAGTCAACGAAGTTGGCACCGATGATCGAGGTCGAAATCAGCAACCCGGCAATGATCGGCAGCTTGCGCGCAAAGCCTACGGTATGCCCGCGACGGATCAGCCAGTCGGAGAAGAAACCCGAACACAGCACGCCGACAAACGCCGCAAGAAACGGCAACGATGCCAGCAGCCCGGACTTGATGAAGTCCATCCCCCGGTATTTCACCAGATAGGTGGGGAACCAGGTCAGGAAGAACCAAAGCGTGGAGTTCAGACAGAACTGCCCCAGGTAGATGCCCCACAGCTTGCGCTTGCTCAACACAATACCGAGGTCCAGCCAACTGAAACCCCGCTTCTGTTTTTCCACATCCAGCTGGATGTCTACCAGGCCGCCGCCCTCTTTGATCAGGTCGATTTCTTGCTGGTTGACGCCTTTGAAGTCACGCGGTTCACGATAGACCGTGTACCAGATCAATGCCCATAACACGCCGACACCGCCTGTGACGACAAACACCATGTGCCAGCCATAGTGCGCCTGCAACCAGGCCAGCACAGGCGTCAGAAACGCCAGCCCGACGAATTGCCCCGAGGTATAGACGCCAATGGCAGTGGCCCGCTCGCGCTCGGGAAACCAAGTGGTCACGACACGGCTGTTGATCGGATAGGCAGGCGCTTCCAGCGCACCGACCGCCATGCGCAGTACGAACAGCGCGATAAAGCTGGCAGCGAAACCCAGCATGATCGTTGCGACTGACCACAGCAGCAGCGCCACGGTGTAAAGGATACGTGGCG